>CABHPB010000154.1 GCA_902168115.1 uncultured Methylopila sp. | reverse complement strand
CGCGGCCGACAGGCCGAGCGCGATCACCAGGAAGATAAGGATCGGCAGGTATTGCGATAAGTCGACCACAGCTGTCCCTCGGTCATTGACTCGCTTTTTCACGCGATTGCTGCGCGCCCTAGTCCCCGCGCCGGTCAGGCGCAAGTGGGTGGAGCGCCCTTGGCCATGAGTTTCCCGCAGTTCGCGCGCCCGGCCTTGCCCTGACGCGGCGAAACCCCAGATTGCTTTTGACGCAGTGCAACATTATGCGACTCGCGCATCCGATTTCACGCCAGCGAAAGCAGAACAGTCATGGCCCAGATTTCCGCCAACGATCCGATCGTCGTCCTTTCCTACGCGCGCACGCCGATGGGCGGCCTGTCGGGCGCCTTCGCCGATGTTTCGGCGACCGATCTCGGCGCCACCGCGGTCAAGGCCGCGGTCGAGCGCGCGGGCGTTTCCGGCGACGACATCGAGCGCATCTACATGGGCTGCGTGCTGCCCGCCGGCCTCGGCCAGGCCCCTGCCCGCCAGGTGGCGATCAAGGCCGGCCTGCCCAAGACGGTGCAGGCTAGCACGGTCAACAAGGTCTGCGGCTCGGGCATGCAGACGGTGATCATGGGCGCCGAGGCGCTCGCGGCCGGCAGCCTCGACGTCGTCATCGCCGGCGGTATGGAGAGCATGACCAACGCGCCCTACCTGCTCAAGAAGCACCGCGGCGGCGCGCGCGCCGGCCACGACACCGTCTATGACCACATGTTCCTCGACGGCCTCGAGGACGCCTACGACGGCAGCTCGATGGGCGCCTTCGCCCAGGCCGTCGCCGACGACTACCAGCTTACCCGCCAGGCGCAGGACGATTACGCGATCGAATCGCTGCGCCGCGCCCAGTCGGCGATCGCCGACGGCGGCTTCGCCAGCGAGATCGTGCCGGTCACCGTCAAGACCCGCGCCGGCGAAGTCGTGGTCGACACCGACGAGCAGCCGGGCAAGGGCCGCCCCGACAAGATCCCGACGCTGAAGCCCGCCTTCACCAAGGACGGCACGATCACCGCCGCCTCCTCGAGCTCGATCTCCGACGGCGCCGCCGCGGTCGTTCTGGCGCGCGAGAGCGTCGCCAAGGCCAAGGGCCTGACGCCGGTCGCCCGCATCGTCGCGGTCGCCGCGCACGCGCAGGAGCCGCAGAAGTTCGCGATCGCTCCGTTCGGCGCGATCAACAAGCTGCTCGACAAGGCCGGCTGGACGATCGACGAGGTCGACCTGTTCGAAGTCAACGAGGCTTTCGCCTGCGTCGCCATGTTCGCGATGCGCGATCTCGGCATCCCGCACGACAAGGTCAACGTCCACGGCGGCGCGACCGCACTCGGCCACCCGATCGGCGCCTCGGGCACGCGCATCATCACCACGCTGATCGGCGCGCTGAAGCACAAGGGCCTGAAGAAGGGCGTCGCCACGCTCTGCATCGGCGGCGGCGAAGCCACGGCCGTCGCGATCGAGCTGGTCTGAGGCTGAATTCCTCCCCGAGCTTGCTCGGGGAGGTGGCGGCCGCGCAGCGGCTGACGGAGGGGAATAGTCGCCCTCCCCCTCCACCACGCCATCTGCGATGGCGTGGTGGAGGGGGAGGGCGACTATTC
>CABHPB010000153.1 GCA_902168115.1 uncultured Methylopila sp. | reverse complement strand
AGCTTGAGGACGCCAGATGCTCGGATCTCGGAAACAGCGCGCCGGCGGCCCCTGCGCCGCCGTCGGCGACGCCCCCGTTCGCGCGCTGGGTGCTTGCGAGCAGCCAGGCGGACGCGCCCGACAGGGCGCCGGCCGAAGCCACGTTCGCGGCCGATACGCCCCCTCCTCCGCCGCCGCCTCCGGCGACGCGCCCCGGGCCGGTCCCGCCGGCCGCGCCGGCGGCCGTGGCGCCCGCGCCGCCGGACACGTCGATCGACGGCGGATAGAGCGAGTAGCCGCGCGTCACCCCCGCCGCTCCGGACGAGGCGGTCCCGCCGCCCGCCGCCGTCGTCGCGGGACGTGCGCGCACATACACGTCAAACGAGGAGATCCCGCCGAGGTCGCCCGGCAGGCCGTCGGCGCCCGCCGTGGTCTGCGCGACCCCGCCGGCGCCGCCGGCGCCGACGGTCACCGCCACTGTCGCGGGAAGATCGGCCGCCGAAAACTCCAGTTCGCAGAAGCCGCCGGGGCCGCCCCCGCCGCCGCCCGAGACGGCGACGCTCGCGCCCCGCAGCCCGCCGGAACCTCCTCCGGAGCCGCCGGAAATCAGGACGACCCGGACGCGGCGGGCCCAGGCGGGCTTGGTCCACGTCCCCGAGGCGACGAACTTGTCGACCTGAACTCCCGGCGTGTGGGGCAGATCGACCGCGCCGGTCGCGGGATCCGCGGTCAGCGCCGTGGTCCAGGCGCTTCCGTCGGCCGAGACCTTGAGCGAGAAGCCGTCCGAGCCGGCGAGGCCGCATTCGGCGCGACCCGAATAGGCGGTCTGGAACAGGAAGCTCGCCGTGTCGCCCGACGCGGCCTTGTTGAGCTTGAGCTGGACGCCGGCGCCGCGATGCGTGAACAGCGCCGCCTGGCTTGCGACGACCAGCCGGTTGACGAGGTCGGCGGATGCGCCGACGCCGAGCTTTTCGAGTCCGTCGAGCGATGCGATCGCGATCGCCGCGCCGATCCAGGCGCCGTCGACGAAGGCGAGCAGCTCCTCCGTCGCCGCGTCATAGGCGAGCCAGCCGGGCTTGGGCTGGACGAAGACCCAGCGTCCGTCGAGGAAGGCGGCGATCCTGCCGTCCTGCCCCGCCCAGTCGCCGGTTGCGCCGGGGGCCACGATGTGGCGGTCGCCCTCGTCCGGCGAGGACGGCGCTGCCGTGCGGTCGTGGTCCTTGACCCCGAGTTGCACCAGCGCGTCGAGCCGCCGGAACGCCTCGTTGACGGTGACGTGCTTCTGCGCCTGGCTCGGCGCGAGATAGCCGAGGCCGAGATGCGGGCTCTCGCTCATGGAAGGCTCCGAAAGGCTCTACAAAACGAATGATTTGCGCGCCGGCAGGCCGGGGCCGACCGCCGCGGAGAGCTGCCGCACGACGATCTCCAGATCCGCCACGGGCGCGCCGAAATCGGCGATCTGCTGCGCGGCCGTGTAAAGCGCGGCGGGCTCGTCGGCCTCGATCGCGCGGACGGCCTCGCCGCCCGACATCACCTCGACGACATAGGCCTCGATCTCCTCGCCCAATCGGACGGCGCGGATCTCGAAATCGTCGCCGCCGATCCGCGTACGGCGGATCCAGCCGATCTGGACGTCACCTCCGGGAATTTTCCGGGCCGTCAGGCGCACAGGCGCGAGCGGCAGGCGCGCCCGCAGGCCCATGGGCGCAGAACGATCGACATAGCGCCCGTCGCCGCGCGGCTTCGAGGCCGGCCCCGCGCGCCAGTCCAGCGTCGCGCCCGCAAGAGCCTCAGGCGCCGCGGAGAACGGGACGTGGCCGTCGAGCAGCACGAAAGCCCGCCCCGCGGGCGTCGGGTCGCCGATCGCGTCCTCGGTCCCGAACTGCCCGCGCAGCAAATCTGTGAGTCGCCAGAGGCCGGGGCCGACCAGCTCGGCGGATGCGAACTGCAGCACCTCCCATGCGCCGCCGGCGCCCCTCACCGCGGCGAGATTGGCGCCGTCCAGAACCGCCCGTTCCGTCACGCTCTCGAGCGACCTGTCGGGGCCGAGCCGCACTTCGAGCGCGTTCGTCCGGTCGAAGCGTCCGCTGTCGTGGCGGGCCAGAGGGTTCGCGAGTTCCCCGAGCGCCGCCGGGCGGCGCAGCGTCGCGTCGAGCCTGTAGCCGTCGCCGTCCTTGCGGCGATAGACGGCGACCGGCGCCCAGGGCTTCGAATAGGCGGCGAGCCGCGTCGCGGCCGGATCGCCGGCGTCGATCGTCGGTAGGTCGAGCGCCTCGAAGGCCGGCCTGACCGGATGGCCCCTGTCGGGCTTCGGGCGGCGCGGCCGCTCGCGCAGGCCGACGCGGCGCACGTCCGGATCGGCGCGGGTCGCGCGGATCGGCCGGACGAACTCGTCGCCGACGGCGTCGAGCCTCAGCACCGTCGCGCGGTCGTGGGCGTGCAGCACGGCGAGGTCGCCAGGCTCGAGCGCGATCCGGCTCGGCGGCAGCGAGAATTCCGCCCGCTCGCGTGCCACGGACGCCTCGATCAGCATGCCGTCGGCGAGCGCCTCGGCCTCCTCCTCCGCCATGACGAGGGCGAGCGAGATCTCGGCGACCGCCTCGCCTTCGCCAGCGAGCCGCCGCGCTTCGACGGCGCCCTGCCGGAACTCCTCGTCCGGATCGATGTGCCGGAGCTTCAGCGCCGCCGGGACCTCGGACGCCTGCGCGCGGGTCAGACGGTATGCGCCGTCCCGTTCGCCGCGATCGACGAAATCCTCGTCCGTCAGCGACACGACCGGGCTGACGTCGCGGTTCGCGAAACGCAGCTTTTCGCCGCGCGCGACCGCCTGCGCGCCGAAGGCGTCGAGCAGCGGCTCGATCGCCTCGCGCGGGCTCATCACCCGGTCGAGCGCATAGCCCTTCACAACGCCGTCGAGACGCTTCAGGTCGAGCGGCACGCCGAGCCCCTCGCAGAGCTCGTCGACGACGTCCCGCAATCCCGCGAAGCCCAGTCGGCCGGTGAGCCAGTGGCCGCGCCGCCAGTTCTGCGCGTCGCCCCAGACGTCGTCGCGCGCGGGAAAGGCGGCGGAGGGACGGGCGTCCCAGGTCCAGACATAGCGCCGCTCGACCGCGATCATCCGCTGGCCGGTGAGCTCGGAGACCGGATTGTTTCCGCTTTCCGGCGACCAGTAGTCGAGCAGCGCCGTCAGCGCCGCGCGCTGCGCGAGCTCGTCGCGCTCGCCGGTCGAATAGTAAGGCAGCGCGGATTCCGACGACTTCGGATCGACGAAGACGTTCGGCTGGTTGGCGCCCCTGTCGACGGCCGGGCAGCCGATCTCGCAGAACACGATCGGCTTCGACTGCGGGACCCAGCCGGTCGCGCCGCCGCGCACGCCGCCCGGCCGGTCGTGATGCGCGTTCAGCCACCAGCGCCGGAAATCCTTGGCGCGGAACACCCAGTGCTCGCCATGGGCCGTGTCGACGATCGGCGTGCGGAGCTGGCCGTCGCGGTCGGCGCGGCTGGCGTAGAACCAGTCGTGGCCCTCCCCGCCCTCGATGTTGGACTGCAGGTAGCCGGTCTCGTAAGGCCCGTCCCAGCCGGCGAGGAGGTCGAGATGGCTCGCGCCGTCTCGCCAGTCGGCGAGGGGCGTGTAGTTGTCGAGCCCGACGAAGTCGATGTCGGGGTGCGCCCAGAGCGGGTCGAGATGGAAATGGAGATCGTGCGAGCCATCGTCCGGCCGGTGCGGCGGAAACTCGCTCCAGTCGGCGGCGTAGCCGATCCTGACGTCCGGCCCGAGCTTTGCGCGGACATCCTCCGCCAGTCTCTTAAGCTCGCGCACCGCCGGATAGGCGCCCGGCGCGTCGCGGACGGTCGTCAGTCCGACCATCTCCGAGCCGATCAGGAAGCCGTCGACGCCGTCCGAAAAGCGCGCGATCTCGGCCATATGCAGAACGAAGCGTCGATAGGAGAATTCCGCCGGCCCCCAGTAGGACACCGCGCTGCGGCTCGGGTCCCATACGAAATCTTCCGGCTCGGCCGTCCCGAAGAAGGCCGCGACCTGGTCCGCCGCTTCCGCCGTCGCGTCCGGCGAACCGGGACGCCCCGGCGCCGGATGGCAGGTGATGCGCCCGCGCCAGGGATAGGCCGCCTGCTCGTCCGCGCCATAGGGGTCGGGCAGGCCGTTTCCCTCGGCGACGTCCATCATCACGAACGGGTTCAGCATGACTTTCAGGCCGCGGCGCTTCAGCTCGACGATCGCCTGCCAGATCGAGCAATCCGACGGCGCGCCGCCGATCGCGGGCCGGCCGCCGATCCGGCTCACCAGCTGCGCCGCGCCGCGCTCGATCCCCGAGACGTTCCATTCCCAAGGGCTCGTCGCCTTGGTCGCGGTCTCGGCCTTCGGGACGATCTCGCAATGGCCGGCGCGCAGGTCCGTGCCGTGCCAGGCGACGACCAGCGAGACGTGGGTGAGGTTCGGCGCGACCGCCTGCAACTCGTCGAGCGAGGCGATCAGGTCCGCCCGGCCGTCGACATGGGCGTTCTCGCTCTCATAGGCGCCGTAGCCGACCTCGCGGTCGATCACGTCGCTCGCATAGGCGAACTCCGAGGCTCCGGGGATCAGCGTCACGCCGGTCAGCAGATCCTCCAGCGCGGGCTTTTCGCCTTTCGGCCGGCGGATGACCTCGACAGTGATCTGCGGGATGCGGTTGCCGAAGCGCTCCAGCGGCAGCTCGTCGAAGACGAGATAGGCGAGGCCCCGGAAGGCCGGCGCATGGTCCTCGCCCTCGACCGCGACGATCTTCGGGTCCGGCAGCTGATCCTCGCCGCCCTTGTGCAGGCGGATCTCCAACCCCTCGACGTCCAGCACCTCGCCGTCGGCCCAGATGCGGCCGATGCCGTCCACCTTCCCCTCGCAGAGCCCGACGGCGAAGCTGGCGTAGTACCAGTAGCGCGTCTGCTCCGCCCCGCCGCCGAACCCGCCCTTGCCGCCGACGCTGGATTCGTCGGTGTTTTCGGTGAACCGGCTCGCCCAGACGATCTGCCCGCCGACCCGCATGCGGCCGTAGACGCGCAGGATGGGCGAGCCTTCCGTCGAGGTGGTGAGCTTCACGTCGGTGAGGCGCGGCCCGAAGATCTCCTGCTTCTTCGTCAGCAGCGCGCTGTCGATCGCGGAGCCGGCCAGGCCGCCGACGGCCCCGCCGAGCGCCGCGCCCGAGAGCGTCGCGCCGAACAGCGAGATCCCGCCCGGCAGCAGCGATCCGCCGATCGCCGATCCTGCGGCTGTGAGCGCGAGAACGGCCATGGGATGTCCTGTGGAAGTCGAGCGCGAGGTCGGCCGCATCCCTCCCCTTGCAAAGGGGAGGGTAAGGGTGGCGATCGGTCAGAATGAAGCGCGACGCGGGTCGTCGAGCTCTATCCGGAGAGCCACCCCACCCTGCCCTCCCCTGTCCCAGGGGAGGGATTCGGAGACGTTTGCGCCTCGGAAAACCGGAACCGCCCGACGATCCGCCGCTCCCAGACCTCCGGGATCGGCGTCTCGGCGACGGCGTGGCCGTCATAGGCGTGGACCATCGCGCGGGGACCGGTCGCGATCCCGCAATGGCGCGGGCCGTCCCCGCGCGCGACGCGGAACAGCAGCACGTCGCCGGGCTCGACCGCGCCGTCCGGCGCGGCGATCAGCCAGCGGCGGGCGGCCTCAAGCATCAGGCCGGCGTCGCCGCCCTCGGCCCAGTCGCGGGCGTAGGGCGGCGGCGGCTCGGGCTCGGGCCCGATCAGCGCCCGCCACACGCCGCGCACCACGCCGAGGCAGTCCGCGCCGGCGCCGATGCGGCTCGCCTGGTGGCGGTAGGGCGTCCCGATCCAGAGGCGCGCCTCCGCGACGACCAGCGCTGGATCGAGCGCCTTACCCAAGCCGGCCTCCGTCATTGTCCGGGCCGGTGCGCGCCGGCAGCGCGAGCCAGTCGTTGCCTGGCATGTTGGGGCAGCCGCGAAAATTCAGCTGGTTTCCGAAGCGGTCGCGGCAGGTCTTCCAGGTCTTGTCGCAGCCGGCGGTCACCTTGAAGCGGTCGCCCTCCGCGATCGGCATGGCCGGCGCCTCGGCGAGCTCGACGCGGCCGTCGGTCTGCCTCCGGATCTCGCCGACGGCGCTCTCGTTCGCGCCGCTGGTCCAGACCAGCCGGCCGCGCTCGAAGCGACTCGCCGCGCCGTCATAGTCGCGCGTGTCGAACAGGCGCGGGCCGAGCCGCTTGCGGACCTCGCCGGTCGCCTTGTTCGTAAAGCTCGTCAGGTCGACGCCGCAGCGCGCGTCGCCGAGATCGGCGTCGCAGGCGCGCTGATAGAGGCGGCCGCGCGGCTGGCCGAGCGCATGGGTGAGCCCGCGAAGCTCGGCCGTGAAGGCGCGCCCGCCCCGCGTCACCTCGCCGAGCGCGCCGGAGAACAGCAGCAGCCGGCTCGACGCGTCGGACCAGTCGACCAGCCACAGCTCGACCGCCGCGCCATCGAATGCGCCGCGCGCGAGGTCCTTCTCGGACAGCCCGTCGGAATCCAGCGCGCCGGCGACCTCCAGCCCGTCGACCGCGAGGCCGAGCGCGCTCTCGGCGGCGGACGCCGTCATGCCGGTCGCGGCGCGATAGGTCACGCCGCCGAAGGCGAGGTCGCGGTCGTGGTCGGTGAAGCCGAGCGCCTCGCCGTCGCTGCGCGTCACCGTCCAGCAGCGCGCCAGCGTCGTGACGCCCGAGGCGAGCGAGGCCGCGAGGGCGTTGGGGATGTCGCGCATCAGGCCAGCCGGATTTCCACGAGCGGCACGGAGGGCACGGAGCCCGCCTCGAACGCCGCGAGGTCGACCTCGAGATGGTCGGTGTCGAACCGCACCGGCGTGTCGAACTGGAAGCCGGCCGCGACCGCGACGCCCTCCGCCGGCGCGCTGTCCAGCACCACGGAGCCGTCGGCCAGGTCGAGCGCGAAGCCGACGATCTCGACCCCGCCGACCGCGACCCGCACCGTGCCGGCGACCGGCTTCGGGATCGGCCGCCGATAGGGATCGAACGCCCCGCCATAGGTCTTTCGAAGCGCAAAGCGCGTCGTCTCGCCGTCGCCGGTCCCGAGCAGCTGGTCGAAGGGCGTGACGGCCGCGCCGGGCGCGGCGGAGGAATGGTCGAGCGGGTCCTTGAAGCGGAAGCCGACCAGCCGCCCGCGCCGCTCCTCGAAGAAGGCGACGACGGCGGAAAGCTGCGCGAGGGTCCTGACGCCGAGCCCCGCGTCCCAGCGCCGGCGCGAATGCTTCCACACCGCGTTGCGCTCCTCGAAGCCGGAGCCGAGCGTCGCGATCTCGGTGCGCCGCTCCGGCCCGCCCCGCGCACCCCGCGCGATGTCGGTCGGGAAGCGGACGTCGTGGAAGGGGGTCATCGGCATCGGCTCACAGTCCCCGCCGGCCGCGCGCCACCGCACGCGCGAGCGAGGCCGTGACCTGAGCCTCGGAGCGGCGGAAGCTGTCGGCGTCGGGCGTCGAGATGTTCACCGTCACCGGCGCGGGCTTCGGAGCCGCAGCGGGCGCGCGATCGGAGGATGCGGCGCTTGCGATCGGCATGAGCCCGCCGCCGAGCGTGCCGGGCGTTCCGAGCCCCGCGCCGGAAAGCGGCGAGCCGAGGCCGCCGAAGGCGCCGCGCGTCAGCGAGGAGAAGATCGAGCCGAAGGCGGTCTCGACCGGCTTCAGCGCCGACTGCAGCGCGATCGCGGAGAGCCGGAGGCCCAGCGTGCGAAGAACGTCGCCGAGCGCATTTCCGCGCACGACGCCGCTTTCCAGCGCCGCCCCGAGCGAGGCGCCGAAGGAACGCGACAGTCGTTCGGCCTCGGCCAGATCGGCGGTGAGCGCGCGGGCGTCGACGACGGCCTGCGCCGTCGGGAGTTCGATGGCCATGTCAGGGCCTTTCGTCGGGAAAACGGTCCATCAGTTCGGCGAGCTCACGACGCGACAGCGGCTCGACGCGCGGCCCGAACAGCCCGCGCGCCGCGGCGGCGAGCTCGGCGGGCGTCGCAGACCAGAAGTCCTTGGGGGCGAGCCTCAGGACGCCGAGCCCGAAGGCGGTGACGTCGTCCCAGGGAAAGGGGTTTTGGGCGCGGCCCCGCCCTCCCCGTCCGACGAACCAAAGGTCGCGCGGAGAAGGTCGGCGACCGCCCGCACGAAGCCCGGCGCTCCGTCGGCATGACTGAGGCGAGCGACGTCCGCGTCCGAAAACTCGACGCCGCCGCCGCGCAGGCCGGCGCCGAGGATCGCGATCGCGTCGGAGGATTTCAGCCGCCCGCTTTCGAAGCGCTCGGCGAGCGCGTTGAGGTCGGCGAGCCCGAAGGCGTTTTCGAGCTCCGCCAGCGCGCCAAGGGTGAGGACCAGGCGATACGGCCGGCCGTCGAACACGGCCTCGGTCTCGCCGCGGCGCGGGTTTGCGGGCATGGCGGGATCTCCTCTGCATACCGCCGCGACGCGGATTGATTCTTGACCGGCTGCGCGAGACCCTCACTCGTCGCAATCGGAACAGCGCGTTGCATGAGTTCAAGCCGCCTTCTCGCGTCGCTCGTCCTGGCGGTCGGCCTCGTCTTCGGCGCGGATATCGCGACGGGGCATGCGCCGGACGAAGCCACGCAACTGCGGGAACTGCCCGACGCGAAGATCGATGCGTTCCTTCTTGGCGACGACCCTTACGGCATCAAGGGAGCGGGAGAGCGCAATCGCTTCCTATCCGAGCTCAACCCAACGCTCTACGCGGAACTGCGGGCGCTCCGCCGCCGCTTGCAATTCGCGGCGCCGGAGGACAGAGCGGCGGCGACGTCCGAGATCCTCGATCTCTATAATCGGGTGTCCAACTGGATCAGCGGCGAACTCCGTCACGCGCCCCTTGACGCTCTGGACGAGATGCTCGCGACCCAGCGCGCCAGCTTTTCGGCGGTGAAGCGGATCGGCGCGGACATTTGCGGTCCCGACGTCTGGAGCTGGGAGGTCGCTGGCAACATGCTGAACGAAGCGGCGCCCGATATCGTCGCGGCTCTCGACAATGCGAGCTACCGCGCGATCAAGGCGGCGCGCGCCAGACCTGCGACCTACCCGCCGCCGGGCGAGTGGATCGCGTCCGCTTACTTCAAGGCGCTCGAGAGCGCTGGAGTCTCCGAGACAGACATTGTCGCCCTCTTCGCGGGCGACGGGCTGGCCGAACTGACGCCGGAGCGGCGCTGCGAGCTCGGACGCCGCGTCATGGACGCGCTCGCCAGCCTGCCGGACGACGTGCGAGGCCCCGTCCTCGCCAGCAAGTATGGCGACGACGATGGCTCCGATGAGTAGCCGCGCCGGCGCCGCGCAGGTCGTCTTCGCACTTCTAGCGTTGTCGGGGGCGGCGGCCTTCGCCGGCGACGCGGTCTCGAACGACCAACCCCTGTTCGGCCACGCGCTGACTGCGGAGCGCGGCGAGAGGCTGCGGCTCGCCGCAAAGCTCGATCCCGAAGGGTGGCCGGCGCTGCGCGACGTCGCACGCCGGGCGACGAGCGTCCGTGACGAGTCCGCCGCTGCCGATACGCCGCCCGTCCGGCGTTCCGATCCGGCCGTCGTGATCGCGATATCGCGGATCGACGCGACCATCTCCGCGCTCGCGGAGCGCCTGAAGGCCGAGCTTCGCCGCGCGCCGCTCGATGCGCTGGACGCCGTGACGCGGGCCGATCTCGACATGCTGCGCGCCGCCGAACCCCACGCCGCCGGATACTGCGCGGACTATCTCTGGCGGACTCCGGAGACGGTCGTCGGGCTCAATCGCGTCGCCCGGCAAGCGGCCCGCAAGGCCGAGCTCGCAAGGCTGAGGGCGATCGCGGCTGCGCGATCGCATGACGCCGTCAGCCCTGCCTATTACGCGGAGCGCATTCCCGAAGAACAGGCGCAGCTTCGTGGAGCCGGACTGGCCCAGGCCGACATCGCGACCGTCTTCTCTGAGACCCGGCCGCTCGAGCTCAAATCGAAGAGCATCTGCCGCGCGGCGATCCGCTATCTCGAAGCCGTCCTCGCTTATCCCGCGGAGCTCAAGACGACCGTCCTCGCCTACCGGATGAGCGGCGACTACGGCTACGGATCCGTGAGCGACGAGTGATCGCGTTCTGCGGTCCGGGCTGCTCAGATCGCCGTGAAGCTGAGCGCGCCGGCGCTCTCCAACGCGAGGTCGTAGGTCACCTCGCCGGCGTGCTCGCCCTTGTAGTCGAGGCCCGTCACCTGGAACGGGCCTTCCACGCGGCCGAAGTCGGGGATGACGATCTGGAAGTCGGCGATCCCGCCGTCGAAGACGAGGCCGCGGACCAGCGCGTCGGAGGCGCCGTCGCGGAACACGCCGGCGCCGGCGACGCTCGCCTTGCGCACGCCCGCCCCGGCGAGCAGCTCGCGCCAGCGGCCGGCGCTTTCCGAATGTGTGACGTCGACGAGCTCGCTGTCGAAGGCGAGCTTGCGCGTCCTGAGGCCCGCGACCGTGGTGAAGCCGCCCGCCCCGTCGGCGACCTTCACGATCAGGTCCCTGCCCTTCTGGATGGCCATGAGAAAACCCCTCCTCGCGCCTAAAGCGGTTCGGTCACCGCGCGGAATTTCAGGATCGCGCGACGAAACCCCTGTTCGGCGGCGCGGCCGGCGTCGGTGAAGACCCAGGCGAGCGAGGCCAGCCGATGGTTTTCGACCGCGAGCGCGGCGCCGTCGAGCAACGCGACCACACGGGCCGAGAGCTTCAGCGTCTCCGACAGCCCGCCCTCGCGCGACCAGACCTCGATCAGCAGCGCGTGCTCCTGCGCTGGCGCCTCGTCGCCGGACGCGTCGAGGCTTTCGACGTCGCCGAACACGACGTAAGGCGGCAGCGCGGCGCGCGGCGGCTCGTCATGGACGCGCGGCCCGCCCAGCAGCGCGACGAGCGAGGCGTCCGCCACAAGATGCGCGCGGATCGCGGCGCGCAGCGACAGCGCGGCGCTCATGGCGCGTACTCCTCGCAGAGCAGTTCCGAAAACCTGTCGTCGGCGTCGAGCGCACGGACCGACAGCACGTCGAAGGCGACGTCCCGCCAGGTGACGCGGCAGCCGCCCGTGACGTCTGCGCGGGCGCGGATGGTCACGCGCCACAGCCGGTTCAGCCCCAGCGCCCGCCCGGCGGCGGCCTCCTCGGACGAGAGCGGCTGGACGCTCGCGAAGACTTCGGCCAGCGGCGCATAACCCCGAATGACGCCGCCGGCGCCGTCATCGACGTCGGCCGGGCGCTCGATCGAGATCCTGCGCCGCAGCGCGCCGAGGGTCGCGGCGCTCAAAGCCGAACATCCCGGTAGGGCGCGACGAGATCCGACACGTCGGCCGGCGGCCCGTCCGCGCCCGAGCGCCTCTCGAAGGCGTCGGCGACCAGCCGCTCGACGGCGAGCCGAAGCGACTCCGGGACGTCCTCTGGATCGCCGTAGCCGCAGGCGAGATCGATCTCGACGAAGCGGGCGCCGGCGCCGGCGGAGAGGAGCAGGCGCTCGCCGGCCCAGTCGAACTGATACTGCTCCGCCGCCAGCGCCTCCAGGCCGCCGCCGCGCCGCGCCCGCACCGCCTCGATCTGCTGCACGGGGCGCGGCCGAAGCGGGATTGGCGCGCCGTCGTCCGGAACGGCGACCGCGAGCCGCCAGCGCTGCGCGACCAGCACGCGCCGGGTGAGTCTTTCGACCTGCTCGCGCGCGGCCACGATCAGCCCGGCGACCAGCGCGTCCTCGGCGTCGTGCTCGAGCCGCAGAAACGCCTTCGCCTGGCCAAGCGAAACCGGCTCGGCCGCAGGCGCGGTCAAGAGAGTGGCGGGCATGGGGGCCTCGCTGGAGATGGGGGATCAGGGCGCGGGTCTTTCCTTCTCCCCCTGAGGGAGAAGGTGGCCGGAGCTGAAGGCGGAGGCCGGATGAGGGGTGCGGGCGGCGCGTCGTCCGGATAGGGCGCCGCCGTCACCCCTCACCCTACCCTCTCCCTCAAGGGGAGAGGGAAGACGGCGTCAGCTCGCGGCGAACTTCAGGGTCTTGATGGCGTCGAAGTCCTGGACGCCGCCGCCGACGCGTTTGGTGGTGTAGAACAGGACGTAGGGCTTGGCCGTGTAGGGATCGCGCAGGATCCTCACGCCCAGGCGGTCGACGACGAGGTAGCCGCGGCGGAAGTCGCCGAAGGCGATGGCGTGGGCGCCGTCGGCGACGTCGGGCATCGCCTCGGCCTCGACCAGCGGGAAGCCGAGCAGCGTGGCGCCGCCCTGCCCGCCCGCCGGCGGCTCCCAAAGATAGCGGCCGTCGGCGTCCTTCAGCTTGCGCACCGCGCTCTGGGTGCGGCGGTTCATCACGAAACTGGCGTTGCGGCGATAGCCGGCGCGCAGCGCGTAGACGAGGTCCAAAAGCGCGTCGCCCGGCAGGTCGGGGTCGAAGGCGCCGGCCTCGCCGGTCGCGACATAGCCGATCTTGCCCCATTCCCAGGCCGAGTTCGGCACCTTGGCGGGCGTGAGAAAGCCCTGCGGCCGGGTGGTCCCGTCGCCGGTCACGAAGGCGACGCCCTCCTGCTCGGCGAAGGCGCTGTCCACCTCCTCGGCGATCCACTGGTCGAGGTCGACCGCGGCGTCGTCGAGCAGGGTCTGGGTCGCGGCCGGGTTGGCGAAGATCTCCATCGCCGGGAAGGCGAGCTCGTCGAGGTCGGGCGTCGCGGTCTGGGCGCGGGCGCCGGTCTCGCTCGCCCAGCCGGCGGTAAAGCCCGCCTTGGCGACCGGCTTGCGGAAGGTCGACGACGTCACCGTCTGGACCGAGGCGATCGCGCGGATCGGCGAGACCTCGGCGAGGCGCCGGCCGATCTCGCGCTCGGTCGCCTCGGGCACGAGGTAGCCGCCCTGCGCGCCGCTGACTCCCGCCAGCGCCTTGGCCTCCAGCCCCTTCAGCGAGGCGACCTCGCCGCGGCGGACATAGGCCTCGAACGCCGCCTTGTGCTCATGCACGGCGCCGGACTGGCGCCCGCCCGAGGTCTCGAGCGCGGGCCGGCGGCTCTTCAGCGTCAGCTGGTCGAGCGCGCGCTGCTGACGGTCGAGCGTCTCGTCGAGCCGCGCGAGCTTCTCGGTCGTGACGACGTCCGGCGAGATGCGGGCCTCGATCTCGGCGAGCCGCTCGTCATTGGTCTCCTTGAAGGCCTCGAAGGCGCCCATGAAGTCGTCGAAGGCAGCGACCACCTCGAGCGAGGACGGCGCGGCCTCGGCCGCCTTGGTTTCGGGGGAGCGCAGCGGCGCGAAGGTCTCGGTCATGCGTGTCTCGCCTCATGGCTGGAGAAGCCGCGCGGAGGCGGCGGGTCGCGCCCGTTCATCGGAACGCGCGCAGGTCATTGCTGCAGGGTACTTGATGAGCGCTCGCTCAATACGTCCACGACGTCACGGACGCGGGGCAATCTGCGGAACAGCTAAATCTAGTTTCGTTCCGGACAGTCAAATCGTCTGTATTTGTACTTACGTGCCGAATGTAGAACCCTCAGATACCGTCCCTAATCGAACGCGCCTTGAGCGCGTCGCGGTTTATTCGGGGATGACAATGTTCAGCAGAAAAATGATCGCTCTGGCCGGCGCGGCGACGATCGCAGCCTCCGGTCTCGCCATGACCGCCGTCGCGATGGCCGGCGACGAGGATTCCGCCGCGGCCGCGGCCCCGAAGGTCTATGTCGCCGTCACGGACCAGGAAGGCCGTCTCGTCGGCGGCGTCGGCGTGAAGTCGGTGACCTATCCGGTCGACGGCGACGGGTCCTTCAACGTCAAGTTCGCCAAGCCGGTCGACAAGTGCGCGCTTCTCGTCAGCTCCGCGCGCTTCCAGTTTTCGGCCGAGGCCGCGCCGCGCACCGGCGACAAGAAGTCGGTCTATGTGTTCATGCACAATTCGGCGGGCCAGGGCGGCCCCGGCGCGTTCTATCTCGTCGCGCTCTGCCCGTAAGACGCTTTGGGCGCGCGCCGCTTCACGCAGGCGACGCGCGCCTCCGGCAGCATCGGGAAGGTCACCACCGAGACCTCCCAGAGGTCGATCTCCGTGAGGCGCCGGACGCCGCCGGGCCCGCGCCGGCTCCGCACCGCGCGAAAGCCGATCGACAACCCGTCCAGCCCGCCCTGCCGCAGCAGCGCCTGCACCTCGCGGGCGCGGGCCACGGCGAGGTTGAGGAGCCCAAAGACCTTCAGGCCCCGGCCATCCTCCGAGATCGACGTCCAGGCGCCGATCGGCTCGGACGGGTCGTGCTGGAACAGGAACCGCACGCCCGAGGCGCCGCGCCGGCGAAGGCTCGCGGCGAAGGCGCCGGGCTCCACCAGATCGCGCCCGAGATCGACCACGCCGAACAGGCTGGCGTAGCCCTCGACCGCCCCGTCGGCGGAGACCGCCGGCGTCAGCGCAAGACGCTTCAGTTCCGGCGCGGGACGCCGCGGAGGGGAGAGAGTTTTGGGCATGGGCAGCTTTCGATGCGAGGCGGCGCCCTTGTCCCGGCCGAAGAGCCGGGACCCAGACGCGCCGCGAACGACGGAGGAGGCTCGGGGCCGCCGGCCCGTCCTGTGAGACGTCGAGGTTCTGGGTCCCGGCTCTTCGGCCGGGACAAGATGCGGAGCGTCACCCCGGCGCCGTCCGCGCCCCATACCCCACCGCCGCGCGCTTCTCGTCGTCGTCGAGGAACGCCGCCGCGCTGACCCTTCGCCAGAGCGACTCCCGCTCCACCGCGAGCGCCTCGACCGCGTCGAGGTCCGGCGTGAGAGACAGTTCCGCGTCGAAGGCCGGGCCTAGCCAGGCGGCGATCTCTCCGGCGATCCGCGTCAGCAGCGGAATGACGGTCTGCCGCCACAGCGCGACGTTGGCCTCGCGGTAGTTGGCGTAGGTGGCGTCGCCCGGGATGCCGAGCAGCATCGGCGGCACGCCGAAGGCGAGCGCGATGTCGCGGGCCGCGGCGTTGCGGGCGGCGAGAAAATCCATCTCCTGCGGGGTCAGCGACATCGGCCGCCAGTCGAGCCCGCCGTCGAGCAGCAGCGGCCGGCCGGCGTTGGCGGCGCCGGAAAACTGAGCCTCCAGCTCCTCCTTCAGCCGCTCGACCTGGTCGTCGCTCAGCCCCTGCCCCTGCGGACCCTTGTAGATCAGCGCGCCGGACGGCCGGGCGGCGTTGTCGAGCAGCGCCTTGTTCCAGGCGGAGGCGGCGTCGTGGAGATCGACCGCGAGCGCCGCCGGCTGCAGCGGCGACAGGCCGAAATGGTCGTCATGCGGGTTGAAGAGCCTCAGATGCAGGATCGGCGCAACGGGCTCCGCGCGCTGGTCGAAGCGCGTGACCTCAGTCCCGACGCGATATTCGTAGGCCTCCGGCCAGCCGTCGGAGCCGGCGACGACGCGCATCCTGTCCGGGCGCAGGGCGTGGAGCTCGCGAGGGGCGCCGTCGAGCGAGACGGCTTCGAGATAGGCGTCGCCGGCGGTCAGCAGATGCGCGACCACCGCCTCGATCAACGCGGCGCGGCCCTGCAGGGCGTTCGGCCGCGCCAGAAGCGCGAGCAGAGGGTGGGAGAAAAGCTCGGCCTCTCCCTCGCTCAGGATGAGCGGCACGCCGGCCGCCGCCTCGGCGACCAGACGCACCGCGCGATGGACCACTGGATTGCGCCGAAAGCCGTCCCTGGCGAGCGTCGCCGGGTCACGCCCGGACCACACCGCGTGACCGCCGGCGTGGAGGGCGACGACCGCCCCGTTCGACTTGGCGGACAACCGGCCAAAAAGCCTTGAAAGACCGAAATCCATAGCGAATCCAATGCCTTCAACGAAACATGTCAAAAGCTGCCGGCGCCAAGTCGAACGCCGTCATCTTTTCTTGTCGATTCCGTGCTGAGTCTGCGGAACGAAGAAACTGCGCGGGCGTTTCTTGCCTGCGCGGAGTCATCGACTCCGTCCCCCGGCATTCGGAAAGCGACGACGATGAGACACCGGCTGATCCTGGCCGCTGCGGCGATCGCGATTGCGACCGTCGCCGTCATGGCGCGTGGAGTCGACGGGGGATCAACCTATTCAAGCTCGGGCCTCACGCTCGGCGACATCGCCTCGACGCCGGCCATGGCGTCGGAGTCCCCGACGCATCTCGCGGCGGTGATGACAGGCGATCTGGGCTCAAGAAACCTCGGCCCTGCCTCCTACGCGGTCGGCGGGTCCTCCGAGACCAGCATGATGGTCAGCGAGGCGCAAAAGGCGGAGATCCGCCGTCAGCTGTCGCTGCTCGGCGCGGACGAAATCGCCCGCCTCAACCTGCGCGGCCTCGCCATCGGCGCGAAGCTGCCGCGCGAGAAGGTGCAGATCTATCGGCTGCCGTCGGCGGTGGCGCGGATCGTGCCGAAATACGGCGCATACGAGTATTTCATGACGCAGAACGGCCAGATCGTGATCGTCGATCCGAACGGCTACGAGATCGTCGACATCATCGGCGCCTGAGCGCGAAACGCCGCGGGACGACTGGCGCCACGACGCGCGTAAAGTCCTGTTTCGAAGAGACAAGTCTATTCAAGCGCAATCACTGCGTTGGACGGCGTTCGGCGTGTCTATTGAAGTCCTGCTTCGGCGACGCAACGAAATAGGCCCGGAACGATCAGCAACGGGAGACGTTGGGGCTTCGAGGGCGCGCTAGGCGGATGGCATGAATGCCGCCGCAGAGGGCAAGATTATCATGAAAAACCTGCTTCTGAGCACGGTCGCGGCGCTGGCTATCGTCGCGGCTCCGGTGGCTGCGACCGCACAGAGCGGCGGCGGCGACAAGAGCGAGAAGAGCATGTCCGGCGGCGGCGGCGGGGGCGGCGAACGCTCCGGTGGCGGCGGCGCCGGCGGCGGCGGCATGGAGCGCTCCGGCGGCGGCTCGTCCGCCGGCTCGAGCGAATCCGGCGGCGGCGGCCGGATGGATTCCGGCGCCGGCTCCAGCCAGGACAGCGGCTCTTCGAAGTCCAGCGGCGGTTCGGGCGAGATGCGCTCGGGCGGCGGCGACAAGTCCGGCTCCGAAATGAAGTCCGGGTCGGACAAATCCGGATCGGAGATGAAGTCTGGCGCCGACAGCGAGATGAAGTCCGGCAAGGACAAGTCCGGCGGTGGCATGGACGAAAAGTCGGGCAAGTCGGACGACATGAAGTCCGGCAAGTCGGATGACATGAAGGGCGGCGACATGAAGTCGGAAAAGTCCGGCGACATGAAGGACCGCGACATGAAGTCGGGCGACATGAAAGATCGCGGCGACAAGGACAAGTCGCGCACCGACGTCGACATCAAGGCCAAGGACGGCAAGGACGGCAAGGCCTCGCTCGGCGGCTCGTCGAAGACCACGGTGAAGGTCACCAGCGAGCAGAAGACCAAGATCAAGCAGAAGCTCGTCGTCTCCGGCGGTGGCAAGAAGGTGTCGAAGTCGACGCTGGGCGTCTCGGTCTCGGTCGGCGTGAAGATCCCGCGCGAAAAGGTGACGATCACCCGCCTGCCGGCCGACATCATCGAGATCGTGCCGGAATACGCCGAGTACGAGTACTTCCTCACCGACGACGGCCTGATCGTCATCGTCGATCCCGACACCTACGAGATCGTCGACGTCATCGAGGCCTGACGCATCCGCGTCATCGACCGACAAGCGCCGGCCGGGTTCGCCTGGCCGGCGTTTTCTTTCGCAGTCGCGAAAGAGTGTGCTGGTTTCAAAGCCGTTCTGCGCTACCTCTTGGCCTAAAGAATCGGCCGGGTTCGGCCGGAAGGACAAGCAGATGAAAATCCAGACGATTTACGCCGCGGCGACCGCCGCGATCGTGGCCCTGTCTCCGGCGGGCGCCTTCGCGCAGCACACCGGCGGCGGCTCCGACATCGGCGTCAAGGATCGCGCGGACGGCGCCGCGCAGCGCGCCGCCGAGGACGCCGCCCCGTCTGTCCTGTACCGGCTCGGCGGCTCCTCGACGATGCGGGTCAGCGTCACCAGCGAGCACAAGGCGCAGATCCAGGAGCGGCTGATCGGCCTCGCCGCAGGCCGCGCCGTATCGCGCGCGCGGCTCGCCGACGTCACGCTGACCCCCGGCCACGTCGTGCCGCGCGAGAAGGTCCGCATCCGCCGCCTGCCGGCGGACGTGATCGAGGTCGCGCCCGAATACACCAACTACGAGTACTTCGTGCTCGAGGGCGGCGCGATCGTCATCGTCGACCCGCGCAGCTACGAGATCATGGACGTCATCGCGGCCTGAGCCTCGTCGCCACGCCACCCTGTCCGCCTCCCTCCCCTGGGACAGGGGAGGGTAAGGGTGGGGTCGGCCTCCGGATGAAGCTCTCCGACCGGCGTAGCGC
>CABHPB010000152.1 GCA_902168115.1 uncultured Methylopila sp. | reverse complement strand
CGAGGGAGACGCAACGCCGCGCGCCGAGGCTCTCGGCGCCGCGAGCTGACGCTGGAGGCGAGGACACCGATGCCGATCGACGTCGCGCCGGAGCCGTCCGGCGCCGCCACGATCCTCGACGCTCTGGAGGCCGCCGGGCATGGCCCGGAAGGCTTCAACTTCCATTCCGGCAGGGGCGAACTGACCGAGGCGCTGGGCTACGCCGCGCTCGTCGAGCAGTCGCGCGCGCTGGCGCTGAAGCTCCTCGGGGCGGGCGTAAAACCCGGCGACCATGTCGCTCTGATCGCCGACACCGAGGGCGACTTCGTCCGGCTGTTCTTCGCCTGCGCCTATGCCGGCGTCGTGCCCGCCCCGATGCCGCTGCCGATGGCCTTCGGCGGGCGCGAGACCTACCTCGCGCATATCCGCAAGATGATCGAATGCGCGGACGCCTCGGCGGCCTTCGCGCCGGCGTCCATGAAGGACTGGCTGGTCGAGGCGGCCGAGGGCTTCCCGCTCAAGCTCGTCGGCGTGATCGGCGATCTTGAGGGCGTCGAGCCCGTTTCGGAACCGTTGCCCGGGCCTGATCCCGACGCGCTCGCCTATCTGCAGTTCTCGTCCGGTTCGACGCGCTTCCCGAAGGGGATCTGCGTCACCCACCGCGCGCTGATGGCGAACGCGACCGGGATCAGCCGCGACGGCCTGCAGACGCGCCCCGGCGATCGCTGCGTCTCGTGGCTGCCGTTCTATCACGACATGGGGCTGGTCGGTTTCATGCTGGCCCCGATCGTCGCCGGGCTCACGGTCGATTACCTCGCGACCCGCGACTTCGCCCGCCGGCCGCTGCTCTGGCTCGACATGATCGCGCGCGCCAAGGCCACGATCTCCTATTCGCCGAGCTTCGGCTTCGAGCTCGCGGCCCAGCGCGCCCAGACGGTCGATCTCGGCGCCCTCGACCTCTCCTCCTGGCGGTGCGCCGGCATCGGCGGCGACATGATCCGCCCGCATGTCCTGCGCCGCTTCGTCGAGCGCTTCGGCCCGAACGGTTTCTCTCCCTCCGCCTATGTGGCGAGCTACGGCATGGCGGAGGCGACCCTCGCGCTCTCCTTCGCGCCGCTTGACGAGGGGCTGAAGACGGAAGTGGTCGACCTCGACCTGCTGGAGCGCGAGAGCGTCGCGACCAAGCCGAACGGCGCGACCACCCGCGAGCGCGAGTTCACGCTGTGCGGCCCGGCCCTGCCCGGCCACGAGATCGAGTGCCGCGCGCCGGACGGGACGGCCCTTCCCGAGCGCCGCGTCGGCCGCGTCTTCGCCAAGGGGCCGAGCCTGCTGCGCG
>CABHPB010000151.1 GCA_902168115.1 uncultured Methylopila sp. | reverse complement strand
ATCCCCACCCTGCCCTCCCCTTTGCAAGGGGAGGGATCGCGCCCGACCCGGCTCCGCCTCCATCACACGACCTTCACGTAGCCCATCATGCCCGTGTCCTGATGTTCTATCAGGTGGCAGTGGACCATCCAGTCGCCGGGACGGTCGGCGACGAAGGCGATGGTGATGCGGTCCTTCGGCGTCAGCAGCACGGTGTCGGCGAAGTGGACCGGCGCGCCGGCGCGCGTCGACGAAAGCACCTTGAAGGTGAAGCCGTGCAGGTGGATCGGGTGGACGTGCGGCGTCTCGTTGGTCAGTTCGGCGACGTAGGTCCGCCCTTGCCTCAGCGTGAACAGCGGCGGCGGCACGCGTGAATGGTCGCCGGCCGGCCAGCTCTCGCCGTTGATGCTCCAGTTGACCTTGTCGGAGGCGCAGAGGCTGTCGAGCAGCGCCTTGTCGAGCGCATCGCCCCCCTCGGCCGAGGCCGCGAGCGCGGACTTGCCTCCGGCCGCCGTGGCGAAGGCGAATTTCAGCCGCCCGGCGCCCTTCAGCTTCGGCTCCGGGATGTCGCCCTTCGACAGCGGCGCTGGGTCGAAGGCGGAAGGCCGCTTGCCCTCCCCCTCGCCGGCGAAGGTCGCAAGCGTGACCGGCTTTGCGGAAAAATAGTCGACCAGCGTTCCTTCCGCGCCCGGCGCCGGCGCCCGGACCACGACGTCGAGCCGCATGGCGGGCCCCAGCCGCCATTCCTTCAGCGGGAATGGCGAGACCGGATTGCCGTCGATCGCGACGACGGCCGCCTCCATGCCCTCGAAGGACAGGTCGCCGACGCGCGTCGAGTCGAGGTTCAGGATGCGGATGCGACAGTCGCCGCCGGCCGGCAGCCTGATCTTCGGCGCGATCTCGGCGTTGGCGGTCCTAACCGTCCCGAAGGTGC
This sequence comes from uncultured Methylopila sp., assembly GCA_902168115.1. GTDB lineage: Bacteria > Pseudomonadota > Alphaproteobacteria > Rhizobiales > Methylopilaceae > Methylopila. The sequence continues at coordinate 5,114 of CABHPB010000151.1, read as the reverse complement.
CGGCGCGCAGTGCGCCGCGCGTGGTCGAGAACGGCAGCCACTCGCCGGTCGCCTCGTCGAGCCGCCAGTCCTTCAGGACGAGCACGACGTCGGCGTCGTAGGGCTTCGTCTCGTCGCCCTCGACGACCATGACGCCGGCGAGCCCGCGGCCGAGCTGGGCGACGGTGTCGCAATGCGGATGGAACCAGAAGGTGCCGGCGTCGGGCGGCGTGAAGCGGTAGGCGTGTTTTTCGCCGGGCTTGACCGGCGGCTGCGTCATGTAGGGCACGCCGTCCTGGTCGTTCGGGATTCTCAAGCCGTGCCAATGAATTGAGGTGTGCTCGGGCAGCCGGTTCTCGAAGTCGACGGCCAGCGTCTCGCCCTGTCTGAGGCGGATCAGGTGGAACGGCTCGTCGGCATAGGTCCAGACGCGGCTTTCGGGCCGATCCGCGCCCATCAGCTTCAGCGAGCGCTCGGCGGCGGAGAAGGAGACCTTTTTCTCGCCGCTCGCCGGCCTGACCGTGCGCGCCGAGAGCGCGGCGGGTCCCTTCGCAAAACCCCGCGCCGACAGCAGCGCCGCGCCGGCGACGGCGAGGCCGCCGCCGAGAAGCGTTCTGCGGGAGGGCAAAAAACGCGACATCGATCACACCTGCCGCCGCCCGTGTCCCGGCCGAAGAGCCGGGACCCAGACGCGCGAACCTGACAGGACGAGGCCGCCGCGCATCATGCGGGCGGCCGTCGTGGTTCTGGGTCCCGGCGCAAGGCCGGGACAAGAAAGGCGCGCCATTTCCCGACGACCCTACGGATCGGCGCTTGCGCGCTTATCCGGAATGGCGCCGCAGACTTAGGACAGACTTACTGCGTCACCTTTTCCGGCGCGTCGAGGCTGTCGGAGCCCTCCACCGTGATCTTCACGCCGAGCTTGGCGACCGTCGCCTCGATGCCACGGGTCTGGGCGACGAGGGCGTCGATGACGTCCTGGACCACCTTGTTCCCCTCGGCGTTGCCCTCGCCGATCATCTGGTCGTAGGCCTCGCCGCCGTCGGCGCGGTCCTTCATCACCTTGGCCTTGTCGACCGTCGCGACAAACAGCGCGTCGAGCTTGCCCGCCTCTTCCGGGGCGTTCGCCTCGGCATAGGCCTTCGGGCTCGGACCCTCGACGGTCGAGCCGTCGGCGCGCGTGTACTTGCCGTCCCAGATCGCCTTCATGCCGACGATGTCGAAGTAGTGCGAGTTGTGGGTGTTGTCGGAGAAGCAGTCATGCTCCTCCTCGGGGTCGTGCAGGATGAGGCCGAGCTTCATCCGCTCGCCGCCGAGCTCGCCATAGGAGAGGCTGCCGAGGCCGGTGAAGATCGGCGCGAGCGAGGAGGCGCCCTTCTTCTTCATCAGCGCGGTGCGGGCCTTGCCCTTGGCCTCCCACAGCGCCTCCATGTCGCCGAGGTCCTTCACGAGAAGATCGGTCGCAGCCTTCAGGTAGGCGGCGCGGCGGTCGCAGTTGCCATGGGTGCAGCCGGAGCCCTGCACGTAGTCGGTGGCGGGACGATTGCCGGCGCCGGGGCCCGTGCCGTTGAGGTCCTGGCCCCACAGCAGGAACTCGATCGCGTGGTAGCCGATCGCGACGTTGGCCTCGACCTCGCCGACCTCCTGCAGGCTGTTCAGCAGCTTGGCGTTGATCTTGGTGGCGTCGATCGTCTTGCGGCCGATCTTGATCTTCGGGTTCGCGATGACGTTGGCGGTGTAATACGGGTTCTCGTCGGATGAATCGCCGTACTTGGAGTCGACATAGTCGATCAGGCCCTCGTCGAGCGGCCAGGCGTTGACCGTGCCCTCGAGGTCGTCGACCGCCTTGTTGCCGAACCGGTAGCCCTCGGTCTGCTGATAGGCCGGGCGGGACGCCTTCCAGGCGTCGCGGGCGTCCTTGAGGGTCGCGTCGGTCGGATCCTTCAGGAAGGCGTCGACCTTGCCCTGCAGCGCCTTCGCCCCGGTCACGGCGTCGGAATACATCGCCTGCGCGATGTCGGCGTAGGTCTTCAGCACGTCCTTGGGGGCCGGCGCTTCCGCGAGCGCCGGGTTCGCGGCGAGGACCGCGAGCCCCGCCCCTGCGAGCGCGGACATGAACTTGCGCATGATGTCGTCTCCTCGCGCGCCCAAAGATCGACCTCGATCGGCGCCGCGTCGATCGCGAGCCGAACGCCTTGCTCACGGGGATGTCAACTGACCTGTAAAGGCCTTTGAACACAGGTCTTTTTTAGCACGAAGGTCGAGTTGGAATAACTCCAGACTGCGTCGATTTCCGGCACGGAAGGATCGCGCCGTAGAGGTGGATGGCCCGACAAGCCGGACCATCCCGAAGCGGGTCGCCTACCGCTCGATGACGATCCGCGGCGCGGCGCGGCCGCCGACGCCCTGGCTCAGTCGCGCCCAGACCGCCTCCGCGATCCGGCCATAGGCCTTGGCGTCCTCGCTCTCGGGCGCGGAGACCACGATCGGCGCGCCGGCGTCTGACGTCTCCCGGATCTGGAGCGACAACGGGACCTCGCCGAGGAACGGCGTTCCCATCGCCTGCGCCTCCGCCCGCGCGCCGCCATGGCCGAAGAGGTGGGCGTGGTGGCCGCAGTTCGGGCAGCTGTAGTAGCTCATGTTCTCGACGATCCCGAGGATCGGCACGTCGACCTTCCGGAACATGGCGACGCCGCGCCGCGCGTCGGCGAGCGCGAGGTCCTGCGGCGTCGAGACGATCACCGAGCCGGAGAGCTTCACGCGCTGCGCCATGGTGAGCTGCGCGTCGCCGGTGCCGGGCGGCATGTCGACGATCAGCATGTCGAGCTCGCCCCAGTCGACCTCGGTGAGCATCTGCGTCAGCGCCGACATCACCATCGGCCCGCGCCAGATCATCGCCGTGCCGGCGTCGACCAGGAAGCCGATCGACATGATCTTGAGGCCATGCGCCTCGAGCGGCTTCATGCGCTTGTCGACGACCTCGGGCCGGTCATGCAGCCCGAACAGGGTCGGCACCGACGGGCCGTAGACGTCGGCGTCCATCAGTCCGATTCGCAGCCCCTGCGCCTTCAAGGCGAGCGCGAGGTTCGCCGCGGTGGTCGACTTGCCGACGCCGCCCTTGCCGGACGCGACCGCGATGATGGCCTCGATGCCTGGCACGCCGCGCTTGCCGGACTGGGTGGATGGCGGGGCAGGGGGAGCGGCCGGACGCGGCGCGGCAGGCCGTTGCGGCGGCAGGTTGGGACGTGGCGGCGGCGCGGCCTCCATGCCGCCGCCCTTCTTTTCCGCGGTCAGAGCAACGACGGCGCCGGTAACGCCCGGCAGGGCTTTCACCGCGCGCTCGGCGGCGGCGCGCAGCGGCTCAAGTTCCTTGGCCCGCGCCGCCGGAACCGTGATCGAGAAGAACACTTTGCCGTCGGCGATGAAGATGTCGGAGACCAGGCCGAGCGAGACGATATCGCTCTGGAAATCCGGCCCCTGGATCGTCTTCAGTTTTTCAACGACGGCGTCTTTGGTGATGGTCATGGCGGGCACTCTGTTCGCCGTCTGAGATAATGCAGTTGCGCCGGCGAACCAAGCGGGCTTCGGCGCGGAAATGTGCTGACCAGCTCCAACAATTCGCATTCAAAAAGACAAGCGCCAGCGTCCCCGGGCTTTGGCCCGAGGTCTATGGACAGGTTCGTTTGTCTCGGCGCTGCGTTCGACGGCAGAGCCAAGATGTCTCGCCGAGCCTTCACCTCTGATGCCGCCGATTGACCGTTTTCGGCCGGCCCGGCAGGTCGAGGATCGTGTCGCGGCGGGGACGCTCGGCGACCACCTTGCCGCGCGACACGACAGCGACGCGCTCCGCGCGCAGGCGCAGAGCCTCGACCGGGTTGCCTGCGTCGAGCACGACGAGCGAGGCGCGTTTTCCCACTGTGAGACCGAGATGATCGAGATGCATGATGCGGGCATTCGCGCCCGTCACCATCTCGAAACATTTCGCCATCTCGGCCGGGTGGGACATCTGGGCGACGTGCAGACCCATGAAGGCGACGTCGAGCATGTCGGCCGTGCCGAGCGAATACCAGGGGTCGAGCACGCAATCCTGGCCCCAGCCGACCTCGATGCCGAGCGCCAGCATCTCCTTCACCCGCGTCAGGCCGCGGCGTTTGGGGAAGGTGTCGTGGCGGCCTTGCAGCATGACGTTGATGAGCGGATTGGGGATCGCTGAGACCTCAGCCTCCGCTATCATCGGCAGCAGCTTCGAGACGTAATAATTGTCCATCGAATGCATTGAGGTGAGATGCGATCCCGCCACCCGGCCTTGCATGCCGAGGCGCTGCGCCTCGTAGGCGAGCTGCTCGATGTGGCGCGACAGCGGATCGTCCGTCTCGTCGCAATGCAGATCGACCAGAAGGCCGCGCTGCGCCGCGATCTCGCACAGTTCGGTGACGGAGCGGCGGCCGTCATCCATGGTGCGCTCGAAATGAGGGATGCCGCCGACGACATCGACACCCTTTTCGAGCGCGCGGATGGTGTTTTGGCGCGCGGTCGGATCGCGGTAAAACCCGTCCTGCGGGAAGGCGACGAGTTGCAGGTCGAGATAGGGCGCGACCGTCTTTTTCACGTCGAGCAGCGCCTCGACCGCGAGCAGCCGCTCGTCGCAGGTGTCGACATGGGTGCGGATGGCGAGCAGGCCCATCGACACCGCCCAGTCGCAATAGCGCAGCGCCCGCTCCTTGACGGCCTCGTGCGTCAGCAGCGGCTTCAACTCGCCCCACAGCGATATGCCTTCCAGCAGCGTGCCCGACGCATTGATGCGCGGAATGCCGTAGGAGAGCGTCGCATCCATGTGGAAATGCGGATCGACGAAGGGCGGCGAAACGAGGCAGTTTTCGGCGTCGACGATCTTGCCGGCTTCCGCGCTCAGGCTCGGTTCCATGGCAGCGATTTTTTCGCCGGTGATACCGATGTCCGCGCGGGTTCCGTCCGGCAGCACGCCGCCCTTGACGATCAGATCGAAGCTCATCTCTCCCCCTTGAAATACGGGATCATCAGCGCCTTCGGGTATGTGGCGCGGCGCGCGACCAGGATCAGCGCGGCGATCGACAATATGTAGGGCAGCATCAAAAACACCTGATAGGGCACGATGC
>CABHPB010000150.1 GCA_902168115.1 uncultured Methylopila sp. | reverse complement strand
TTTTTTTCAAGCAGAAGACGGCATACGAGATAGGAGTCCGTCTCGTGGGCTCGGAGATGTGTATAAGAGACAGCCCTTACCCTCCCCTCAGAGAGGGGAGGCATATGGCAAGGGTTGCAGCCTTACGCCGCCAGCTCGCGCATCACCTTGATCAGGTCGGACTTGCCCTCAAAGCCGATGCCCGGCAGCTCCGGCATGACGATGTGGCCGTCCTCGACCCGCACCGTGTCCGGGAACCCGCCATAGGGCTGGAACAGGTCCGGATAGCTCTCGTTGCCGCCTAGCCCCAAGCCGGCGGCGATGTTGAGCGACATCTGGTGGCCGCCATGCGGGATGCAGCGGTCCCAGCCCCAGCCGGCGACCTTCAAGGCTGCGAGCGTGCGCTGGTATTCGCAGAGGCCGTAGGAGAGCGCGCAGTCGAACTGCAGCCAGTCGCGGTCCGGCCGCATGCCGCCGTAGCGGAGCAGGTTGCGGGCGTCCTGATGCGAGAACAGGTTCTCGCCGGTGGCCATCGGGCCGGGGTAGAACTCGGCGAGCGCGGCCTGCAGCGAAAAATCGAGCGGGTCGCCGACCTCCTCGTACCAGAACAGCGGGTACTCCCTGAGCGCCTTGGCGTAGGCGATCGCGGTCTCGAGGTCGAAGCGGCCGTTGACGTCGACGGCGAGCTGGCCCTGGCCATCGATCTCGGCGAGCACGGCCTCGATCCGCTTGAGGTCCTCGGCCAGCGAGGCGCCGCCGATCTTCATCTTCACGACGTTGTAGCCGCGGTCGAGATAGCCGCGCATCTCTCCGCGCAGCGCGTCGTTCCCCTTGCCCGGGTAGTAGTAGCCGCCGGCGGCGTAGACGAAGACCTTGGGGTTCGCCTCGATGCCGTGGCGCTCGGCGAGCAGGCGGAACAGCGGTTTTCCGGAAATCTTCGCGACCGCGTCCCAGATCGCCATGTCGAGCGTGCCGACCGCGACCGAGCGCTCGCCGTGGCCGCCGGGTTTTTCATTGGTCATCATCGCCGCCCAGGCGCGGTCGGGGTCGATGTTGTCGCCTTCGTCGTTCATCAGCGACTTCGGGTCGGCCTCGAGCAGGCGAGGGGCGAAGCGTTCGCGGATCAGCCCGCCCTGGCCGTATCGGCCGTTCGAGTTGAAGCCGTAGCCGACGACCGCGCGCCCGTCCCGCACCACGTCCGTCACCACCGCGACGAGGCTCGTCGTCATCTTGGTGAAGTCGATATAGGCGTTGCGGATGGGCGAGGAGATGGCTTGCGTGATCTCCCGGACGTCGACGATGCGCATCGTGAAAGCTCCTTCGTTGCAAGACCGCTTTCGCATGGCCCGAACGCGCCGATCCAATGCCGATCTAGGAAAAATCCATGCCGGATGCGCATAGGTTCGAGGTCTGGTACGAAGACGGCTGACATCGGCCGATTGCGTGCTTCGAGACGCCGGCCGAAGGGCCGGCTCCTCAGCATGAGGGATGTCTGGGGTGGCATGCTCCGCGCGCCCTCCTGCTGAGGAGCCCGCTGCAAGCGGGCGTCTCGAAGCACGCAGTTCGTCTCCCCAAGGCGGAACACGGCCATGGAACTCGTCTGGCTCGAAGACTTTTTGGCCCTCGCGGAGACCCGCAACTTTTCCCGTGCCGCCGAAGTCCGGAACGTCACGCAGCCGGCCTTCAGCCGCCGCATCAAAAGCTTCGAGACGTGGATCGGCGCAGAAATGTTCGAGCGCAACCCGCGCGGGGTGACGCTGACGCGCGCGGGCGAGCACGTGCTGGCGCATGCCGGCGAGATCGTTCGGCGCATCCATGACGTGAAGCGCGAGGTGAAGGCGATCTCCGGCCGCGAGGCGCACGCCGTTCGGTTCTGCTGCACGCATGCGCTGAGCTTCACTTTCTTCCCCGGCTGGGTCCGCGAATGCGCGCCGGGGCTCGGGGCGATCCGGCTGATCTCGGACAACATGTCCGCCTGCGAGCAGGTGATGCGGCGCGGCGACGCCGAGTTCCTGCTCTGCCACCACGACCCGGAACTGCCGGAACTGTTCGAGGCTAACCGCTTTCCGAGCGCCATCGTCGGCCACGACCGCATCGTGCCGGTGAGCGCGGCCGGCCCGGACGGCGCGCCGCGCTGGCGCTGGTCGGGCCAGGCGGGATCGAAGGTGCGGCTGCTGTCCTACGCCGAGCAATCCGGCATCGGTCGCATCGTCGCCGCCCGCTGGAAGCCGCGCGACGCCGAGATCGTGTTCACCAGCCACCTCGGCGCGACCCTGCTGTCCATGGCGCTCGCGGGGGAGGGGGTGGCGTGGCTGCCGCTCGCGCTCGCGCAGGCGCCGCTCGACGACGGCCGCCTCGCGCTCGCCGCGGAGGAGGGCTCGGCCATCGAGGTCGAGATCCGCCTGTTCCGCGGCGCCGGACGGATGGGCCCGGCGGCGGAGGCGTTCTGGGAGACGCTCAGGCGCTGATCGCCAAGCGCGACGTTTCCGTCCCCCCTCTCCCCTCGACGGAGAAGGTAAGGATGAGGGGGCGTCTCAGGATGAGGCTCGAGCGCCCCGCCAAGCGGACGCGCCCCCTCATCCGACCGTCGGCTGCGCCGCCGGCCGCCTTCTCCCGCAAGGGGAGAAGGTCAGAACATTCCGTTCGGATTCTTCGAGCTCTCCGGCATCACCTGCAGCACGTCCCAGTGCTCGACGATCCTGCCGCGCTCGTCGAGGCGGAAGATGTCCATGCCGGCGTAGTCATGGTCACCCGGCCAATGCTGGAGACAGTGCAGCACGACGAGATCGCCCTCCGCCACGGCGCGCTTCACCTCGACCCGCTTGCCGGGCCACTCGCACGCCATGCGCTCGAAATAGGCGATAAAGCCGTCCTTGCCGCTCGCGACATGCGGATTGTGCTGGACGTAGTCGTCGCCGGCATAGAGCTCGATCGCCTCGCGCGGACGGCAGTCGTTGAACATCATCTCGTAGAAGGCGATCACGTTGGCCTTGTTCTGCGCAGGGTCGGGCATGGCGTCCTCGGGTGCGGGCAGGCGAGGACATAGGGCGCGAGGTCCCCGTCACCTCAACGATCCTCATCCTGAGGAGCCCGCGGCAGCGGGCGTCTCGAAGGACGCAGTCGGCCTCAACCGACATCAGCCTGCATCGACGAACTGCGTGCTTCGAGACGCCGGCCCTTTTGGCCGGCTCCTCAGCATGAGGACCGTCGAGTTGATCCTGACCGATGAGCTATGCCGCATCCCATGCCGATCCGGCATGGCGCGACGCCATCATGGCATTGGACCCGACAGGACGGCCCGGCGAATGATCCCTTCAGAAAACAAGGGATGCACGCCGCGATCGCGGCAATGCGCCGGCCGGCAACGCTTCGCACCCGCGACATAGCCCGACGCCCGCCGCAATGCGTCCCTCGCATCACAGCGCCCTCGACGGCGCGAGCCACCGGAGAGCGCGCATGCGCGAATATTCGATCGCCAACATCCCCGCCGACGGCATCGGCCCGGAGGTCATCGCGGCCGGCGAGACCGTGCTGAAGAGCCTCGAGAAGCGCCTCAGTGACGTGAAGTTCAACTTCGAGACCTTCGACTGGGGCTCGGACTACTACAAGAAGCACGGCGTCATGATGCCGGCGGACGGTCTCGCGACGCTGAAGAAGTTCGATGCGATCTACTTCGGCGCCGTCGGCGCGCCGGACGTGCCCGACCACATCACGCTCTGGGGCCTGCGCCTGCCGATCTGCCAGGGGTTCGACCAGTACGCCAACGTCCGGCCGACCAAGATCCTGCCGGGCATCACGCCCCCCTTGCGCAACTGCGGGCCGGGCGACCTCGACTGGGTCATCATCCGCGAGAACTCCGAGGGCGAGTACGCCGGCGCCGGCGGGCGCGTGCATCGCGGCTTGCCGGAAGAGGTCGGCACCGAGGTCGCGATCTTCACCCGCGTCGGCGTCACCCGCGTGATGCGCTACGCCTTCAAGCTGGCGCAGTCGCGGCCGCGCAAGCACCTGACCGTCGTCACCAAGTCGAACGCCCAGCGGCACGGTATGGTGATGTGGGACGAGATCGCCGCCGAGGTGGCGCAGGAGTTCCCGGACGTCACCTGGGACAAGACGCTGGTCGACGCCATGACCGTTCGCATGACGCTCAAGCCACAGTCGCTCGACACCATCGTCGCGACGAACCTGCACGCCGACGTGCTGTCGGACCTCGCCGGGGCGCTCGCAGGCTCGCTCGGCGTCGCGCCGACCGCGAACATCGATCCGGAGCGGCGCTTCCCCTCCATGTTCGAGCCGATCCACGGCTCCGCCTTCGACATCACCGGCAAGGGCATCGCGAACCCGGTCGCGAGCTTCTGGACCGCCGCGCAGATGCTTGACCATCTCGGCGAGCAGGAGGCCTCCGCCCGTTTGATGCGGGCGGTCGAGAAGGTGACGGGGGCGGGCATCCTGACGCCGGACGTCGGCGGCACGGCCAACACGAGGGAAGTCACCGAGGCGGTGGTCGACGCGATCCAGTCCTCGAACGTGTGAACTGCAAGGGGCCGGGCGATGAGCCCGGCCTCTTCTCATCCACGCCTACCGAAAAGAGCGGGCCTAAAGCCCGCCGACAAGCTGGAGGAAACAGGAAATGCGCATCGTCTCGATCTTCGCCGCGCTCTGCCTTGCCGGCGGCGCGGCCGCCGTCCCGGCCCGCGCGCAGGACGACTATCCGGCCCGCCCCGTCACCGTGATCGTGCCCTACGCCGCCGGCGGGCCGACCGACTCCATCGCGCGCCTCACGGCTGAGGGCATGGGTCGCGAGCTCGGCAAGCAGTTCGTGGTCGAGAACGTCACCGGCGCCGGCGGCACGCTCGCCTCGACGCGCGTCGCGCGTTCCGACCCGGACGGCTACACGCTGATGGTCCACCACATCGGCATCTCGACCGCGCCGGCGCTCTACAGAAAACTCGCCTTCGACACCAAGACCGCCTTCGCCCCGATCGGTCTGATCTCCGACGCGCCGAGCACGGTCATCGCGCGTCCCGACTTTCCGGCGAACACGTTCCCGGAGCTGATCGCCAAGATCAAGGCGGAGAAGGGCAACCTGACCTACGCCCATGCCGGCCTCGGCGCCTCGTCGCATCTCTGCGGCACGCTGTTCCAGCAGGCGATCGGCGTGCAGATGACGACCGTGCCCTACAAGGGCAACGGTCCGATCCTGACCGACCTGATGGGCAAGCAGATCGACATCACCTGCGACCAGACCACCAACACCACCGGCCCGATCAAGGAAGGCAAGGTCAAGGGCTACGCGGTCACGGCGAACAAGCGCGTCGCCCAGCTTCCGGACGTGCCGACCTCGGAGGAGGGCGGCCTCAAGGGTTTCGAGATGTCGACCTGGCACGGCATCTACGCGCCCGCCGGCACCCCCGACGCCGTCATCGCCAAGCTGAGCGCCGCGCTGCAGAAAACGGTGACCGACCCGGCCTTCATCGACCGGCTCGCCAAGATCTCGACGACCGCCGCCTCCAAGGAGGACGCGACGCCGGAGGCGCTGAAGAAGCGGCTCTACTCCGAGATCGACCGCTGGAGCCCGATCATCAAGGCCGCCGGCCAGTTCGCGGACTGACTTTTCTTTCCTCCTCACCGGAGGAGGCGCACCTTGCCTTCTCCCCTTGCGGGAGAAGGTGGCCTCGGCGTAGCCGAGGTCGGATGAGGGGAGCGGGCGGCGCCATTTCCGGCCAGGGCGCCGCCGTCACCCCTCACCCTACCCTCTCCCTCAAGGGGAGAGGGGGATCGGAACCCTCGAGTTCGTCACGGAAAGAGAAAAGATGCCCGACACCAACCGCGTCTACACGATCGCCAACATCCCGGGCGACGGCATCGGCAAGGAGACCGTGCCCGAGGGCGTGCGGGTGCTCGAGGCGGCGGCGAAGAAGTTCGGCTTCGAGGTCCGCGGAACGGACTACGACTACGCCTCGGCCGATTACTACCTCAAGCACGGCCGCATGATGCCGGAGGACTGGAAGTCCGACATCGCCCCGAAGGACGCGATCTTCTTCGGCGCGGTCGGCTGGCCGGCCGTCGTGCCTGACCACGTCTCGCTGTGGGGCTCGCTGATCCAGTTCCGCCGCGAGTTCGACCAGTACGCCTCGGTGCGCCCCGCTCGGCTGATGCCGGGCGTGAAGTGCCCCCTCGCGGGCCGCGAGGTCGGCGACATCGACTTCTACGTCGTGCGCGAGAACACGGAAGGCGAGTATTCGGCGATCGGCGGGCGCATGTTCCCCGGCACCGAGCGCGAGGCGGTCATCCAGGAGACGGTCTTCACCCGGCACGGCGTCGACCGGATCATGAAATACGCCTTCGAGCTCGCCCAAACCCGCAAGCGCAAGAAGGTCACGTCGGCGACCAAGTCCAACGGCATCGCCATTACGATGCCCTACTGGGACGAACGCTTCGAGGAGATGAGGGCGCAGTATCCGGACATCGAGACCGACAAGTACCACATCGACATCCTGACGGCCTTCTTCGTGCTGCGGCCGGAAAAGTTCGACGTGGTCGTCGCCTCGAACCTGTTCGGCGACATCCTGTCCGACCTCGGCCCGGCCTGCACCGGCACGATCGGCATCGCGCCGTCCGGCAACATCAATCCTGAGAAGAAGCACCCTTCTCTGTTCGAGCCGGTGCACGGTTCGGCGCCCGACATCGCGGGGCAGGGGATCGCCAATCCGATCGGCCAGATCTGGTCTGCGGCGATGATGCTCGACCATCTCGGCGAAAAGGAAGCCGGCGAAGCGATCGTGAAGGCGATCGAGGTCGTGCTGGCCGACGAGCGGCTGCGCACCCGCGACCTCGGCGGCTCCGCCGACACGGTGACCTGCGGCAAGGCGGTGGCGGACGCGCTGTCGTGACAGAAATCCGGGAGATCGGCCCGGACGCGTTCCTGCCGGGCTTCCGGCTCGCGGACGTCGACGTCGGCGGCGGGATCACGATCCGCGCCGCCCACGCCGGCGAGGGGCCGCCGCTGCTCCTGCTGCACGGCCATCCGCAGACGCATGCGACGTGGCGCAAGATCGCGCCTGCGCTCGCCGACCGCTTCACCGTCGTCTGCCCGGACCTGCGCGGCTACGGCGACAGCTCCAAGCCTGAAGGCGGAGAAAACCACGTCAACTACTCCAAGCGCGCCATGGCGGCCGACCAGGTCGCCGTCATGCGCGCCTTTGGGCACGAGACATTCCGCATGGTCGGGCACGACCGCGGCGGGCGGGTCGGCCACCGACTCGCGCTCGATTTTCCGGACGCGCTGGAAAAACTCGTCCTGTTCGACATCGCCCCGACGGCGACGATGTACGCCCGCGCCGACAAGGACTTCGCGAGCCGGTACTTCTGGTGGTTCTTCCTGATCCAGGAGGCGCCGCTGCCCGAGCGCATGATCCTCGGCGACGTCGAGTTTTATCTGCGCGAGCATGTCGAGCGGCAGAACAAGATTCCTGGGGCGACCGAGGAGGCCGTCTTCCAGGAATATCTGCGCTGCTACCGCTCGCCCGAGGGCGTCCACGCCGTCTGCGAGGATTATCGCGCGGCGGCGACCATCGATCTCGAGCACGACGCGGCGGACGCGGAGAGCCGCGTCGACTGTCCGCTGCTCGCCCTCTGGGGCGCGCGCGGCGTCGTCGGCAGGACCTACGACGTGCTGGAGACCTGGCGCGAGAAGGCGCGGGACGTCTCCGGCCGTCCGCTCGACTGCGGCCACACCCTGCAGGAAGAGCTCCCCGAGGAGACGCTGCGCGAGCTGCTGGCGTTCCTCTAGGCCGGACGCGACTTCGTCGCCCCGGCCGACGCTATGGCGCGCTGGCTCCGCCGATCCGCCGCGCGATGGCGGCGAGGTCCTCGCGCAGCCGCGGGGTCGCGTGGTCGATGAAGGCGCGGAGCGTCACGTTGCGGCGGGGCACGGGGTGGAACACGAGGCTGACGGGCAGCGGCTCGGGCTCGAACGCGTCCAGCAGGGTGACGAGACGGCCGGCCGCGACATGGTCGGCGACCTGATAGGACAGCGCGCGGCACACGCCATGGCCCCGCACCGCCGCGTCGATCGCGGCGCCGGCGGAATTGACCGCAAGGCCCGGCGTGATCCGCACGGAGAACGTCCGGCCCCTGCGGGCCGAAGGCTCCGCGAACCGCCACAGCGCGCCGGCGTCGCCTTCCTCCTCGCCGATGCAGGCGTGCCGCTGCAGTTCGCCCGGCGACGCCGGGACGCCCGCGCGCTCGACATAGGACGGCGCGGCGCAGACCAGCTTGCGGACCTCGCCGAGCCGGGTCGCGACGACGCCGGAATCCGGTAACTCCGCGAGCCGCACTGCGACGTCCATCCCCTCCTCCACCAGATCGACCATCCGGTTGAGCAGCAGCGCGCGGGCCCGCGCCGCCGGATTTTCAGCCAAGAACGTCTCGACCACCGGCATGACGTGCAGCCGCCCGAACAGCTCGGGCGCGGTCACGCCGACCAGTCCGTCGATCCGCTCCTCGCCGCCCGAGCCGTCCGCCGCGTCGAGCTCCGCCAACACAGCGCGATAGACGCCGAGCCGCCGCTCGCCGGCCTCGGTCAGTCGCAGGCGCCTGGCGCTGCGGTGGATCAGCCGCTCGCCGAGCCGCTCCTCCAGCATCTGCAGCGCTCGGGTCACCTTGGCCGGCGACACAGCGAGCTTGCGGGCGGCGGCGGCGAGCGACCCATTGTCGACGGTCGCGACGAACATCGCCATGGCGTCGAGCCTATCCATGATTTCAATTCCTGGAATGACAGAGTGCAGGTCGGGCCGCTTATATCCCATTTCTGCAAGCCATAGCTTCCGCCTCGACGAAACACGACGAACGAGAGGCGACGCCATGACGACGACTGAAACAGGCTTTGGACGGCGGTCCGTGATCGCAGGGATTGGTCTTGCAGGCTTTGCGGCCTCGGCGGCTGGCTCCCCCGGGGCGACGGCGGCTGAGCGGACGACTGGGTCCGCCGGCGACGCCTCGCTGCGCTTCGGGACCAAAAAGGTCGGCGACGTCACGGTGTTTTACCGCGAGGCCGGCCGGCCCGATGCGCCCGTGCTGCTGCTGCTCCACGGTTTCCCGACGGCCGGCCACATGTTCCGCGACCTGATCCCGCTGCTGGCCGACCGGTATCGCGTCATCGCGCCCGACCTCGCCGGCTTCGGAAACACCGTCGCGCCGCCGCGCGCCTCCTTCGACTACAGCTTCGACAAGCTGGCGCAGGTGACCGAAGGCTTCGTCGAAGCCATGGGGCTGAAGCGTTATGCGCTCTACGTCTTCGACTACGGGGCGCCGACCGGCTTCCGGCTCGCCATGGCGCATCCCGAGCGCGTCACGGCCATCATCAGCCAGAACGGCAACGCCTATGTCGAAGGGCTCAGCAAGGAATGGGAGCCCTGGCAGCGCTACTGGCGCGACCCAAGCCCCGAGAACCGCGAGGCCTGCCGCGCGGCGCTGACCGACGAGGCGATCGCCTTCCAGTACCGGCACGGCGCGCCGAAGGGCCGTGTCTCGCCCGACGGCCTGACGCTCGACATGCACTACATGCGCCGCCCGGAGGCGCAGGAGATCCAGCTCGACCTGATCCTGAGCTACCGGACCAATGTCGAGCGCTACCCCGACTTCCAGGCCTATTTCCGCGAAGCTCGGCCGCCGCTGCTCGCGGTCTGGGGGAAGAACGACCCGTTCTTCATCCCGCCGGGGGCCGAGGCCTACAAGCGCGACCTGCCGAAGGCCGAGGTGCACCTGCTCGACGCCGGCCACTTCGCCCTTGAGACCCACGCCGCCGAGATCGCGGACAGGATCTGGGACTTTCTGAAGCGCAACGGAGTGTGAGGCGGGGCGTCGCGCCCGGGGCTCGCGGCGGAGCGGAAAGAGGCGGCGGCCGGCGCTCGCCGAGACGACCGGCGGCCGCCGCTTCCCTCACAGCATCGGCCGTCCTCCCGTCACAGGAATGACCGCGCCGGTGATGTAGCTGGCGTCGTTCGAGGCGAGCATCACGTAGGCGGCGGCCAGTTCAGCCGGCTGGCCGGCCCGTCCGAGCGGGGTGTTCTCGCCAAAGCTCTTCACCGCGTCCTCCGGCATGGTCGAGGGAATGAGCGGCGTCCAGATCGGGCCCGGCGCGACCGCGTTGACCCGGATTCCGTCCTCGGCCAGCAATCCCGCCAGCCCCGCCGTGAAATTCGCGATCGCGCCCTTCGTGGTCGCGTAGGCGAGCAGGTGCGGGCTCGGATTCTTGGCGTTGTTTGAGGTCGTGTTCACGATCGACGAGCCCGGCTTCATCACCTTGGCGGCCGCTTTCGAGAGATAGAATTGGCTGTAGACGTTGGTCCGGAAGGTGACGTCCCACTCCTCCGCGGAGATGTCGTCGATCCTTTCAAAGCTCTTCTGGTGAGCGGCGTTGTTCACAAGGACGTCGAGCCGTCCGAACGCCTCGAGCGCCTTCGCTACGATGTCCTTGCAATGCGCCTCTTCCTTGATGTCGCCCGCGACGACGACGGCCCTGCGACCGGCGCGCTCGACGTGGCGCGCCGTCTCCCTGGCGTCGTCGTGCTCGGTGAAATAGGAGATCAGCACGTCTGCGCCCTCGCGCGCATAGGCGATCGCGACCGCCCGGCCGATACCGGAATCGGCTCCCGTGACGATCGCCGCAAGCCCTTCGAGTTTTCCCGATCCCCGGTAGCTGTCTTCGCCGTGATCGGCCTGCGGGGCGAGCGACCTCTCCTCTCCAGGGACCGGCTGACGCTGGCTGGGCTGAGGGGGGCGCGGATATCTGGTTTTCGGATCGTCGAGCAAAGCGTTCTCCTGTGCGCAGGTCCTGCATAGGGAACACTGCGCCGGCGGCCATGTTCCCCTGTCGGCGGACGAGCGGGGAATTGGTTCCGCAAACCCTTGGCGGGGCGATGGGCGCGGACGCATCAGATCCCTGCGATCGCGGTCCGGAGCCGGGATTCTGAGACCAAGGACGAGCCTCTTTCGGCGCTCCGGCATGTCAAATGACGTGGCGCGTTCCGCAGCATTCAGCTTCGTATGAGCGAACAACGTGACAATCCTCGCTGCGAGGCGTCTCGATCGCATTTTGCTCGTCGGTGTTCGGATCAGATTGTGCAAGAACTGAATTGGTCTCGACATGTTGTGCCGATGAGCTCAGACTTTATCGAGCCGGGCCAGCCGATCCACAAGATATATTTGATCTACTCCGGATGGGCTTTCCGTTACCGTCTTCTGCGGGATGGTCGAAAGCAAATCATCAATTTCGCGTTGCCGGGCGACTATCTGGGCGTGAGCTTCAGCCAGAGCGACGGAATGCGCTTCGGGGCCACTGCGGTTACTGACCTCGAGGTGGGAATCGTTTCTTACGCCAGCTTCACGCGGGCGTTCGGCGAGAGGCCTGATCTAGCGATTCAGGCGGCGTCCGTCATCGAACGGGAGGCGATCCTGGTCGAGGAGGCCCTCGTCGCGGTCGGAAAGCTGACCGCGCGGCAAAGGATCGCCTGGCTCATCGTGGACATCTGCAGGCGCTGGCGGGACGCCGTTGCCTCCGAGGACGGCCTGCAGGAT
Organism: uncultured Methylopila sp.; assembly: GCA_902168115.1. Lineage (GTDB taxonomy): Bacteria > Pseudomonadota > Alphaproteobacteria > Rhizobiales > Methylopilaceae > Methylopila. The sequence continues at coordinate 44,284 of CABHPB010000150.1, read as the reverse complement.
TTTCCGTTCACCCAGAACCACATCGCGGACGCGCTCGGGCTGTCTCTGGTTCACGTGAACAAGAGTCTGAGGGCGCTGAAGCTCGTCGGTCTGATCAAGATCGAGGGCGGCAAGATCAGGCCGGTCGACGAAGCTCGCCTGATGCGCTTCAGCGAGGGCCAGCACGTCTGACGCGTGCTCGCCGCCGGGTCGCAGCGGAGCCGTCGCGCCGGACGCGATCGCCCCGCGCAGAACGCAGTTCTGCAAATATATCCAAATATAATCGGGAAGATGTCCCATTGATTTCATCGAAGCGGTCGGGGCCCCATGTCGAACCGCCAAACAAGGCGGCGATCGTCTGGCGGCCGACAGGAAGCAGGCGGTAGAAAACACATGAAGGGGAGTACGCGATGACCAAGGGTCTGGCCGCAATCGCTTCGGTTCTGCTTCTCACGGGCACGGCCGCCTACGCCGCCGACTGGCCGTCCTTCAACGCTCTCGATACGGACGGAAACGGGCAGATCGACCGGGTCGAGTACCAGAAGAACGTCGGCAAGACGAAGATCGAATACGCGCCGAATTTCGCCGCCATGGACGAGGACAGCAACAACGGCGTCGACGAGCAGGAGTGGGCCGCGGCCGAGAAGCTGACGAAGAGCTACACGGCGCGCTGCCGCGAGGCGTCGGCCTCCTGGTGCAAGGACGCCAAGTAATCCCCCTGCGCATTCGGGAGGATCGATCCGGGACCCGATGGAAAGCCGTCGGGTCCCGGGCGGCGCTCGTCGCGCTGTCAGGTCTGCTGGTCGGCGGAGCGGCGGCGCTGGCCTACTGGGCGACGATTCCGGAGCCGGCTCGACCGGCCCCGCGCCCCGCCGGAGCCGAAAGAAAGTCCGCCCTCTACTGCCAGTTCTACGTCTTCGTCGAAAGCCGGCCCTACGTCGCCTTCCTGATGGAGCAGGAGGCCGGCGACGCCGCGCTGCTTCGGCAGATCTACGTGGCGAAGGCCGACGGCGACCGCACCGACTACAACGCCGAGACAGGGGTCCGGCCCGAGTGGCGGCTGGACGAAGCCGCCGATCCGCCGCGGCTGGAGGCCCGCATCGTCGTCCCCGCGCCCGGACAAAGCGGGCTCGGGGAGCAGGACATCGCGATCGAGTTTCCCGGCGCGCGTCCGGACGACCTGGCCGACCGAGGCTCGACGCGCTGGCGCGAGGCGAGCCTCAAAAGCGTCTACTACCAGAACCTTCCGGGGAAGTGCCGCCGGCAGAACGCGCCCTGAAAGCCGGGGCTAGTGCGCGCTCGGCCGGTCCGGCGCCTCGCCTGGGCCGTCGAGCGCGGCGACGATCTTGCCGATCGAGGCGTCGCGCAGCTTCACGGCTTCGGCCTCCGATCGGGTGAGGATCTGCACCGACATCATGCCGGAGCGGTCGGCGTCGAAAATCGTGGTCATCGCGGCCGCCGCGCCCTCGGGACAGGTCCCGACGCCCTCATACTGGATGCGCCGCTCGCCGAGGCGGCGGACGTCGAACGACTTGAAGGCGCAACCCGTCGCCTTCATCGACTCCTCGGTGCCGTACTTGAAGCTCTTCATCGCCTTGTCGGGGTCGGCGACGACCAGCTTGACGTAGTCCGGCGAGGGCTTGGCCTGGCCGACGCCGACGACGCCGCGGCCGCCGCAGGCGTCGCTCTCGCAGACGAAGGTCACGCCTTCTTCGCCCGTCTGCTTCTTGATCCATCCGGGGCCGATGTCGGCGACCACCTTGGTCACGTCGATCGGGGCGAGGTCGGCCGCGCGCTGGGCGTTCGCCGTCATCGCGAGCGGAAGGGCGAACGCCGCCAGAGCGGCGGCCTTGAGGATGCGCATGGGTCTTCTCCCGTGGTCGTTTTCTTGGGTTGTCATTCCGGCAGCGTCACGAGGTTGCGCGGGCCGCCCTTGGCGGGAACGGTCCGCGCCACGCGCGCGGCCGCGAGGTCGACGAACGAGACGGTGTCGTCCATCCAGTTGGCGACGGCCGCGGTCCTGCCGTCCGGCGTGATCGCCACCCCTTCGGGGTAGCTGCCGATCTTCACTTTGCCCGTCACCTCGAGGCTCTGGCCGTCGAGGATCGCGAGCGCGCCGTCATGCTGCAGCGTGACGGCGATCCGGCGCCCGTCCGGCGTTACGGCGACGCCGTAGGGCATCTTGCCGACGGGCACGCGCTTGAGCTCCCTCCGGGACGCGACGTCGATCACCGAGAGGTCGCCGCTCTGGACGTTGGCGACGTAGAGCCTGCCGCCGTCGGGCGAGAGCGCCAGCGCGAACGGCGCCCGGCCGACCTTGACGGCCTGCGCCTCGCTTTGCCCTTTCAGGTCGACGACGCTGACGGCGTCGTCCTCCCGCGCGGCCACGAAGGCTCGCGTTCCGGACGCGTCGAGCACGATCGCCGCCGGCGCCTTGCCGACCTTGATCCCGCCCTCCTCGGCGCCGCTCATCGCGTCGAGCTTGATGACAAGCCCCCGCGTCCAGTCCGTCAGGAACACGAACTCGTCGGTCGCCGCCGCGCCGAAGGGCTGCCCCTTCACCGGAAAGCGCGCGGTGATGCGGCGCGTGACGGCGTCGATCACCGTGACGCGGCCGTGGTCGGGGTCGGTGACGTAGAGCGTGCGGCCGTCCGGCGCGACCGCGACGCCCGCCGGCGCCTCGCCGACGTCGATCTCCGCGGCTTCGCCGTCTCCCGCGGGGAGCAGCCGCAGCGTTCCGCCGTTCTGGGCGACGACCGCGATCGTCGCCTCGGCGGCGCCCGCAGGCGAGGCGAGCGCGAGAAGCGCGGCCGCAAGACCAGGGGTGAGAAGCCTCACCCCTGCGCCTCCGCCTTTTTCTTCAGGCCTTCGAGCCCCGCCTTAAAGTGGTCCGACAGCGCCTTGACCGCCGAGGCGTCGTCCTTGCCCTCCGGCGGCTCGTTGGAGGTGTCGAGCCGGTAGCCGCGGCCCTGCCATGTCACTTCCGAGCCGCCGCCCGCGGCCTTGACCGTGATCGTCGCGGAGTAGGAGCTGACGGGGAACGCCTCGCTGCCCTCGTTGGAGAGGCGGTAGCCGAGGGTCATGGAGGCGTCGTCGTTCTCGTCCTGGCTTTCGACCAGCTCCGCGCCCTTCACCTTGAGCGTCCGCTCGCCGTCCTTGAACTCGGCGGACTCGACGGAGGGGTGCCAGGCCTTCACCCCGCCGAAGTCCTTGACCAGCGCCCAGACCTTGGCGGGCTCGGCCTTGATCTCGATCTTCTCCTCTACCTTCTGGGGCGTCGGCCCGTGGGCGAGCGCGAGGCCCGGGACGGCGAGGGCGAGAACGGCGGCGAGCGCGATGGAACGCATCAGGCGACTCCTTGTGCAGCGGGGCGCGGTCGCCGCAGACCAGCGACGAGCGGCGCGCCATAGAGGGCGGCGAGCGCAAGGAGCGCCGCGGCCGCCGGGATGGATGACAGATCGACCGGAACCTCGATCGGCCGGGGCTTCGCGCCGGCGGCGATCGCTTCGGCGAGCGCCTTCGGCTCGCCGAGGCGCGCATAGCCGAGCCCGGTCTCGCCGGCGAGGCGGCGGAGGTAGTCCTCCTTGACCGACGTCAGGTGCTCGTCCCCCTCCGGCATCTCGCCGAAGGGGGCGTTGCGGGCGTTGTATCCGGGCAGGGTCTCCGCGCCCTCGGGGGGCGGCCCGATCCGCGAGGCCTGCGGCACGTCGGACATGGAGAAGAAGCCGGACTCGCGGCCGAAGTCGTCATATTTCGGGATCGGGACCGGATGGGTTCCTCCGACGCCGACGAGCAGGCCCTTCGTGCGCTCCTTGTCGATCTCGAAGCGCTGGTCCATGTCGGCGCGGATCGGGGGCGCCTCGTGGCCGTCGGTGACGAACACCACGTCCGCCCCGACAGGCGCGGCCATCTCGATCGCATTCTGCAGGCCGCTGGCGATCCGGCTGTCGCCCTCCCAGGCCATCCGCCAGTCGAGCCCGCGGATCGCGCCCTCGATCGCCGCGAAGTCGCGGCACACGTCCATCGGCTCGAACAGCAGGAAGACCCGGCGCTCGCTGAACACGCCGAGCCCGGCGCGCGAGCCGCAGGGCAGGCGCCCGATCGCCGCCGGCAGGCGCTCCTTGACCGCGTCGATCCGGCTCTGCGGCGCGCCCTTGGAGCCGTAGTCGCGCGCGTTCATCGACCCGGTGATGTCGACAAAGGAGATGATCTCGTAGGTCGCGCGCTCGGCCGTGATCTCGGGCTGCATCGCCGCGACCGCGCTGAGCAGGACCGCGCCGCCGACGGCGAGCGTGCGCCAGTCCGGCCGCTTCACGGCAGCCCCCTCGGACGGCCCGGAAGGTCCGTCCAGAGCTTCTTCGGCTGCGCCTTGGTCTCTTCCTCCGCCGCCTCGAATTCGGGGAAGTCGCGCACCAGCCGCATGACGACGTCGAGATTGTAGCGGGCGTCCCAGAGCCCGGGATCGCCCCTCAGCGCGGCGCGATAGGCGTCCTTGGCGAGCCGGACCTCGGGGATCGCCTTGTTGATCTGGCTCGCCTCGACCGCGCCTACGGCGCGCCGGGCGCGGGCGTTGCCGAGGTCGTAGTGGAACCTCGCCGCGACGGCCGGCCCTCCGCGGTCGACGATGCGGCCGACCAGCGCCTGCGCCTCGTCGATCCGGTCGCGCGAGAGCAGGTAGTGGGCGCGTGCGAAAAGAAGCTCGCCGCTCGCGTCGTCCGGCGGCTCCACGTTTCGGTTCGCCGCCAGCGCGTCGAAGACGTCCCGTTCGGCCCGCTCGCCCTGCAGCGTCCAGAGCGAGGCGCCGAGCCAGACGAGAGCCGCGACGAGCAGCGCCGCCGGCGCGAGGCTTCTGACGAGGCCAAGCGTCATGACGCGCCCGCCAGTCTGCGCGATGCGGCCGAACCGTCGAGCGCCCCGTCGTCGAGCCGCCGCTCCATCAGCTTGCCGGCGAGCAGCAGGCCGGACGCGATAGCCGCCACCAGATAGCAGAGCCAGTCGAGGTCCTGCCGCGGAATGGTCTCCTTGAAGGTCGTCGGCCGCTGTTCGAGCTGGTCAATCTCGCGGATCGCGGCGGAGACCTCCTGGGCGCTCCTCGCCTCGAAGGCGCGATAGGGCAGGTCGAGGCTTTTCAGGAAGATGTCGAGGTGGCGCTCGGGATAGACCTGCGGGATGTCCGCCTCGCCGGGCGCTGGCTTGTCATAGATGCCCTTGGAGCCCTGGGTTCTGAGGAACAGCCAGTAGAGCCTTACCGGGTCGCGCCGCGCCGCGTCGCGCAGCGCGTCCTGCACGCGTCGGTCGATGACGGCGGCGCCGTCAGACACAAGCACCAGAGCGCGCGAGGTCTCGCTCGAGGCGTCGTCGAACATGGAGAAGGCGAGGGCGAGGCCGCGCCCGACGTCGGTGTGGGCGAGGCCCGGCCGGTCGATCGCGGCGATCGCGGCGCGCACCGCGTCGTGATGGTCGGTCATCGGCACGATCGGCATAGGCGCGGTCGAGAAGGCCGCGACGGCGACGCGGTCCGCCGCGCGGCGCGCGGAGAAGTCGGTGAGCAGGCGGCGGGCGGCGACCGACTTCGACTCCTCCTTTCCCTCCGGCGAGCGGTTGGCGAAGGTCGAGTCCATGCTGGACGACCGGTCGATCAGCAGCACGACGTTCGCGCCGACGCCGCGCCGCTCGATGATCTGGTCGCGGCGATGGAGACCGGCGAGGCCGAGCGCGAGCGCCGCGATCGCGATCACGCCGAGCGCCGTCAGGGCGGCGCCGACGGCGCTCGACAATGGGTCGTCCGGAATGACGTCGTCCGACGGCACGGCGGACAGGCGCAGCGGCGAGGCGAACAGGGGCAGCGCTGCGAGCACGAGAAGCAGCAGGAGCCATGCGTTGTCGAAGCCGAGCGCGCTCACGACGCCCGCTCCGCCGAGGCGAGGCTTTTCGACAGGCTGAGCAGATCGTCGGCGGGCATCGGGGTCGACCCGGCGCCGAAGAACGCCTGCCGCGAAGCCTCGAAGAAGTCTCGGATCGTCGGCTCCAGCCGCGCGAAGGAAGGGCGCGCCGCGAGGAAGGCGGCGAGATCCTCGCCGAGTAAACGCCTGCCCGCCGCCGCGTCGAAGGCGCGATGGAGCGAGAGCGCCGCTCCGCGCCAGCCGGCCTCGCCGTTCCGCGCCTGCCGGGCGACCGCGCGGGCGGCGACGGCGAAGGGACGCGCCGGCCGCTTGTGGAAGGGCGGCCAGGCGCGGCTCCAGGCGAGCAGGCCGAGCGCGAGCAGCGCGGCGGCGCCCGCCGCCGCCGCGGCGATCTCGCTCCGCCGCAGCGAGGGTCGCGCCGGAACCGCGTCCGGCCGGATGCTGTAGGCCGAGCTGCCGCCGCCGGCCGTCGCGACGATCGGGCGGAGCGGCGAGGTGATGAAGCTCCAGCTCGCGCCGTCCGCCTCGGCGCGTCGTCCGTCCTCGGCGGTCACGACGAGCTTGACCGGCGGCACCGTCTGCTCGATCGCCTCGAGCGCGGCGTAGAAGGTCTGGTACTCGGCCGCGATCTCGTAGCGCGTCGCGCCGTTCGGACCGGACTCCTCCCTGATCTCGATCGATCTCAAATCGAGCCAGTAGGTCACCGGACCCGGCTTCGGCAGCGCCGAGGCGTCGAGCCTGAAGGGCGGCGCGACGTCGACCCGGGTCTTGAGCGTGAACACGTCGCCGAGGATCACGCCGAACGGGCGCGGCGCCGTCATCGACCGGTCCAGGATCTGCGCCGCCGCCGGGTCCGGAGCGAGCGCGGAGGCGCCCGCCAGCAGCGCCAGCGCCGCCAATGGGCGCCAGCGCATCAGCCGCCTCCCGAGATCAGATGATCGACGAAGGCGTCCGGATCGAACCGGTCGACGAGATCGAAGGCCGGGCGGCCGTGTCGCCGGAAGATCGCGTCGAGCGCCGCGCGCCGCTCGCGGGCGCGGGCGAGCCACGCCTCGCGCAGCGACCGGCGCATGAGGACGAGCCGCCGTCGGCCGGTCTCGAGGTCGGTCGTCTCCACCAGGCCGAAGCGCGGCAGCCGCGTCTCGACGGCGCTCGACCGCACGACCACCGGCGCGACGTCGTGGCGCCAGAGCCGGCCGAGGAGCTCCTCGAGGTCGCGCTCCGGCATGAGAAAGTCCGAGACGACGAAGATCAGCGAGCGACGCTGCGGCAGCTCGTCGAGCATCGACAGGAGGCCGGACACGCCGGCGCCGTCGCCCGCGTCGCCGGCGACGCGGCGCCAGACCTCGTCGGGCAATCCGGCGCGCCGGGTCGCGCGCATGGCGAGGTCCCGCCGCGGCTTCGGACCGGCGGCGATCAGTCCAAAACGGTCCTGGCTGCGGACCGCCGCATGGGCGATCGCGGCGCAGAGATCGGCGATCGGGTCGTCCGCCTCGCGCCCGAAGGCCATCGAGCCCGACAGGTCGAGGAGCACGAACACGTCGATCCGCGCGCGGTTCTCGAAGCGGCGGACCTTCAGCCCGCCGAACGGGTCGGTGATCGAGGCGCGCACGTCGATGCGGCGGGCGTCGGGCGTGTCGAGGATCGAGCCGTGGCGCAGGAACGCGCCGTTCAGCCCGGCGCCGACCGCACGATGGATCCCCGGCGCGACGCCCCTGGCGCGGCCGAACAGGCGGTAGGGGAGGTCGATCCGCTCCCGTTCCGCCGCCGCCGGCCGGCTCACGGCGCCGGGACCTTCTCGAACACCTGCCCGCACAAAGCGCGCACGATGCGCTCGCGGCGCGCCTCGTAGATCGGGTCGAGGAAGATGCGGTGCGCCATCACGGGCGCGAACACGGCGCGCACGTCCTCCGGCAGCACCATGTCGCGGCCTTCGAGCCAGGCGCGGACCCGCGCCGCGCGCACCAGCGCGCCGACGCCGCGCGGACTGCCGCCGCCGAGGATCAGGCGATCCATGTCGACGCCGTCGATCCGGACGCCGACGCTGGACGGCGCGCGAAGCGCGTCCCAGAGCGCGAGGACGTATTGCTCGAGCGTGCGGCTGGTCGTGATGGCCTGCTGGATGGCGGCGCCCGCCGCGCCGAGCCGCGTGTGGTCGATGACGCCCTCGGTGAGTCCTCCGATCAGTCGGTCGACGTCGTGGAAGCGCGGGTCGAACACCAGATTCCGCCGCACCTCTGCGTCGTGCGGCGTCTCGACACCGATCTCCATCAGGAACCGGTCGCGGGCGGCGGCGGGGAGCTCGAAGGTCTCCTCCTTCTCGACGCGGTTGCGGTCGGCGAAGACGACGAGGTTCGGGAACGACCAGTCCTTGCCGAAGGCCGAGACGCTGCGCTCGGCCATCAGCCTCAGCAGCAGGGAATGCACCTGCGGCCGGGCGCGGTTGATCTCGTTGAAGAAGAACACGGCGAGGTCCTCGCCATGCTTGAGGACCGGGCCGGGATCGACGCGCGGCTTTCCGGCGTCGTCGATATAGGCGGTGTAGAGCATGTCGGTCGGCATCAGGTCGACGGTGCCTTCGATCCGCTCGAACGGCCCGCCGAGCGCCCGCGCCACGGCGCGCAGGATCGTGGTCTTGCCGACGCCGACGTCGCCCTCGAGCAGCACGTGCCCGCGCGCGAACAGGGCTATCGTCATCAGCCGAACGACATGCGGCTGGCCGACGACGGCCTTGCCGACCTCCGCCTCGAAGGCGAGCGCGTCCTCGCGCCAGGCGTCGAGGGAGACGTCAGGTTCTTGCCCGGGCGCGTCGCTTTGGGAGCGCCGCCCGGCGATCGAAGTGGTCGCCATGAGGTTCGCCTTGTTCGCGCAGGCCAAAAGGCGGCCGCCCCGTCGCAGCGTCCGGCGAGCGAACGCTCCGAACGAGAGGCGGCCGTCAGGTGCGCGTCGTCATCCCGTGGGGCGGCCGGAAGAGATCCGCCCCGACGACGAGAGGGAGCGGCCCGAATGCGCGGACCGCGGGGATGCCGTGTCCCCGGCGTTGCGCCGGGGAGGCGACGATCAGTTTTCGAGCTTGGAGACGTCGTAGACGAACTTGCCAGTCTTGGCGAAGTTGTCGGCGCGCTTCTTGTTGCGGGCCTCCATCTCCTTGATGGAGTCCGACTGCTTGTTGACTTCCTTGGGGTTGTGCTTCGGGTCGTACTTCGAACCGGCGATCTTGTCCTTGGCCGGGTAGCCCGGCTTCGGCTCCCAGCACACGCCCGGCTCCTTGCAGTTGGTGCCGTCATAGGCGAGCGCGGGAGCTGAGGCGTAGGCGACGGTCAGGGCGGCGGCCGCGGCGAGGCCGGCGATGCGAGACAGGGTCGTCATTGGCGTTTCCTCGTTGTCGTCAGTCTTCTGTCAGTCGTGCGGTCGTCTGGTCGCGAACAGTCCGCGCCAGTCCCGCGCCGGCGCCCCGGCGCAGATGCTTAGCCGCCCATCTTGCATTCCTGCGGGGCGTCGGCGCCGGGCTTGGGCGCCGGCGTGTTGTCGTATTTCTTCAGGGACTTGCGGGCGTCGGCCTCGAGCCATTCCGCCTTGTCGGGATCGCCGACGTAGAGATGGCGGATCCACGCCATCGCCAGCAGCATTTCCTGGACGTTCACCGAGTTGTACATCGGCCCCATCTGGCCGCTTGCGCCGCCGAAGACGGTCTCGAACATGCCCTTGTCGGTGGCGTTGCCCGGATAGGTCCAGTAGTCGTCGTTGAGGCCGGGCCCGATCTTGCCCTCGGCGAGATGGCCGTGGCAGCCCGAGCAGGCGCCGTTGAAGAGCTCCTCGCCCTTGGCGAAGCAATCCTGTTTGCCGACGTAAGGGTTCTTGCCGCTCTGCATGAACGACTTGAAGGCCTCGGAGTCCTTGCCCTCCGGCGGCGCGTCGTCGAGGTTCAGCGCCTCGCCGGTCACCGTGTTGTTCAGCGTGATGTCGGCCTTGGCCGCAGTCGCTCCCAGACACAGGGCGAGAAAGGCGGCGGCGGTCAGCAGGCGGGTGTGCAGCATCGGAACTCGCATTCTCATGGATCGGATGTCTCGGACGCAGAGGCGTTCTCGGGGCGTCCTCAGGCGTTGGGCGGCAGGACCGGCACGCCCTCGTCGGCGAGCGCCTTGTCGATCTCCGGCCGCGCCTTCTCGATGGCCGCGTCGAGCGCCTTCGCGAGCGCCTCGTCGGACTTGCGGACGCCGATCGCCTGGTCGAAGTGCAGCGGGATCCGCGCGGCCTGGCCCGGCTGGAAGTCGTCGTCGATCATCGTCATCCTGAGCGGCGTCCCGGACGCCTTGACGTAGCGGGCGACGTCCGAGGCGAAGGCGATGGCGGCGTCCGCATGGCCTTGCGCGACCTCGCTGACGAGCCGGTCGGCTGCGACCTGCGTGTACTTGTTCCGCTTGTCCTCGAAGTTCACGAGCGACAGGCCGTAGGACACGTTCTCCTCGTACTTGCCGGTCGCCTTGAGGATCATCTCGGCGGGCGTGGAGAAGCGGACCGCGAACCGGGTCGCGTCGCTGGTCTCGACGTCTTTCCAGCTCGCGCCGAGCTTCGGGCCGTCCTGCTTCGTCACGTAGACGTAGCCGGTGCGGAAATACGGTTTCGTGGCGAGCACGCGCTCGTCGCCGGCGTCGACGCCGAACACGACGTCGCACAGATCCTTGTCGAGCCCGTCGCGCACGAGATAGATCGCGGCGCGGTCGAACCAGACGAACTCGGCCTCGCGGCCGGCCGCCTTCGCGACGATCTCGGCGATCCTGTTCTCGAGCCCGTCGCCCTTGGCGGTTGAATAGGGCGCCTCGATCTTGGAGGCGCAGATGCGGAGCTTGTCGGCCGCCGCGGCGTCGCCCGCAGCTGCGAACGAAGCGGCCATGGCGGCGGCTCCAAGCAGCGCGGCGCGCGTCTTCGAATTGATGGTCATTGGGCTTCTCCCTGTGAGCCGCGACCGCTTCTCGTCCGGCGCTTGTCGGCCGGCGGGCGATCGGTTCTGGCTCGAACCCGACGCGTTTTCGGAAGGCGCTCCCGCCGGCCGGAGCCGGTCCGGCGGGAGCCATTGGCTGGGATCAGGCGGTCAGGGCGTCAGCCGCCCTGCTTGCCGGTCCACTCGCCGACATTGACGTCGTCGTAGGGGTTCTTGCCGTTGAGGGAGAACACCTGCACGCCGCCGCCCATCTGGGTGTAGTTGGCGAGGTTCTTGAACGCGCCGACCGCGCCGAGACCGGCCGTCGGGTCGTTCAGGTCGAACACCAGGCCGACGCCCGGCCAGCCGCCCACGCCGTAGTAGATCGCGACGTACTGCGTGCCCTTGTGGGTGTAGGTCATCGGATGACCGATCACGCCGGACGGCAGGCGGTACTTCCACAGCAGGTCGCCGGTGCGGGTGTCGCGGGCCTTGATGAAGCCGTCGAGCGTTCCGTAGAACACCAGGTTTCCGGCCGTGGCGAGCGTGCCGCCCCACACCGAGAACCGCTCCATCTTCTCCCAGTCGTACTTGTTGTTGATCGCGTCATACGACTTGATCTGGCCGAGGCCTTCGTAGTTCTGGCGATCGCCCTTCGGGCCGGGATACATCCACAGGGTCGCGCCGACGAAGAACTGACCGGCGCGGTACGGGAGCATGAAGGGCTCCCAGTCCATGCAGATGTGGTTGATGCCCATGTAGAAGCGCTGCTTCTCCGGGTCGTACGAGTCGTGGCCCTGGTTGTGGTAGCCCATGGCCGACGGGCAGATTTCCGTCGCCTTGTGGTCCATGCGGGTCGCGAACTCGGGATCGCGGATCGGCACGCCGGTCTTGAGATCGACCTGCTTCACCCAGTTGACGGTGTCGTCCAGCTTGTCGGCCGAGACCAGCGTGCCGTCGGTCCGGTCGAGCGTGTAGACGATGCCGTTGCGGTCCGGATGGGTCAGGAGCTTGCGCTCCTTGCCGGTCTTGTCCTTCTGCTCCGAGAGCATCATGACGTTGACACCGGCGTAGTCCCACTCGTCATGCGGCGTCTTCTGGTAGCCGAACTTGGCCTCGCCGGTGTCGATGTCGCGACCCCAGATGGTCATCGTCCACTTGTTGTCGCCCGGACGCATGGTCTCGTTCCACGGCGCCGGGTTGCCCGAGCCGTAGTAGAACAGGTTCGTGCCCGGATCGTAGGCGTACCAGCCCCAGTTGGTGCCGCCGCCGATCTTCCAGGCGTCGCCCTCCCAGGTCTTGTTGGTGCCGAGGCCCTTCTGGCCGTAGTGCGGGTTCGCCATGTTGAAGTCCTTGGCGAGCTTGATGTCCTCGTCCGGACCCGTGGCGTAGGCGCGCCACTTCTGGGCGCCCGTCTTGACGTCGTAGGCGGTGACGTAGCCGCGCACGCCGAGCTCCGCGCCGGACGAGCCGACCAGCACCGTGTCCTTGATCACGTAAGGCGCGATGGTGAGGGTGGACCCGACCTTGATGTCGGAGTTCTCCATCTTCCAGAATTCCGCGCCGGTGTCGGCGTTCAGCGCGACGATGTGGCCGTCGAGCTGGGTCTTCAGGATCAGGGACGGCGTCTTGCCGTCGCCGGGCCAGTAGGCGAGGCCGCGGTTGACGACGTCGCAGCACGCGACCGCGCGGGCGGTCGGGCTCTGCTTCGGCTTGTGCTGCCAGAGGATCTTGCCGGGCTCGTTGAGGTCGAGCGCGAAGGTCGGGTTCGGGAACGAGCCGTGGACGAACATGCGGTCGCCGATCACGAGCGGCGTGCCCTCGTGGCCGTGCAGGACGCCGGTCGAGAACGCCCAGGCCGGCTTCAGCCCTTTCACGTTCTCCGCGTTGATCTCCGTCGCCTTGGAGTAGTTCTGGGCCTTGTAGGTCTTGCCCGTCATCGGCCAGTTTTCTTCGCTCTGCGACAGCTCCTGAAGCTTGTCGTTCGCGAATGCGGGCAGAGCCGCTCCCGTCACGCCGATCGCCGCAGCGGCCGTCAGCGTGAACGCCGAGACGGACGTTCGAAGCTTTTTCATCTGAAACCCCTTGCGTTTCCCAGTCTTCTGCGGCGCCGGTCCGTCGGGCGACGGACGTCAAGGCGCTCTGCGACGCGCGATCCCGGAGCGGTCAGGTCGCGTGGTTTTTCTTTTCGCCGTGCGGGCTTATTGCGTTTCGCAGTGGTTTGACTGTCTGCGATCGGCCGTATGCTGTCTCGATCCAAAGTGGAAAAAACGGCCGGGAACTTTTGGCATGGCCTCTGCCGGCCAGCGGAAGTAGATTGACGGCGGCGGCCGGCCTAAGAAAAATATAACAATCACATAAGCCTACGGGCTGTTGGCGATAGGCCCGGCCTGTCTCGATCGCCGGCGTGCTGCAGGGGGTGAAAAAGGTCATGGATCCGGAATGAAGCGAGGAGATCAATACAAAGTCGCAAGTCGCAGTCGTTTTGGCGCGGCATTTCAATATTCGCTTATTAAAAAGCCGCTCATCTTGGCCGTTTGTCTGGCGCCTGCGCTCGCCGGCTGCGACGCGCCGGCGCCGGAGAGCAAGCCCGCAGCCTCCGCGCCGGCCGGCGCCGAGGTCTTCACCGCGCGCGGACGAAGCTGGCTCGACGTCAAGGACACGGCGTCGCCGGCCGTCTGGCTCGCCAGCAGGGAGGCAAGTCGGGACCTTGCGCCGAACGATCCTGCCGTGGCCTCGATGCGCGCGCTGCTGCAGGAGGCGGACCTGCGCTTCTCCGAAGGGCCGCGCATGATCGCCAACCGCGCCGTCCAGGTGCAGGGCATGCTCGCCGAGCGCGGCGTCCAGGAGAGCGCGCGGCAGGTGATCGAAGGGCTGGTGTCGATCGGCCAGATCGGCGAGCGCGCCGGCTTCGGCGAGACCTGCCAGCACTACGTCAACGCCCGGGCGGCGGCGGAGACGCGCGCCGCCGCGCTCGACGCGCTGCGCGGGAAGCCGCTGCCGGCCTCCGGGTCCGGGGAGCCGTGACCGCCATGGCCGCGCCAGGGCTGCGACATCCGTTCGAGCGCGCCCTCGCCAGGACCGCCGTCGCCGGGCGCGCGTCGCTCAGGCTGCGGATCCTGCTGCTGCTCGCTATGGTCAATCTCGCCTGCGCCGCCGCGGCCGCGGCCGTCACCCTGATCAACGCGCGCGAGGCGACGCGCGTCGAGATCGATTCCTCTCTAGACACCGCGAGCCGGCTGGTGCGGGAGACCGTCACCCGCCTTGAGCGCGACATGGGACGGCTGCGGACGATCGGCGACGTCCAGAGCGCCCTGCCGCCGGTCCGTCATGCGCGCATCGTGGTGAAGGACGCCTACGGGGTCGCGATCGCCTCGCGCGACGCCGACGCGTCGCGCAAGGAGCGCGCCTCGGACAAGGCGCCGCGCTGGTTCGCATCCCTGATCGAGCCGGCCCCGTCCGCGATCTCGATCCCGGTCTTCATCCGCGGCGAGGCGGCGGGTTCGGTCGTCGTCTATGGCGACGCCGGCGACGAGATCGCGGAGGTCTGGGAGGACATCTTCTCGCTCGCGGTGCTCTTCGTCGTGCTGAACGGGCTCGCGCTCGCGGTCTTCGCGGTTCTGCTCGGCCGGGTGCTCTCGCCGCTCGCCAAGCTCGCTGACGGCATGACCGACCTCCGCGTCGGCCGCCTCGACCGGCGGCTCGAGACCCCGCGCAGCCGTGAGCTCGCCTCGATCGTCGAGCGCTTCAATGCGCTCGGCCAGACGCTCGCCGCCGAGCGCGCCACCAACGGGCGCATGTCGTGGCGCATGGTGACGATCCAGGACGACGAGCGGCGGCAGATCGCCAAGGAGCTGCATGACGAGCTCGGGCCGTGCCTGTTCGGCCTGCGCTCGAACCTCGCCTCGCTCGAACGCGAACTGCTCTCCGGCGCGACCGCGGCGAGCCCCGCGGCCGTCGAACGGCTCGACGCGATGACGGATCTCGCCGAGCGCTTGTCCGGCATGAACCGCCGCCTGCTTGGGCGGCTGAGGCCGATGGCGCTCGGCGCCGCCCCGCTCGCGGAGGTGCTGGCCGGCCTGATCGCCGACTTCAAGCGGCACCACCCCGAACGCCGCATCGAGCTCGTGGTCAGGGACCTTGCAGACGGCTATGGCGAGGCGGTCGACCTCACCGTCTATCGCGCCGTGCAGGAGGGCGTGACCAACGCCATCCGCCACGCCGCCTGCGCGCGCATCGCCGTCACGGTCGAGCCGGGGCGCGACGAGCGCGGAGCCGGCGCCGTGCTGGTCCGCATCCTCGACGACGGCGGCGGCGTGACGGAGCCCGCGCCCGCGGGCTTCGGCCTGATCGGCCTCGGCGAGCGGCTGCGCGCGCTCGGCGGCAGCTTCCATCTCCACAACGTGCCCGCCGGGGCCGCGCTCGACGTCGTCGTACCGCTGTCCCACGCCCGGAACAAGCGGCTGGAGCCGCACAGCGCCTGAGGATCGCCATGGCCACCGCGCTCGTGATCGACGACCACCCCATCGTGCTCGAAGGCTGCCGCCGCGTGCTGCTCGACGCCGGCTTCGACGAGGTTCTGGAGGCGGCCGCGCCGCTCGAAGGCTTCCGGCTCTATCGCCGCGCGAAGCCGAGCCTCGTCATCGTCGATCTCGCGATCCGCGGCTCGGGCCTCGCCGGGCTGTCGCTGATCCGCAGGCTGCGCCTCAACGACGAGCGCACGCCGATCCTCGTCTTCTCGATGCACAGCGACCCGGTGATCGCCCGGCGCGCGCTGAAGGCCGGCGCGACAGGCTTCCTCGCCAAGGATTCGGGCCCGAAGGTCCTGCTCGAGGTGGTCGAGAAGGTGAGGCGCAACCAGCCCTACATCGCCCATGACATGGCCGTGCAGGTGGCGCTCCTCGCCTCGAGAGGGCGCGCCGAAAAGACCGACCTGACGTCCCGCGAGCTGCAGACCCTGTCGCTGCTCGGCGAGGGCCGATCCTACACCCAGATCGCCGACTCCCTGGGGGTCAGCTACAAGACGGTCGCGAACACCTGCTCCAACCTGAAGGACAAGCTCAACGCGGGCAGCCTTCAGGACCTCGTGCGCCTCGCAGTCATTCATCAGGTCTCGCAGTAACAGCGCTTGGCGATCAGCCAGAAAATCTGAGAGACTTATCAGGAATGGAGCGCTCATGGCGCTTATTATTTCGTTATTTGAGTATTGCATAAGAATGTGACGTCGCGCAGGATCGCCCTAATCTCCTCGTTTGACGGAGAGGCGGGATGAATCTGGCGTCACGGCGTGCTGTTCTTGGCCTGTCGGTTGCGGCGGGATGCGGATTGGCGGCGCTCGGCGGCTTCCTCGTCACCCAGGCGCGCGAACCTGGAACCCTCGGCGCGAGCCGCTTCTCCAGCCCGGACGCGGAACGAGCGGCCAGAGCGGCCTGCGCCTCGGCGGCGCCCTTCGTCGTCCTCGACACTTTCGCGCTGTTCCGGCCGGCCAACATCGACGACGCGTCCCAGGAGCCGCGCGAGGGCGGACGCTCGCTGCTGCATGGCGACGTCGTGGCGGCGATCGCCGACGCCGCGCATCCCGGCGTGATCGCCTACCAGACCGACCCGATCTTCAACGCGCGCAGCCTCGCCGGCGACTTCGGGCGCCTTGCGCGCGACATCGAGACCGGGCGCATCCCGAAACCCGCGGCGGTCGTCTCCTCGATCGTGCTGCCGGTCGACCTGCAGCAGGTGAACGCGCGTCTGCCGGTCTCCCGGCCGTTCGACCAGGCCGGCGTTTTCGTGCGCCGCAGGGAGCTGTTTCTCGCGTTGACGGACGGCGGCGACCCGCGCAGCCCCTACGCCGAGATCGATCGCCAGCTGGCGCGCCTGAAGCGGGCCGGCGTCCCGGTCTTCGTCGCGGCGGGCAACACAGGTCCGGACCAGCTCGTCAACGCGCTCGCTTTGAGCGAGGGCGTCTACGCCGTCGGCGCGTTGGACCGGTCGGGCGCGGCGACGACCTACACCAGCGCGCCGGGGCTCGTCTCCGTCTGGAGCCCGGGCTTCGTGGTTCTGACCGACGCGCCGGGCGGCCTCAGCGTGTCGGGCGGCCGCGGCGTCGAGCTTCGGGGCGCCGATCTTCCCGAGCAGCGGTCCGTGATCGCCCGCTACGCCGGAAAGCGCGCCGCGGACGTCACACTGCGGGCCCCGTCCGAATTGAGATATCTGAGCTCCATGGGCCCCTCGCGGCAGCGCAACCGCTACCTCGCGATGACCCTCGAGCACGGCGTCTACCGCACCGAGGACCTGATGGCGGCCTATGGCTATCCGGAGAGCTCGGGAACCTTCGCGCGCGCCGTCGCGGACGGGCCCTACATGCATTTTCCGTCCGACACGATCTTCCGGGCGACGGTCGACGGGACGCTGCTGTTCGACCCGATCGGCGACCGTTCCGAAGGCCAGCTGCAGGTCGCCGACGCGACGTCCTTCGCCGCCCCCAACATCTGCGCCGCCGAACTGTTTCCGACCCGCGTCGCGACGAGCCATGCGGACCGGCGCCCCGCCGATCGCCCGTAGGGACGAGGTTCGGTTCGGCCGCTCGGGCCGGGCCGGGCGCAGGTCTTCCGGCCTCCGCGCGAGACGGGCGGTGGATCCCCGATCAGGGCTTGCGTTCGAGCTGTCCCAGCAGCGCGCCGGCCGTTTCCCGCGCCTTTTCCTGACGCCGCCTCACGCCGCCCCGCCCGACTTCCGCGCGTCCCGAGGCGAATGGCCGAAAAGGTCCTTGTAGGCGCGGCTGAAGGCTGCCTCGGACGCGTAACCGATGCGCAGGCCGACCTCTCCGGCCCGCGCGTCGGGCTCGGCCAGCATGCGCCGGGCGAGGCCGAGGCGCCATTCGTTCTGGTAGCGCAGCGGCGAGCGGCCGACGAGCGCCGCGAAGCGGTCGCAGAAGTTGGACCGCGACATGCCGGCCGCCTCCGCGAGCGTCGCGACGCTCCAGCGCCGCATGGGTTCGGCGTGGACCATCTTCAGGCACCGTGCGATGCGCGCGTCCGAGAGGCCGCCGAGCCACCCCGACGCCCGGCCGAGCTGCACCCAGGTCCGCAGCACGCGGATCACGACGAGGTCGATCAGCCGCGAGATCATCAGGCCTGATCCCGGCTGCACGTCGTCCGCCTCGATCATCATGAAATGCACGATGCCGTCGATCCAGTCGGCCGCCTCGGCGTGGCTGAGATGGATGCAGTCGGGCAGCGCGAAGACCATGCCCCGCAGGCTGTCCGGATCGAAGCGGAAGCGGCAGACCACGATCTCCGCCGGGCCGTCGGCCGCCGTCAGCGCTTCGTCCGGCGCGTGGGTCAGCAGCGCGAGGTCGCCGGTCTCAAGCGTGAGCGGGGGCAGGTCGCGGCTCCCGAGCGTCAGCCGCCCTCTGGTCGCGACCACCACCTGCGCGCCGCCGGCGTCCACCGGAACGCGCTCGCCGCGCGCGAGACCCTGGGCGAAGACGTGGTCGCCGGTCAGCCGGATCTGCGACAGCACGCTGGACAGCAGGTCGTTCTGACTTGCGGCCGCCGCGGCCTCTTCCGGACGAATGGTCAAGTTTTCCAGCGTTTCCGTCATGGCCGGAGCGCTCCCGAGATCGTACCCCATTCACCGGAGGCGGCGGCCAACCCGCTGCCGGACAACACACTTGCATTGCACCGGATGAGAGGACGCGCCGCACGCTCGCGTTTGCGCGCGATCCCTATCGTCCGCTTGCGGCCTGAACAAGGACAGGAGCCATCGATGACCTACCAAGCGACCCGCCATCCCGATCCCGCCGCCGCGGCGCTCTGGCTGAGGCGGTATTCGTTTCTGCGGGCCGGCGTCTCGATCGCCTGGGTCGTCGCGGCGCTCGCCGTCGGGCGGCACATGCCGCCGCTCGCCGCGGCGCTTCTCGTCGCCTATCCGCTCTGGGACGCGATCGCCAACGTCATCGACGCGCGCAAGAGCGGCGGGCTCGCGGCCAATCCGAGCCAGGCGTTCAACGCCGTCGTCAGTCTGGTGACGACGCTCGCGGTGGTCGCCGCGCTCGATCGAGGGCCGCACGCGGTTCTCGGCGTTTATGGCGTCTGGGCGATCTTCTCGGGGCTGCTCCAGCTTGCGACCGGCCTGCGGCGCTGGGGCGTGGGCGCGCAATGGGCGATGGTCCTGAGCGGCGCCCAGTCCGCGCTCGCCGGCGCGTTCTTCATCAAACGGGCGGCCGACGCCGCGATTCCCGGCGTCGCCGACATCGCGCCCTATGCCGCTTTCGGCGCGTTCTATTTCTTCGTGTCGGCGATCTGGCTGACGATCAGGCACGTCCGCGGCCAAAGGGAGAGCCGCGCGGAGATCGGCGCGCGGTGACGGCGCGCCTTCCGAAAGCCGGGGAAGCGACGCGTCATCGGACGCGGCGCTTCGGCCTTTTCAGACAGGCTGGTCCTGCGGGGCCGCGGTGAGGTCCGCACGGGCGGGCCTCGGGCGGCGGACGGCGGAGAAGAGCTCGTCGATGCGCCGGCTCTCCTCCTCCGAGCGCGGCAGCAGATAGGCGAGCGCGACATAGACGGCGAGGTTCGCCGCGAGCCCGAAGCACCCCGAGGTCAGGCCGTAGCCGAACGGCAGCTGGCCGCCATAGGCGAGCTCGAGGCCGACCGCCGTGACGAAGCCCAGGACCATGCCCGCGATGGCGCCTTCCCGGTTGCCCTTTTTCCAGAAGATGCCGAGGAACTGCGGGATCGCCAGCTGGATGATGCCCTGATAGGCGAGCACCGCGAGCGAGAACAGCGCGGGAAGGGTGAGCGTCGCGAGCCACGAGGCGAGCAGGGTCAGCAGCAGCATCCCGACCTTGGCGATGACGATCATCTGCTTCTGGTCAAGTTCGACGTAATTGCCGACGAGGTCGTTGGCGAGCTGGGCGCCATACGCCTGGATGTTGCCGTCCGTGTGCCCCATCGAGGCGGCGAGCAGCACCACCCCGGCGAGGCCGAGGAGCACGACGCCGCCCGCCTGCTGCGAGATGATGAACCAGACGTCGTCAGGCTTCGCGACGGCCTCGGGGGTCGTCGAGGCCAGCATGCCGAAGATCAGCAGGGCGACGCCGAAGAACAAGGTCAGGGGCACCGCGAGCGCCGCGGATTTCTTCAGGCTCCGCACGCCGTCCGCGGTGAACAGGCGGACGAAGATGTAAGGCCAGCACCAGCCGCCGAGCGCGCCGGTGAACATCAGCGCGAACAGGTAGAGCGGCCCTTCCTTCGAGCCCAGGCCCGGGATCGCGTAGAGCTTCGGATCGATCGTCCAGAGCGTCGCGCCACGGACCTGCGCCAGCCAGACGATCAGGCCGACGAGCATCATGCCGCCGAAGACATAGGCCACGATGCCCTGCACGTAGTCCGAGATCACGACGCCGCGCATGCCCATGCGCACGGTCCAGATCTGCCGCACCGCGATGACGATCACGCCGACCAGCACCGAGGTCGAGAAGGAGAGGGCGCCGAGCGACATCGCCTGAAACAGGTTGCCGAGAGCCTGCATGCCGAGCACGAGCCATGGCAGGCCCGAGACGATGCCGATGACCGCCGCGATGGTCCGGATGTGCCGCGAGCCGTAGCGCAGGGCGAACAGGTCGCCCTGCGTCCTCAGGTCGTAGGTCTTGCCCCAGATCCAGACCGGGCGCGCCAGCACGAACAGCAGCACGACGGTCAGCAGCGAATAGGAAAGGACATAGAAGGACATGACCCCGGCGGTCACGGAGAGCGCGCCGAACGCCGTGAACATCGAGCCCGGGTACCAGGTGTTGAGGAACGACATCGCCTGGTAGCGCGCGCCGAACGAGCGGCCGCCGACGGCGTAGTCGGTGAAGGATTGATCGACCGTGCGGTTGCGGTGAAGGGTCCAGACCACGAACGCGAAGAACAGGGCGAGCAGTCCGAAGGTGACGATCACTTCTCCCTCTCCTCATCTGCGGACTCGAGCAGGTAGGCTGCGACGAGGCTGGCGGTGATGAAGACGTTGACCGCAAGGAAGTAGAACAGGGCCGCCGGGACGCCCGCGACCGACGTCATGTCGGAGTCCATTCTCCAGTAGAGGGGCGGCGCGAGCGCGACGATGACGTCGATCAGAAACCAGAGCTTTATGACGCCGCGCCATGACGGCGCGCGCGATCGGACGTTCGACATGGGCGTTCCCCGATTTTGTTATGGTTCAGTGAAGGACCTGCGCGAGCTTGTCGAAACAGCTGGGCCAGTCCTCCTGGTAGGCCGCCCGCACGTCGGAGCGGGCGATGCGGCCGTGCGTCAGCCGCAATTCGGTCGAGCCGCCTTCGAGCGGACTGATATCGATCCGGAGCAGCGTCTCCACGCCGCGCATCAGATCGAGCGGCCCCTCGTAGACCCAGCTCTTCACGATGCGGCGCGCCGGCTCCAGCGTCTGGTATCGTCCGCTGATCCGGTGGCGCTCGCCGTCCGGCCCGAGCGTGCGCAGCTCGAACAGGCCGCCGACCCGCAGGTCGGTCTGCGCGTGCTCGACCAGGCAGGGGCCCGGCGCGAGCCAGCGCTGGAGAACGGCGGGATCCGTCCAGGCGCGGTAGAGCGCCTCCGCCGAGGCGCGAAAGACGCGGACCAGCACGAGTTCGGGTTCAGTCTCGATCATGCTCTTGCTCGCTGAGAACGGCTTCCAAGGCCGAGAGCCGCTCGTTCCAGAAGGTCGTGTACTCGCCGAGCCACGACATGGCCCGCCCGAGCGGGCGGGGATCGAGCTGGCAATGATGCACGCGTCCTTCGATCGTCCTGCGGACCAGCCCGGCTTCCTCCAGAACCTTCACGTGCTTCGAGGCCGCCGGGAGCGACATCGTGAAGGGACGCGCCAGTTCCGTGACGCTGAGGCGACCCGCGGAGAGGCGCTGGACCATGGCCCTGCGGGTCGGGTCTCCCAGGGCGCGAAAGACATCGTCCAGCTGCTCGTCCGAATGTTTAACCATTTGGTTAAGCATGGCAGACCGCCGCCACCGTCGCAAGAGCCGGCGCGGCGCGCGGCCGGCGCGGCCTCAGGCGTTCTCGACGCGCCTTCAGGCGTGAGCGGGGCTAGACCAGATAGTACTTCAGCGGCGGATCGCCGGCCGCGGCGTCCGCCGTCTCGGTCTGCGGCTGCAGGCGCTGGCGCTCGATCGCGGCGAGCGCATAGGCGCGGCGGATGGCCCTCAGGGTCGCGGAGAAATCCTCCTCCTCTTCCGTGAAGACGAGGTCCGGATCGTGCTGGTCCGTGACGCCGATCCGCGTCAGCGCCGCCAGCAGATCCGGCCGCACGCCAGCCAGCAGGACGACGAGGCCGCTCTCGCGCGCCTGGCGGAGGAAATGGTCGAGCACCTCGAGCGCGACGACGTCCGGGTTCCGCACCCGCTTGAGGCGCAGCACGAGATAGCGGATGTCCTGGTCCTTCGCTGCGCGCGCGGCCTCTTTCAGGTAGGCCTCGAACGCGCCGGCGGCGCCGAAGAACAGCTCGCCCTCGAAGTCGTAGATGAGGACGCCCTGTCCGGGCGGGTCGGCCGGCACGCGCGCCCGCACGACCCGCTCGGGCGTGACGACGAGCTCGACCGCCTGGAGCTTGGAGGCCTTGCCGACATACCAGGCGAAGGAGATCGCCGAGCCGATCAGGATCGCGAACTCGATGTTGACCGCGACCGCCGCGAAGGCGGTGGCGATCGCGAGCGCCGCGTCGTAGCGCGAGCCCTTGAGGATGTAGGTCAGCCGCTCGACGTCGATCAGCCGCGCGGCGGCGACCATCAGCAGGCCGGCGAGCGCGGCCTTCGGGATGAAGGCGGTGAGCGGCGCGAAGACGAGCACGGTGGCGGCCACCGCGATCGCCGTGTAGACGCCAGAAAAGCGCGTCACCGCGCCGGCCTGATAGTTGATCGCGGTGCGCGACAGCGAGCCGGCGCCCGGCATGCAGCGGAAGAAGCCGCCGACGAGATTGCCGATCCCCTCGGCGAGGCACTGGCGATTGTAGTCGAGCTGCTGGCCGGACTTGTGGGCGATCGCCTTGGCGATGGCGAGCGCCTCGAGCAGGCCGAGGATCGCGATCGCCGCCGAGCTCGCGCCGAGGTCGAGCAGCCACTCGCCCTTGATCTCGGGGATATGCGGCTTGGGCAGCGCGCCCGGGACCGCCTCGATCAGCGACACCGCGGTCTTGGCGCCTTGCGCGGCGACCGACCAGCCGGCGAGCCAGGCGCCGAGCGAGACGAGGACCAGCACGACCAGCATGTCGAGCTGCGGCAGCGAGAACCGCTTCACCAGCCGGCGCGCGCCGATCGCGAGCGCGATCGAGCCGACGCTGATCGTGACCGCCTTCCAGTTGACCGGCGCGTCCTGCACGAGGGTGAGGTAGAGGCGCGCGAGGACGTGGTCGTGGCCGGTGCCCTGCGCCTTCACGCCGAGCGCGTTGGCGACCTGGCCGATGATGGTGAGGCTCGCGGCTCCGACGATGAAGCCCGTGACGACCGACTCCGAGATGTAGCGGGTGATGTCGCCGAGCTTCGTGACCGCGATCGTGATCTGGATCGCGCCGATCATGATCGCGAGCAGGAACATCGCCTCGTAGCTGTCGAGCTTGGCCTCCGGCTCGAAGATCGCGAGCGCGCTGAACACGACGAGCGAGACCGCGCCGGTCGGCCCGTTCACGAGATGACGGGACGAACCGAAGACGGCGGCGACCGCCGTGAACACGATCGCGGTGTAGATGCCGAAGCGGACGTCGACGCCCGCGATCAGGGCGTAGGCCATGCTTTGCGGCAATGAGATCGCCGCCACGGTCAGTCCGGCGAACAGGTCCTTGCGGAACGTGTTCAGCGTGGCGGCGCTCAGGATCTTCGCGGTTTGCGAGGGGGCGCTCGATGCGGCGGCGTCCGCCATGTGTCGTCTCCTGGGCGCTGACGGCCTGAAGGGAAAAGTTCTGTTCGGCGGGGAGGGGCTCAGTCGACGCGCGGTTTCGGCGCGTAGACGGCGTCGATGATCCCGTTGTCGGCGAAGAAGCGACGCTGCGCGTCGGACCAGCTCGCGGCGATCGCCGTGACGGGAAAGAGCTTGATCGGCGGCAGGCGATCCGCATGCCGCTCCAGCGCCTTCTGGTCGATCGGCCGGTAGCCCTCCTGGGCGATGATCTCCTGCGCCTCCGGCGTGAACAGGAATTCGAGATAGGCCTTGGCGACCGACTCGCCGCCGCGCTTGGCGACGTTTGCGTCCACCCATGCGACCGTCGGCTCGCCAAGAATGCTGACCGGCGGATAGACGATCTGGAGCTCGCCCTTGGACGCCTTCGCCTCGCGCAGCGCCTCGTTCTCCCAGGCGACGTGGACGTCGCCCTTCTTCTCGACGGCGAAGGCGACGCCCGTGGAGCGGGCGGCGGGATCGAGGAACGGCGTGCGGGCGTAGAACGCCTTGAGGTAGTCGCGCGCCTGCCGCTCGTCGCCGCCGCGCGTGACGATCGCGCCCCAGGCGGCGAGCGCCGCGAGCTTGCCGTTGCCCGAGGTCTTCGGGTCCGGGACGATGATCTGGACGTCGTCCTTCACGAGGTCCGGCCAGTCCCGGATCGCGCGCGGATTGCCGCGCCGGACGACGAAGACGATGGTCGAGGCGTAAGGGCGCGAGAGGTTCGGCAGCCGCTCGGCCCAGCCGTCCGGGATGAGCCCCTTGTTGTGCAGCGCCTCGACGTCGGACGGCAGGCCGAGCGTCACGACGTCGGCCTTCTCCTCGCCCGAGATGACCCGCCGCGCCTGGTAGGACGAGCCCGCGTGGCTCTGGCTGACCGCGAGCGTCGAGCCGGTCCGCTTCTCATAGGCGGCGACGAAGATCGGGTTCAGGCGCTGATAGAGCTCGCGCGTCGGATCGTAGGAGACGTTCGCCAGATGATGGGCCGCGTAGCCCTCGCTGTTGCGAACGAAGAGCAGGGCGCCGGCGACGCCGATCGCGGCCACCGCCGCCAGATTGAGCCACGAAACACGCATCGCCCCCGCCTCGCCGACGGACGCGCCGTCGACATAAATTAGTCATTCTATGGTTTTTATGTATTAATAACTCGAGCGTGATGTCAACGAGGATCGTGGTCACGCGGGTGCGACGAGGCGTCTTCGCCCATGCGAACAAAGGGGTTTTCGGAGAAACACCCTAAATCTAGTAGGCAATAGGTATTTCATTTATATTCCAATTACTTACGAGAATTTTTGTGCTCGCATGGCATTGCAAAAAAATCCGCCGCAATGCATCATATGACACGTCGATGACATCCTCCTCGACGTGATCCCCGGCTGCGCGCCGGGCCTCCAGTCATTCCTGCCGAAGCGGGTCGCAATTCCGGCGGTCGTCCGTCCCGACGCTCGATGAGCGATCGCAGACGTGCGCCCGGCGTTCCGCGACGACGCCAGACGGAGCCTACCGAACGCCTGCCCTGCCGAACGCTGAAATTGAGGTGAGCCGAAAAATGCAAACGCAGCCAGTCGCCATCGATCTCGTCGACCCCATCGCCTCCGACGTCGAGGCGAAGGCCGGCGGGCTGCGTCGATCGTGCCTGTCCTATCCGGAGGTGCTGGCGCAGTCGGTGTCGGTCATCGCGCCGTCCACGGTTCCGGCCGCGATCATCGGGCTGATCTTCGCGTCCGCGGGCAACGGCACCTGGCTGAGCTTCCTGCTCGGCATGCTCGGGCTCGTGCTGGTCAGCTTCAACGTCAACCAGTTCGCGACCCGCTCGGCCTCACCGGGCTCGCTCTACAGCTACATCGTCCGCGGCCTCGGCCCGACGACCGGCGTCCTCGGAGGCTGGGCGATGGTCTTCGCCTACACCCTCACCGGCATGTCGACGCTGTGCGGCCTCGCGATCGTCGGCAACGTGCTGCTGGGCCAGGCCACCGGCCTGCAGCTTCCGGTCATCGCCTGGTTCGCGATCGGCGCCGGGATCGCCTGCTGGGTCGCGATGCGCAACGTCCAGCTCTCCGCCAAGACCATGCTCGTCTTCGAAGGCGTTTCGCTGGTCTCGATCATCGCGCTCGGGCTGATCATCTGGAACGCCCACGGATTTTCGGTCGACGCCGCCCAGTTCAAGCTCGAAGGCGCGACCGCGAGCGGCGTGCTGGTCGGTGTGGTGCTGGTCGTGTTCGGCTTCTCGGGCTTTGAGAGCTCCACCTCGCTCGGCGCCGAAGCCAAGGACCCGCTGAAGTCGATCCCCCGCTCGGTCACCCATTCCGTGGTGTTTTCCGGGATCGTCTTCATCTTCATGGCCTATGTCGTGACCATGGGCTTCGAGGGCTCGCCGATCTCGCTCGCCAACGCCGAGGCGCCGCTCGACCATCTGTCGGCGAAGTTCGGCGTCGGTCCGCTCGGGACGGTGATCACGATCGGCGTGTTCCTGAGCTTCTTCGCCTGCACGCTGGCGGCCATCAACTCGACCGCCCGCATCCTGTTCTCGATGGCCCATCACGGCCTGTTCTTCGAGGCGCTCGGCGAGGCGCACGAGACCAACCGCACCCCGCATGTGGCGGTCGCGATCGCAGCGCTCATCACCTTCGCCGCGCCGAGCGCCTGCGCGCTCGCCGGCGTCAGCGCCTTCGACGCGCAGGGCCATTTCGGCACGCTCTGCAGCTTCGGCTTCATCACCGTCTACGTGCTGATCACCATCGCCGCGCCGATGTATCTGCGCTCGATCGGCCAGCTCACCGCCCGCGCGGTCGCCTGTTCCGCCGGCGGCCTCGCCTTCATGGCGCTGCCGCTGCTCGGGACATTCGGCCTGCCGGGAAGCACGCTGTTCCCGCCGATCGACTGGCCAAACACTGTGCTGGCCGGCGTGTTCTTCGCCTACATGCTGGTCGGCGTGGTCTGGCTGCTGACCGAGCGCATCCGCAGGCCGCGCATGATGGCCGGCGTCCAGGGCGCGGTGGAGACGCTGCAGTTCGCGACCGCGCCCGTCGCCGAGCGCGCCCGCTGAAAACCGAACGCGGCCAGCGGTCCGCCGCCGGCCGAATCCCCGACGCTCTAACAGGAGATGAGATCATGAGCGCGATCGAAGCCGCCGCTGCCGAGCGCACGGCCATGGAAGACCTCGCCGAGGCGATGGAGAACGCCATCGACTACATCGGGACCGCCAGCGCGAGCGCCGGCGCCTCCGTCAAGTCCGCCGCCGGCAGGACCGGCGAAGTCATGGGCGCAGGCGTCTACAAGGGCGCCTATGGCGTCTCCTACGGGCTCGTCTTCTCCGCCGTATTCCTGAAGGAGCTGCTGCCGACCGGCAACGCCGTGCGCCGTGGCTTCGAGGACGGCGCCGAGGCCGCCTTCACCGCCGTCGAGGCCCGCAAGTCCAGGATCGACGTCGTCGAGGAGGCGGCCGAGGCCGCTCCGAAGAAGACCACGCGCAAGACCGCCAAGCCGGCTGAGTGAGCGGCGCGGTCGCGCCTTCCTGCGACCGCCGATCAGGCCGAAACACCTAGACATGCCCGGGCTTGACCCGGGCATCCATCGTCAGGAACTCGGATGTTTCCGAGTTCCTTGCCAAAGTGGCGAAGTCGGAAATATCCGACTTCGCTGGCGCGTCCGCGCCCGATCGACCCCCGGGTCAAGCCCGGGGGTGACGGTCGTCCTAGAATGAAGAGCGGCGGAGGCTGGTGCGCGGGCCTCGTCTTCCGCGCCCGCTACCCGGCGGGCGGCGCGGCCAGCAGGCGGGTCGCCTGCCGCTCCTTCTCCAGCCGGACCGCGTTCGCCTTGCGGAGCGGCGTGAGGCCGTTGCCGACGGCGAGCAGGCCGCCGATCTGGTTGAAGATCATCGAGTGCATCACGCCGAAGCCGCCGAACAGCGCGCCGGCGATGCAGATGATGTTCGGGATCAGGATCACGCCCCAGCTGCGGTTGATGTTGCGGTGGAGGTCGGTCGAGACGTCCCTCAGCTGCAGCAGCTTGGTGAGGTTGTCCTCCATCAGGACGACCTGCGCGGTGTCGGTCGCGATCGACGAGGCGCCGCGCAGCGAGATCGACACGTTGGCGGTTTTCAGCGCGATCGAGTCGTTCACGCCGTCGCCGATGAAGCAGACCGTGCGGCCCTCCTTCTGCAGCAGCTCGACATAGGCCGCCTTGTCCTGAGGCAGCACCTCCGCGAAGTAGCGGTCCATCCCGAGCTTCTCGGCGAGCTTCCGGGTCGGCTGCTCGTGGTCGCCCGAGATGATGACGAGCTGCTTGGCGCCGCGGGCGCGCAGGCCCTCGATCACCGCCTTGGCTTCCGGCCGCTCGGCGGCATGCAGCTCGATCGCGCCGCCGAGGTCGCCGTCGACGCCGACCATGACCAGCGAATGGCCTTCCTCGTGCGCCGCCTCGACCTCGCGCTTCAGCGCCGCAGGCAGCTTGACGCCCTCGTGCTCCATGAAGCGGGCGCTGCCGACGCGCACCGTATGGCCGTCGACCGAGACGGTGATGCCGTAGCCGACATGGTATTTCGAATCGTCGATCTCGGGCGTCGGAAGCTTCCGCTCGCGCGCCTTCTCGACGATGGCCTTGGCGATCGGATGGCTGAACCGCTTCTCCGCCGCCGCCGCCCAGCCGAGGATCTGGTCCTCGCCATGGCCGCCGAAGGTCAGCACCCTTCCGACCTCCGGCCGCTCGCGGGTGAGAGTGCCGGTCTTGTCGAACAGGAAGGTGTCGACGTTGCGGAGTTGCTCGAGCGCGCGGCCGTCCTTCACCAGGATGCCGAGCTCCGCCGACAGCGTCAGCGAGGTCAGCATCGCGATCGGCGCCGCCATGCGGATGCCGGTGCCGAGGTCGCAGTTGACCACCGCCGTGCCCGCGTTGACGCCGGTCATGGCGTAGCCCACCGCGCCGAGCGCGAGCGTCGGCACGACCGCCTTGTCGGCGAGTTCCTCGCCGCGCGACTGCGACTTCAGCTTGTAGCCGGCCGTGTCGTTGAGGATCTGCGTGAGCTTCGCCGACGTCGTCTGGTCGCCTGCGCTCGTCACGGCGACGCGGACCTTGCCGGCGATCAGCGTGGTCGAGGCCAGAACCTGGTCGCCCTTGATCTTCTCGACCGGCGCGGACTCGCCCGTGAGCGTGTGCTGGTCGACCATCGCCATGCCGTCGACGACCTCGCCGTCGACCGGCACCGTCTCGCCGGTATGGACCACGATGACGTCGCCGACCTTCAGCTTCTCGAGCGGCGTCTCGACCTCGGAGCCGTTGACGTCGAGCCAGACGAAGCGTGGCTGCTTGCCGAAGACGTTGAGCAGCATCTTCTTGGAGTCGTCCTCGGTCTTCTCTACGAGGCGGCGCGAGACCGAGAGCGTGAAGCCGAGCACAGTGCCGGCGAGCACCTGGTTGGTGGCGAGGCACGCCGTCACCACGATGGCGTCGAGCACATCGACGCCCATGCGCTTCTCCTTGAAGAGCACGTCGTAGGCGGATTTGAAGCTCGGGATCACGGAATAGAGGAACAGCGCCGCGCTGACCGGCGCGAGCGCCGGCACGAAGAAGCGGCTGGCGACGGCGAGCGCGACGGAGACCGTGTTGATCGGCAGGTCGAGATCGACCGGCGAGGGCGCGGTCTCCTCGGCCGTCGCGGTCACGCCGTCGAGCAGGGCGACGATCTGGCTCGGCCGGAGCTGCCTGGGATTGAACTGGACCAGCACCGTGCCGGTCAGCTCGTTGGCGGCGTAGCGGTCGACGCCGAAGGTGTTCATGAATTCGCGTTCCACGAGCTGGCAGAGCTCGCGACGGCGCACCAGCGCCGGATTGTAGAAGCGGATGCGGCCGTCGATAGCGTGGCGCACCGTCCAGCTCGACAGCCGGCGGCCGTAGCGCTGCAGGCGCACCGATCGCGACGAGCCGCGCGCAAAATCTTCGGGGAAGACGAGGGCGTCCTCGGGAGCATTCATCGCGGCCGGACGCGACAGCAGGCCGGCCAGCCGCGCGACCCGCTCGTCGCCCTGCGTGACCGGCGCATCGAGCGTGATCTCGGCGGAGCGGGTCCTGCCGTCGATCTCGACCTGCGAGACCTCCGGCGCCTGGAACGCGCGCTCGAAGAAGCTCTTCGCGATCGCGCCGCGCGGATCGGCGAACAGCGTCGGGCTCGTGAAGCGCACGCTGGTCGGCGACGGGAAGCTGATCTGGAGGTCGGACCTGACGGTGCGGGCGACGCGCGCCGGTCGCGGCGCGCGACCGGTCGCGGCGGGCGCCGTCTTGCTGGCGCGGGGCGCGACCTTGGCGGTGGAGCGGGCCCGGGTCGACGGGCGCTTGGACGTCTGGACAGGCGCCATCGGCCTTACCTCCCGATCCGCGGCGCGTCGGCGGGGGCGGCGCCCCGGCGCGCGCCCTGCCGGCGCTCGGCGTTGAGATCCTCGAGCGCCTCCTTGCGCTCCAGCACGACCCGCGCGCCGGCGGCGTAGGCGTCTCCGACCGCCTCGCCCCCGCGCGAAAAGGCGCCCTTGAGCGCCGAGAACACGCCCGAGATCAGCGACGCCGCCGGCGGTCGCCTCGGGAACACGATCTCATACCGCGCGTCGGCAGGGCGGGCCTGCGGCAGCGCGCGGCGCTCGGAAGAGTTCGGCGGTCGGCTGGTCATCTGGGATCCTGCCTGGAAGAACGTGGGGACGCGGAGCGGCGGCGGTTCAGCCGCCGACCTTCTTCTTGATGACGACCTTGCGGGCGCGCGGCTTCGGCGCCGGCTCGGCGACGGGCTCGTCCTCTTCCTCGGGCTCGGCGTAGGCCGCGGGCGCCCGCCGGGCGGCCACGGCGTCGAAGGCGGCTTCCGCGCCCTCCTCGAAGCCCCGGCGCACGACGTTGTCCTCCGGCAGCAGCTCCTTCAGGAAAACCGCGCCGAACACGACGCCGAAGGAGACGCCGTAGGCCGCGTGATAGGCCCCGCTGGCGACGCCCGACTTGACCTTGCGGGCGGCGGCTTTCGCGGACTCGCTCGCATTGGAGCTCGCGTCGCCGAACGACTCGGCGGCCGCCTCCAGCGCGTCTCCGAGGACGGACAGCGGATTGGTGTCGGGCGCGTCAGTGACGATGGTCGCCATGGTGGTGAAGTCCTTTTCTGTCGAGGGAGGAGTTGGGGTCAGCCGGCGCGGGGCTGCCGCGGGCGGTCGCGGACGACCGCGAAGCGGAGCTGGACGTCCTCGATCGCGCTCTGCATCTCCGCGATCATGCGAGGCCTGCGCGACCGCTCCAGGACGAGCCAGGCGACGCCGACCGCCATGAAGGCCGCGAAGGTCGCGAGCAGCGCGGTGTCGGGGAACTGGATCAGCGGGAACAGCTCGCTGCCGGGGACGCCGATCACGCCGAGCAGCGGCAGCGCCATGAAGGCGAGGCCGCCGGCCGAGTAAGCCAGCGCGCGCCTGGTCAGGCGGCTGATCGACTTCAGGTACATCGGCGCGGCGATCGTGATGAGGACGTAGACGAGGATGAAGCCGAAGCTGCAGAGCGTCCCGAAGTGCCCTTGCGCCTCGAAGGCCGGGACGCCCGAGAGACAGACGGCGGTCGGCGCGGCGAAGGTGATCAGCGCCGCCAGCGCGACCGCGACGTGAGGCGTGCGGTTGGTGCGGTGGGCCTCGCCGAGCGCCTCGAAGAACAGACCATGGCGCGACATCGAGAAGATGATGCGGGCGGTCGAGTTGATCGAGGCGAGCGTGCAGGCGAAGAAGCTGAGCACAACGCCGATCGTGATGACGGCGCCGAGCGGCCCCCAGCCAAGGCGCGTCGCGAGTTCGTTCAGCGGCGCTTCGGACCTGCCGAGCGCGCCCGGCTCGCCCTTGAAGCCGAGCACGGTCACGTAGGCCATGAAGATGAAGACGAGGCCCGAGACCAGCACGCTCTGGATCACCGAGCGCGGGATGGTCTTGAGCGGGTCCTTCGCTTCATCGCCGAGCGAGGTCGAGCTCTCGAAGCCGGAGAAGCCGAACACCACCAGCACGACGCCGACCAGCACGCCGCCCGGCGTCACGCCCTCGAGCGTGAACTGAGCGCGGTCGAGCTCGAAGCCGTGGCTGCTCCAGACGCCGATCCCGAGCGCGACGACGGCGATCAGCGCGACCGCCTCGAGAACGAGCATCGTCTTCGCCGAAAGCGAAATGTTGCGGCAGCCGATCCAGCAGGCGAGGCCGGCGCCGGCGGCGAACAGGACGAGGGTCGGAAGCTGCAGCCCGAACGCCTGCTGCAGCAGCACGTTCGACACGATCGAGAAGCCGCACAGAGTCGACATGCCCGTCAGCATGTAGCCGAACAGCAGCGCCCAGCCGCCGAGGATGCCGGCCGACGGCCCGATCCCCTGGACGATGTAGCTGTAGAGCGAGCCCGGCGAGGCCGAGCGCGTCGCGAACTGGTTGATGTTGAGGCTGACGAGCACGAGGCCGAGCATGCCGATCAGGAAGCTCAGCCAGGTGCCGTTGCCGGCGGAGGCGAAGATCAGGCCGATCACGGCGGCGGGCACGGTGGACGGCGCGATGACCGAGACCGACTGCGCGAGCACCTCCGGATAGGACAGGCACGCCTGCCGCAACCGGCCCCGGCGGTCGCCCCCGGCGCCGGCGCCGGTGTCCGTGGTGACGTCGAAGTCCTGCCTCACGATCTGCGCCTCCCCGTCAAAGCCGGTTTGCGCCGATGGATGCGCTTGCCGATTAAACCTATAAGTTCTATAGATTGATTAGAATGCGTACCCAGCCCGCTCGTTCTTGTCAAACGCATGACAGCTCCGAAGGCCTGAGAATGCTGAAGTGTCGCAGGGATCGTGCCAGCCGTATCGCCCGCCCAAAGGCGGGGTTCGCGGGCCGTCCGAAATCTGTGACGCTTACTGTCTATAAGAATGGTCGAGTGTGATTCGGATGCGAGTCGGGGTGTCGATGCGACCGTTCACGACCGGAGGCCGGCGATGATCGTCCGGCCGGAAATGCCCACCGGCCGGGCGCCGGTGCGGACGTCGCAGTTGCTGCGCGACGTCCTGCTCTCCAATCCCAACGTCGAGACCTTCACCGTCGGGCAGATCGTCGAAAGCCTCGGCGGCGCCCGGGCGGACGCCTCGCTGATGTTCTTCTCGCTGCCGACGCTGGCGCCCGCGCCCGACCTGCCGCCGCTCCCGGCGGTGTCGACCGGCCTTCTGGCGGGGCAGATGGCCGCGGGCGCCAGGACGATCCGGCTGCCGAAGGCGATCCTGGACCGCAAGGTGCCGCGCAGATCGCTCGCGGTCGCGATCCACGCCATGAGCCCGGTGATCGAGGCCGCCGAAAAAGTCGCCAAGCCGCGCCTGAAATGGGCGAGCTGCCCGATGGCGCGCCGTGTGCTCGGGGTGCTGATCTTCGTGCTGGCGCTCGCGATCGCCTTCCCCGTCATCGGCTTCGACCCGCTGCACGCGGCGTCGATCTCCACGATCTCGCTCGGCCTTGCCGAGCAGGACGGCCTGGCGATCCTGCTCGGCGTGACGGCCGGCCTGATTTCGCTCGCGCTGATCGCGACCTCTGGCCTCACGGCGAAGATCCTGAAGTCGAAGGTCATGCGCTGGCTTCGCAAGATCGGCCGCCGCGCGAGCGCCAAGGCGCTCGCCGCCTTCTGCGAGCGCCGCGGCTGGAAGTGGCTCGCGGCGGCGCTGCGCTTCGAATGGCAGGATCTGCTGCTGGCCTGGGATCCGGAGCGCCGCGCGGCGGAAAAGCACGCGCGCGCCGCGGCGAAGGAGCCGACCTCGACCCGCAGGGAGCGCCCGGTCGTCCGCGCGCCCCGGCGCCACACCCTCCCGAAGACCAGGACCCGCGCGCCGCGCGCGTCCACAACGCTGGCGCCGGCCTGACGAATGAAGCGAGAGAAGATCTACGAGTTCAAGATCGACAAGGCCCTGAACGCGGCCCGCCGCGAAGCGCTCGAAGCCAACATCGAGAAGAACGCGGCGCTGTCGCCGAAGCCGTTCGAATATGGCTGGGAGGAGGACGCCGACGTCCTCCACATCCTGATCGACCCGGTCGACATCGAGGTCGAGTTCCAGCCCGAGAAGGTCGAGCTCTACGCCACCGCCCCGATCTGGGCGAAGGTCGGCTTCACCGAGAAGAAGAAGGCGGAGCTGCGCGGACTGGTCGAGACCGTCCTGCAGGACTCCAAGTTCATCTCGACGAAATAGCGCGGGCGCACTCCGGCCGTCCTCAGGCGAGGCGCGTCCGGTCGGCCTCGATCTTCGCGATCAGCGCGTTCAGCCGCCGGACGTGGCTCGCATAGACGACGCCCGAGCCGAGGTTCGAGAGCAGTCCCGCCTGGAGGCTGCCGAAGTTCGCGAGGAACGCCCCCGCGACGCCGACGAGGTTTGCGGCGTAGACGGCGCGATAGTCCGAGTTCAGCCGCGCGCGGTGGGCGCGGGCCAGTTCGCCGAGCGCCGCGACGGCCGAAAGGTCGCCGCCGAGCAGCAGCGCGTCGGCCTTGTCGGAGGGCGCCCGCGCCAGCCCCGCCGTCGAAACGCTGACGTCGCTCGCGGCCATCGCAGGGGACGAACCGGGCGCCGAGCCGTCGCCGATCCAGATCGTCCGGCGGCCGAAGCCGCGGATGAGAGTCGCCTTGTCGTCGGCGTCGAGGTCGCCGAAGGCGAACTCGATCCCGGCGGCGGCGGCCGCGGCGCGGGCGTTCGCCCTCGACCGGCCCGAAAGAAGCACGAAGCGGGCCTGCGGCCGCTCTTCCTTCAGCGCCGCGACCAGCGCGCGCGCGACCGGATCGCCCTGCCGGCGGAACGTCACCGCGCCGACAGGGACGCCGTCCCGCGTGACGAACAGCGGACGCGGCCCGGCTGCGTCGGCCGCGGTTCCGAGCGCGGGCGGAACGGTCAGTCCCGCTGTCTCCAGAAAGGCCGGTGACACGATCGCGATCCGCCGGTCGACCTCGTCGCGGAACAGGATCGCCCCGGCGCCGCGCTTCAGATCGTGCGGAACGACCAAGGCGCGCGAGGACCGCTCCGAAACGAAGGCCCGCAGCGCCGCGGCGCGTTCGGTGCGCTCCGCCGAAAGCCCCGCGACCGCGTAGGCGAGAACCTCGTCGACCGACGCGTCGTTGGTGGCCACCCGCGCGACGCCTAGCGCCCGCCGGTCGACGCCCGCCGTGTCGTCGAAGGCGACCACGTCGATGTCGGTCAGCGCGTCGAGCGCGCCGGGCCGCCGGAACAGCAGGCCGCGCCTCAGCCCGTCGGCGAGATCGTGCAGCGCCGTCAGCTGCGCGCTGAGGCGCGGCGCGGTGACGTAGTCGGGCCGGATGATCGCCTGCGAGAAGCGGGGCGAGCGCGTCGTCAGCAGGTTCAGCGTCGCGAGAGCAAGGGCAGGGCGGGCGTTGCGGTTGGCGATCCGCTCGGCCTCGAACAGCGACGGCAGGGTCGTGAAGGCCGCGTGCGGCAGGACCGCGCCGACCGCCGCGGCGGCGGTTGCGTCGCCCGCCCGCTCGACCCGGATGGTGAGTTCGCCGTCCCGCAAGATCGCGCCTGCGAACACCGCGTCGCCCGGCGCGACGTCTTCGATCTCGCCCGGCGCGCGCGCATCGTCGACGACGGCGGCCAGGCCGCCGGTCGCGACGCCGTCAACCGGCACGATCTCGCCGGCGCGCACCACCACCTCGTCGCCGGGCCGCAGGTCGTCGACATGGACCTCGACGGCCGCGTCGCCGCCGGGAACCCGCGCCCAGACGGGGCGCTTGCGGTGCGCCGCGAACAGGCGGCGCTGCCGGTTCACGATGGTCCGGTGGGCGAGGTACGGCCAGAGCTGCATCAGCGACGCCATGATGGTTCCGGTGAGGGGCAGCCCGCTCAGCAGCATCATGCCGAGGCCGAGCGAATACATCGCCGGAAGCCCGACCTCGCCATGCCGCGCCTGCCGGATCGCCTTGGCGACGTTCGGCGCGCTGTAGATCACGACCGCGCCGACCGCGACCGGCCGCAGCGCCGGCACGGCGAACTGCCCGACCGCCGCGAGCGTCAGCAGCGAGCCCGCGGTGACGAGGCGTTTGTTCGACGGCGGCTCGTCCGCGCCCTCGATCAAAACCGGCCAGGCCTTCTCCAGCTCGCGCACCAGCCGTTCCGGCGTCAGCGCCTTCGGGTCGATCCTCACCAGCACGTCGGCGGAGAAGGCGCGGGCGCGAAAATCGTCCACGCCGAAGATCGCGGCGAGCTGTTCCTCCAGCCGGAACGCGAAGTCCTTGCGGTGGCGCAGCACCGGATGGGTCAGGCGGAGCTGATGCTCGCCGTCCTGCCGCACGCGCCAGGTCGACAGGGTCCGGCCGACGCGCCCGATCCGCAGCGGCCACCGCGCCGGATGGTCGAGGAACAGCTCCGCGACGCCGGGCGTCGCCGCGCCGTTTCCATCCGCCCGGCCGTCGGGATCGGCGCCGCGCAGCGCCGCGCCGAGCTTGCGCCAGACGCTTTCGGGCCGCGCCGCGGCCGCGTAGCCGAGGCGCCCGAACGCCGTGGCGCGGCGCACCTCCACCGTCTCGACCTCGGGCACGGCGAAGGCCCGGGCGAGGAAGTCGCGCAGGCGCGGCGCTCCCGGCGCGCCGAACAGATCGGCGCTCCAGATCGACACGCCCTCGACGCCAGGCGCGACGCGCAGCTTGGGACCCTGGCTCATGCCGGCTTGAGGATCGCTCGAGACGCCCGCCGGCCGCCGCCTGTCGTCACGAGAACGCCTTGTAGAGGTTGAACAGGCTGAGCCCGGTGATCAGCGCGCCGACAGTGATCATCAGCACGCGCGTCGGCAGGATCTTCACGACATAGGCCGCAAAGGGCGCCGCGAAGAGGCCGCCGAAGACGAGGCCCGCGATCGTGGTCCAGTGAGTGAAGCCGCCAAGGAGCGCGAAGGAGAAGCCGGTCGCGATCGCGAGGAAGAACTCCGCGGCGTTGACCGAGCCGATCGTGGTGCGCGGGTCCTGCCCGCTGCCGACCAGCGAGGTGGTGACCACAGGTCCCCATCCACCGCCGCCGACGGCGTCGACGAAGCCTCCGACGAGACCGAGCGGCGCGACATAGGTCGGCGGCTCGGTGCGGACGCGGATCGTGCGGAACACCTTGACGATGATGTAGAGCCCGATCAGCAGGAGGTAGCCGGCGATGTAGGGCTTCAGCACTTTCGCGTCGATCGAGGTGACGATGTAGGCGCCGGTCACGCCGCCGATGACGCCCGGGATCACGAGGCGCTTGAACAGCTTCGGATTGACGTTGCCGAGCTTCCAGTGAGACAGGCCGGAAAAGCCCGTCGTGAAGACCTCGGCGATATGGACCGAGGCGGTGGCCGCCGCCGGCGGCACGCCGGTCGACAGCAGGAAGGTGGTCGAGGTCACGCCGTAGGCCATGCCGAGGGCGCCGTCGACGATCTGGGCGAACAGCCCGACGGCGACGGCCGTCCAGAAGCCGCGCGAGGCGAGGCCCGTGGCGATCTCGCCGGGGGCCGCCTCCCAGTCGATCGGGGCGAGCCACAGGCCGACCGCCACGGCGGCGACCAACAGGGTCAGCCCAGTCAGGACCGCGAGCTTCACGAGTCTCGAGGTCTGCGTATCGTTCGATGTGATGACGTCTTGCGAGCTCATGGCCGGTTCCCGATCAATCTGCCGAATTGGACATGGCGGCGCCCGCGCGCAGGACGGTCCGGCGCTCGCGGACCGCGCGCCTGACGGCGGCGCAGCTCCGGAACACCTGGCCGTCCATCGCGTCGGTCGCCGAAGCGGATGAGAAATATTTCCACCGCGTCGCCGCGAGCCGCAGGGTGAGCCCCACGACCTCGTTGCCATCGGTCACCAGCCGCGCGCCGCTCATCCGCCGATCCCGATCCTGCGCGCCGTCCGATCGACGATCGCTTACGGCCGAGAATTGAGCCGCCGCACTGCAATGTCAATTAATTCTATCAAAATTATGTACTTTGTTTGACGCCGCCCTTTCGTTGCGGCGAAGCGGGAAGGGAGTGCCGGCCGCCCGGCCGTCGCCGGGGTCGCGCGCAACGCGCGAGGCGGAGCCACTCGTGCGCGGGGCTCCTTCGGAGCTTTGGCGCGAGCGCGAGGCGGGATCGGGTCCGGCTAGCGCGACCGGTCGGCGTTCAGCGCGAAGCTAAGGCAGGCGGCGAAGACGGCCCGCAAGACATTTCGGACGCCGTCGGCCCGGCCGGACTCGAACGTCGCCGGCCAGACGTCTTCCGTCACCGGGCCGACGACCTCGGCCAGATAGGCGCGGCACGCCAGCTCCATCTGGACGGCGTGGACCCCGGCCTCGGGACGGCCGCAGGAGCGGGTGATGAAGCCGCCCTTGAAACGCCCGTTCGTCACCTGGGCGAAGTCGCCCGGCTTGCAGGCGCGCTCGATGGCCGCCAACAGGGCCGGCGCGCAGCTCGCGCCGTCGAACGTGCCGATGTTGACGTGGGGCAGCAGGCCCGGGAACAGCCGCGGGACGGCCGAACGGATCGAATGGCAGTCATAGACGACGACACGCTCATGCGCTCGCCGGAGTCTTGCGATCTCCGCCGTCAGCGCGGCGTGATACGGGGCGTGAAACTCTGCGCGCCGCGTCTCGATCTGACGCGGCGACGGCTCGGCGCCGGGCGTGTAGAGGGCCTCGCCGTCGAATGTGGACACCGGGCAGAGGCCGGTCGTCGCCATGCCGGGATACAGGCTGTCGCCCGTCGGATCCCGGTTCACGTCTATGACCGTGCGCGAGATCGAGGTCCGGATGACGGTGGCGCCGTCCGGAATGACCGGTTCGTAGAGCCGGTCGATCCACCAGTCCGTATCCTTGCGCGCCAGCCAGACCGAGGTCAGGCCCTCGTCGAACGGCGCGGGGATGTCGACGCCTGCATGGGGAATGCTGACGAGCAACGGCAGATCGCCCCGGCCGACCGTCAGCCAGGACGCGCCTTCGGCCTGCGCCGCCACGACGGGCCCCGCGCGGCGCTCAGACCTTACCGTCGAGGCCCATCTGGTAGTACTTGTGGGTGATCTTGTCCTGGTTCTCGAGCAGCCAGTCGATCGAGGGCTCGGACGACATCGCCTTGCGGATCGCCTCCAGCATGCCCTTGCGGTGGATGTCGAACAGCACCTTGTGGTCGAGGTTCTCGATGTCGACGATCGTCGGCGCGAGCCAGACCGAGCAGATGATGCCGAGGTCGTTGGCCTTGTCCTTCGGGATGTAGCCGGCCCGGACCGCGTCGAGCACGCCGTTGGCGATCGCGAACTGCACCGTGCCCATCAGGATGTTGGTGTAGCGCGGGTTGTCGACGGTGACCTTGGAGACGCACAGCGTCACCGGCCGCACCATGACGTCGGTGTTGAGCAACGCGAAGACGCGCGTGTGGCCCGCGACCTGGTCGCCCGTGAGGGTCGCGAGCGCGGTCCCGACCGGCCCGTCCAGTTCGCCGATGACGACTTCCGGCTCGGCGGCGGTGCCGGGAGGGCCGCCGGCGACGAGCGCCTCGCCGGCGCGCAGCACGATGCGGTTGGACATGGAATGCTCCTGCAGGATGCGATCGCTGGGGGCGGCGGCCATGTCGGGCGGCCATGGCGGAAAGGCTAGGACGTCCCGCGCGCCTTCGTCAACTGTAGAGAATAAGAATTTCTCATAAAGAAAATAATTGGAACGATCAGGCGACGGGCTGGTCGCCACGCGTCTGCGCCGCGACCAGCATCTCGACCGCCTTCCGGAAGGCGGTCGTCAGACGCCCCTGGAGGTCGGGTTCTAGCCCGAGGCCGTCCATCGCGCGCGTCATACACGTCAGCCAGGCCTTCCCTTCGGCGGGCCCGAAGGAAAGGTGTTCGTGCATCCTGCGCAGGTTCGAGCGCCGCATCCGCTGAACGTAATATTGCGGGCCCCCGAGGAAGCCGCAGAGGAATTCGAACTGGGCCTGACGGACGAGGTCCATCCCGAAGCGTCCCACATGCAGGCGATGCACGAGCTCGCCGTCGGGCTCGTGCTCGACGATGTCGTAGAACGCGTCGACGAGCCGTCTCACGCCGACGTCGCCGCCGAGCCTGTCGTAAAGGCTGCGCATCGCGGAACCGCGCTCCTCCACCTGCCTCACCGGTTCTTTCAGCTCTGCGGGACCTCCGCCGCCAAGCGCCTCAGAGCCTTTTCCGGCAACGCCCAGACGCCGCGGAAGCCCTTGGGGATCGCGAGGCCATCGTCGGCCCCGCACCTTCTTCATCGATAAAGGGCCGCCGGAACTGGCGTTCCGGCGGCAAGGGCCGGGGGCGCATTGGGAGCAACGCCACCGGGGACGCTCGATGCCCTGATCTGGGATCCCCGCGATGCCCGGACTGGACCGACGCCGGACTCGGCGCAGGCGCGGCCGCCGCCGGCTAGACCTCCGCCCGCACGCGCGACTTGGTCGGGTCGTAGTGCGGGAAGGCGACGACGGTCGCTGGAATGCGCTTCTGCTGGCCGTCGAGCTTGCCGATCTCGACCTGCCCGCCGAGCTCGGCGTAAGCGACGTCGAGCCGCGCCAGCGCGATGGTCTTGCCGAGGACGGGCGAGCGGGTGGCGCTCGTCACCACGCCGATCTGGGCGCGGCCGACATGGACGCAGTCGCCGTGGCCGATCGCTTCATTGGACGCGATCTCGAGCCCGACCAGCTTTCTCGACGGATGCTCGCGGCGGCGCGCCAGCGCCTCGGAGCCGACGAACGAGTCGGTCTTCTCCTTCGGGACGGCGAAGCCGATGCCGGCCTCGAACGGGTCGGTCTGGTCGCAGAACTCGTAGCCGGCGAAGGCGAGCCCCGCCTCGATCCGCAGCATGTCGAGCGCCTGCAGGCCGAGGGGCCTGATGCCGTGCGGCTTTCCGGCCTCCATGATCGCGTCCCAGAGCTCCGGAGCGCGGTCGGGATGACAAAAGACCTCGTAGCCGAGTTCGCCCGTGTAGCCCGTGCGGGACACGACGACGGGGACGCCGTTTAGCCGCCCGACGGTGAAGCGAAACCATTTGAGCTCGCGGACCGTGGGCTCGGCCGGCGGGGTGACGACCAGGGTCTCGAGGACCTCCCGGGACCGGGGGCCCTGCACGCCGACATTGCTGAGCTGGTCGGTCGAGGTCTTCACCCAGGCCTTCAGGCCGTGCCTGGCGGCGAGCTCGCGCAGATGGACCCCGCAATAATCCTCGCCGCAGATCCAGCGAAAATTGTTCTGGCCGATGCGGAACACCGTTCCGTCGTCGATCATGCCGCCGTGCTCGTAGCACATGGCCGTGTAGACGACCTGGTTGATCGCCAGCTTCTTCATGTTGCGCGTGACCGCGAGCTGCATCAGCGCCTCGGCGTCGGGCCCGATGACCTCGAACTTGCGCAGCGGCGACAGGTCCATGATCGCGACCCGTTCGCGACAGGCCCAGTACTCCTCGATGGGTCCGTTGTCCGAGTAGCAGTCGGCCAGCCAGAAGCCGCGATATTCGGAGAACTTGCGGGTCAGGGCGGAGGTGCGCGGGTGGAACCCCGTTTCGCGGGTGAGCCGGGGCGCGGCGTCGGGCGTCATGCGGTGTGCGATCCCTCGGGAGAAGTTTTCGGAGGCGTCATAGACGCGGACATGGATGTCGGTCGGCGACCAGCCGTTGGCCGGGTCGATGTCGTCCGTGCAGGAGGACGAGGCGCAGACGAGGTCGGCGAGCGCGCGCAGCAGGACGTAGTCGCCTGGCCGCGACCACGGCTCGTCCATGGTAATGCTGTCGTCCGCGCCGACGGTGGTGTTGTAGAAGAAGTTGATCGCCGGCCAGCCGGCCTTCGGCTTGACGCCGTACGGCTTCAGCGCGCGGTTGAAGTTGTCCGTGCAGTTGTCGTGGCCCGGATAACCCATGTCCTCGTAGTATTTCGAGTTGCAGGCGAGCAGGAAGGCGTCGTGGCGGCCGACGGTGTCGCGCACGATCTCGACAAGCGGCTTGAGCCGCGCGTCGAAGTATTTCGAGTGCAGTCCCGGGCCCGGATTTGCGGTCGCCATCAGCGTGCGGGTGACGGTGGGGTCGAGGCCGAACTCCTCCCCCTTTTCGAGCGCCGCGGCGTCGAAGGCGAGGAAGTCGGAGCACTGGCGGCCGTCGACGTCGATGATCTGGATGTAATCGCCGGCCTTGACGCGATAGGCCGAGGCCGTGGCGGCCTTGACGCGGAGGTCGAGCTTCGGCACGGCGAGCGGGGCGGGCGCGACGCCGCGCGCGGGGCCGGCGCTCTCGATCTCGACGGTGAGCTCGGTCGGCGGGGTCTGCTCGTCGGGCGCCATCTGGCCGCCGTCGGGCATCAGCACGCAGGTCGCCTCCGAAACCGCTTCGAACGTCACGGACGCGCCCGGCTCGCCCTGGTCGCCGAACAGCCTGTATCCGGCCATCCGGGGCAGGTCGGCCGTCCGCCCGGCGAGCGCCTCGGCGGCCGGGCGCTGGTCCAGGTTCGGCGCCGGGGCGAAGCCCTGGACCTCGATGTCGCCCAGCACCCAGAGCAGGCCGGGCTGACGACCCTCGGGGTCGACGACCTTCACGCGGTCGCCGACCGCGAGGTCGAAGACGACCGGGGTCGAGCCCCAGGCTGTGAAGCGATCGATGCGGAGCGGCGAAGTCGCTCCGGACTGGGCGTCCATGCTGGTCTCCATGGCTTGGGCCAATGGGAAATCGGAAAAATGCGCGCCGGCCGCCTGCCGCGGCCGGCGCGCAGCTTGTCACTCGGCCGCTTGCTGCTGGTCCGGCTGGTTGAGGAACGTCTCCAGGGAGTCGTCGAGCGCATCCATCCAGAGCGTGTGATGGACCGGCGCCATGACGCCGGTGATCGTCGAGGGATAGGAGCGGTTCCGGTAGGTCAGGATGCCCTCGACCTTGTGGTGCTCCCACTGCTTGAAGAGCTCTGACACCTTGTCGACGTCGAGGCGCGGATAGTCCGTGGCGTTCAGCAGATCGCGGACATAGTCCGTCTGGAAGTCGATGGCCTGGAACGGATCCTCGAGCGCCTCTTCGCTTTCGAGCCAGCTGGCGGCGTCCGCTTCCTGCTCGGCCTGGGCGGGCAGCGCCAGACGGCCCAGCACGACGTCGCGGGCGTACCAGGCCTGCGAGTCGAACATGTTGAAGGTGTAGTACTGGTCCTGCGCGCCGATATACATGAGCTTCTGGTTCTGCAGCCAGAAGATGCCCTTGTAGAGGTTCGGCGGATAAAGCCGGGTCTTGGTGCGCAGTTTCAGCTCGTCCGGCAGGAACGGGTAGTGGTTGAGATAGCCGGTGCAGAAGATGATGGCGTCGACGTCGTCGACGGAGCTGCCGTCCTGGAAGTGGCAGGTCGAACCGTCGACCCGGGTCAGCAGCGGCTTCTCCTCGAAGCCCTCCGGCCAGGCGAAGGCCATCGGCCTGGTGCGGTAGCTGAACGTGATCTTCTTCGCGCCGTACTTGTGGCACTGCGTGCCGATGTCCTCGGCCGAGTAGCTGGAGCCGATCATCAGCACGTGCTTGCCGGCGAACTCGTCGGCGCAGCGGAAGTCATGGGCGTGCATCACGCGGCCGAGGAACCGGTCGATGCCCTCGAAATACGGCACGTTCGGCGTCGAGAAGTGGCCGTTGGCCACAAACACGTAGTCGAACACGTCGGTGCGCCGCGTCCCCGCGACGAGGTCGGTGACGGTGACGCTGAACGTGTCGGTGGCGGCGTCATAGGCGACGTCGCGGACGGCGTGGTTGAACTTCACATATTTGCGGACGCCCGACTTCTCGACGCGGCCCGCGATGTAGTCGTGCAGCACCGCGCGCGGCGGGTAGGACGGGATCGGTCGGCCGAAGTGCTCCTCGAAGGAGTAGTCGGCGAATTCGAGGCATTCCTTCGGGCCGTTCGACCACAGGTAGCGA
Source organism: uncultured Methylopila sp. (assembly GCA_902168115.1). Taxonomy (GTDB): domain Bacteria; phylum Pseudomonadota; class Alphaproteobacteria; order Rhizobiales; family Methylopilaceae; genus Methylopila. The sequence goes on along the minus strand of CABHPB010000150.1, from coordinate 703 downwards.
TACATGGAGCCGTGGACGGGCTCGCCGAACTCGTCGAGCCCGGTGCGCCAGGTGTAGTTCCACAAGCCGCCCCAGTTCGACTGCTTCTCGTAACAGATCATCTCGGGGACCTCGGCCCCCTTCTGGCGGGCGGATTCGAAAGCGCGCAGCACGGCGAGGCCGCTCGGTCCTGCGCCGATGATCGCGATGCGTGATGCCATTTTAACCTCCATGCCGCTGACGGATCGCGGTCAGCGGACCCATTGCGATTGAGTGTCCGGAAGGCCGAGGCCTGAAGCGCGCCTCAGGCGCGCTCCTCCAGCGGATGGGTCCGGAGGCGAAAAGGGTCGTAGAACGGGGGCCGGACGACCGACGCGGCGACCGTGCCGTCGGAGGTCCTGACCTCGAAGGTGGTTCCGACGGCGGACAGGCCCGGCGGCACGCTGCCGAGGCCGATCGACTTCATCAGGTGGCGGGAATAGGTGGTGGAGTTGACGGTGCCGACCTCCTTGCCGTCCTTGACCAGCTTGGCGCCGGGCTCGATCGCCTCGTGGGCGTCGATCTCGAGGCCGACATTGGCCGAGCGGATCTCGGACCTGCGCTTCTCCAGCGCCGCCTTGCCGTGGAAGTCGGGCTTGGACAGGTCGACCGTCCAGTCGGCGCCGACCTCCCAGGGGGTCTCGTCGCCCTTGGGCATGTCGAACGGGAAGAACAGCAGCGCGCC
>CABHPB010000149.1 GCA_902168115.1 uncultured Methylopila sp. | reverse complement strand
GCCTCGACGTCTCGATCTCGCGGGCCGGAGCGGCCTCGCGGCGCGGAGCGGGCAGGGGAAGCGGCACGTCGGCGTCGAGAGAGGCGAGGCGTTCCGTCGTCGGCACGCGGGGCGCTGCGAGCGGCATCGGCACGCCCGACATGACCGCCGGGCGGGCGCTGACCGGGATCGCGCGTTCGCCGGCGTCGGCGACCAGCGGGGCGGTGCGCGAGCCGGGCTGGGCCCGCGGCAGGTTGAGGGCGATGAGCTGCTGCATGTGGGCGTCGCGCGAGGCGCCGGTGCGGCCGCCCATGACGACGGCGACGATGCTGCGGCCGTTGCTCTTGACCGAGCTCAGCAGGTTAAAGCCGGAGGCGTTGGTGTAGCCGGTCTTGATGCCGTCCACGCCCTCGACGCGACCGAGAAGCCGGTTGTGGTTGCCGATGCGCTGGCGGCCCCAGGCGAACACGCGGGTGCCGAAGTAGCCGTAGTAACGCGGGAACCGGTCCTGGATGGCCCGGCCGAGCGTGACGAGGTCGCGCGCGGTGGTCACGTGCTCGGAGTTCGGCAGGCCTGAGGCGTTGCGGAACACCGAACGGCTCATGCCGATGGCGCGCGCCTTGCGGGTCATGCGGTCGGCGAAGGCGCTCTCGGAGCCTTCGAGATTGTCGCCGAAGGCGCAGGCCACGTCGTTGGCGGACTTGGTCACGAGCGCCTTGATGCCGTCCTCGACGTCGATGGTCTGGCCCGGCCGGATGCCGAGCTTGGACGGGGCCATCGCGGCGCAGCGCGACGACATGGTCAGCTGCGAGTCGAGCCGGATGCGGCCGCGGTCGAGATCCTCGAACACGAGGTAGAGCGTCATCACCTTGGTGACGGAAGCGGGGAAGCGGATCGCGTCCGGGTTCGCCTCATAGAGCGTCCGGCCGGTCTTGGCGTCGACGACGAGCGCGGCGTAGTTCGAGGCGCCGGTGAAGGTCGCGGCCGGCGCCGGCTTGGCCGCCCGGGCGACGTGGGACCTGCGCGACCTCGCGTCGGCGTCGCCTACGCTTGCGGCCAGCACGCCCACCGCGGCTGCGGCGACTGCGGCGGTCCACATGAACCTGCCGCGAAATCCCTGTACGCTACCCGACATTGCAACCCGCCGCCCTGCGATGGCGCCGAGGACGGCGCCGACTCATGGAGCGCCGCCAAGCCTGTGTCCCTCACGGCGCTGTCAACGACGGTAGCCAGACGCGGTTACGGACGGGTTAAGCCGATGGGTCGGGCGCAATTCAATCTTGCGCTGCAATATACGCAGTTGACAATTATGTTGCAGTGCATATAAATACTGGCGTCGGGAAACGAAGCGTTCCCGGCACGACCGAACGCCGTCGCAGGTCTGGAGTCACGGCGCTCCGGTCGACTTTGTATCGCACTGGAGGGATGCACATGACCACGACCCCGTCGTTCGAAGATTTTCAGAAGGTCGGCCGCGAGGGCGTCGATCAGGCGCTCAAGAGCTTCGGCGCTGTGAGCAAGGGCTTCCAGGCGATCGCCGTGGAAGTCGCGGATTATTCCAAGAAGTCGTTCGAGGACGGCTCGGCTCTGGTCGAGAAGCTCCTTGCGACCAAGACCATCGACAAGGCGATCGAGGTCCAGTCGGCCTACGTCAAGTCGAGCTACGAGACCTATCTCGCGCGCATGACGAAGATCGGCGAGCTCTACGCCGACCTCGCCAAGGAAAGCTACAAGCCGGTCGAGACCGCGCTTTCCAAGGTCAAGTGACGGACTGACCCGATCGCCGTTCGCGGCGATGCGAGTTCGATGAGCCCGGCGCCCCGCGCCGGGCTTTTTCGTTTTGTATTGGAGGCTTCGCCCCGCCGCCCTGTTAGCCGATTGGCGCTTGGTCTTTTTTTCCGCGGATTCGCACATAGCTGATGAACGAAACGGCGGCCCGCCGTCTGGCGCGATGGGCCATCCATGCTAACATTCGACGAGCCGATTTGCTGCGGCGCCAAGGGCTTCTTGAAAGGCCTCGTGGCGATGCGGCGGCGGCAGACGCGACGGAGCCTCGATCGGGAGCCATGAACGACGGACGCGGTCATTCAGCCCACTGGCGGCCCCGGCGGTACGCGGGTCGGCCCGACGCAACGGCGTCGCGGCCAATGATGGCGACGGATCGTTCGCGTTTTCCGATCCTCGGCGCGCGCCGGGTTGAGGACTCGGGGCCGGGCACGGCCGTCGTCACGAAGACCCGGCCCAAGGTCAAGCGGCCGAGCCTCTATCGTGTGCTGATCCTGAACGACGACTACACCCCGATGGAGTTCGTCGTGCACGTTCTCGAGCAGTTCTTCTCGAAGGACCGCGAGGCTGCGACGCGCATCATGCTCCACGTGCACAATCACGGGGCGGGCGAGTGCGGCGTCTACACCTATGAAGTCGCGGAGACCAAGGTCACCCAGGTGATGGACTTCGCGCGCAAGCACCAGCACCCGCTGCAATGCGTCATGGAGAAGAAGTGAGGTAGGCGAATTGCCGTCATTTTCTCGCAGTCTTGAGCAGTCGCTCCATCGCGCGCTCGCCTTCGCCAACGAGCGCCGTCACGAATATGCGACGCTCGAGCACCTGCTGCTCTCGCTGATCGACGACCAGGACGCCGCCGCCGTCATGCGGGCCTGCAACGTCGATCTCGAGATCCTGAGGCGCAACCTCTCCGAATACGTCGATACGGAGCTCGAGAATCTCGTCGGCGACACCTCCGAGGATTCCAAGCCGACCGCCGGCTTCCAGCGCGTCATCCAGCGCGCCGTCATCCATGTGACCTCGTCCGGCCGCGAGGAGGTGACCGGCGCGAACGTGCTCGTCGCGATCTTCGCCGAGCGCGAGAGCCACGCTGCGTTCTTCCTGCAGGAGCAGGACATGACGCGCTACGACGCCGTCAACTACATCAGCCACGGCATCGCCAAGCGTCCGGGCCTGAGCGAGACCCGCGCCCCGCGTGGCTCCGACGACGAAACAGGCGCGGCCGCGGAAGAAACGCCGGGCGGCAAGAAGAAGGCGGACGCGCTGGACGCCTATTGCGTCAACCTCAACAAGAAGGCGAGGGACGGCAAGATCGACCCGCTGATCGGCCGCGACGCGGAGATCACCCGGACGATCCAGATCCTGTGCCGCCGCACCAAGAACAACCCGCTGTTCGTGGGCGACCCCGGCGTCGGCAAGACCGCGATCGCGGAAGGGCTGGCGCTGCGCATCGTGCGCGACGAGGTGCCCGAGGTGCTGCTCGACGCCACCGTGTTCTCGCTCGACATGGGCTCGCTGCTCGCCGGCACCCGCTATCGCGGCGATTTCGAGGAGCGTCTGAAGCAGGTCGTGAAGGAGCTCGAGGCTACGCCCGGCGCGATCCTGTTCATCGACGAGATCCACACGGTCATCGGCGCCGGCGCGACGTCCGGCGGGGCGATGGACGCCTCCAACCTGCTGAAGCCGGCGCTTGCCTCCGGCTCGCTGCGCTGCATCGGCTCGACGACCTACAAGGAGTACCGCCAGCACTTCGAGAAGGATCGGGCGCTCGTCCGGCGCTTCCAGAAGATCGACGTGGCGGAGCCCTCGGTCGAGGACGCGATCGAGATCATGAAGGGCCTGAAGCCCTACTACGAGAGCTTCCACCAGGTCCGGTTCACGAACGAGGCCATCAAGGCTGCGGTCGAGCTATCGCATCGCTACATCAGCGACCGGAAGCTGCCGGACAAGGCGATCGACGTGATCGACGAGACCGGCGCGTCGCAGATGCTGCTGCCCGAGGGCAAGCGGCGCAAGACTCTCGGCGTGAAGGAGATCGAGGTCACGATCGCCTCCATGGCGCGCATCCCGCCGAAGACGGTGTCGAAGGACGACGCAGAGGTCCTGCGCTCGCTCACCGACAACCTGAAGCGCGTGGTCTACGGCCAGGAAGCGGCGATCGAGGCGCTGTCCTCGACCATCAAGCTCGCTCGCGCGGGCCTGCGCGATCCGGAGAAGCCGATCGGCTGCTACCTGTTCTCGGGCCCGACCGGCGTCGGCAAGACCGAGGTCGCCAAGCAGCTGTCTTCGCTGCTCGGAGTGAAGCTGCTGCGCTTCGACATGTCGGAGTACATGGAGCGCCACACCGTCAGCCGCCTGATCGGCGCGCCTCCCGGCTATGTCGGCTTCGACCAGGGCGGCCTGCTGACCGACGGGATCGACCAGAACCCGCATTGCGTCCTGCTGCTCGACGAGATCGAGAAGGCGCACCCGGATCTGTTCAACATCCTGCTGCAGGTGATGGACCACGGGAAGCTGACCGACCACAACGGCAAGCAGGTCGACTTCCGCAACGTCATCCTGATCATGACGACCAACGCCGGCGCCTCCGACCTCGCCAAGGAGCCGATCGGCTTCGGCCGCGGCAAGCGCACCGGCGAGGACACGGACGCCATCAACCGCCTGTTCGCGCCGGAGTTCCGCAACCGGCTCGACGCGACCATCGCCTTCGGGAACCTCCCGATCGAGGTGGTGCGGCAGGTGGTCGAGAAGTTCGTGCTCCAGCTCGAGGCGCAGCTGGCCGACCGCAACGTCACGATCGAGCTGTCCGACGAGGCGCGCGACTGGCTCGCCGAGCGCGGCTACGACCCGATGATGGGAGCGCGGCCGCTCGCCCGGCTCATCCAGGAGACGATCAAGACGCCGCTCGCCGAGGAGGTGCTGTTCGGCAAGCTGAAGGGCGGCGGCGCGGTTTGCGTCGTGTTCGATCCCAAGGCGAAGGACGGGGCCGGCGGTCTCGGTTTCGAGTTCCCGGAAGGTCCAGTCACGCCAAAGCCCGAGAAGATCGAGCGCACGGCGGGCGAGGGCGGCAAGAAGCCGACGGCGCGCCGCAAGGCGGCCGCGCCGCGCAAGACGGTGAAGACGCCGCCGCTCGTCCGCAGTGACGGCTGAGCCATCGGCTCCGCTTCGGCGATCCGAAGCGGAGCCTGTTCCGGACGCTCCGGCCGCGCTCGACGGCGGTCCGGCGCGTCCGCCGCGCGAGCCATTCCTGGCAGGCCTGCGCGCCTCCGTCTCGACGCCCGGTTTCGTGCTCTGGGGCAGCTTCGTCGGCTTCGGCGCAATGACGCACGACTTCGGCTGGCCGCTCTGGATCGCGGCCTTCTCCACCGCCCTGATCTGGGCCGCGCCCGGCCAGCTCGTGCTGGCCGGCGCGCTCGCGAGCGGGGCGGGGCTCGCAAGCGCGGCCTTCGCCGTGTCGATCTCCGGCGTCCGACTGCTGCCGATGGTCGTCGGCATCATGCCGGTGCTGCGATCTGACCGGACCGGCTTCTGGACCCGGATGCTGGCGGCCCATTTCGTCGCGGTGACGGCGTGGTTCGAGGGCCTTCGCCTTGCGTCCGCGCTTCCGCGGTCCGAGCGCATGCCGTTTTTCTTCGGCCTTGCAGCCGCTCTCGTCTTCGGCAGCGTCGTCACGACCGCGGTGGGTCACGCCGCCGCGGGCCTGCTGCCGCGGGCGCTCGCGGTCGGGCTGCTTGGCCTTACCCCGATGTATTTCCTGATGTCGCTCGAGCGCGGCGCCGACGGCTTCGCCGAAAAGCTCGCGATCGGCCTCGGCCTCGTGATCGGTCCGCTCGTCGGCCTTCTCACGCAGGAGTTCGACCTGATCGCGACCGGCCTGATCGGCGGAACGGCCGCCTTCTTCGCGGACCGGCTGCGATCGGAACGGGCGGGCTTGTGAGCGGAGCCGAAACGGCGTTCCTGCTGCTCGCGGTGGTGGTCGCCTTCGTGGCGAACGACCTGTGGCGGTGGCTCGGCGTCATCGCCTCGGATCGCATCGACGAGGCCAGTCCGCTGTTCGTCTGGATCCGGCTGGTCGCGACGGCTCTCGTCGCGGGGCTCGTGGCCAAGTTTGTCATCGCGCCGAGCGGTGGGCTCGCGGCCGCGCCTCTGTGGCTTCGGCTCGCGGCGGTCACCGTCGGGCTCGTGGCCTATGCCGCCGGCCGACGCTCCATCGCGCTCGGGGTCGGGACCGGTGCGGCGACCCTCGTCTGCGGGGTCGCGCTGTTCGGCTACTGAGCCTCAGCCCCTCAGCGCCGCCTTGATCTTGTCGGCATGCGCGGCGAGCACTTCCGGCTTCTCCATCTTGCCGGTGTGCGGCCTCAGCGGGATGTCGGTCCAGCGCGGGAGGATGTGAACATGGGCGTGGAACACGCTCTGGCCGGCCGGCGCCTCGTTGAACTGGGTGATCGTGACTCCTTCGGCGCCAAGGCCCTTCTTGACGGCGCGCGCGACTGTCTGCACGGCGGCGAATAGCGGGCCGAGCACGGCGGCGTCCATGTCGAGCAGGTTTCTGGAGGACGCCTTCGGGATGACGAGCACATGGCCGTCAGCCTGCGGCATCACGTCCATGATCGCGATCGCGGCGTCGTCCTCATAGATCTTCTGGGCCGGCATCTCGCCGCGGAGGATCTTCGCGAAGACGTTCTGGGGATCGTACTCGGCCACGCCGGCCTCCGCTCGCTCGCTGTGGAGCGGCGCAAGGGACATGACGCCCGGGCGCCGGTCAAGCGCATGCCGGACACAGCGCATAGGTTCCGTCAGTCTTCGACGGCGGTTTCCGATCGCCGGAAAGGCGCTGACGATTCGAGCTCCGCCTGCGCCGCGGCGACGTAGCGTCGCTCCCTAGCGAGATAGTCGGCGACGGCGCGCGCGAGACCCGGATCGGCGAAGGCGTGGGCCGAGCGCGTCGTGACCGGCCGGTATCCGCGCGCGAGCTTGTGCTCTCCCTGCGCGCCGGCCTCGACCCGGGCGAGTCCCCGCTCGATCGCCGCCTCGATGGCCTGGTGATAGCAGACCTCGAAGTGAAGGAAGGCGTGCTCCTCGACCGCGCCCCAGTAGCGGCCGTAGATGGCTTCGCCGCCGATGAAATTGAGCGCGCCGGCGATCGGCCGGCCGTCTCGCTCGGCGAGAACCAGCAGGATCGCCTCGGGCATCGCCTCGCCGACGAGGCTGAAAAAGCGGCGGTTGAGATAGGGCCGGCCCCATTTGCGGGCGCCGGTGTCCATGTAGAAGTCGAAGAAGGCGTCCCAGTGCGTTTCCTCAAGGTCGCGCCCGGTCAGCCTGCGGATGACGATTCCATCGGCGAGCGCCTCGCGCCGCTCGCGCTTCAGCTGCTTGCGCTTGCGCGAGGCGAGGTCGGCGAGAAAGTCGTCGTAGCTCCCGTAGCCCTCGTTCCGCCAGTGGAACTGCTGGTCGTCGCGGGCGAGGAATCCGCGCTCGACGAGCAGCGCGCGCTCCTCTTCGGTCGCGAAGGTGACATGCGCCGAGGACGCCCCGGTCTGCCGCATCAGTCCGAGCATGGCGGCGGCGAGGCCGGCCTGCGCGTCCTCCCGGCGCTGGTCGGGAGCGGCGAGCAGGCGCGGGCCTGTCGCGGGCGTGAAGGGTACGGCGGCCTGGAGCTTCGGGTAGTAGCTGCCGCCGGCGCGCTCATAGGCGTCGGCGAAGCCGTGGTCGAAGACGTATTCGCCCTGGCTGTGCGTCTTCAGATAGCAGGGGGCGAAGCCGACCGGCGCGCCGGCGGCGGTCTCGAGCGCGATATGCGCCGGCGTCCAGCCGGTCCGCGGCCCGACCGAACCGGACTCCTCCAGCGCCTTCAGAAAACGATGGTCCACGAAGGGATTATAGGCGGAGCCTCCGCTGGCGGCGCAGGCGTTCCAGAGCGTCGCATCGACATCCGCGACGCGCTCGACGACTTTCGCTCGAAACTGCGGCCTCGGCTCCATGGCGCGGGAAACGGTCCTTCCGGCTGGCGGTCGGCGAGGGGACTCGGCCTTAAGCGAAGTCTAAGTCTTCGCAGAAGAATTCGGGCGCGATGATGGCGTGCGGGTGCGTCGAAGGGACCATATAGCGGGCCTTTATCCACGGGGCGCGGTTTGGTTCTATGCGCGCGAACCGGCGGTCGGAAGAACAGTCATGAGCCGGGCCGGGACAGGAAGAGGACGCACACGGATGAAGCTTCAACTCCTCGCGGCGGCGGCGCTCGTCGTCGGCGCGGTCGGCGCGGCAGACGCGCATGGCCCCACGCGCCAGAAGACCGAGCAGACCATCGAGATCAACGCCGCGCCTGACAAGGTCTGGGCCGTGATCGGCAACTTCCAGGACATGAGCTGGCATCCGGCGATCGAGAAGACCGAGGGCTCGGGCGGCAACGACAAGGGCGCCAAGCGCAAGCTCACCCTCCAGGGCGGCGGCGTGATCGAGGAGGAGCTCAACACCTTCGACGCGTCGAAGATGATGTATTCCTACCGGATCACGAACGTCGACGTGAAGGTCCTGCCGATCAGCAACTACTCGTCCAAGATCACGGTGAAGGACGCCGGCGGCAAGTCGCAGGTGGTCTGGGACGGCGCGTTCTATCGCGGCTTCCCGAACAACGATCCGCCGCCGGAACTGTCGGACGAGGCCGCCAAGAAGGCCGTCGACGGCGTCTACAAGGCCGGCCTCGAAGCGCTGAAGAAGAAGATCGAAGGCGGCAGCTGAGGCGAGAAGAGGGCCATGTCGGCGCGCGCCGCCATCGTGGCGTTCGGCCTTGTCCTCGCGGGCGGGGCCAGCGCCGACGAGGCTTTCGTCACCAACCAGTCCAGCGACGACCTGTCGGTGCTGGATCTCGCGGCCGGGGAGCCGGTCGCGACGATCCCGATCGGCGGGCGCCCCGCGGGCGTCGCCGTCTCCCGCGACGGCGCGCGCGCCTATGTGACCAGCCCGGAAAGCAAGACGCTCTCGATCGTCGACACCGCGGCGAGGAAGGTGCTGGCTCAGATCCCGGTCGCGGGCGGGCCGCTCGGCGTCGCCGTCCATCCCTCCGGCAAGCCCGTCTATGTCGCGGACTGGTACAACCACAAGATCCACGTGGTGGACCCCGACTCGAAGTCCGTGACGATGGACATACAGGTCGGGCTCTCGCCCTCCGGTCTCGCCGTCACGCCCGACGGAAAGACGTTGCTGTCGGCGGACCGCGACTCGAACGAGGTGTCGGTCGTCGACGTCGCGACGCAGAAGCGGACCGGGCGGATCAAGGTCGGCGACCGGCCGTTCGGCGTCACGATCGACGCGAAGGGAGAGCGCGCCTACGTCGCGAACGTCGCGACGAACAACGTCTCGGTGATCGATCTCGCCAAGCGCGAGACGATCGCGACAGTCCAGGTGGACGAGCGGCCCTACGCCGTCGCGCTGGCCGGGGGCAAGGCGTTCGTCACCAACCAGTACGCCAACAGCGTCACGGTCTTCGATGTCGCGACCTACGCCAAGCTCGCCGACATTTCGGTCGGGGACTATCCCGAAGGCATCGAGGCCTCGAGCGACGGCGCGTTCGTCTACGTCTCCAACTGGTTCGCCAACACGCTGAGCCGGATCGACGTCGCGACGCTGAAGGTCGTGAAGGAGATCCCGACGGGAGACGGGCCGCGCGCTTTCGGCCTCTTTATCCGCAAGACGCCGTAAGCGACCTCAGGGGACGACGCCGACGGCGCGGACCTGCGAGGCCAGAAGCATCGGGTCGAACGGCTTGGAGATGACCGCGGCCGCGCCGAGGGCGCGGAATCGCTCGATCTCGTGGACCTGCGTCCTGGCGGTGATGAAGACGACGGGGATCGACTGGGTGTCCGGCCGGGCGCGCAGCTTCTCCAGCACGCTCGGCCCGTCCATGACGGGCATCATGACGTCGAGCAGGATGACGTCCGGCCGCCACGCCACCGCCTTGACGAGCGCCTCCATGCCGGAGGCCGCGGTCTCCACCAGCATGCCGGGGTCGAGATTAAGGGCGATCTCTGCGATTTCGCGGATGTCCGGTTCGTCATCGACGTAGAGGACCCGCACGCGCTGCCTGCCTAGTGAATGTCCGATCCGGGAGGATGTTCTAGCTCGCCGCCGGGAAAGATCACCCGAAGGCGCCCATCGCGCTCCACAGGATAGCGCCCGACATCAGCGCCAGTCCGACGACGTCGCCGCGCAAAAGCTGCTGTTCGATCTTGTTGTGCGGAGCGGTATTCAGCAGCGCGTCGTCGACGAAATCGATGTCTTCGTCGCCGAACTCTTCGGCGCGCTTCGTGTCCGGCGCCGGCATTGCGCTGTCGCCAAGCGAACCCAGCGTGATCGCCGGCTGTTCAGTGTCGCGGGAGACGTCGTATACGTAGAACATCTTATGCGCCGTGGTTCGCTTCCGTAGAAAGCCGAGCGCACAACGTTCGAAGACGGCGCGAGTTCCAGTCGCCCGCCGAAATTTCACGGTTTCTTTACAGTTAAGGGCGGCGGCCCTCAGCGATTCGGCAGCGAGCCTTCCTCGATGAGGTGCTCGAGGGCGCCGATCGAGACCTCGAGGTCGGCGATCTTGCGCAGGGCGCCGTCCGAGGGCAGCGTCTTGCTGCGCGCGGCCGCGGCGATGAGTTCGGCCTGGGCCGCCTTCATGCGATCAAGCAGTCCCTGATAGTCCATTAGGCATGTCGTCCTGCACGGGACGCCGACGCCTGACGGCGCAGAGGCGATCGATGAAGATGATGGTCGGAGCGGCGGGATTCGAACCCACGACCCCTAGTCCCCCAGACTAGTGCGCTAACCGGGCTGCGCCACGCTCCGACATCGCCCCTTCGGGCCGCATCGCCGTAGCGCCAATCGGCGGCGGGCGCAAGCGCCGCGATCCCGGACTCGTGGCGCCAATCCGCCTGGCTTGCTAAGCCGTCGCGATGATCACTCAGAAGGCCAAATACGCGATCAAGGCGCTTGTCGCGCTGGCGCGGGCGGAGCAGGGGCGGCCGTCGACGATCCGCGACATCGCCGCGCGCGAACGCATTCCGCAGAGTTTCCTCGAACAGATCCTGATCGAACTGCGTCGCGCCGGGCTGGTGGAGAGCCGGCGCGGCAAGGAGGGGGGCTACCTCCTCGCCGCGGCGCCGGAGGAGATCGGCCTCGGCCGGGTTCTCCGGCTGATCGACGGCCCTGTCGCGCCGCTGCCCTGCCTGTCCCGCACCGCCTACCGGCGCTGCGCCGACTGCTCCGACGAGGCGAGCTGCACGGTCCGCGCGATCTTCTCCGAGATGTACGAAACGACAGTGACGGTGCTCGACCGGACGACGCTGATGGACGCGCTCAAGAGCGCCTCCGGCGCCTCTCTGGACGCCGCGGATCCAGTCGCCGACGGCGTGTCTACATAAAATCTATAGAATTTACGAGCGAGCTCGTTGACAATCCCGACCTGTCATGTCGTGTATGCGGCGTCGCACAACTCGGAGACGACTTCCATGAACCGCCGTTTCGCCCTGCGCATAGCCGCTGCGCTGGCCCTCGCCGCGCCGCTCATCGCCGGAGCGTCGCCCGCAATGGCGCAGACCAAGCTGACCAACGTCTCCTATGACCCGACCCGCGAGCTCTACAAGGAGTTCAACGCCGCCTTCGAGAAGAACTGGAAGGCCGAGACCGGCGAGACGCTGCGCGTGCAGGTCTCCCACGGCGGCTCGGGCAAGCAGGCGCGATCGGTGATCGACGGCCTGAACGCCGACGTGGTGACGCTCGCGCTCGCTTCCGACATCGACGGCATCGCCAAGGCGACCGGCAAGATCCCGGAGAACTGGCAGGCCCGCCTGCCGAACAACTCCTCGCCCTACACCTCGACCATCGTGTTCCTCGTCCGCAAGGGCAATCCGAAGGGGATCAAGGACTGGGGCGATCTGGTGAAGCAGGACGTCCAGGTCATCACGCCGAACCCGAAGACTTCCGGCGGCGCCCGCTGGAACTACCTGGCGGCTTGGGCCTGGGCGCGCGCGAATAACGGCGGCGACGACGCAAAGGCGAAGGCGTTCGTCGGAGAACTCTTCAAGCACGTCCCGGTGCTCGACAGCGGCGCACGCGGCTCGACCACGACCTTCGCGCAGCGCGAGCTCGGCGACGTGCTGCTCGCCTGGGAGAACGAGGCGTTCCTGTCCTTCAAGGAGTTCGGCGAGGACAAGTTCGAGATCGTCTATCCGTCAATCTCGATCCTGGCCGAGCCGCCGGTCGCGATCGTCGACGGCAACGTCGACAAGAACGGCACCCGCAAGGCGGCTGAGGCCTATCTCAACCTGCTTTACGACAAGGAAGGGCAGACGATCGCGGCGAAGAACTATTATCGCCCGTCCAAGCCCGAGCTCGCCAATCCCGAGGACGTCAAGCGCTTCAAGGATCTGAAGCTCGTGACGATCGACAAGGATTTCGGCGGCTGGAAGAAGGCGCAGGCCGAGCACTTCGGGGACGGCGGCACCTTCGACCAGATCTACCGGCCGCAGTGACGCGTCAAACGATCTCCTGAGCCTCCGCGGCCGGTTCTTCCGCCGGCCGCGGCTTTTTTTATTGACCTCGAGCGCGGAATGCCGGCTTGACCCACGTCTCGACCATTGAGGACGGCGCCGCCGCGAGCGCGTCGGGCGCTCCGAAACGGAGGCGTTCCGTGCCCCAGTTCCGCGTGCCGAGCGCCATACCCGGCTTCGGGCTCACCTACGGCTTTGTCTGGCTGTATCTCGCCATCGTCATTCTCATCCCGCTCGGCGCTGTGGTGCTGTTCGCCTCGTCGCTCGGCCCGGTCAAACTCTATGCGCTGCTGACCCGCTCCGACACGTTCGCGGCGTTGAGGCTGTCTTTCGGCCTGTCGCTGATCGCAGCCGCGGTCAACGCGGTGTTCGGCCTGATCGTCGCCTGGGTGCTGACGCGCTATTCGTTCCCCGGACGGCGCCTTCTCGACGCCGCGGTCGATCTGCCCTTCGCGCTTCCGACCGCGGTGGCCGGCATCGCGCTGACCGCCATCTACGCGCCCAACGGATGGATCGGGTCGCTGTTCGCGCAGGGAAGCGTTTGGGCCTCGTGGTTCGGGCCGCTCAAGATCGCGTACACCCCGCTCGGCATCTTCGTCGCGCTGGTTTTCATCGGGCTGCCGTTCGTCGTGCGGACCCTTCAGCCGGTGCTCTCCGACCTCGACAAGGAGCTCGAGGAGGCGTCCGCCACGCTCGGCGCCAAACGTTCGGTGACCCTGTTCAAGGTGGTGCTGCCGACGGTGTTCCCGGCGCTGCTGACCGGCTTCGCGCTCGCCTTCGCGCGCGCCGTCGGCGAGTACGGCTCGGTCATCTTCATCGCCGGCAACATCCCCGGCGTGTCCGAGATCGCGCCGCTCCTGATCATCACCCGGCTCGAACAGTTCGACTACGCCGGCGCGACCGCCATCGCGACCGCGATGCTCGTCCTCTCTTTCTTCATCCTGCTTCTGGTGAACCTCACCGAGGCGTGGTCCCGCAAGAGGCTCGGCCATGTCCGCTGACGCTGCTCTCGCCCTCGGCCCGAGCTCGGGACTTTCTGAGCCCGTCCGTCTGCCGAGCCCGGTGACGGAAAGCCGCCTCGCTCAGATCGCGCTCATAGCCATCGCGGTGGCGTTCCTCGCTTTCTTCCTGCTGCTGCCGCTGATCGCCGTTTTCGCGGAAGCGCTGCGCCGGGGCGTCAACGCCTACTTCGCCTCTTTCACCGACCCGGACACGCTGTCCGCGATCTGGCTGACCGTCGTGGTCGCGGCGATCGCCGTCCCGCTGAACATCGTGTTCGGCCTTGCGGCGTCTTGGGCGATCGCGAAGTTCGACTTCAAGGGAAAGAGCTTCCTGCTGTCCCTGATCGACCTGCCGTTCTCGGTGTCTCCCGTCGTCGCCGGCATGTGCTACGTGCTGCTGTTCGGCGCGCAAGGGTACTTCGGCCACTGGCTCGACAGCCACAACCTGCAGATCATTTTCGCGATCCCGGGTCTCGTGCTGGCGACGATCTTCGTCACCTTCCCGTTCGTCGCGCGCGAGCTGATCCCGCTCATGCAGGAGCAGGGGACGAGCGAGGAGGAGGCGTCGCTCTCGCTCGGCGCCGGCGGCTTCCGGACCTTCTGGTCGGTGACCCTGCCGAACGTCCGCTGGGCGCTGCTCTACGGCGTGCTGCTCTGCAACGCCCGCGCGATGGGCGAGTTCGGCGCGGTGTCGGTGGTTTCCGGCCATCTGCGCGGCCTCACCAACACGATCCCGCTGCAGGTCGAGATCCTGTACAACGAATACAACTTCGTCGCGGCCTTCGCGGTCGCCTCGGTGCTGGCGAGCCTCGGCCTCGTCACGCTCGCCATCAAGTCCGGCCTGGAGTGGCGCTACGGCGACCAGATCTCCGCCGCGCACCGCCACTGATCTCGCGGAGACCTGCGACATGGAACTCAAGATCAAGAATCTCCGCAAGGACTATGGCAACTTCCCTGCGCTGAACGACGTCAACCTCGACATCCGCTCCGGCGAGCTGATCGCGCTGCTCGGGCCGTCCGGCTCCGGCAAGACGACGCTGCTGCGCGCGATCGCGGGCCTTGAGTCGCCGGACGGCGGCCAGATCTTCTTCGGCGACCGCGACGCGTCCCGTCAGAGCGTTCAGGAGCGCAACGTCGGCTTCGTGTTCCAGCACTACGCGCTGTTCCGGCACATGAAGATTCTCGACAACATCGCGTTCGGCCTTCGCTTCGGGCAGGGCCGCAAGCGCAAGAGCGAGGCGGAAATCCGCCGGAAGGTCCTGGAACTGCTGGACCTCGTTCAGCTCAACGGACTGGAGGGTCGATACCCCTCTCAGCTTTCCGGCGGCCAGCGCCAGCGCGTCGCGCTCGCCCGCGCGCTCGCAATCGAGCCGCAGGTTCTGCTGCTCGACGAGCCGTTCGGCGCTCTCGACGCGCAGGTCCGCAAGGGCCTGCGCCGCTGGCTCCGCCAGATCCACGACGAGACCGGCCATACGACCGTTTTCGTGACCCACGACCAGGAGGAGGCGATGGAGCTCTCCGACCGCGTCGCGGTGCTCCACAAGGGCGGGCTGCAGCAGGTGGGCACACCGGACGAGATTTACGACACGCCGGCGACCCCGTTCGTCTACGCCTTTATCGGCGACTCGACCTCGCTGCCTGTGGAGGTTCACAACGGCGAGGCGATCTTCGAGGGCCGCACGCTCAGGATCGGCCGCGTCGATCCGCCGGACGGGCCGGGCCGCCTGCACATCCGCCCGCAGGACGTTTCTCTGACGACGCCGGCCGAGGGCGTGGTTCGTGGCCAGATCATCGGTCTGCGGCGCTCGGGCGGCTATCGTCGCGCGGACATCTCGGTCGGCGTGAAGCACGATCGAGTCGAGGCGCTGCTTCCGCCGGAGCAGGAGGTTTCGGTCGGCGACCAGGTCGGACTGGAATTCCGCCGCTACGCGGCGTTCGCCGACGACAAGGAGCCGCCGAAGCTCGGCCTCGCCCGCGAGAAGCAGGCCGCCTGAACGCGCCGCGCCGGCGCCGCCCTTGACTTGAGTGCGGCCTCCGATCACGCCTGCCGCGCATCGAGGCTTCAACGGCGGGACGTGGCATGTTCGGAATCAAGTATTTCAAGGCCGCGCCGAACACCTACGCGCTCGTCTACAAGAACGGGCGCGTGGGGCGGGAAGGGACCGGGCTCTCGTTTTTCTACAATACCGCCTGGAGCTCGATCGTCGCCGTTCCGCTCGAGAGCGTCGACACACCCTTCATGTTCTCCGAGGTGTCGAAGGACTTCCAGGACGTGACCGTGCAGGGGCAGGTGACGGTGCGCGTCACCGACCCGAAGCTTCTCGCCGGCCTGATGAACTTCGCACTCGACGCCAAGGGGCGTTACGCTTCCGATGCGCCCTTCAAGCTGCCGCAGCGGGTCGTCAACGCCGTGCAGGTCCGCCTGCGCTCGGTCCTTCAGATGATGACGCTGCGCGAGCTGCTGCGAAGCTCGGACGTCATCGTCGAGAGGGTCAGCGCCGCGCTTCGCGAACCGGACGCCCTGCCGAGCCTTGGGCTTGACCTCGTCAGCCTCTCCATCCTCGCCATCAAGCCGAACCCCGAGACCGCGCGGGCGCTCGAGGCGCAGGTTCGCGAGGAGCTGCTCAAGGAGGCCGACGACGCCACCTACGCCCGCCGCAACTCCGCGATCGAGCAGGAGAGGGCGATCCGCGAGAACGAGCTCGCGACCGAGCGCGTGGTGCTCGAGAAGCGCCAGCAGATCGACGACCAGGCGATGGGCGGCCGCATCGCGCTGGAGGAGCGCAACAAGGCGCTGACGGCGCTGAAGTCGGAGAACGCCCGCACCGAGGCCGAGGCCAAGGCCTTCGCGCTCGCCGAGCTGATGAAGTCGGTCGCCGGCGTCGACGCCCGCGTGCTGCAGGCGCTGACCATCGGCCAGGCCGATCCGAACACGCTGATCGCGGCGGCCTTTCAGGGCCTCGCCGAGAACGCCGACAGGATCGGCGAGCTGAACATTTCGCCGGACCTTCTGCAGGAGCTGTCGCGCAGGGCGCCTCCGCAGAAGGCGCGTCCGACGCCGGAGCGCTGAGCGCCCCGCGATGGCGCGCGAGCGCATCATCCTCGTCACGCGCAAGACCCGGCTCGACGACCTCGTCGCCCGCTACAACACGGTCGAGCAGGCGCGCTTTTACGTCGAGCACCTCGGCGCGGACTTCTCCGATTACACCGCCGAGCATGCGCGCTATCAGGCGGCGGCCCGCGCGTCGGAGGAGGCGCTCGCGCGCTTCGGCCGCGTTCAGCGGATCGACAGGGCCTTCCTGCCGAATTTTCTGTTCCCGCCAGACGCGCTGGTCGTCGCGCTCGGACAGGACGGGCTGGTCGCGAACACGCTCAAATATCTCGACGGCCAGCCGCTCGTCGGCGTCAATCCGGACCCCGGACGCTGGGAAGGCGTGCTGCTGCCCTTCGGACCGGACGACCTTGGAAAGGTGATTCCCGCCGCGCTTGCAGACCGGCGCCAGACCCGCTCCGTCACCATGGCCCGCGCGCGCCTCACCGACGGCCAGGAGCTCCACGCCGTCAACGACCTGTTCATCGGCCCGGCGAGCCATGTCTCGGCGCGCTATTCGATCGAGGCGCTGGGGCGGTCCGAGACCCAGTCGTCGAGCGGGATCATCGTGTCGACCGGGCTCGGGTCGACCGGCTGGTTCCGGAGCCTGCTGTCGGGCGCCGCCGGCATCGAGGGCGAGACCGACGACGGCCTCATGCGCCTGAGAGAAAGCGGGTTCGCCTGGGACGCGAACCACCTCTACTTCACCGTGCGCGAGCCGTTCCCGAGCCGCGCCAGCCAGGCGGGAATCGTCTTCGGACGGATCGCGCGCGGAGAGCTGATCCGAATCGTTTCGCAGATGCCGGATTACGGCGTGATCTTCAGCGACGGCGTCGAAGCGGACTTCCTAAAGTTCGATGCGGGCATGGAAGCCCGGATCGGCGTCGCCGATCGATCCGGCGTCCTGGTCCTCTAGTCGCGTGCCCGCGTCGGCCTTGTGCCGACATAGAGCGCGCCCGCAAGGACGAGCGCCACCGTTGCGACGATCGCGACCGGCGGCGCGCTCGACAGGCTGACCAGCACTATCGACAGGCTCATTCCCGCGAAGGCCGCCACTTTGCCCTTGAGCGGGATCGCGCCGTCGCTGCGCCAGGCGACGACCGAGGGTCCGAGCCGAGGATGTTCCAGCAGCCAGCGTTCGAGGCGGGGCGATCCGCGCGCGAAGCATCCCGCGGCGAGGATAAGGAAGATCGTGCCCGGCATGACCGGCAGGATCAGTCCGACGATCCCGAGCGCCGTCAGCAGCACCCCCGCCGCCAGCCAGGCGAATCGAGCCGCCCCGCTCGCCACGGGCTCAGTCCGGTCGTTCGGGCGCGGGTTGGAAGGTTGCATGGTCCGGCGACTCCCTATCGCATCGCCGATCGAGCGCACCACATGTTATGACTGATGACGCGACGCGGCGCCCATTGCTGCGTTGCACGGGGACTTTTTCGGCGGAGCGCGATGACGCAGTCTTCACCCGGGCCGCTGCCCAATGCGCTCGGACCGCTCGGCGAGCCCGTCCCACCGCCAAAGCCGCACGGGACGGCGCGCCTGCGCAACTATTTCCTCACCGGTCTCGTCGTCGCCGGGCCGGTCGCGATCACGATCTGGCTGACGCTCTGGCTGATCAACCTGATCGACGGCTGGGTGAAGCCGCTGATTCCGCCGGCCTGGAACCCGAACAGCTACCTGCCGGTCGCCGTGCCGGGCGTCGGCGTGCTGGCGGCGGTGATCGGGCTCACCATTCTGGGCGCTCTCACCGCCAACCTCGTCGGCCGCACCATCGTGCAGTCCGGCGAGAGCGTCCTCGACCGGATGCCGATCGTGCGCTCGCTCTATAAGGGCGTGAAGCAGATCTTCGAGACGGTGTTCAAGCAGGACGGCACCAGTTTCCGCCGCGTCGGACTGATCGAGTGGCCGGGGCCGGGCATGTGGTCGATCTGCTTCATCACCGAGCCGGCGCGCGGAGCGCTCGCGGCGGGGCTGCCGGGGCCGGACCATGTGTGCCTGTTCGTGCCCTGCACGCCCAACCCGACCACGGGCTATCTGGTGATGATGGAGGAGTCGAAGGTCGTCGAGATCGGGGTGACCAGCGACGAGGCCTTCAAGCTCATCATGTCCATGGGCATCATCCAGCCGCCGGAATCGACCGCGCCGACGAGGCCGGAACAGACGCCGCCGCTCGCGGATCCCGAGCCGTCCCGCCGCTCGGCAGAGCCCGTCGCCGTCAAGTGACCGGCCCTGCGGCCGAGCTTCAGAATCCCTGAGCGTCGCCGGCCCGGAAGGCAGCTATGCTGAACGGGCGCCTACCATGGCGCCGCCCTTGCTTCGATCTTTCGACGAAAGTCGTACGATAGGAGCATGGCATGGGCGTCGCAGAACTGGTCGTCGCGATCTGTCTCCAGGCGGAGCCAAGCGCGTGCCGCATTTTTCACCACCGCTCGCCGGCGGCGATGCAGGGCTGCAGCATCGTCGAGGACGTGGACGCGGTGACGGTCGAGCCCGGCTGGTACCTCGCCCGCTGGACCTGCAAGTGGAAGCGCTGAGCGTTCAACCCGCCCGCAGGAGCCGCACCGCCGCGTCGCGCTCGAACAGGTGGAGCAGCAGCCTGAGCGCCTGGCCGCGATCGCCCGAGAGATATGGGTCGCGAGACAGGATCAGCCCGGCGTCGTCATGGGCGACACGGGCGAGCTCGCCATGGATCTCCATGCGCGCCAGCCGGAAGACCGCCGCGCCGGACTGGCGGGCGCCGAGCAGTTCGCCTTCGCCGCGTAGCTCGAGGTCCTTCTCGGCGATGACGAAGCCGTCCTCCGTGTCGCGCAGCGTCTCCAGCCGCGCCTTCGCCGTCTCCCCGAGCGGTCCCTTCCAGAGCAGCAGGCATGTCGAGCTGCCGGCGCCCCGGCCGACCCGCCCGCGCAGCTGGTGGAGCTGGGCGAGCCCGAAGCGCTCGGCATGCTCGATCACCATCACCGTCGCCTCGGGCACGTTCACCCCGACCTCGATCACCGTGGTCGCGACGAGGATCGGCGTCTCCCCCGACACGAAGCGGGCGACCGCGGCGTCCTTGTCGGCGCCCTTCATTTTGCCGTGGACGAGGCCGACACGCCCGGGAAAGACCTCGGCCAGCGCGCCGAAGCGATCCTCGGCGGCGGCGACGTCGAGCGTCTCCGACTGTTCGACCAGCGGACAGACCCAGTAGACGCGCGCGCCCTTCTCCACGGCCCGGCCGATCGCGCCGACGGTTTCGTCGAGCCGGTCCAGGCTGACAAGGCGCGTGTCGATCGGCGTGCGGCCCGGCGGCTTCTCGTCGAGCGCCGAATGGTCCATGTCGCCGAAGGCGGTCAGCACGAGGGTGCGCGGGATGGGGGTCGCGGTCATCACCAGCACGTCGACCGCCACGCCCTTCTGGGCGAGGGCGAGCCGCTGGCGCACCCCGAACTTGTGCTGCTCGTCGACGACGGCGAGCGCGAGATCGCGGAACGCGACGTCGTCCTGGAACAGCGCATGGGTGCCGACCAGCAGGTCGATCTCGCCGTTCTCGAGCCGCATCAGGAGTTCCGCGCGCTCGCGGCCCTTTTCGCGGCCGGTGAGCAGCGCGACGCGCATGCCGGCCGCCGAGGCCAGCGGCTCCAGCGTCGCGAGATGCTGGCGCGCGAGGATCTCCGTCGGCGCCATGAGAGCCGCCTGTCTGCCGGCCTCGACCACCGTGGCCGCCGCCAGCAGCGCTACCACCGTCTTGCCCGAGCCGACGTCGCCCTGCAGCAGGCGAAGCATGCGCTGCTCGGCGCCGAGGTCGGCGCGGATCGCATCGAGCGCCCGCCCCTGCGCGCCGGTCAGCGCGAAGGGCAGGGCGCTTTCGATCTTGCGCGAGAGCCGGCCGTCGCCCCGTGTCGCGCGCCCCGCGCCGCGGCGCATCTGCGCGCGCACGAGCCTCAGCGCCAGCTGGTTCGCCAGCAGCTCGTCATAGGCGAGGCGCGTCAGCGCCGGTCCGTCCTGCGCGACGTCCTGCGGTCGACGCGGCAGATGCAGGGTTTCGAGCGCCTCGCGGAACCCCGGAAAGTCGCGCGCGGCCAGGAACGCCGGATCCTGCCATTCGGGAAGCTCGGGAACCCGTTCCAGCGCGGCCCCGGCGAGTTTCGAGACGAGGCCGTGCGTCAGTCCCTCGACCAGCGGATAGGTCGGCTCGACCGCGGGCAGCTTGGCGAGGCCCGCCGCGTCGAGCACATGCGCCGGGTGGACCATCTGGACCGAGCCGTCGAACAGCTCAGGCGCGCCTGAGACCCAGCGCGTCTCCCCGAACGGCAGCAGCTTCTCGATGTAGCCGGCGTTGGCCCGGAAGAAGACCAGCGTCATCGCTCCGGTCGCGTCGGCGACGACGACCCGGTACGGCGCGCGGGTCGAGCGCGGCGGCTGATGGCGCTCGACCTGAACCTCGACGGTCGCGACCTGCCCGGCGACGAGCTCGGAGATCGTGGGCCGCGCGCGCCGGTCGACCGCTCCGCTCGGCGCGTGGGTGAGGATATCGATGACGCGCGGGCCGGTCTCCGGCGCGTCGGGAAGGAGGCGCGCGAGAGCCTTCGCGACCTTCGGCCCGACGCCGGGCAGGGCGGTCGCGGCCGCGAACAGGGGATCAAGGCGGGAGTCGCGCATCGGCGCGATTGAGGCCGGACGGGGCTCCTGGCGCAAGCGCCGCGGCGCTCGATGCGCCCTATTTCTCCAGCATGTAGGCGACGCCGGCGTCGGCGCTCCCGCCGAAGCGCGTCACGCCGAAAATCTTGCCGCCGATCTCGACCATCTGGTCGAGCGGCTGGCGTCCGTCCGTCGTTCCGCCGGCGAAACGGTGGGCCGTTCCGTCATATTTCCAGCCGGTCTCGGTCCGCTTCACGCGGTAGACCACGCCGCAGCCGTCGGTCGTGGCCGCGCATGTTCCGCCGAAGCGCGTCACGCCGTAGAAGGATTTTCCGACGGCCAGCCAGCCGCCGACCGGCATGTCGCCGTCGTTTCCGGCGAAGCGATGGATTTCGCGATAGCTCCACTTCGCGCCCTTGCGGGCGGGACGCTCCAGATAGAAGACAACGCCGCAGCGGGTCTCCCCGAATGTGTCGCAGTTCGGCTTGCCTGCGTCGACGATCGCGCCAAGGGCGAGGCTCGCCGGCCGAGGCTTCGCAGCGGCCGAGATCGGCTCATCGCGACTGCGATCACCGAAAGCGAGCGCAAACCGGGTCGCCGAGAGAAACTGGGCTTCGGACTCGTTGAGGCCGACGGGCTCCCACGCGTAGATCTCCTCGTATTTCTCTTCCTTGAAGTATTCGATGACGACGCCCGTGCCGTTGCCCTCCTTCTGCAAGGCGGACCCGCTGAACTTCGCGTCGCCGAACGGCATCGCCTGATAGATGTGCGCGGCCTCGTCCACCGATGGTCCGACGTCCGGCTTGCCTCCCGCCTTGAGGCTGGCGAAGCGCGCCAGCGTCTGCGCTTTGAAACCCCTCGCGGTCCGGCTCAGGCGCATCAGAGTCCCGCAGCCGTTCGGCTCGCCGCTCGCCGCTCCGCATTTCTTCGACCCGCCGCCCTCGCGCGTCGAGACGATAAGGTCGCCCTTGGGGTCGAACGCGAAACCGACCGGGTAGCGCCCGTCGCGGTCGCCCGGAAATTCATAGAGCGCGGTTCGCTCCCACACCGCCGGGTTCGACGTCGGCTTCAGCGTGAACAGGAAGCCGCAGCCGGGTCCGGAAAAGCGCGAGCAGTTGGCGGCGCCGAAGGTGCTGAGTCCGTAGAGCTCGTCCTTTGCGTATTCGAGCTGGATGACGCCGGTCACCGCCGTCTGCGTCGCGTCGTAGATGACGCGCGTCCGCCAGATGTCGCTTTCGTCCTGATAAAGCTCGTAGATCTTGGACCCGGCCGCGCCGAAGACCGCGTTTCCGGGACCGACGGTGAGGCCCGAACTCGGCGTCTGCCCGAACGGAAAGCTCAAAAGCGTCGTCTGCTTCAGAGCGGCCGGGGCGGGCGTCTCCTGCGCCAGCGCCACGCTCAGCGGCGCGGCCGCGCACACGGTCGCCGCGAGAAGTCGACGGATCATGGCTGTCCTCCGCCGCGCCAGACACGCAGAGACAGGACACTAGCGTTCACCCGATCACGACAGTATCGGGACAACTACGGATCGGCGCCCGTGGACGCCTACGCGGCCTTCTTCGGCGCTTCCGCGATGCGAACCAGTTCCCGCAGCAGCTTGGCGGCGCCCTTGAGGCGCGCGTTCGTCGTCGCCCATTCGCGCCTGAAGACGACCTTCATGTCCGGCCGCACCTTGGCGTTCGGGCCTTCCTCGCGGGCGAGGTGCATGACGAGGCCGTCCGGATTGGCGAAGGAATTCTCACGGAACGAAAGCACCACGCCCTTCGGGCCGGCGTCGATCTTCTCGACGTTGGCGCGACGGCACAGCGCCTTGATGGCGGCGATCTCGAGCAGCTGCTTGACCTCGGTCGGCGCCGGGCCGAAGCGGTCGGCGAGTTCGGCGGCGAAGGCGTCGAGGCTTTCGTCGTCGTCGATCTCGGCAAGGCGCCGGTAGAGCGAGAGCCGCACGGCGAGATCGCCGACATACTCCTCCGGGATCATGACCGGCGCGCCGAGCGTGATCGCCGGAGACCAGCGGTCGTCGACGACTTCCGCGCCGCCGTCCTTCAGCGCCTCGACGGCGTCGGCCAGCATCTGCTGGTAGAGCTCGTAGCCGACCTCGCGGATGTGGCCGGACTGTTCTTCGCCGAGCAGGTTGCCGGCGCCGCGGATGTCGAGGTCGTGGCTCGCCAGCTGGAAGCCTGCGCCGAGGCCTTCCAGCGACTGCAGCACCTTGAGGCGCCGCTCGG
This sequence comes from uncultured Methylopila sp., assembly GCA_902168115.1. Lineage (GTDB taxonomy): Bacteria > Pseudomonadota > Alphaproteobacteria > Rhizobiales > Methylopilaceae > Methylopila. The sequence goes on along the minus strand of CABHPB010000149.1, from coordinate 23,120 downwards.
CGTTGACGGTGAGCGTCTTGTTGGCCGGCACGGTGAACAGCGCATAGGCGCGCGTCTTCGAGCGCCCGACGCGGCCGCGCAGCTGGTAGAGCGCGGCGAGGCCGAACATGTCGGCGCGATAGACGACGAGCGTGTTGGCGTTCGGGATGTCGAGGCCGGACTCCACGATCGCGGTCGAGAGCAGCACGTCGAAGCGGCCCTCGTAGAAGTCGGTCATGACCTTTTCGAGTTCGGTCGCCGGCATCTGGCCGTGCGCGACCGCGACCTTCACCTCCGGCACTTCGGAGGCCAGGAACGCGCGCGCCTCGGCGATATCATCGATGCGCGGGCAGACGAAGAAGGACTGGCCGGACCGGTAGCGCTCGCGCAGCAGCGCCTCGCGCACGATCAGCGGGTCGAAGGGCGACACGAAGCTGCGCACCGCAAGACGGTCGACCGGCGGGGTCGCGATCATCGAGAGCTCGCGCACGCCGGTCATGGCGAGCTGAAGCGTGCGCGGGATCGGCGTCGCCGACAGCGTCAGCACATGGACTTCGGCCCGCAGCTGCTTCAGCCGCTCCTTGTGGCCGACGCCGAAGTGCTGCTCCTCGTCGACGATGACGAGGCCGAGATCCCTGAAGTCGACGGATTTGCCCAGCAGCGCATGGGTGCCGACGACGATGTCGACGTCGCCGGAGGCAAGGCCCTTCTTGGTTTCGTTGATCTCCTTGGCCGTGACGAAGCGCGAGGCGTGCGCGACCTTCAGCGGCAGGCCGCGGAAGCGGTCTGCGAAGGTCTTGAAGTGCTGGCGGGAGAGCAGGGTGGTCGGGACCACCACCGCCACCTGCCGCCCGCTCATCGCGGTCACGAACGCGGCGCGCAGCGCGACTTCGGTCTTGCCGAAGCCGACGTCGCCGCAGATCAGCCGGTCCATCGGGCGGCCGGCCGCGAGATCGTCCAGCACGGCGTCGATCGCGGCCTGCTGGTCCTCGGTCTCGTCGTAAGGGAAGCGGGCGGCGAACTCGTCGTAGAGCCCCTCCGGCGGGACGCTGCGCGGCGCTTCCTTGGTCATGCGGGCCGCGGCGATCTTGATCAGCTCGCCCGCCATCTCGCGGATGCGGTTCTTGAGCTTGGCCTTGCGGCCCTGCCAGCCGACGCCGCCGAGCTTGTCGAGCTGCGCCTCGGTGTCCTCCGAGCCATAGCGCGACAGCAGCTCGATGTTCTCGACGGGCAGGAACAGCTTGTCGTTGTTGGCGTAGTGCAGCTCGACGCAGTCGTGCGGCGCGCCGGCGGCCTCGATGGTCTTCAGACCGACGAAGCGGCCGATGCCATGGTCGACATGGACGACGAGATCGCCCGCCGCGAGGCCGGCGGCCTCCGTCAGGTAGTCCTGCGCGCGACGCTTCTTCTTCGGTCCGCGCGCGAGGCGGTCGCCGAGAATGTCCTGTTCGGCGACGACCGCGACGTCGTCGGTCTCAAAACCCTGCTCGATGCCGAGCACGGCGAGGGCGACGGCGTCCGGCGGCAGCGCCATCGCGTCGCGCCAGCTCTTCACGGGCCGCGTGGCGGCGAGCCCGTGATCGCCGAGCACAGTCCCGAGCCGCTCGCGCGCGCCCTCGCTCCAGGCGGCGACGACCACGCGCCGGCCGTCCTCCCGCAGCGCCCGGATGTGGCTGACGACAGCGTCGAACACGTTGGCGCTCTCGTCTGCCCGCTCGGCCGCGAAGCTGCGGCCGACCCGGGCGCCGGCGTCGAACGTCCGTCCGCCCTGGCCGACCGGCAGCGTGAAGGGCGTCAGCCGGACCGGCGCGGCAGCCTCGACCCGCTCGTTCCATTCCTTCGGCGCGAGATAGAGCGCGTCCGCCGGCAGCGGCTTGTAGGCGGCGCCGGACTTGTCGTGGCTGAGCGCCTCGACGCGGGCGTCGTGATAGTCGGCGATGTGGGCGAGCCGCTCGCCGGCGGCGTCGTCGACCAGCGGGTCCAGCACGAAGCGCGCGTCCGGCAGGTGGTCGAACAACGTGGCGAGCCGGTCATGGAACAGCGGCAGCCAATGCTCCATGCCCGGATAGCGCCGGCCTTCGCTGATCGCCGAATAGAGCTGGTCGTCGCGGCCCGGCGCGCCGAAGGTCGCGGCGTAGGACTGCCGGAACCGCCGGATCGTCTCGGAGGTCAGCTGCACCTCGGACATGGGCACGAGGTCGAGCGCCCGGAGCTGGCCGGTCGAGCGCTGCGTCTCAGGGTCGAACGGTCGGATGGTCTCGAGCTGGTCGCCGAAGAAGTCGAGCCGGATGGGTTCGGCGTGGCCGGCGGGGAAGAGGTCCACGATGCCGCCGCGGATCGCGTATTCGCCGTAGTCGCGCACCGTCGAGGCGCGCATGAAGCCGTTGACCTCGAGCCACTCGGTTAGCGCCTTCAGGTCGACGACGTTGCCGGGTGCGGCCGAAAAGCTCTGGCGCGCGACGGTTCCGGGCGCGGCGACGCGCTGCAGGGCGGCGTTGACCGTGGTGAGCACCACGCGCGGCTTGTCGCCGCCGCGCGAGGCGACGATGCGGGCGAGCGTGGTGGTGCGGGCGGCGACGATCGCGGCGTTGGGCGAGACGCGGTCATAGGGCTGGCAGTCCCAGCCCGGAAAGGTCAGGAGCTCGACGTCCGGCGCCATGAAGGCGAGCGACCGCTCCATCGCCGCCATCCGAGCGCCGTCACGCGAGACATGGACGACGCCGGCGGCGTCATAGGCCTTGCCGACGAGCGCGCGGGCGAGATCGGCGACCACGAGCGCGTCGAAGCCGTCCGGCACGCTGGAGACGGTGACCGGCGCGCGGTCGAGGAGAGATTTGAGGTTCAGTTTCATGTCTTCAGAGAGCAGATAGCGCCGACATCTTGTCCCGGCCTTGAGCCGGGAGCCATAGCCGCCTCGGCCACAGAAAGGAATGCGGCGGACTGATCGCTTGTTCCGGCGAGCTTGGTGGTTCCGGGTCCCGGCTCAAGGCCGGGACAAAGAGCGTCTACCCGATATGTTCCGTCGTCGGGAAGGCTTCGTGAAACGCCTTCAGGCGGCGGAACACCTCAGTGTCGTAGGTCGCGGGCGTCTCGGCCTTGCCGGCGATCCAGGCGAACAGGTCGCGGTCCGGAACCTCGATCAGCGCTTCGAAGTCCGCGAACTCGCGGTCGTCGAAGCGGTCGATCTCGGCGTCGGCGAAGCGCCCCATCAGAAGGTCCATCTCGCGCGTGCCGCGCCGCCAGGAGCGATAGAGGGCGCGGCGGCGGTCGGGGTCGAGCCCTTCGCCGCTTCGTGTGGTTCCGGTCATATCGTCTCTTGAGATGGGATCGCGTGCCGTTCTAGCAACGGAGCGCCCGGCTGTCAGCGCGCGGTGGTCAGATCGCCGGCCCGCCTGCGAGCCCCTCGCGCATGACGAACCGCCGGAGCGGTCCGATGCGCGCGATCGCGGCGAGGCCAAGGCCGCGCGCGGCCTGGACCGGCAGGAAGTCGGTGAGCAGCGACCGGTTGAGGAGGTCGGTCGCCGCCGTTCGTGACCAGGCGTCGGCCGCCCTCGCGCGGGCGTAGGCGCGCAGCGACGCCTCCCCGCCGACGTCGCGGCCGGCCGCGCGCTCCGTCCGGACGATGCGGGCGACGGCGGCGGCGTCGCGCACTCCGAGGTTCAGTCCCTGCGCGCCGATAGGCGGCAGCACATGGCCGGCCTCGCCGACGAGCATCGTGCGGCGCGCCGCGAAACGCGTCGCGGCGCCGATGACGATCGGAAAGCGGCCGACCCGCCCGTCGATGACGAACGCGCCGAGCATCCGTCCGCTCGCGGCGGCGGCGGCCTCTGAAAGCTCTTCTGTCGAGAGCGCCGTCAGAGCGTCAGCGTGGGCCGGGGTCACGCCCCAGACGACGCTGGACCGCAGGCCCGGCATCGGCACGAGCGTGAACGGGCCCTCTTCGGAATGGAGCTCCGTCGAGACGTCGCCGTGCGGGCGGTCGTGCGCGGCGCTGAAGGCGAGGGCGTCCTGCGGCGCGCGGCGCGTGCTGAAGCCGATCCCGGCGGCCTGCCGCAGCAGCGAGTCTCGGCCGTCCGCGGCGACGGCGAGACGCGCCGTCACCCTCCCGCCGTCCGCGCCGGCGATCTCGACGCGGTCTTCGGACGGCCGGCAGGTCTCCGCGGCGGCCTCGACGATCCGCGCATTGGGCAGCGCACGCAGCGCGTCGGCGAGGACGGCCGTGATCGCCGCGTTGGCGACGTTCCAGCCGAAGGCGTCGAGGCCGAGCTCGGCTGCGTGGAAGATCGCCTCGGGCGCCCGGATGAGGCGGCGGCTGACGTCGACGATCCGGAGCGACCTGAGCGGCGCGGCCTGCGGCGCGAGTTCCGCCCAGACGCCGGCGGCCCTCAGCGTCGCCACCGAGCCGTCGAGCAGGGCGGTCGTCCGCGCATCCGGGCGCGGAGGCGGGGCGAGAAGGACCGTCTCAGCGCCGGTCTGGGCGACGAGCAGCGCGGCGAGCAGGCCCGCAGGGCCGCCGCCCACCACGGCGACTTCGCACGTCGCGGGCGTCATTGGTGTCGTGTCGGGTCCGTGCATGGCGCGGACTATAGGGCGTCGCGCGCGCGCCGTCCTCCTGACGCCAGCGATGACCACCCGGCGGTTTTGCGGGGACGGCGGCCGTTCTCGGCGAAGGTCCCGCTTCCCGCACTGTCGTCTTGCCGTCATGGTCGCGCGATGGCTGCGACCGACCCGACCGACGCTCCGCCCGAGCTCCTGCGTCCGCCCCAGCGGATGGCGGCTCTCGCCGTGCATCTGTTCACGGCGTCAGGCGCCGCGCTTGGCTTCCTCGCGCTGATGGCCGCGACCGAGGGGGACTTCGCAAACATGTTCGTCTGGCTCGCGATCGCGCTGATCGTCGACGGCGTCGACGGGACGCTCGCGCGCAAGGCGCATGTCCGGACCCGCGCGCCGAAACTGTCCGGCGACGTGCTCGATCTCGTCGTCGACTACGTCACCTATGTGCTGGTGCCGGCCTATGCGCTCGCGGTCTCCGGACTGATGCCGCACGGCTTCGGCGTGCCGGCCGCGCTTCTCGTCTGTGTGACCGCGGCGCTCTATTTCGCGACCACGGACATGAAGACGGAAGACCTGTTCTTCCGCGGCTTCCCCGGCATCTGGAACGTCGCCGCCTTCTATCTCTTTGTGCTGGCGCCGCCGCCCTGGATCGGTTTCGCGATCGTCGTCGCGCTGTCCGCCCTGACCTTCGCGCCCATCGTGTTCGTGCATCCGATGCGGGTGCGGCTGCTGCGGCCGCTGACCCTGGCGGCCCTGCTCGCCTGGAGCGTTCTGGCCGCTCTCGCCGTCTGGAGCGAGCTCAGACCTGATGCGTTCGTGATCTGGGCTCTCGTCGCGCTCGCCTTGTATTTCGTCTCCCTGGGTTTATTTCGCGGCCGCAACTTAAGTTGAACCCGAGGGGAAATGACGCGCGATGCTTGAAGTCTTTTCGACGCCTGAAGCGTGGGCTGCACTGCTCACGCTGACGGCCATGGAGATCGTTCTCGGCATCGACAACGTCGTCTTCATCTCGGTCCTGGTCTCGAAGCTTCCGCAGGAACAGGCCGACCGCGCGCGCAAGATCGGCCTGCTGCTGGCGCTCGTCTTCCGCATCGCCCTGCTGTTCATGTTGACCTGGCTGATCGCGCTGAAGGACCCGGTGATCTCGATCTTCGGCAAGGGCCTGTCGTGGCGCGACATCATCCTCATCGCCGGCGGCGGCTTCCTGATCGTCAAGGCGACGCTGGAGCTCCACAACTCGATCGAGGGCGAAGAGCACGGCTCCAAGAGCGGCGTGCAGGCGGCCTTCGCTGTCATCATCGCGCAGATCATCGTCATCGACCTCGTCTTCTCGATCGACTCGATCATCACGGCGATCGGCATGGCCGAGGACATCGAGGTCATGATCGCGGCCGTCATCATCGCCGTCGCGGTGATGTTCGTGTCGTCCGGCCCGATCTCGGCCTTCGTGGCCAAGCACCCGACCACCAAGGTGCTGGCGCTGTCGTTCCTGTTGCTGATCGGCATGGTGCTGGTCGCCGACGGTTTCGGGATGCATGTGCCCAAGGGTTACATCTACGCGGCGATGGCTTTCTCGCTGATGGTCGAGATGCTGAACGTGATGGCGAAGAGCCGGCAGGCGCGGAAGCTCGCCCATGCCGCGGGCGTCGAGAACGCCCCGGCCAAGCCGCAGGAGCGCGTCGCGCCTTGAGCGGACCGGCGCGGGTCCTCGTCGTCACCGGCGGAAGCCGCGGCATCGGCGCCGCGACCTGCCGGCTGGCGGCAGGCGCCGGCTGGGACGTCGCGGTGAACTATACGCGCGACAAGGCGGCGGCCGACGCGGTCGTCGCCGAGGTCAAGGCGGCGGGACGGCGCGCCTGCGCCATTCAGGGCGACATGGCCCTCGAACGGGACGTCGTGGCGCTGTTCGAGACCGCCGCGGCGCTGCTCGGGCGGATCGGCGGCGTCGTCAACAACGCCGGCGTCGTCGGCGACCAGGCAGGGCGCATCGCCGACGCCTCCGCCGACATGATCACCCGCGTCGTCGACCTCAACGTCACCGGCGCGCTGCTGGTCTGCCGGGAGGCGGCCCGCCGCCTGTCGACGGCGAAGGGCGGGCCGGGCGGCGCGGTCGTCAACGTCTCCTCGATCGCCGCGACGCTGGGCGGGCCGGGCGAATATGTCTGGTACGCCGCGACCAAGGGCGCCGTCGACAGCATGACGATCGGGCTGTCGCGCGAGCTCGCCGCGGAAGGCGTGCGCGTCAACGCGGTCTCGCCTGGGCTGATCGAGACCGACATCCACGCGTCCGGCGGCCAGCCCGACCGCCTCAAGCGCCTCGGGCCGCAGGTGCCGATCGGCCGCGCCGGAACGGCGGACGAGGTGGCCGAGGCGATCGTCTGGCTCTTGTCGGACGCCGCGTCCTATGTGACGGGAGCGAACCTGCGCGTCGGCGGCGGTCGCTGACGCGCCTCTCCTGCGGAGCGCAGATGAGACGCCTCGCCGCCGCGCTCCTCGCGATCTTTTCGGTCACGCCGGTCTTCGCCGCCGATGCGCCGGACCGCGCGTGGGTCGAGAACCTCAGCCGCCCGACCTCATGCGCCGAGCTCGACAACGTCGTGCTCACCTTCGCCAATCCGAAGGTCCGCAGGTTCGAGATCACGGCGAGCGCGCCGGTCTATCTCCCTGACCTGAAATTCGACTCGACGGAGCCGGATCTCGAAAACTGCGAGTCGCCGAAGCCCGAGCCCGCCTTTCGCTTCGAACCGAAGACCCTGACCCTCTACGAGAATGCAGAGGTCCGTATCGTCGGCGCGACGCTCGCGACCTCCTGGCGCGCGCGCGGCGCCGAGGTCATCGTCGGCGACAGGACGACCGGCGGTCTGCACCAGCTGCGCTGGATGCAGAAGGCGCGCGGCGAGCTCACGGAAATCCTGGTCGCGGACCTCGTCGGCGGATCGTGGCGGGTCAAGCCGGTTCCCAATGAGGCTTTTCCAAACGCGGCCTATGGCGCGTCGGTCCTCGTCGGCCCGGTCGAGGGGGGCGAACGGCCGATGGTCGACGTCGCGAGGCTGAAGGTCGACCCGGCGGCGCGCGCCTTCCGGATGACCTTCGTGAAAGGCGGCGTCGGAGAGGTCCGGATCGCGTCCGCCGACGAGAAGAAAACGGTTCTCGACGTCTCGCTGGACGGCCTGTCCGAGACTGATCCGCCCCGTCCCTTCGCAGCGCTGCGCTCGATGTTCGTGTCGCCGACGAAGGCGGACGTCGCCCGGATCAACTGGCGCACCGAGACGGGGCTCTACAACGAGCCGGTGCTGGACTTTCAGGGCGCGAACGTCAGTGAGGCGCGGTTCGACCGGATCGAGCGATCGAGCCACAACACCAGCGCGCCGGATCTGACATTCCGGAACTTCGCCCCGGCTGCGCCTGCGCGATGAGGTTTTGCGGGCGAAACGACTTCCCCCGCGCGCGTCGATGACTAGTTTGCGCTGCTGACACGACATGGCGGCCGGAAGGCCGAGAGAGCGCCGTTGCGCGCGGGAGAGACGACGACATGGCCAAAGCGATCCGCGTCTATGAGACCGGCGGCCCGGAAGTGCTGAAGTTCGAGGACGTCGAGGTTCCGGCGCCCGGGCCGGGCGAGGCGGCCGTCCGCCACACCGCCGTGGGCGTCAACTTCATCGACGTCTACTACCGCACCGGCGCCTATCCGGCCCCCCAGACGCCGTTCGGACTCGGGTTCGAGGGCGCCGGCGTCGTCACGGCGATCGGCGAGGGCGTGACGGAGGTCGCGGTCGGCGATCGGGTCGCCTACGGCAACAGCCCCCTCGGCGCCTATTCGACCGAGCGTGTCCTGCCGGCCAAGCATCTTGTCAAGGTGCCGGCCGGCGTCGACGACGAGACCGCGGCGGCCATCATGCTGAAAGGCATGACGGCGCAGTACCTGCTCCGCCGCACCTTCAAGGTCGGGCCGGAGCACACCATCCTGTTCCACGCGGCCGCCGGCGGCGTCGGTCAGATCGCCTGCCAGTGGGCGGCCCATCTTGGCGCGACCGTGATCGGCACGGCGGGCGGCGACGAGAAGGTCGCGCTCGCCAAGACCAAGGGCTGCACGCACGTCATCGACTACAAGCGCGAGAACTTCGTCGAGCGGGTGAAGGAGATCACCGACGGCAAGGGCGTCGACGTGGTCTATGACAGCGTCGGCAAGGACGCCTTTCCGGGTTCGCTCGAGTGCCTGAAGCTGCGCGGCCTCTGGGCGAGCTTCGGCCAGTCCTCGGGGCCCGTTCCCGAGTTCCCGATCGCGCTGCTCGGCAAGATGGGCTCGCTGTTCGCGACCCGCGCCAGCCTGTTCAACCATGTCGGCACCCGGCCCGAGCTCGAGATGACGGCGGCGGACCTGTTCGACGTCGTCGGCTCCGGCGCGGTGAAGATCGACGTCAACCAGCGCTTTGCGCTCGCCGACGCGGCGGACGCACATCGCGCGCTCGAGGGACGCGCGACGACGGGGTCGACCGTCCTGCTGCCGTAGGACGGACGCCGCTTCGCTTTCCCTCAGACCGTTGGCCGGGATGACGTCCCGGCCGGCGCTTCCTATACTTTCCGTGACGCCAACGGAGACGTCCGAGTCTCGATGCCCGCCTTTCGCACCGTCCGCCGCGTGCCGCACTCTCCCGACGAGATGTTCGATCTCGTGGCGGACGTCGAGAAGTACCCGCTGTTCCTGCCGCTCTGCGAGGCTCTCCGGATTCGCAAGCAGGAGCAGGGCGTGACGCATCCGGTGCTCGTCGCGGACATGACGATCGCTTACAAGATCTTCCGCGAGACCTTCACCAGCCGGGTGACGCTCGACCGTGAGGCGAAGAAGATCCTCGTCGAGTATCTCGACGGCCCGTTCAGGCATCTCGAGAACCGCTGGACCTTCCGGCCGCGCGAGGGCGGGGGCTGCGAGGTCGAGTTCTTCATCGAATGGGAATTGAAGAGCCGCTCGCTCGCCATGCTCGTCGGCTCCGTCTTCGACCGCGTGTTCCGCCGTTACGCCGAGGCCTTCGAGCAGCGCGCCGACACGGTCTACGGCGCGCGTCCCGCGCTCGCATGAGCCGCGCCGACGGGCGGCTCGACGAGGCCGGCCTGATCGCGCGCTTCTTCAGGCCGCTCGCCGCCGCGCCCGGGGCGGCCCTGCTTTCCGACGACGCCGCGACCGTCCCGACGGGGGACGGCCCGGACCTCGTCGTCACGACCGACGCGCTCGTCGCCGGCGTCCATTTCTTCGCCGACGATCCCGCCGACGCGGTCGCCCGCAAGGCGCTGAGGGTCAACCTCTCCGACCTCGCCGCCAAGGGCGCGCGCCCCGCCGGCTATCTCGTGACGCTCGCGCTGCCGGAAGACTGGGAGACCGACTGGCTCGACGGATTCTCGGAGGGCTTGGCGGCCGACCAGGAGGAGTTCGTCGTCAGCCTCCTCGGCGGCGACACGGTGAGGACGCCCGGCCCGCTGATGATCTCGGTCACCGCGCTCGGCTTCGCGCAAGAAGGGCGCACGCCCCGCCGGGGCGACGGCGCGCCGGGACAACGGCTCTACGTCACCGGCACGATCGGCGACGCCGCGCTCGGGCTCCGTCTGCGGCAGGACGAGCGTCTCGCGCTCAGATGGGACCTGAGGCGCGACGAGCGCGAGCACCTGCTCGATCGCTACCTCATCCCCGAACCGCGGCTTGCGCTCGCCGGCGTCGTCGCGGCCTACGCGTCCGCGTCGATGGACATCTCCGACGGGCTCGTCGGCGATCTCGGAAAGCTGGCCGACGCCTCGCGCTGCGGCGCGATCCTGGAGGCGGACCGCGTGCCGCTGTCCCGTGCGGCCGCGCGCGCCGTCCGGGCGGACCCCGCCTCGCTTTCTGACGCGCTGACCGGCGGCGACGACTACGAGTTGTTGATCGCGATTGATCCCGACGACGCCGAAGCCTTCGAGCAGGAGGCGCGCGCCGCGGGCGTCGCCGTCGCCGACGTGGGCGCGCTGGTGGAGGGGCGGGGGGTTCACGTCGAATCGCACGGCCGGCCGCTCGCGCTGGAGAGCCGGTCCTTCTCGCATTTCTGACCGGAACTTGTGGCGCGCGCGCCACTCACGGGCCGCCACGGTCCAACCGGCTGATTGAAACCTGAAAATCGCGCACGCATGATGCGTCCGCCGTCGAATCCTCGCCATTTTCACCGGTAGAGGTCCCGGGCCGGCAACCATTCACGAGCGAGGCGATCCGCCAAATGAGACCCATCCCAACCCTCTTCGCGGCCGCGGCTGTCGGCTTCGGAGCTCTTCTCGCGGCGGGGTCCGCCCAGGCCGCGCAGTGCGGCAACGACGGTTCGGGCTTCGGCGCCTGGGTCGAATCCTTCAAGTCCGAGGCGCAGTCCCGCGGCGTCTCCGCCCGCACCGCGGACGCGGCCCTCTCCGGCGTCGCCTACGACCGCAGCCTGATCGCCTACGACCGCACCCAGCGCCCGTTCAAGCTCTCGCTGGAGCAGTTCATCGCCAAGCGCGCGCCAGCCTCGCTGATCAGCCAGGCCAAGTCGCGCTGGGCCAAGAACCGCGCTCTGTTCGACCGGGTCGAGGCGAAGTACGGCGTCGAGGCGCCGGTGATCCTGGCGATCTGGGGCATGGAGACCGCCTTCGGCGCGATCCAGGGCAAGAAGAACGTGTTCAACGGCCTCGCGACGCTGGCCTATGACTGCCGCCGCACCGAGAAGTTCCAGGCGGAGCTGATCGCCGCGATGCAGCTGGTCGACAGCGGCCAGCTCTCGATGGGCGAGATGCGCGGCGCCGAGCACGGCGAGATCGGCCAGGGCCAGTTCCTGCCGACCTCCTACCAGAAGTACGCTGTCGACGGCGACGGCGACGGGCGCAGCGACATGGTCCGCTCCTCGGCCGACACCATCGCCTCGATCGCCAACTACCTGCGCCAGCACGGCTGGCAGCGCGGCGGCGGCTTCGACCAGTACAGCGCGCTCGCCGGCTGGAACTCGTCGTCGGTCTATCAGAAGGCGATCGCCTACGCGGCGAACAAGATCGCCGAATGACCGTCACGGTCCCGCTGATTTAGCAGGACTTTTCCAAAGGCCGCGCTCCTTCAGGGCGCGGCCTTTCGACATTCGTACGAATGGCTCCTGGTCGGGGTTTACCGCATTGCGGAACTCACGCCGTTCTGGCAGCTTCCGGCGCGCTTGATGGGCGAGACTGACTGCTCCCCCCAAACAAAACGACAGGCCGCTCGGCCCACAGCCGAAGACGAACCTGCGCACTGGTCTTGAAACAGACTGAGGAACGCACGCGATGGCGCTGCTGCTGATCATCATTCTTGGACTGCTGTCCATCGTCTACGGCGTATGGGCGACGAAATCGCTGATCGCAGCGGACGCGGGCTCGGCGCGCATGCAGGAGATCGCGGGCGCGATCGCCGAAGGCGCGCAGGCCTATCTCCGGCGCCAGTACACCACGATCGGGATCGTGGGCGTCGTGATCTTCCTCCTGGTCTCCTGGTTCCTCGGCCTCGCGGTCGGCGTCGGCTTCCTGATCGGCGCGGTCCTGTCGGGCGTCGCCGGCTTCATCGGCATGAACGTCTCGGTGCGCGCCAACGTCCGCACGGCGCAGGCGGCCTCCAAGTCGCTCGGCGCGGGCCTCGAGATCGCGTTCAAGTCGGGCGCGGTCACCGGCATGCTGGTCGCCGGCCTCGCGCTGCTCGGCGTCGCGATCTACTACGGCGTCCTCACCGGCGTGCTCGGCTACCAGCCCGGCGACCGCCTCGTGGTGGACGCGCTCGTGGCGCTCGGCTTCGGCGCCTCGCTGATCTCGATCTTCGCCCGTCTCGGCGGCGGCATCTTCACCAAGGGCGCGGACGTCGGCGGCGACCTCGTCGGCAAGGTCGAGGCCGGCATTCCCGAGGACGACCCACGCAACCCGGCGACCATCGCCGACAACGTCGGCGACAACGTCGGCGACTGCGCCGGCATGGCCGCGGACCTGTTCGAGACCTACGCCGTCACCGTGGTCGCGACCATGGTGCTCGCCTCGATCTTCTTCGCCGGCGACGCTGCGCTTTCGAACCTGCTGCTCTACCCGCTCGGCATCTGCGCGATCTGCATCGTGACCTCGATCGCCGGCACCTTCTTCGTGAAGCTGCCCGCCAGCCAGTCGATCATGGGCGCGCTCTATCGCGGCTTCGCCGTCTCGGCCGGCCTGTCGCTCGTCGGCATCGCGCTCGCGACCGCGCTGCTGGTCGGCTTCGGCACGGAATACAAGACCGCGGGCGGCACGACCTTCACGGGCTGGGATCTCTATCTCTGCGCGGTCGTCGGCCTCGTGATCACCGGCCTCATCGTGGTGATCACTGAGTACTACACCGGCACCAACTTCCGCCCGGTGAAGTCGATCGCGGCGGCCTCGGTCACCGGACACGGCACCAACGTGATCCAGGGCCTCGCGGTCTCGCTCGAGGCGACGGCGCTTCCGGCGCTCGTGATCATCGCGGGCATCATCGTCACCTACTCGCTCGCGGGCCTGTTCGGCATCGCGATCGCGGTGACCGCGATGCTGGCGCTCGCCGGCTTCGTGGTCGCGCTCGACGCCTTCGGCCCGGTCACCGACAACGCCGGCGGCATCGCGGAAATGGCGGGCCTTCCGGCCGAGGTGCGCAACTCGACCGACGCGCTCGACGCGGTCGGCAACACCACCAAGGCCGTCACCAAGGGCTACGCCATCGGTTCCGCCGGTCTCGGCGCGCTGGTGCTGTTCGCGGCCTACACGTCCGACCTCAACCACTTCATCGCCAACTCCAGCCAGTACCCGTACTTCGCCAACGTGAAGCTCGATTTCTCGCTGGCGAACCCGTACGTCGTCGTCGGCCTGCTGTTCGGCGGCATGCTGCCGTTCCTGTTCGGCGCGATGGGCATGACCGCGGTCGGCCGCTGCGCCGGCTCGATCGTGGAGGAGGTCCGCCGCCAGTTCCGCGAGAAGCCGGGCATCATGGAAGGCAAGGACCGCCCGGACTACGGCCGTGCGGTCGACCTGCTGACCAAGGCGGCGATCAAGGAGATGATCGTCCCCTCGCTCCTGCCGGTGCTGTCGCCGATCGTCGGCTATTTCATCATCCTCGCGGTCGCCGGAAAGAGCGAGGCCTTCTCTGCCGTCGGCGCCATGCTGCTCGGCGTGATCGTCACCGGCCTGTTCGTCGCGCTCTCGATGACCTCGGGCGGCGGCGCCTGGGACAACGCCAAGAAGTACATCGAGGACGGCCACCACGGCGGCAAGGGCTCCGAGGCCCACAAGGCCGCTGTGACCGGCGACACGGTCGGCGATCCCTACAAGGACACTGCCGGCCCGGCGGTGAACCCGATGATCAAGATCACCAACATCGTGGCGCTGCTGCTGCTCGCGATCCTGGCCCATTCGGCCGGCTGAGCGGACGAAGCTCCGACGTCATCGAAACGGGCCGGCGCAAGCCGGCCCGTTTTCGTTTCGGTCAGCCCTTTGCGGGCTTCAGGTGCCGGCCGTGGTCCGGGTCGTAGAGGGCGCTCGTCGCTTCTCCGACGCCGTCAAGCGCGCGGCCGACGATCACCAGCGCGGTGCGCTCGACGCCGAGCGGCGCCGCCTTCCCGACGATGTCGGCGAGCGTGCCGCGCACGATCGCCTCGTCGGGCCATGTCGCGCGCGCCACGAGCGCGACCGGACAGTCCGCGCCGTAGAGCGGCGTCAGCTCCTCGGCGATGCGCGCCAGCTGCTTCGCTGCGAGGTGCAGCACCAGCGTCCCGCGTGATGCGGCGACCGCCTCCAGCGTCTCGTGCGGCGGCATGGAAGAGGCTCGGCCCGACAGGCGGCTCAGCGTGATCGTCTGCGCGATCTCAGGGACGGTCAGCTCGACGCCGAGCCGCGCGGCCGCTGCGGCGAAGGCCGGCACCCCCGGCACGATCTCGTAGGGAATGTCGCGCGACCGCAGCGCCGCGAACTGCTCGGCTGTCGCGCCATAGATCGACGGGTCGCCGGAATGAACCCGCGCGACGTCGAGGCCGGCGGCATGCGCGGCCTCGAACTCCGCCACGATCTCGCCGAGCGACAGCGGCCCGGTGTCGATCACGCGCGCGTCCTTCGGCGCGAACGCGATCACCTCTCGCGGCACCAGCGATCCCGCGTAGAGGCAGACCGGGCACCGGGAGATCAGGTCGCGGCCGCGGACCGTGATGAGGTCGGGATCGCCCGGCCCCGCGCCGATGAAGAAGACGGTCATCTCAGCGCGGCTTGACGACGGCGTATTGGGTGACCGGCATCGCCGGCCGCCATCCGGTCATCCGGCCGACGGGATCGGCGTAGGTCGCCTGCAGCCGCACCAGATCGCCGCCGAAGGCTTCACGCGCGGCGACGAGCTTCGTTTCCGTCTCCAGCGTCACCGCGTTCGCTACGAGGCGTCCGCCGGGCTTCAGCGCCGCCCAGCAGATGTCAAGCACGCGGTCGGCCGTGGCGCCGCCGCCGACGAAGATCGCGTCCGGCCGCGGCAGGCCGGCAAGGCCGTCAGGCGCGGCGGCGTCGCGCAGGTCGAGGCCCGGAACGCCGAGCCGGCGCGCGTTCTCCCGCGCGCGCTCCGCCCGATCGGCTCGGGGCTCCAGCGCGATCGCCTTGGCGGCGCGCGCCGCGCGCATCCATTCGATGCCGATCGAGCCGGACCCGGCGCCGACGTCCCAGAGCAGCGCGCCGGGAGCCGGCGCGAGCCGGGCGAGGGTCAGCGCGCGGATCTCGCGGCGGGTGATCTGGCCGTCGTTCAGGAAGGCGTCGTCGGGAAGACCCGGCGCACGAGGGAGAAGGCGCGTCTGCGGCCCGGCGACGGCCTCGATGGCGACGACGTTGAGCCGGTCGAAGCTTCGGTCGCCGACTTCGCTCGCGCGGAAGGGCAGGGCGGCGGCCCCCGGGCCGCCAAGTCGCTCCAGCACGGTCAGCCGGCTTTCGCCATAGCCCTGCGCGACAAGCAGCGCGGCGGCGGCGGCGGGCGTCGACCCGTCGGAGGAGAGCAGGATGATCCGCGCGCCGTCGTAAAGCTCGAGCGTCAGCTGTTCGATCGGCCGTCCGCAGGCCGAGACCACCGCCGTCTCGTTCACCGGCCACACCATCGCGGCGCAGCCGAGTTGCAGCGAGGACGTCGCCGGCAGAACCGCGATCTCCGCTGGCGCGATCCGGGAGGCGAGCGTCGCCGCGACGCCGTAGAACAGCGGATCGCCGCTCGCCAGCACGACGACTCGCCGCCCGCGCCAGCCCGCGACGACATCGAGGAAAGGAAGCATCGGCGAGGGCCAGGAGTGGCGTTCGGCCGACGGCGACAGCGTCGAGGGGACGAGCGCCAGATGCCGCTCGCCGCCGACGACGAAGGCGGCGTGTTCAAGCGCGTCGCGCGCGGCCTGTCCCAGCCCTGCGGCCCCGTCCTCGCCGACGCCGACCACGGTCAGCCATTTCGGGCCTGATGCGACGGGGCCGGAAGTCGGAGCGGAAAGGTCGAGGGCAGGGGAGGTCATGAGGGCTCGCGAGACGTCGGAACCCGACGTCTCTATCACGCCGCCTGACGCGGGATCATCTCTTGCGCCGCGGCCAGCGCTTCTGCGGCCGTCGCGACCACGACGCCGTCCGGCGGCGGCGGGCGATCGACGAGGACGACCGGCAGGCCGCGTTCGCGCGCGACCGTGAGCTTCGCCGCCGCGGCGTCGCCGCCGCTGTTGGCCGTGACGACGCACTCCACGGCGAAACGGTCGAACAGGGCCCGTTCGTCCTCGATTGAGAACGGCCCGCGCCCGTACACGACGTGCGTGTTGGGGTGGTCGAAGGCGATGACGTGGTTGTCGACGGTGCGGATCAGGTAGCGCAGGTCATGACGGCCGGCGAAGGGCGCGATCTTGCCCCGCCCGACCGTCAGGAAGCACGGGCCGAAGGTGACCGGCGTGATCGCGGCCGCCGAGACGAGGTCCGGGGCGAAGCGCCAGTCGTCGCCGGCCTGGGGCGTCCATGCGGGCCGCACGACGTGAAGCAGCGGAACGCCGGCGTTGGCTGCGGCCGCCGTGGCGTTCGCGGTCATCCTGGTGGCGAAGGGGTGGGTGGCGTCGACGATGAGGTCGATGGCCTCGACCGCGAGATAGGCCGTCAGGCCCGACACGCCGCCGAAACCGCCGACGCGGAAGACGCCGACGGGCGCCCGCCGCGTCTCGGTCACGCCAGCGAACGACGTGACGACGTCGTAGCCGGCGCCATGGAAGGTTTCGGCCGCCGCGAATCCGTCCGACGACCCGCCGAGGATGAGCACGCGCGGCGCGGCGTCATGGCTTCCGGCGCGGGATTGTGCGGGATCGGCCGAACCGTCATGGTCCGGCGCATGTCGCCCGAGTTGTCGCATATCGCCCCGTCTCCGCTTGAACTGCCGCCCGCGCTCGCGCGCGCCATGCCGCCGTTTCCCCCTGGAACGGTCTGGCTGGTCGGGGCGGGGCCCGGCGATCCGGGGCTCGTCACGCTGCAGGCCGCCTGGGCGCTCGGCGAAGCCGACGCCCTGTATTTCGATGCGCTTGTAAATGCGGAGGTTTTGAGGCTGACGCGGGCCGATTGCGAGCACGTCTATGTCGGCAAGCGCGCCGGCTGCCCGTCGCCCAAGCAGTCCGAGATCACGGCGCTGCTGGTGGGCGCTGCGCGGCGCGGCAAGCGGGTGGTCCGCCTGAAGGGCGGCGACCCCTACGTCTTCGGCCGCGGCGCGGAGGAAGCGCAGGGGCTCGTTGCTGCCGGCGTGCCGTTCCGCATCTCGCCGGGCGTGACGGCCGGCATCGGCGGACTGGCGGCCGCCGGCATCCCCGTCACCCACCGCGACGTCAACCAGTCCGTGACCTTCGTCACGGCGCACGACGCCAGCGGCGGGCTGTCGGAGAAGCTCGATTGGCTCGCGCTCTCGCGCGGCGCGCCGGTGCTCGTCGTCTATATGGGGTTCCGGCTGATGCGCACGATCGCCGCGCGGCTGCTCGACGCCGGGCGGCCGGCGAGCGAGCCGGTCGCGGTCGTCGCCAACGCCACCACGGAACGGCAGCAGGTCGCCCGCACCACGCTCGGCCGCCTCGCCGAGGGGCTCGATGTCGAGAACATCTCGCCGCCGGCGATCATCGTCGTGGGCGGGGTCGTGGCGCTGGCCCCGGTGCTGGGGCTCGCGGTCGCGGCGCAGGGCGAAACCGCGCATGCCGAGGCGCTCGGCGGGTGACGCCGGCCTTCGTCGTCGCCGCGCCGTCGAGCGGGTCGGGCAAGACGCTCGTCACGCTCGGTCTTCTTCGCGCTTTCCGGGACGCCGGCGTCGCGGCCGGGTCGGCCAAGATCGGTCCGGACTACATCGACCCCCGTTTCCACGCCGCTGCGAGCGGGCGCGACTCGCTCAATCTCGACGGCTGGGCGATGTCTCGCGACCGGCTGCTGGCGCTCGCCTCCGAGGCGGGCCGGGACGCCGAGCTTCTGGTCGTCGAGGGCGTGATGGGCCTGTTCGACAAGGCCGGCGAGCCGGGCCTCGGACCGGGCGGCGCGGCCGACGTCGCCAAGACGCTCGGCGCGCCCGTCGTCCTGGTCGTCGACGCCTCGGGCATGGCGCAGTCGGTCGGCGCGCTCGCGGCCGGGTTCCGCGTCTTCGACCGGGATATCGACGTCGCGGGCGTGATCCTGAACAGGGTCGCCAGCCCGCGACACGAGGCGCTGCTGCGGGCGGGCTGCGCGGCCGCGGGCGTGCCCGTCTTCGGCGCGATTCCCCGCCGGACCGAGCTCGCGACGCCCTCGCGCCATCTCGGCCTCGTCCAGGCCGAGGAGCTTGACGGGCTCGAGGGCTTCATCGCCGCGGCCGGGCGCGAAGTCGCGGCCCATGTCGACCTGCCGGCCCTGACGGCCATCGCCCGCGCCGCTCCCGCTGCGTCCGAAGAAACGACTGCGCCTCCGGTGCGGCCGATCGGGTCCCGGATCGCGGTGGCCGACGACGTCGCCTTCCGCTTCGCCTATCCGCATGTGCTCGCAGGCTGGCGCGCCGCCGGCGCCGAAATCCTGCCGTTCTCGCCGCTCGCCGACGAGGCGCCCGACGCTTCCACCGACGCCGTTTTCCTGCCCGGCGGCTATCCCGAGCTTCACGCCGGCCGGATCGCCGCCGCGGCCGTCTTCCGCGAGGGCGTGCGCGCCGCCGCGGCGCGCGGCGCGTCCGTCTATGGCGAGTGCGGCGGCTACATGGTTCTGGGCGAGGGACTGGTCGATGCGCAGGGCGCGCGCCATGCGATGCTCGGCCTGCTGCCGCTCGAGACCTCGTTCGAGCGGAGAAAGCTCCATCTCGGCTACCATCGCGCGACGCTCACGGCGCAAACGCCGCTCGGACCGGCGGGGCTCGACTGCCGCGCGCACGAGTTCCACTACGCCTCGATCGTCCATCAGGGCGAGGCGGCGCCTCTGTTCCGGCTGAGCGACGGCGCGAGCGCGGGCCTTTCGGTCGGAACCGTCGCCGGCTCGTTCCTGCACCTGATCGACGCGTCCTGACTCAGTCTCCGACCGGCGTCTCGACCGGCTCGACCAGCGGATGCTCCGCTCCCGGAGGCGGAACCCGCGCGATCGTGTTCTTGCGGACGCGCTCAGGTCGCGACCGCCACGGCGGGACGCCGTCTGCGCTGGCCGCATGGGCGACTGCGAAGGCGACGACGTCGGCGGCATCGTCCGGGCTAAGATTGCCGATCACATAGGAGAACTTGCCGGGCGCAGCCACGGTCGCCGAACAGGCGCGCGAGCAGGCCGACTGGCAGGCGATCGCCCGCACCTCGACGACGCCAAGGCCAAGAGCCGCCTTCGCGACAGCCTTGGCCAACGCCGCGCCCGGCGGCTCCGCATCGGCGGGCGTCCCCTCCGGACGACAGGTCCGGCAGACGGCGACGGTGGTGATCTCGTCGGCGCTCACGGGCGCGATCCGGCGCCGAGGGTGCGGCCAAGGGTCGTCGGTCGCAGCCCGTCGATCGCTAAGTCCTTGTCGCAAGTCAGATTGACGCGGCGCAAAATCTGCTCAACTTTTCAGCGAGGGTAACCAGGAGCGTTCATGAGGCACGGCGGCGATCTCGCGGCGGCGGAAGCCGCGTTCGGCCGGCCGGCGAAGGGTTGGCTCGATCTGTCGACCGGCGTCAATCCCCATGCCTATCCGCTTGGCCCCTTCAGCGCGGAAGCGCTGACCCGGCTGCCCGATCCGGAACACGTCAAGGAACTGCTCGCGACGGCCCGGCGCGCCTATGGCTGGGCGGCGGACACGCCCGTTGTCGCAGGGCCGGGCGCGCAGGCGATGATCCAGCTGCTGCCGTATCTTCGCGTGCGCGGCTCTGTGCTGGTCGTCGGCCCGACCTATGGCGAGCACGCCTACCTCTGGGCGCGCGCCGGACATCAGGTGCGCGAGGCGTGGTCCCTGGCGCATGCGGAGGATTCGCAGGTCGTCGTGGTCGTCAATCCGGACAACCCGTCGGGACGCACCACCGAACCCGAAGTGCTGGCGAAGCTGGCCGCCGACCTCGCCCGGCGCGACGGGCTGCTGGTCGTCGACGAGAGCTTCGCGGACGTCTCGGTCGAGACGACGATGGGCCAGAGGGTCGGACAGAAGGGCCTGATCGTGCTGCGGTCCTTCGGCAAATTCTACGGACTGCCCGGCCTGCGGCTGGGCTTTGCGGCGGGAGACGCCGACATGGTGGGCGAACTTGCCGGCGAGCTCGGACCATGGCCGGTCTCGGGCCCGGCCATCGAGGCGGGCAGGGCGGCGCTGGCCGACGAATCCTGGGCGGCTGCGACGCGGCTGCAACTGACGGTCGAGGCGATGAAGCTCGACGCGATCCTCACTGACGCCGGCTTCGAGAACGTGCGCGGCTGCGACCTGTTCCGCACCGTGCGGCATCCGGCCGCCGGCGCCGTCCACCGAAAGCTCGCCCGCGCAGGCATCTGGTGCCGCGTGTTCGACGAGCGGCCGGACCAGCTCCGCTTCGGCCTGCCGCCGGACGAAGACGGCTTCGACCGGCTGAAGGCCGAATTGCGCGACGCGCTGCAGACGGCGGCCTGACGGGGCGCTGAGGTCTTGGACATCGGCCATCATGCGGCCGCGATGGTGGTGGCGCTCGCCGTCGACGCCGTCGTCGGCGATCCCGACCGCATCTGGCGGCGCCTCGCCCATCCGGTGGTGGTGATCGGCGCCGTCATCGGCTGGCTCGACCGACGGTTCAATCGCCTCGAACTCGACGAGAGCGTCCGCAAGCGCAGGGGCGTCTTCGTGATCGCGGCGATCGTCATCGGCGCGGCCGCGGTGGGGTGGCTGCTCGCCTTGCCGTTCCGGAATCACTGGTGGGGCGTGCTGGTCGAAGGCGCGATCGGATCGATCCTGATCGCGCAGAACAGCCTCTACGTCCATGTCGCGCGCGTCCGCGACGCCTTCGCTGCAGGAGGGCTCGGCGCGGCGCGGCACGCCGTCTCGATGATCGTCGGCCGTGACCCGACCAAGCTCGACGAGAGCGGCGTCGCCTGCGGAGCGATCGAATCCGCCGCCGAGAATTTCTCCGACGGCGTGGTCGCGCCCGTGTTCTGGGGCGTGCTGTTCGGACTGCCGGGACTGCTGGCCTACAAGGCGATCAACACCGCCGACAGCATGATCGGCCACAAAACCGAGCGTCACCGCGCCTTCGGCTGGGCCGCGGCGAGGCTGGACGATCTCGTGAACCTTCCGGCCTCGCGCCTGTCCGGCGCGGTCGTCGGGCTCGCGGCGCTCGTGACCGCGCGCGACTGGCGCGCGAGCCTGTCCGCCATGCGCCGCGACGCCGGGGGACACGCCTCGCCCAACGCCGGTTGGCCGGAAACCGCCTTCGCCGGCGCGCTCGGCATCGCGCTTGGCGGCCCCCGGATCTATTCCGGCGTGATGCGCGACCTTCCTTACATGAACGCCGCCGGTCGCAAGCGGCTCACGAGCGACGACATCGGCGAGGCGCTCCGCCTGCTGCGCGCTGCCTGCGTCGTTCATGCAGCGCTGGTCGCGGCGATCGCGGCGGCGTTCTGGCTCGCCCGCTAGCCGGCCGGTCTATCCGCCGCGGCGATGCGCGATGCGGACGATCGCCTCGATGTCGAGATGCATCTCGAGATGGTCGGCGAGCCGGTCAAGCGTCTCCTCGACCGTCGCTTCATAAGCGAGCGCGGAACCCGCCACGCCCAATTCCTTGAGGAAGGCGCGCCGAAAGCCGTCCGCGGCGAAGACGCCGTGGAGATAGGCCCCCTGGACGAGCCCGTCCTTCGAAGCGGCGCCCTCCGGCCGGCCGTCGATCTCAAAGGGCGCCCGGGCGCAGTCCGACCCTCCGGTGCGGCCCATGTGGATCTCGTAACCCTCGACCGGGCGCTCATGGACCAGGCTGCGGCCGGAGACGCGCGCCAGCCGCTTCTCGCCGTCGAGCACCGTGTCGACGTCGAGCAGGCCGAGACCGGGCACCGCCTGAGGCGGTCCCTCGACGCCGTCGGGATCGGCGATCGAGCGTCCGAGCATCTGGTAGCCGCCGCACAGGCCCAGCACCCGGCCGCCGCGGCGGACATGGGCGTGGATGTCGTGGTCCCAGCCGAGCGCGCGCAGCGCCGCGAGGTCCGCGATCGTCGCCTTGGAGCCTGGAAGCAGCACGAGAGCCGCGTCGGTCGGGATCGGCTCGCCCGGCGAGAGCAGGCGCAGCGAGACGCCCGGCTCCTGCGCGAGCGGGTCGAGGTCGTCGAAGTTCGCGATCCGGGGGAGGGCGGGCACGACGATAGTCAGTCCGTCCGTCGCCCTGTTCGAGCGGCCCCCGAGGTCAACGGAATCTTCCGCAGGAAGTTTGCCGGCTTCCGGAAACCACGGCGCAATGCCGAGCGCTTCCCAGCCGGTGCGGTCCCGGATCAGGCTCACGCCTTCGGCGAACAGGCTTGAGTCGCCGCGGAAGCGATTGATCATAAACGCTTGAATCAGCTTTCGATCCGGCTCTGGAAGCAGGGCGTGAATGCCGACCAGCGAGGCGATGACCCCGCCGCGGTCGATGTCGCCCACGAGCACCACCGGGACTTTAGCCGCCTCCGCAAATCCCATGTTTGCGATGTCGCCCTTGCGAAGATTCACCTCGGCCGCGGAGCCCGCGCCCTCGACGAGCACGATGTCCGCCGTTTCCGCCAGCGCATTGAAGCTGCGCAGGACGGCCGGCATCAGCGTCGGCTTCAGCTCGGCGTAGGCCTGCCCGCGATAGCTGCCGATGCGGCGGCCGCGCACGACGACCTGGCTTCCGGTCTCGCTCTCGGGCTTCAGCAGCACCGGGTTCATGTCGATCAGCGGCTCGCGCATGGCGGCGCGCGCCTGCAGGGCCTGCGCGCGGCCGATCTCGCCGCCGTCCGCCGTCACCGCAGCGTTGTTCGACATGTTCTGCGGCTTGAACGGCGCGACCGACACGCCGCGCCGCGCGAACAGGCGGCAGAGTCCCGCGACCACCAGCGACTTGCCGACGTTCGAGCCGGTGCCCTGGAACATGATCGCGGGGGTGGGGCGGGTCATGGGTCTGCTCGGCCGGTCGGAAGGGAAGAGC
>CABHPB010000148.1 GCA_902168115.1 uncultured Methylopila sp. | reverse complement strand
GGGAAGCAGCGACTCGATCAGCCGCCACTCCGCTTCGCTCAGATCGTAGCGCGCCATCTAAGATCCTCCCTGGACCTTGAATCAGCGCTGCATGCCACCCGCAACCTTTATGAGTTCAGATCCTAGCCCGGCGCTCGATCAGGCTGAACCGTCATGCCCGCGCTTTCAGCGCGCCCGGGCGGCGACCGCGTCGATCTCCTTGACCACGCGGTCGGTGGCGTTCCACTGCGGGGTGTGGCCGACGTCCTTGAGCACGACGAGCTTCGAGCCCCTGATCTGGCGCTGCAGCGGCCGCGAATGGATCTCCGGCGAGACGATCGTGTCGTGGTCGGCGGTGACGATCGTCGTCGGGACCCGGATCGCCCCGTAGCGCGGCGCCTGGGCGCGCACGAAGGTCTTGAAGTCGACGAGGTCCTCGGCGTTCGCGACGAACTCCGAGGGGCGCAGCAGCAGCTTGGCGTCGGTGCGGGCGACATAGTCGGGCGGCGGGGCCTTTGGCGCGAAGACGGATTTGAGCCCGTCCTCGAACCGCTTGTCGGCGACCGGGCCGATCAGCGCCGCGAACGCCCCGCCGAGCAGCGGGGTCGCGGCGATCCGGTTGTACCAGGCGGCGCCGCCCGGATAGGGGTGCGTCGCCGGGCTGATCAGGGCGAGCCCCGAGACGTGGGCGGGATGGTCGAGCGCGAGATTGGTCGCGAGCGCGCCGGACCACGAGTGGCCGACCACGACGACCCGACCGATCTTCATGCGGTCGAGCGCCTCGGAAATGGCGTCCGCCTGGCGCGCGGGCGAGGCCATCCTGCGGCCGCCGAGGCGGTCGCTGTAGCCGTGACCGGGCCGGTCGATCAGGATCACCCGGTGATGCGCGGCGAGCGGCTCGCCGATCGATTCCTGCAGGTCCTTGAGATTGCCGCTCGCGCCGTGCAGCAGGAGCAGCGTGCGGCCGGAGGGCTTCTCCCGCGGCTCGAGCACGACGACGTGGAGCCTGCCCCCGGTCACGGGGACGAAACCGCCCTCGGGCTCGCCGGCGCGCGCAAATGGCGCCGCGCCCAGCATCATCACGGCCGCGATCGCCGCTCCCGCCGCGACCGCAAACCGCATCAGATCGGCTGGCCCTCGACCTTGAGGGCGAGCTCGTCCGTCTCCTTCTTGAGACCCTCGACCGCCGGATAGATCTCCAGCGTCTTGCGAAAGGCGGCGAGCGCCTGCTTGTCGAAGCCGCTCGACGCGAGGATGCGGCCAAGCGCCAGCCAGGCGCCGAAATGGCGCGGCTCGCGGACCAGCGTCTGGTGGATGTCGGCCATGGCGGCGTCGTAGTCCTTGGCCGCGAAATTGAGCGTCGCGCGCCGGTTCCAGCCCTCGGCGAAGTCGGGGCGCAGGCTGACGACCTCGTCCATCAGCTTGATGGCGGCGTCGAGCTTCTGGCCGCGCTGGGCCTCGCCGGCCCGGGCCGTGAGGAGATCGATCGTTTCGCTGCCGGAGCGGAGCCAGAGCGCCTGAACGGCGCCGGCGATGCGCTTTGCCGAGCGCGGATCGTCGGTCTTGGACAGCCGGCCGAGCAGTTCGTCGAGCGCGCCGCGGCGATCGACCTCTGGATTGGCCGGCGCAGGCCTGGCGGCGGGGGACTGCGGCGCGGGCGGCGCATCGTCGGCGAGCGCCGGCAAGGCGGACGCCGCGAGGATCAGGACCGCTGCTGCAAGACTGCGCGCCATGAACGGGAGCTTAGCGCCCGCCGGCCCGGCGTCAAAGCGCGTGAGGCGCTTCGCCTCAGCCCTGGCGGGCCTTGTAGCGCTTCTGCGTCTTGTTGATGATGTAGACGCGGCCCTTGCGGCGCACGATGCGGTTGTCGCGGTGACGGTTGCGCAGCGACTTCAGGGAATTACGAATCTTCATCGGTCTCGTCCCGGAAACGCCGGCCGCGCGAAACGCGGCGCCTCGCGTGTTCCACTTCGTTCGTGTCGTTGGATGGTCCGGCGACAAAGCCGCCGACGCGTGGCGCGCCTTCTAGTCAAATCGCCCCGGTTTGGCAAGGCTGCCGGGGCGGGACGCTGGCGGTCTTTCCGGGAAAAAGCTATTGCCCGCATCCGATGATCCCGAGCCCGCGATGACCATAGCGCTTGCTGACGCCCGCATTCTGGTGACCGGCGGCGCCGGCTTCATCGGCTCCGCGCTGGTTCGCCTGCTGCTTTCGGAGACCGGCGCGCGCGTCGTCAACCTCGACGCGCTGACCTACGCCGGAACGCTCTCCTCCTTGCCGGGCGCCGACGAAAACCCGCGCTACGCCTTCGAAAAAGCAGACATCCGCGACGCCGGGGCGCTGCGCGCCGTGTTCGCCCGGCATCGGCCGACCGCGGTCATAAACCTCGCGGCCGAGACCCATGTCGACCGCTCCATCGACGGCCCGGCCGCCTTCGTCGACACCAACGTCGCGGGCGCCGTGACGCTGCTGACGGAGGCGACGCGGGCGTTCAGAGACCTCACGGCGGCCGAGCAGGCGCGCTATCGCTTCGCCCATGTCTCGACCGACGAGGTGTTCGGCTCGCTGGGACCGACCGGCGCCTTCGCGCCCGATTCGCCCTACCGGCCGAATTCGCCCTACTCCGCCTCCAAGGCCGCCTCGGACCATTTCGCGCGGGCCTGGCGCGAGACCTACGGCCTGCCGACGCTGGTCACGAACTGCTCGAACAACTTCGGGCCCTTCCAGTTTCCCGAAAAGCTCATCCCGCTGATGATTCTGCGCGCGCTCGAAGGGCGCGAGCTTCCGGTCTACGGCGCCGGCGCGAACGTGCGCGACTGGCTTCATGTCGAGGACCACGCCCGCGCGCTCGCGCTGGTTCTCGACCGCGGGCAGCCGGGCGCGACCTATCTCGTCGGGGCGCGCTGCGAACGGGACAACCTGTCGGTCGTGCGCCGCATCTGCGAGCTCGTCGACGAGCGGGCGCCGACGCTCGGCTTTCCGCGCCGGGACCTCGTGCGCTTCGTCGAGGACCGGCCCGGCCACGACCTGCGCTACGCGATCGATCCGGGTTTGCTCGAGCAGGAGCTCGGATGGCGCCCGCGCCACGATTTCGAGACCGGGCTCGCGGCGACGGTCGACTGGTATCTCGCCAACCGTGACTGGTGGGCGCCGCTCGTCGCGGACGACGGCCACGGCGCGCTCGCCCGGCGGGGCAGGGCATGACGGTCGTCACGGTGACGGGAGGCTCCGGGCAGCTCGGAGGCGCGCTGAAACGCCTGTCATGGCCGGAAGGCGTGACGGTGGTCGCGCCGCTCAGGGATGAGGTCGACCTCGCCGACGCCGACGCCGTCTCCGGCTATCTGCTGGCGACGGGCGCGCAAGCTGTGATCAACGCCGCCGCATACACCGCCGTGGACCGGGCCGAGAGCGAGCAGGCGGAAGCCTTCCGCGTGAACGCGCAGGTCCCGGCGGCGATCGCCGAAGCCGCGCGCGCGGCGGACATCCCGCTGGTCCACGTCTCCACCGACTACGTCTTCGACGGCGCGCTCGCCCGCCCCTACGAGGTCACGGATGTCGTCGCGCCGATCAACGTCTACGGCGCGAGCAAGGCCGCCGGCGAACTCGCCGTGCGCTCCATCCAGCCCCGCTCGGCGATCGTGCGCACCTCCTGGCTCGTCAGCGCAGGCGGACAGAACTTTGTGACCACGATGCTCCGGCTCGCGCGCGAGCGGCCGCGGCTCTCGATCGTCGCCGACCAGCGCGGCCGCCCCACCGTCGCCGGGGACCTGGCCGGGGCGCTCGCGAAGATCGCGCTGCGGATGATCGACGACGCGGACGCCCCGGCCGGCGTGTTCCACGTCGCCAATGAGGGCGAGACGACATGGTTCGACTTCGCCGCGGCGATCTTCGCCGAGAGCGCGCGGCGCGGCGGGCCGTCCCCGGAGCTCTGCGCCATCGCGACGGCCGACTACGCGACCGCCGCGCGGCGGCCGCTGAACTCGCGGCTGTCCACCGCGCGGGTGCAGCGGGACCACGGCATTTCGCTCCCGCCCTGGCGCGACCGGTTGCCCGATCTCGTCGCCGCGATCCTCGATCGCGCGCCATTGAACGGCGCCTGAAGAACGACCATCTGAGAGCACGGCCGGAAGTCTCCGGCCATCGGAGCGCTTTGTTTACGAGGCTCCGTCAAAGTCGCTTGACGGCGAGGACTTTGAAATGTCGCGTCTGACGAGTCTGCAGAGCCCTTTTCTGCTCGGTTTCGATGGCCTTGAACGGGCCCTCGACCGGGCGGCCAAAAGCGCCGACGGCTATCCGCCCTACAACATCGAGCGGTTGCCGCAGGATGAGGGCAAGCCCGAACGTCTCAGGATCACGCTCGCGGTCGCGGGCTTCGGCCCGGACCAGATCGAGGTCACCCTCGAGAAGAACGAGCTCGTCATCCGTGGGCGACCGCCCTCGGAGGCCGAGGATCGCATCTTCCTCCACCGCGGAATCGCGGCGCGCCAGTTCACGCGCGCCTTCGTTCTTGCGGAGGGAATGGAGGTTCTGGGCGCCGATCTTGCGAAGGGACTTCTGGTCGTCGATCTCGTTCGGCCGGAACCGGAGCCGTCGGTGAAGCGTATCGTCATTCGGGCGCAGGACGACTCTCGTCGCGTCACGGAGAAGGAGTAAGGTCATGGTGCGGGAAGACGCAGCCGGGACCGCCCGGCACAACCCCTTGAGCGCGGCTGAGTTCGCCGCCATCGGGGACGGCCACATCGCGTATGTGAAGCCGATTTTGTCCCAGGAGCTCAACGCCCTGTTCCCCCAGGCGCCCGAGCTCGAGCCGGGGCTGGAGCTGTTCGCGCTGCTCGGCGCCGACGGGTCTCCGATCGTCGTGGCCGACACCCGCGAGGCGCTCATGGAGAGCGCGCGCGAGCACGAGCTCGTCACCGTAAGCCTGCACTGAGACCGCAGAGGGCGCCCGGCCGACAGGCGCCCCAGTTTTTGGCGATCAGGCCGCGTTCGACGCAGGCGTCTGCGTGAGGACCGCATAAAGCGCGCTGGCGTCGCGCGACGCTCGCAGCTTCTGCGCGGTCAGCGGATCGCGCAGCATCCGGGCGACGCGGGCCAGCGCCTTGAGATGGTCGGCGCCGGCCGACTCCGGGGCGAGCAGCAGCAGCACGAGATCGACAGGCTCGCCGTCGAGCGCGTCGAAGTCGATCGGCCTGTCGAGCCGCGCGAACAGCCCGAACAGCCTGTCGAAATTGGCGAGCTTGCCGTGCGGGATGGCGATCCCCGCGCCGACGCCCGTCGATCCCAGCCGCTCGCGCTGGAGCAGCGTGTCGAACACGTCGCGCTCGGACAGGCCCGTCAGCTCGGCGGCCTTGGCCGCGAGCTCCTGGATCGCCTGTTTCTTCGAATTGACCTTGAGCGCCGGCAGGATGGCGTCGGTCGCCAACAAGTCGCCGAGAGGCATCAGGCGTCTAACCTCGAAAACCGCCGCTGCGCGGCGAAGACCCGGATTGGCCGGCGCCGCGCGCGGTCGAAGTCAATGTCCGTCGGAACCGTTCGACGCGGGGGGATCCATCCATCCGACGTTTCCGTCCGAGCGTCGATACACGATGTTGACCCGTCCGTGGCTCGCGTGCCGGAACACCACCACGGGAGCGCCCGTCAGGTCGAGCTCCATCACGGCGAAACCCACAGTCATCCGACGGATGGGCTTGGTCGCTTCGGCGACGATGACTGGGCTCCACCCTTCCGGCTCCTCGACGGTCTCGTCGTCCGGGGTCTCGATGACCGAATAGGAGAGCGCGTCCGCGCCCTCCGCGTCGGCATGATAGTCCCTCAGACGATTCTTGTAGCGCTTGAGCCGGGTTTCAATCCTGCCCGCCGCCTGATCGAAGCTGGCGTAGGCGTCGGCGGCCGCGCCGGCGGCCTGGAGCACGATGCCGCTGTCGAGATGCAGGGCGCACTCGGTGCGGAACCCTGCCCCGTCCTTGGCGACTGTGACATGCCCGGAGAAGCCGCCGCCGAAATATTTCGTCATGGCGTCTTCGATCCGGTCCTGGACTTGTCCGCGAAGGGCCTCGCCGATGTCGAGATTCTTCCCGGAAACGCGCAAGGCCATGTAGTCCTCTCGAATGTCGGGGGTGGGGGCGGCCCCGGGATCGGCGGGGCCGACGGTCTGAGCCCTTGAGCAGTACGAGCGCCTTCCGGCCAAGTCAATTGGAACGAGGTAGCGTCCGATCTGTTCCGGATCGCTGAAAAATGAACGCCCGGCCGGAGCGTCAGGTCGCGCGCGCCGCCTGCTTCTCGCGCCGGCGCTGGACCGAGGACGGGATCCTCAGGCTCTCGCGGTACTTGGCGACGGTGCGCCGGGCGATGTCGACGCCGCCGTCGCGCAGCCGCTTCACGATCGTGTCGTCGGACAGCACGTCGTCCGGGTTCTCGCCGTCGATCATGGCCCGGATGCGGTGCCGGACGGCTTCGGCCGAGTGGGCGTCCCCGCCGTCGGCGGCGGCGATCGCGGCGGTGAAGAAATACTTCAGCTCGAACACGCCGCGCGGCGTCGCGATGTATTTGTTCGCGGTGACGCGCGAGACCGTGGACTCGTGCATGCCGATCGCGTCGGCGATCATCCTGAGGTTCAGCGGGCGCAGATGCGCGACGCCGTAGGTCAGGAAGCCGTCCTGCTGGCGCACGATCTCGGTCGCGACCTTCAGGATCGTGCGCGCCCGCTGCTCGAGGCTGCGCGTCAGCCAGTTGGCCGTCTGAAGGCATTCGGTCATGAACGTCTTCTCGGTCTCCGACTTCGTCGTCTTCACGACCTTGGCGTAATAGGTCTGGTTGACCAGCACGCGCGGCAGCGAATCAGAGACGAGCTCGAGGATCCAGGAACCGTCCGGCGCGGCCCGCACCGTGACGTCGGGCGTCACGGGCTGCAGCACCTCCGAGCCGAAGGCGTGGCCGGGCTTGGGGTCCAGCCGCCGGAGCTCTGCAAGCATGTCGGACAGGTCCTCGTCGTCGACCCCGCAGACGCGCCTCAGCGCGGCGAGGTCGCGGCGGGCGACGAGCTCCAGATTGTCGATCAGCGACTGCATCGCCGGATCGAACCGGTTCAGCTCCCTCAGCTGGATCGCGAGGCATTCCTTGAGGGAGCGCGCGCCGACCCCGGTCGGCTCGAAGGTCTGGATGGCGGCCAGCACCCGCTCGACCATGCCGGCGTCGGCGCCGAGCCGCTCCGCGACGTCGGCGGTGTCCTCCCTGAGGTAGCCGGCGGCGTCGATGAGATCGATCAGGTTCTGCCCGACCAGCCGCTCGACCGGATCGGCGACGGCGAGGGCGAGCTGCCGCTCGAGATGGTCCGCGAGCGTCGGGCGATCGGCGACATAGGCCTCGAGGTCGGCGCCCTCCGCCGAGTAGGTCGCGCCTCCGCCGAGCCCCGACCAGTCGCCAGACTCGACCGGGGCGGCGGGCTCGGGGCGCTCGCGCTCGCTCGGGGCGTCGTCGGGAAAAACGTTGCCGAAATCGGTGTCGAGGCGGCTCTCGACCTCGGCGCGCGATCCGGGCGGCTCCGGCTCGCTCCAGTCGCCATTCGAGTCGCCCTCGCCCTCCGGCCCGCCGCTCTCGTCCCGCTGCGGGCCTTCCCCCGGCTCCTGCCGCTCCAGAAGCGGGTTCTGCTCAAGCTCGCGCTCGACATAGGCGACGAGGTCGAGGCTCGACAGCTGCAGCAGCTTGATCGCCTGCATCAGCTGCGGCGTCATCACCAGCGACTGCGACTGGCGAAGCGCCAGCTTGGGGGTCAGGGCCATCCCGGGGTCAGGCCCGTCTCGGCGGTGAGGCCATAAGGCCCTCGGCTCCCGCGCGCGCCCGCGGCGCAATCGGGAGCGCCGAGGCAGACGCGCGATCTGGTGATCGACGCGCAGGCGAAACCCGCCTGTGGGCCGATTCTTGCATGCGAACCGGCCCAGCCTCGATTTAAAGCCGGAATTCTTCGCCGAGGTAAAGTCGCCGAACGTCCGGATGGGCGACGACCTCGTCCGGCTCGCCCTCCATCAGCACGCCGCCGCCGTGGATGATGTAGGCGCGATCGATCAGCCCGAGCGTCTCGCGGACGTTGTGGTCCGTGATCAGGACGCCGATGCCGCGGTCCGTCAGGTGGCGCACGAGCGCCTGGATGTCGCCGACCGCGATCGGGTCGATGCCGGCGAAGGGTTCGTCGAGCAGCATGAAGCTCGGCCGGGTCGCGAGGGCGCGCGCGATCTCCACGCGGCGGCGCTCGCCGCCCGACAGCGCGATCGCGGGCGACTTGCGCAGGCGCGCGATGCCGAACTCTTCGAGCAGCGCCTCGAGGTCGTGCCGGCGCCGCTCGCGGTCCGGCTCGATCACCTCGAGCACCGCCTTGATGTTGTCCTCGACCGTGAGGCCGCGGAAGATCGAGGCCTCCTGCGGCAGGTAGCCGACGCCCATGCGGGCGCGCTTGTGCATGGGCAGGCCGGTGACGTCCTGCCCGTCGAGCTCGATGACGCCGCGATCGGCGGGCACAAGGCCAGTGATCATATAGAAGACGGTGGTCTTGCCCGCGCCGTTCGGCCCCAGCAGGCCGACCGCCTCGCCGCGATTGACCGAGATGCTGACGTCCTTGACCACGGCCCGCGCGCCGTAGGACTTGGCGAGATTGGACGCGACCAGCGCGCCGTCGCTCGCCTCGGCGAAGGCGAACTCCGTGCGATGATGCGGCTCGGCGCGGCGGACCTTGCGCCGCGACTTGCGCGGCGGTTTGCCGTCCTCGGCTTTGGGAGCGCGCCCGAGCATCTGTTTCAGCCGGCTATCCGCGGAACGGCTCAGCGACCCGCCTGCTTGGGCGTGAACACGCCCTGCACGCGACCGCCCGATCCGCCCTCGACCCGCGAGGTCTGGGTCGTCAGGTCGACCTTGAGCCGATCGCCCTTGATGACATTGTCGTCCTGGCTGACGACGACGCCCCCGGTCAGCTCGACCTTGTTCGAGGCGACGTCGAACACGCCGCGCGCGCCGGTCGCGCGCTGGTTGCGCTGGGTGACGACGACGTCGCCCTCGGCCTCCATGCGCCGGATGGAGCGGCCGGTCTCGGGCTTGGCGTCGGCGCCGGCGGTCTCGCCCTGCTTCGGCGACTGGTCCTTACCGCCCTGACCTTTCTGGTAATAATAGATCGTGAGCTTGCGCGAGTTGAGCACCGAGCCGCCCTGCTTGGCCACGACGTTGCCCGAGAACACCGCCGACTGGTCCTGGTCGCGCACCTCCAGATTGTCGGCCTCGACGTTCACCGGCTCGTCCGACTTGGTCGAGAAGCCCGAGAAGGCGCTCGTCACCGAACTCTGGTTCTGCTGCTGGGCCTCGGCGGCTGAGACGGTGGTCAGGGCGGCGATGACGGCGAGGGTCAGTCTCATTGTCGCCTCTGGCGGATCGGTCTCAGGAATGGGCGAAGATGTCCGTCTCCGCCCAACCGGCGAGGTCGAGCGCGGAGCGCACCGGGACGAAGGCGAAGCAGGCGTCGGCGAAGGCGGCGCGTCCCTCGCGGACGAGCAGCGTGTCGAGCCTCTCCTTGAGCGCGTGGAGATAAAGAACGTCGCTCGCCGCATAGGCGAGCTGGGCGTCCGTCAGTTCGTCCGCGCCCCAGTCGGAAGACTGCTGCTGCTTGGATATTTCGACACTTAGCAGCTCGCGCACAAGGTCCTTGAGTCCGTGGCGGTCCGTGTAAGTCCGCACGAGCCTGGATGCGATCTTGGTGCAGTAGACCGGCTCGGTCATCACCCCGAAGGCCTTGTAGAGGGCCGCGACGTCGAAACGGGCGAAATGGAACAGCTTCTGGACCGAGCGGTCCTTCAGGATGCGCTCGAGATTGGGCGCCCTGCCCTGCCCCGGCGCGATCTGCACCAGGTCGGCCGTGCCGTCGCCGGTCGACATCTGCACGAGGCAGAGCCGATCACGATTGGGATTGAGGCCGAGGGTCTCGGTGTCGATGGCGACGGAGGATCCCGCGACATAGTCGTCGGGCAGGTCGCCGCGATGGAGCCGGATCGTCATGTCGCCTCGTGACCGTCGGGCGCGCGCCGCTCGAAGGAAAGGATCTTCGGGACGCCGCCTGCGCCCTGCCAAAAGCGGGCTGCGGCGTCTCGCGCGCGCCGCGCGGCGATGACGCCGCGCGACCGGCTTAGAAAAGTGGTGCCCAGGAGAGGACTCGAACCTCCACGGTGTTACCCACACGGACCTGAACCGTGCGCGTCTACCAGTTCCGCCACCTGGGCCTGGGCGCGGTCTTATTTGGGCGAGGCATCGCCTGTCAATGGCGAGACGCGCCGATTTGCGCAGTCGGGCCTTGCTTTACGCGCCGCGGGCTTTGGCCTACCTGAAATCCGAGACGCTTTCTCTGCTTCAGGAGACGCTGCAATGGCTTCGACGGCGGCCCCGCGCCCGGTGGGCGACAAGCTCGTGACGGTGTTCGGCGGGTCGGGATTCATCGGCCGCCACGTCGTGCGGGCGCTGGCCCGTGCCGGATGGCGGGTGCGCGTCGCCGTAAGGCGGCCGGACCTCGCCGGCCATCTCCAGCCGCTCGGCGGCGTCGGCCAGATCGTCGCGACGCAGGCGAATCTCCGCTACCCCGAATCAGTCGCGCAGGCCGCGAAGGGCGCTGACGCGGTCGTGAACCTCGTCGGCATCCTCGCCGAAAGCGGCAAGCAGAGCTTCCAGGCGCTGCAGGCCGAGGGCCCGCGCGTCGCGGCGCGCGCCGCGAAGGAAGCGGGCGCGTCCCGGTTCGTGCAGATGTCGGCGATCGGCGCGGACCGCGCGAGCAAGGCGCTCTACGGCCAGACGAAAGCCGCGGGCGAAGCGGCTGTGCTGGACCTTTTCCCCGACGCCGTGATCCTGCGCCCCTCGATCGTGTTCGGACCAGAAGACGACTTCTTCAACCGCTTCGCCGCCATGGCCCGCTTCGCGCCGGTCCTGCCGCTGATCGGGGGCGGCGCGACGCGCTTCCAGCCGGTCTTCGTCGGCGACGTCGCGCAGGCCGTCGCGGCCGCGCTTGACGGCAAGGTCCATGGCGGCGCGGGCGCCTATGAGCTCGGCGGGCCGGACGTGCTGAACTTCGAGCAAATCCTGCGCTACGTGCTGAAGGAGACCGGCCGCAACCGCGCGCTCGCGCCGCTGCCGTTCGGCCTCGCCAAGGCGCAGGCGAAGATCCTGCAGCTGCTGCCGAACGCGCCGCTCACGGTCGACCAGGTGACGATGCTCGAGACCGACAACGTCGTCTCCAACGAGGCGCGGGCGGACGGGCGCACCCTCGCGGCCTTCGGCGTCGAGCCGACGCCGGTCGGCGCGGTGGTCCCGGGCTATCTCTGGCGCTACCGCAAGGCCGGCCAGTTCGAGAAGACGCGGGCCGAGGCGTAAGGTCCGCGCAGGAGCCATGGACGCGCGCGCTCTGAGGACGGAGCTCGAACGCCGCGCCGCCGCGCTCGGCTTCGACGCGCTGGCGGTGACGCGGCCGGACGCGATCCCGTCCGCCGCGCCGCGCCTCGCCCGTGCGCTGGCCGACGGGCACCACGCCACCATGGATTGGCTCGCCGACCGGGCGGAGCTGCGCGGCCGGCCGGACGCGCTCTGGCCCGAGGCGCGCTCGGTCGTGATGCTGGCGATGAACTACGGCCCCGACGAGGATCCGCGCCGGGCGCTCGCCGAGCGCATGCGCGGGGCGATCTCGGTCTATGCGCAGGGCGACGACTATCACGAGGTGATCAAGGGCCGCCTGAAGCAGGTCGCGGGCGCGCTCGCCGCTGCGGGCGCCGACGCGAAGGTGTTCGTCGACACCGCGCCCGTAATGGAGAAGCCGCTCGCCGAGGCCGCCGGGCTCGGCTGGCAGGGCAAGCACACCAACCTCGTTTCGACCCGCTTCGGATCCTGGCTGTTCCTCGGCGCGATCTTCACCACCGCCGAGCTGCCGTTGGACACAGCCGAGAGCGACCATTGCGGCTCCTGCCGCGCTTGCCTCGACGCCTGCCCGACCGACGCCTTCCCGGCGCCCTACCGGCTCGACGCCCGGCGCTGCGTCTCCTACCTCACGATCGAGCATCACGGCCCGATCCCGCGCGCGTTCCGGGCGGCGATGGGCAACCGGATCTACGGCTGCGACGACTGCCTCGCCGCCTGTCCGTGGAACAAATTCGCGCAGTCCGGACGCGAGATGCGGCTCGCCGCCCGCGACGCCTTGAAGGCGCC
The DNA here is from genome assembly GCA_902168115.1 of uncultured Methylopila sp. GTDB lineage: Bacteria > Pseudomonadota > Alphaproteobacteria > Rhizobiales > Methylopilaceae > Methylopila. Next base: position 105,930 of record CABHPB010000148.1, on the reverse strand, counting down.
GCCGCTGACCGATCTCGCCGCCCTCGACGACGCGGCCTTCCGGTCTCTGTTCGCGAAGTCGCCGGTCAAGCGGATCGGCCGGGACCGGTTCGTGCGCAACGTCGCCGTTGCGCTCGGCAACGCGGAAGGGCCGGACGCGGCCGAAGCGGCGCTCGGGCTCGCCGCAGACGATGCGCCGATGGTGCGCGGCGCGGCCGTCTGGGCGCTGTCGCGGCTTCTGGCCCGGTCCGACTTCGAGGAGCTCGCGCGCGAGCGCCACGCGGCCGAGCAGGACGCCGGGGTCCGCGAGGAATGGGACGCGGCGCTCGCTTTGGAGGCCGCATGAGGCGGCTGGTCGTGTTCGGCTGCGGCTACTCCGCGAAGCGGTTCGTTGAGCTGCACGGCGGCGCGTTCGACGCCGTCGATGCGACCTCCAGGAGCCCCGACGGCGCGGCGAAGCTCGCGGCCGAGGGCCTGTGCGCCCATGTCTTCGACGGCTCGGCGCCGTCGCCGGCGCTCGCCGGCGCCGTGAAGGCCGCGACGCATGTCCTCGTCTCGGCCCCGCCGGACGATCTGGGCGATCCTGTCCTGCGCGGCGCGATCGAAGCCCTCGGCGACGCCCGCTCGCTCGAATGGATCGGCTATCTCTCGACGATCGGCGTCTATGCGGACGCCGACGGCGGCTGGGTGGACGAGAGCACCCCGCCCGAGGCCGACAGCGAGCGCGGCAAGCGGCGCGTCGAGGCCGAGGCCGGCTGGCTCGACTTCGCGGCGGGCAGGCCCGCGGCGATCCAGATCTTCCGGCTCGCCGGCATCTACGGGCCGGGACGCAGCGCGATCGACAATCTGAGGGCCGGGACGGCGCGGCGGCTGGTCAAGCCGGGACAGGTGTTCAACCGCATCCATGTCGACGACATCGCCGCCGCGATCGCCGCGGGCGTGGCGCGGCCAGAGGTCGGCCCACTGGTCAACGTGACCGACGACGAGCCGGCCCCGCCGCAGGACGTCATCGCCTATGCGGCCGAGCTGATCGGCCTACCCGTCCCGCCGGACATCCCCTTCGAGACCGCGGACATCTCGCCGATGGCGCGCAGCTTCTATTCGTCGAACAAGCGCGTCTCGAACCGCGTGCTGCGCGAGGATCTCGGGGTCGATCTCGCCTATCCGACCTACCGCGAGGGCATCGCCGCGCTCGCCGTCTGACCTGGCGGCATCGTCCGAAGGGTGATCCGTCACGCGCTTGCGATCGTCTTGTCCGGCATGCGACAGCGTTCGCCAACCAAGAACGCCCAAAGGAGCGCCCCCATGCGCCTCGCCGTCCTGACCGTCCCGCTCGCGCTCGCCGCGAGCCCGCTCGCCGCCGCGGGCTTCGACCTGCCGCCCCGCGCGCCGGGCCAGTGGGAGATGTCGATCCAGGTCGACACCGCCGCCATGCCGCCGCAGATCATCAAGATGTGCCTCGACGCCGAGACCGACAAACTGCTCAACACGCGCTTCGGCGGCATGGCCAGCCAGATGTGCTCGCGGCAGGAGCAGAAGAAGGACGGCGACTCGATCATCCTCGAGAGCGACTGCCGCGTCGGCGACATGACGACGAGCTCGCACACCGTCGTCACGGGCGACTTCAACAGCGCCTACACGATGAAGACCGACGTGAAGATGTCCGGCAGCAACGCGCCGCGCGGCGTCCAGGCCGGCATGCCGGCGGGGCCGAACTCCCAGCAGACCACGATCAGCGCCAAGCGCGTCGGCGAGTGCGCGGCCGGGATGAAGCCTGGCGACATGGATTTCGGCGAGGGCCGCGTCATGAACGTCCGCGACATGCCGGAGCCGCAGGGCGTCAAGTAAGCGCAGGCGAGCCGGCGAGCTTCGGCCGCCGGCTCGCCTCCGGCGGTCAGCGCCGGCCGAAGGCCTGGCGCAGCATCTCCATCTGGCCTTCGAGCGGATTGCCCGGGCGCGGCTCGTCGCGCCCGCGTTCGTCTAGCTGCACGTCGAGCATCTGGACGCGATCCTGCAGGCGCGAGGCCCGGTCGACCAGATCGCGCAGGCGCTCCGGCAGCCGCTCGAACACTTCCGGCGAGAGCGAGGAGCGGATCGCGGTCAGCTTGACCTTGCGCTTCTCGTCCTGCGCCTGCTCGGACGACATCTCGCCCTCGTTCACGGCGCGCTGGACGAGCAGCCACGAGGCCACCTGCATCAGCCGCGTCGTCAGGCGCATGCTTTCCGTCGCATAGGCGATCGATTCAGGGCGTCCCAGGCGCCGGGACTCGGAGCGGCCGTCGCCGTCGAGATAGGCCGCGGTCTCCTCGACCAGCGCCATGCCTTCGCGAAACAGCGCCGTGAAGCCGGCGGACCCGACGAGGCGCACGCCCAGCGTCGCGATGTCTGACTGTTGCTCGATGCGGTCGGTCCGGTCCGTCATCTGGCGCGCCTTCTCGGAAGGGGATTTCGCTCGTTGCTTCGCGTCGCGACGCAACAGCATCGCATCAACGACGCCGGAAGAGCAAACGCCAGACCATCGGGTCGGTTCGTCCACCGGACTTGCCCGGAAAGGTTAACGTGGACGCCAGAAAAAAGGCCGCCGGAAACGGCGGCCTTGAGAAGTCGATGACAGGGAGGCGTCAAACTGAGTGGACAGGAACCACTCAAATCCAGAAAGCTGGACAAGACTTTATATAGTTGGGAAAGGTTAACGGCGAGTTAACGGCGACGATCTGAGGTTGCGAAGCCGCCTGAGATCAGCGCTTGAAGAGCATGTCGGCGGCCTGCCGCTGCGCGGATTTGGACGACAACTCGCGCTCGACGCGCTCGATCTCGGACTTCAGCAACAGGACGCGCTCCTGAAGCTCCTCGACGGAGACGCGCGACAGATCCTGGCCGATCTCATGGGCGATCTTTCGCGCCGGCGGCGCCCCGGGCTCGTCGTCATACGACGCCATGGCTTGGTCTCCCCTCGTCGTCTTCTTGCAGGCCCATCGTGCCGCTCCGGGACCGGGATCGGCAAGCCGCGTCCCACTCTGGCGCAAAGTCCCGGGGGTTTCAGCCGTGAGCCGCCTGCTCAGCGCGTTGCGTCGAACCTTCGAAACGCCTATATCGGCTGCCACACCCCGTCATCGAGATATCGATCAGGGCTCCGCCGCACCCCGGCGGTCGGAGCGAGAGGAGATTCACACCATGTCGAACGCGCCGCTGATGCCGAAGGCGACCGCGGTCTGGCTCGTCGAGAACACCTCGCTGTCGTTTGCGCAGATCGCAGACTTCTGCAAGCTGCACGAGCTCGAGGTGAAAGCCGTCGCCGACGGCGACGCGGCGCAGGGCATTCGCGGCCACGATCCGATCACCAACGGGCAGCTGACCCGCGAGGAGATCGAGAAGGGCCAGAAGAATCCGGCCTACCATCTCCAGCTGTCGGTCTCGAAAGTGCGGCTGCCGCCGATCAAGCCGCGCAAGGGCCCGCGCTACACCCCGGTCTCGCGTCGCCAGGACCGCCCGAACGCCATCCTGTGGCTGGTCCGGAACCATCCGGAGCTGAAGGACGCGCAGGTGATGCGCCTCGTCGGCACCACCAAGACCACGATCGCCGCGATCCGCGACCGCACGCACTGGAACGCGCAGAACCTGACGCCGATGGATCCGGTGACGCTGGGCCTCTGCTCGCAGATCGACCTCGACTTCGAGGTGGCGAAGGCCGCCAAGGCCAATCCCGACGCCGTCATCCGCCGCGAGGAGCCGGAGGAGCAGACCCTGCTGCCGGCCGAGGAGACCACGCGCGACGCCGACGGCGAGCTCGACGTCGAGAGCGTCTTCGCCAAGCTCAAGGAGCTCAAGCGCGGCGAGACGGACGACGACGAGGACGACTACCGGCGCCGCTGAACCGCGTCTTTCGGGCGGGCCGCATCGCGCGGCCCGCACTGCTTCTCGCGTCCCGCGGGGCGCGCCCCTGAGCTCATCAGGGTCAAGGTCGCCCGGGCCAGGCCGCCCGCGGCGCGCAGCCGACCAGCAAGGCCGCCCGACAACATCCTGAAGCAAGACGAGGCCGTCGCGCGCCGCCGGCGGATCGCCCGCGAGCGGCGGACGTCGCCTTGAAGCCGCGTCGGCCCGGCGATCGATCTCGCAGATGTGAACGCCGGCGGCGAAGACCTCGGTCGCCGATGCTTCCTAGGGGAGCCCGCGATCCTTTGCGGACGACTTGCGGCGTTCTTGCGGACCAGTAGACGACGCACAGCATTCAGCCCGTAGAACTACGTATACTCCCCCTCTCCAAGTTCCCATAACATCGCCGACAGTAGGGGTACGCGATACGCATAAGTAAATTCAAAAAAACTCAATAAGTTTTGGGGAGTTATCATGAAAACGGTGATAGCGTTCTCCGTCGTCGCCGCTGCGCTTGCAGCCGGCTCCGTCGGTTTCTCCCACGTCTCGCACGCGCAGGGGGTGTCCCAGGCGACCGACGACGATGGCGACGTGGACTCTGACAAGCGCGGCAGGCGCGGCAAGCGTGGACCTCAGGGTCCAGAAGGGCCCCAGGGTCCTGCAGGCCCCGCCGGTCCGCAGGGCGTGGCCGGTCCCGCCGGACCCGCCGGTCCGCAGGGGCCCGAGGGTCCACAGGGACCGTCCGGCATCCTCGATCCTGGCGGCATCTTCACCAATGGCTTCTCGATCCAGACGGGAAATTCCACTGGCGGCCCGGGGCAGTCCGCAGTGCCGGGCATGCTGACCGGCGTCTTCACCAAGCCGGCGAACCAGCGGCTGGTGGTGACGTTCAGCGCCGAGTGCGCGGCCAGCGGCACGAGCGGCTGGGTGGACGTCGACATCGTGCTGACGGACTCCGCCGGCACGGTCATCACGACGCTTGCGCCGACGTCCGGTTCCGGAGACGCCTTCTGCGACGCTGACTCCACGGCGGGCTTCGACAACTGGATCACGACGTCGGTGTCGGCGATCATTCCGCCCGGAACAGCCTCCGGGAATTACCGCGTCAACGTGCTCGGGCGAGCGAACAGCGGCGCCACGGGTTGGTGGTTCGGCGAGCGCACGCTCGTCGTCCACTTCTGAGAGCGTGGAGCTCGAGGAACCGCGGGGGCGGTCGCCGTTTCGGCGACCGCCCTGCATTGCCGGCTAATGTAATGCTTGCATCCGCTGCGTTTCGCCAGCGGCGGGACGGGCGCGGCTGCGCTAGCGGCGGGCCTTCAGCGCCTCGCCGATCTCGTCCAGCGCGGCGGGATCCTCGATGGTTGCGGGCATCGTCCAGTCCTCCCCGTCGGCGATCTTCTGGATGGTGCCGCGCAGGATCTTGCCCGAGCGCGTCTTCGGCAGGCGCGCGACCGTCAGCGCGGTCTTGAAGGCCGCGACCGGCCCGACCCTGTCGCGCACCGTCTGGACGATCTCCCGCTCGAGATCCGCCGCGGGCCGATCGACGCCCGCCTTCAGCACCACGAAGCCGACCGGCGTCTGGCCCTTCATCGCGTCAGCGACGCCGACGACCGCGCATTCGGCGACGTCCGGGTGGCTCGCGATCGCCTCCTCCATGCCGCCGGTCGAGAGCCGGTGGCCCGCGACGTTGATGATGTCGTCGGTGCGGGCCATGAAGAACACGTAGCCGTCTTCGTCGAGGAAGCCCGCGTCCGAGGTCTGGTAGTAGCCCGGAAAGCCCTCGAGATAGCTCTCGCGGAAGCGCTTCTCGTCGTTCCACAGCGTCGGAAGGCAGCCGGGCGGCAGCGGGAGCTTGAGGACGATGTTGCCGAGCTTGCCGGCCGGCGAGTCATGGCCCTCGTCGTCGAGCACCTTGAGGTCGTAGCCGGGCATCGGAAGCGTCGGCGAGCCATGCTTGACCGGCAGCAGCCCGACGCCGAGCGGATTGCCGACGATCGCCCAGCCCGTCTCGGTCTGCCAGCAATGGTCGATCACGGGCACGCCGAGCTTCTCCTCGGCCCATTGCAGCGTCGCGGGGTCCGCGCGCTCGCCGGCCAGGAACAGGGCGCGGAAGCCGGTCAGGTCGTAGTCCTGGAGCTTCTGCGCGTTCGGGTCCTCCTTGCGGATCGCGCGGAAGGCGGTCGGCGCGGTGAACAGCGAGACCGCCTTGTGCTCCTCGATCACCCGCCAGAACGCGCCGGCGTCGGGCGTCCCGACAGGCTTGCCCTCATAGAGGATCGTGGTCGCGCCGATCAGCAGTGGGCCATAGATGATGTAGGAGTGGCCGACGACCCAGCCAATGTCGGATGCGCACCAGAACACCTCTCCAGGCTTGATGTCGTAGAGGCCTGACATGGTCCAGGCGAGCGCGACCAGATAGCCGCCGGTGTCGCGCACCACGCCCTTCGGCGTGCCGGTCGTGCCGGAGGTGTAGAGGATGTAGAGCGGGTCGGTCGCCGCCATGCGGGCGCATTCGGTCGTCCGGCCGATCGCGGCGTCGCGCAGGGTCTCCCAGTCGTGGTCGCGACCCTCGAGGAGCTCGGCCGGAAGCTCCGGCCGCTGCAGCAGGACGACCGCGTCCGGCGCATGCGTGGAGAGCTCGATCGCCTGGTCGAGCAGCGGCTTGTAGGCGACCTTGCGCGACGGCTCGATGCCGCAGGAGGCGGTCAGGATCAGCTTCGGCTTGGCGTCGTCGATGCGCTTGGCGAGTTCCGCCGCCGAGAACCCGCCGAACACGACCGAATGGATCGCGCCGAGCCGCACGCAGGCGTAGGTCCCGATCACCGCCTCGGGCACCATCGGCATGTAGATGACGACGCGGTCGCCCTTGCCGACCCCGAAGTCCTGCAGCACGGCGGCGAAGCGCGAGACCTCGTGCGTCAACTCCGCGAAGCTGTAGCTGCGCTTCACGCCGGTGACGGGGCTGTCGTAGATCAGCGCCGTCTGGTCGCCGCGGCCGGCGGCGACGTGGCGGTCGAGCGCGTTGTGGCAGGCGTTGACGACGCCGTCCGGGAACCAGCGGCCGTAGACGCCGGACGAGCCGTCGAAGGCTCTCGTCGGCTTGTCGAACCAGTCGATCGCCTCGGCCGCCTTCAGCCAGAATCCTTCGGGATCAGAGAGCGAGGCGGCGTGGATCGCATCGTATGCCTCGCGCGCGTTCTGGACGGCGTCCATGGCGGCCTCCCGTGAGACGCGGCCTTCGCCGGCCGCTTGTTTTCTCTGGCGTTTTCTAGCGCGTCCGCCGGCCGCCTGCCATCGCCCGAAATGGCGGAGGGGTCGCCGCCCAAGCTTTCAAAGTCAGCCATCGGGCCACTTGTTCGTAGGCCAATCCGTCGCCGGAATTCGCTGAACCGGGTAATCAATTGGCTTCGCTCCAACCGATTATTACGAGCCGTGTACACGACACACGCAGACCGACGACACTTCGAAGAAATCCAAATACTCAAAACACCCCGAAAATAGACATGTTTTCATCATGCTCCATTCCGCGCATTTTGCTCTGCCCACATTACATCAACAAAGCTGTTCATTTGGAGGATTTGATCGTACTGGGTGACGTGAGCATCACTAAACGAAAAATCCTTAGACCCCTTATAATAGTTGAAGCTAAATATCTCCGATCTTCGTATATCAAAAACATCTTTATACTCCATTGTAATATTAACTCCAACCTCAAAATAACTTTCATCAAGACAAATTCGCTCGATGTCACTAAACCTAACGCTGATATCTTGATCTATTCTGATTTTATCGTCCGCACTTACAAAATGAAAACTTCTTCCACCAGTCACCATATAATTGCGCCCGAGGGATTGCTGAAACTCTCCGTTTTCGCGTTGGTATCCATACGAATACCAATAGTGCATATGCATTTTACATTCTTTTGCAGGACTTTGACCGGCATTCCAAAGCGTTAATATAACAGTAAATGGCTTAGGAAAACGATCATCCGAATTTCTTTCATCTACAAATGAATTTGAATGTATTTCAAGCTCGGCTGGTGATATGGCAAGATATGCCCTAACCTGAGCCTCTCCGATACGCTTGGTCTCGGCAACAGACTGCTCGGCGGCGCTCGCTCCAGCGCGAGCCTCGACCACCGCAGCTTTGTTGGCGTTAGCTGCCTCCCGAGCAAAAAATGCGGCAAGACCTGCAGCCAATAATGTGAACAAGCCTAAAGTAATACCCCAAAGCGCGATCCATGTCTGCTGAAAAGCAAATCGCGCGCTTGCCTCGGCGGCGTCAGCAGCACGCCTCTGTTGAATGAGATCATTTGCGTCAAGGCGATGCTGTTCGCGAACTTGGTCACAGGCCTCGGCTCGACCTCGACGCTCTCGACCCAAGAAAATTTCGCCGGCATCTAACTCGCAGCTAGCCCCGCCGGCCCGGTAATTGATCGACTGCTCTTCATAGCCAGCATTGCCGACAAGATTCGGCCGATCAGGAGAGAAAAAGTACGCGATCGAAAAAGCTATTAATATCAAGCCAACGGACAAACCGATGTAGCGCCAATGAACTGCAAACACTGGGGCTCACACGCCGTTGTGGACTCAGTAGCGCAAGCATATTGCGGAACTCCGACTCTGTCTCCACCGCGGATACACTTTGTCTGATACAGCGACAGGAAGCGGCCACGCTAAGCACTAGGGGGGCCGATTAATTCCGGCACATTCGCGCGCTGATAATCGTTGGGAACGGCATCCATTGCCCCGCACCGTGTGGCTGCCGCCGATTTTACCAGGACTTCTAGCGTCCGCCGGCCGCCCGCCATCGCCCGAAATGACGGAGGGGCCGCCGCCCGAAGGCGACGACCCCTCCCATTCTCAAGATCGCGCGGTCTTCAAGAACCGTCGACCTGCGCCTGAAACAAGGATCAGGCGAGATCCCCGCACATGGCGGAAACCCAGGTCCCGGCGCCCGAAGAGCGCGGATCGATCGAATGAGACACTGGATCACCTCCTTTCGGTTGTTGACGACATCCGGAGTATGGGGAGCCGGACCGGGCCGCGCAACGGCGGCCCGGCGCGCAACCTTCCCGTCCACAGGCGCGTTCAGCTGCGGGGCCAGCGCAGCGGATGAACCATGAGCGTCTTCGCGCCGACCGCCTCGACCCGTCCCCGCTTCGAGCATTTCGCCCGCGCCGGCTTCGCCGCGAGGGGCGCGGTCTATGTGCTGGTCGGGGCGCTCGCGCTGCTCGCGTCGATCGGCTCCGGGCTCGGCGACGTCGGAGGCGGCAAGAGCGCGCTGCGCACGCTGCTCGGCCAGCCGTTCGGCGCCCTGCTGCTCGGCGCCGTCGGCCTCGGCCTCGTGTTCTTCGCCGCCTGGCGGCTCGTCAGCGCGCTGACCGACGCCGACGATCACGGGACCTCCGCCAAAGGCCTTAGCGTGCGCGTGCTGCATGTGCTGAGCGGCGTCGTGAACGGCGCCCTCGCCGTCACGGCGCTGCATCTGGCGCTCGGCTTCGGCGCGTCCGGCGGGGACGACGACGCGGCCAGGGACTGGACCGCCTGGCTGCTGTCGCAGCCGTTCGGGCAGTGGCTCGTCGGCGCAATCGGTCTCGGGATCGTCGCCGGCGGCGCGTTCCACCTCTGGAAGGGCTTTCGCGGCGACGTGCTGAAGCGTCTGTCGGTTCCGGCGGCGCGCCGGAGCATCGCGCTCGCAGTCGGCCGCGCCGGCTACGCGGCGCGGGGCGTCGTGTTCGGCGTGATCGGCGTCTTCCTCGTCACCGCGGCGATCCGCGCGGATTCGAGCGAGGCGAAGGGACTCGGGGGCGCGCTGCAGGCGCTCGAGGAGCAGCCCTATGGCTGGGCGCTGCTTGCGCTGGTCGCGGCGGGGCTGGCCGCCTTCGGCGCGTTCGGCGTCGTGCAGGCGCTGTGGCGCCGGATCGACGCCCCCGATCTCGACGACGCCCGGCGGGCGATGGACGACATCGCCCGCAAGGCCCGAACCTGAGACGCTTGGCTGGCCGTCACCCCTCGATCGCCATCAGCGAGGCGTTGCCGCCGGCGGCGGCCGTGTTGACGCTGGCGCTGATCTCCAGGACGAGCATGTCGAGCGGCGCCGGGCCGGCGTCGCCCCTTCGCGGCCAGACATGGACCGGGACGATCGCGCCCGGCCTGTCGGCCATCTCGCGAAGCGTCGCGGCGATCAGCTCCGGATCGTCCCCGACCAGCGCCGCCGCGAGACCTGCGTCCCAACGCGCGACATCCCGCACATGGCCATCGAGCTCCGCCGCAAGTAGGCCGTCGGGCCCGGGCCCGTCGACGAGCGCGAGGTTTCCGGTCGCGAGCGCCGCGCCGATCTGGAGAAGCAGCGCCTCCTCGTCAGCCGCACGGCACATGACTGCGCCGCGCGGCCGCAGCTCGTAGGTGTTCAGCTCGCCGACAGGACCGGGCAGCTCCCGCCGAAAGCCGAGCGGCGAGAGCCGGGCCAGCGCGCGACAGTCTTGCGCAAGCCCGGCGCGCCCGTTCGCCCCGAGCCATCGCGCGAAAGCGTCCGCAATCGGCGACGCGGCGCCGGCGAGCTCCCTGTCGGCCGGCCGCCGCGACAGCAGCCGCGCCAGATAGAGCGGTCCGCCCGCCTTTGGCCCGGTCCCCGACAGGCCGTGCCCTCCGAAGGGCTGGGAGCCGACGACGGCCCCGATCATGTTCCGGTTGACGTAGAGATTGCCCGCGGGCGCGCGGGCGAGGACGCGGTCGACCGTCTCGTCGATGCGGGTATGGACGCCGAAGGTCAGGCCGTAGCCGAGCGCCGCGACCTCATCGACGAGCCGGTCGAGGTCCTCTCGGCGGAACCGCACGACATGGAGCACCGGGCCGAACACCTCGCCGGCGTGCTCCGACGCCGATCCGATCTCGATGATCGCCGGCGCCACGAACGTCCCGTCCCCGCAGTCCGCCGGAAGCGGTCGCGACCACGCCGTCGCCCCTCGCGCCTGCGCCACGTAGTCGGCGATCGCGTCGCGCGCGTCAGGCGAGATGACCGGGCCGACATCCGTCGAGATCAGCCTCGGATCGCCGAGCCGGAGCTCCGCCGCCGCGCCCTTCAGCATGTCGAGCAGTCGGTCCGCCACGTCGTCCTGCGCCAGCAGCAGCCGAAGCGCCGAGCAGCGCTGGCCGGCCGAGTCGAAGGCCGAGGTGAGGATGTCGGCGACCGCCTGTTCCGCCAAGGCCGAAGAGTCGACGACCATGGCGTTCTGGCCGCCAGTTTCCGCGACCAATGGAACGGGCGCGCCGTCCCGGCCGAGCCGTGTCGACAACTGCTTCTGGATAAGGCGCGCGACCTCGGTCGAGCCGGTGAACAGCACGCCGTCGACGCGCGGGTCGGCGACCAGCGCCGCGCCGACGTCGCCCTCGCCCGGCAGGAGCTGCAGCGCCGCCGCCGGCACGCCCGCCTCGCGCAGGAGCGCGACGGCGGCGGCGGCGACCAGCGGCGTCTCCTCCGCGGGCTTGGCCAGCACGGCGTTGCCGGCCGCGAGCGCCGCCGCGACCTGCCCGGTGAAGATCGCGAGCGGGAAATTCCAGGGGCTGATGCAGGCGAGCGTCCCGAGCGGGCGATGCGTGGCGTTCGACCAGCCGGCGAGGCGCGCCGCGTAGTAGCGCAGGAAATCGACCGCCTCGCGGACCTCGGAGACAGCGGCCGGCAGGGTCTTGCCGGCCTCGCGGACGAGGAGCGCGTAGAACTCCCCGGCCGTCTGCTCCAGACGATCCGCCGCGGCGCGCAGGACGTCCGCGCGGCGCGACGGCTCAAGCTCGCCCCAGACCGCCTGCGCCCCTCGCGCGAAGGCCGCGGCCTCGGACACGTCCGCCGACGAGGCGAAGCCGGCCTCGCCGACGATCTCCTTTCGCCGCGCCGGATCGAGCACGGCGCGAGGGCTCCCGCGTCGCGGTCCGTCGGCCAGCATGGGCCCGGCCGTCCATTGGCGTGTGGCACGCTCTTCCAGCGCGGCGGCGAGGCGCCGGAGCGTCGCATCGTCCGAAAGGTCCAGCCCTGCAGAATTCTCGCGTTCCGGGCGAAACAGCCCGCGCGGGCTCGTGATCGCCGGGTGGGGGGCGCCGACCGGCGCGACCGATCGCACCCGCGCGACAGGGTCGGCGGCGAGGTCCTCGATCGGCACGGTCTCGTCGGCGATCCGGTTGACGAAAGACGAGTTCGCGCCGTTCTCGAGCAGCCGCCGCACGAGATAGGCGAGCAGCGTCTCGTGCGGGCCGACCGGCGCGTAGATCCGGCACGGGCGGTCGAGCTTGTCCGAACCGACGACCTCCTCGTAGAGCGGCTCGCCCATGCCGTGCAGGCACTGGAACTCGTAAGCGCCGCGCGGCGCGTCCGCCCCCGCCATCTCGTGGACCGCGGCGAGCGTCTGGGCGTTGTGGGTCGCGAACTGCGGATAGAGCGCCCCGCCCGCCTCCAGCATTTTTCGCGCGCAGGCCAGATAGCTGACGTCGGTGTGCGCCTTGCGGGTGAACACCGGAAAGTCGGGCAGGCCGAGGATTTGCGCGCGCTTGATCTCGCTGTCCCAGTAGGCGCCCTTCACGAGCCGCAGCATCAGCCGCCGGTCGGAGCGGCGCGCAAGCGCCGCCAGCCAGTCGACGACGGCCGGAGCCCGCTTGCCGTAGGCCTGCACGACAAAGCCGACGCCGTTCCAACCCGCCATCTCGGGCGCCGCGCAGAGGCGCTCCACGAGATCGAGCGACAGCTCCAGCCGGTCCTGCTCCTCCGCGTCGATGTTGAGGCCGATGTCGTGGCGCCGCGCGCGCGCCGCCAGCGCGAGAAGGCGCGGATAGAGCTCGTCCATCACCCGCGCGCGCTGGGAGCGGGCGTAGCGCGGATGAAGCGCGGACAGCTTGATCGAGATCCCCGGCCCCTCGACGACGCCGCGCCCCCGCGCGGCGACGCCGATCCGGTCGATCGCCCTCTCGTAGGCGGCGAGATAGCGGGCGGCGTCGGCGGCCGTAAGCGCCGCCTCGCCCAGCATGTCGTAGGAGTGGCGGAAGCCCTCCCGCTCCCTCGGCTTCGCCCGCGACAGCGCCTCTTCGATCGTTCGCCCGGCGACGAAATGCTCGCCCATCAGCCGCATCGCGAGGTCGACGCCGGCGCGGATCACCGGCTCCCCGCTCCGCCCGATGATCCGCGCCAGCGCCGAGGACAGATTGGTCTCGTGGCTGGTCGCGGTCATGCGGCCGGTGATCAGCAGCGCCCAGGTCGCGGCGTTCACGAACAGCGACGGGCTCTTCCCGATGTGCCGACGCCAGTCGCCTCCCCCGATCTTGTCGCGGATCAGGGCGTCGCGCGTGCCGGAGTCGGGAATCCGCAGCAGCGCCTCGGCGAGGCACATGAGCGCGACGCCCTCCTCGCTCGACAGGTCGTATTCGTGGATCAGCCCCTCGACGCCATGATCGGTTCCCTTGGCGCGCAGCGCGCGGACAAGCCGCCCGGCGAGCCGGCTGGCCGCTTCCGCGCGCCCGGCGTCGAGCTCAGCCTCGTCGAGCAGCGCGGCGACGCAGTCCGTCTCGGCGCCGCAGGTCGCCCCCGCGACATCCCGTCCCAAAAAGGGACGATCCGAAAATTCTTCGACAAACGTAATAGAGTCGGGTCGCGCCGCGTTTGCGGCGGAACCAGCGTTCTCCTGCATCGTCGCCCGCCTCCTGTCGTGGGCTGGTTTTCCCAGCCTGCGTTCATGCTGATATGAGACTCGTCATGGCCTCCGCCACGCCCGCCGCTGAAGCCCAGTCCCTGCTTCTGGGCCTCGGCGTCCCCGCCGCGCGATTTGCGCAGGGCCCGATCACAGCGCGCTCCCCGATCGACGGCCGCGTGATGGGCCATGTCGGCCGGCACGACGTCGCGGGCGTCGCCCGGACGATCGAACTGGCTCACGCCGCCTATCTGGACTGGCGGTCCGTGCCGGCGCCGAGGCGGGGCGAACTCGTGCGGCTGTTCGCCGAGGCGCTGCGAGGCGCCAAGACCGAACTCGGCCGGCTCGTGACCCTGGAGACGGGGAAGATCGTCTCGGAGGGCCTCGGCGAGGTCCAGGAGATGATCGACGTCTGCGACTTCGCGGTCGGTCTCTCCCGCCAGCTCCACGGCCTGACGATCGCAAGCGAGCGGGCCGACCATCGCATGTCCGAGCTATGGCGGCCGCTCGGGGTGGTCGGCGTCATCTCCGCCTTCAACTTTCCCGTCGCGGTCTGGGCGTGGAACGCGGCGCTCGCGCTCGTGTGCGGCGACGCGGTGATCTGGAAGCCGTCGGACAAGACGCCGCTGACGGCGCTCGCCGTCCAGGCGCTGTTCGAGATCGCGGTCGCGCGATTCCGCTACGAGGGCTCGGTCGCGCCCGAGAACCTCAGCACCATCGTCTTCGGCGGCGCGGAGGTCGGGGAGACGATCGTCGACCATCCCAAAGTCCGGCTGGTCTCCGCCACCGGCTCCACCGCGATGGGCCGCGCCGTCGGTCCGCGGCTCGCGAGCCGCTTCGCGCGGCCGCTGCTGGAGCTCGGCGGCAACAACGCCGCGATCGTGTGCCCCTCCGCCGATCTGGAGCTCGCGACGCGCGCCATCGCGTTCTCCGCGATGGGCACGGCCGGCCAGCGCTGCACCAGCCTGCGCCGGCTGTTCGTCCATGAGGACGTCTACGCCGACCTGCTGCCGCGCCTGCGCCGCGCCTACGAGAACGCCCCGATCGGCGACCCGCGCGACCTGACCACGCTGATCGGCCCGCTGATCGACGGGCAGGCGCATGAAGCCATGGCGGAGGCGATCGAGACGGCGCGCGAGGCGGGGGCGCGGATCTACGGCGGCGAGCTGGTCGACGTCCCCGGCGCCGAGGAGGCCTTCTACGCCCGCCCGGCGCTGGTCGAGGTCGACGACCAGGCGGGGCCGATGCTGGAGGAGACCTTCGCGCCGATCCTCTACGTCATGCGTTACCAGCGGCTCGAAGACGCCATTCGCCTCAACAACGCGGTGGCGCAGGGCCTGTCCTCGTCGATCTTCACCAACGACCTGCGCGAGGCCGAGCTGTTCGTGTCGGAACGCGGCTCGGACTGCGGCATCGCGAACGTCAACATCGGCCCCTCCGGCGCCGAGATCGGCGGGGCGTTCGGCGGGGAGAAGGAGACCGGCGGCGGCCGCGAATCCGGCTCGGACTGCTGGAAGACCTACATGCGCCGCGTGACCTCGACGGTGAATTTCGGCGGCGAGCTGCCGCTCGCGCAGGGCGTGACGTTCGACATCGAGTGACGGAGCTCCGATCGCCGGCCGGGGCGGCCGCCCTAGCTTCGGGCGCCGGATCGAATGGTCAGGAGGATGACCGCATGGCCAACCTGCTCTACGTGTCATCGTCCCCGCGCGGCGACCGCTCGGTCTCGCAGGCGATCGCCGGCGCTTACGCCGACGCCTGGCGGACGAGGAACCCGGCGGGCGGCGTCGACATCCTCGACGTCTGGACCGAGGACCTTCCCGAATTCGGCCCCGACGCGCTCGCGGCGAAATACGCAGGGCTGGCGGGCGAGCCGCTGAGCGCCGGGCAGCAGAGGGCCTGGGACGCGCTGAAGGCCATCGCGAAACGCTTCCACGACGCGGACGTGGTGCTGATCGCGGCGCCCATGTGGAACTTCGGCGTCCCCTACAAGCTCAAGCAGCTGATCGACCTGATCAGCCAGAAGGACATCCTGTTCCGCTTCGACGAGAACGGCTTCGACGGCATGCTGAAAGGCAAGAAGGGCGTGCTGGCGCTTGCGCGCGGCATCTCCTACGGGCCGGGCGAGGCGACCTCCGAGGAGGAGTTCGACTTCCAGAAGAGCTATCTCCTGATGTGGCTCAAGTTCGTCGGGATCACCGACGTCGAGACCATCGTCGCAGAGAAGACTTTGCTCGGCCCGGAAGCGGACGCGGCGGCCCGCGAGACCGGGATCGCCAAAGCGAGGGAACTCGGCGCGCGCTGAGTAAGCTAGCCGTCCGCCGCCACCACCAGCGTGATCCCCTCGACGCCCAGAACCTTCACCCTCGCGCCGGCCGGAAGATCCGGCCCCGACACCCGCCATGTCGTGTCGTCGATCTTGAGGCGCCCGTCGCCATGGACGATGGCGGCGTCGAGGGTGAAGACTTTTCCGACATGGCGCTCGGCGCGGCGGTTCAGCATGGGCCGGTCGCTCGCCGCGGCGTTGTCCGGGCGGCCGTAGATCCACCAGCCGACCGCGGCCGCGAGGCCGAGAACCGCGAAGGCGATCAACTCCACCTGCCAGCCGGGATCGATCACGAGCGCGATCAGCCCGACGAGAACCGCCGCGATGCCGAGCCAGAGCAGCAGCGTGCCCGGCGCGATCAGCTCGAGCGCGAGCAGGACCAGCCCGAGGACGATCCAGCGCCAGCCGCCAAGCGTGACCCAGAGGCTCATCAGCATCGGGTCACGCGCCCGGCCGGGGCGGCGAAGGCGGCGCGCCGGTGGTCACCACGCCCGACGGCGGCACGCTGGTGCGCGCGGCGGGAGCAGTGGCGCGAGCGGCGGGCGTCGCGGCGTTTCCGCCGCCGAAGGTGTCGCGCGCGAGCTCCGCGATGCCCCCGAGCGAGCCGAGCAGCGCGGTCGCCTCGTAGGGCAGGATCATCGTCTTCTGGTTCGGCGAGGCCGCCATCGACTTCAGCGCCTCGACGTATTTCTGGGCGATGAAGTAGTTGAGCGCCGCCATGTCGCCGCGCGAGACCGCCTCGCTCACCATGGTCGTCGCCGAGGCTTCCGCCTGCGCGGCGCGTTCGCGCGCCTCGGCGTCGCGGAACGCCGCCTCCTTGCGGCCTTCGGCCTCGAGGATCTGCGCCTGCTTGGCGCCCTCGGCGACGAGGATCGCGGCGCGCTTCTCGCGCTCGGCCTTCATCTGCCGGCCCATGGACGCGACGATATCGGCGGGCGGGGTGATGTCCTTGATCTCGATGCGGGTGACCTTGACGCCCCAGGCGCCGGCGGCGGCGTCGACCACGTTCATCAGCCGCGAATTGATCTCGTCGCGCTGGCTCAGCATGTGGTCGAGATCCATGGAGCCGAGCACCGAGCGGATGTTGGTCATGGTGAGCGCGAGGATGGCGCGTTCGAGGTTGGTCACCTCGTAGGAGGCCTGCGCGGCGTCGATGACCTGGAAGAAGGCGACCCCGTCCACCTGGACGATCGCGTTGTCCCTGCTGATGACGTCCTGGCGGGGAATGTCGAGCACCTGCTCCATCATGTTCATCTTGCGACCGATCTGGTCGATGAACGGCACGATGAGGGTGAGGCCCGGATGCAGGGTGCGGGTGTATTTCTGGAAGCGCTCGACGGTGAAGTTGAAGCCCTGCGGCACCGTCTTCACGCCCGCGAAGATCACAAAGATGATCACCGCCGCGACGACGATCGCCGCGATGTCGAAGCCGGAAAATCCGAAACCTGTCATGTGCTCGCCCCCGTTCGCGCGCGCATAAGGCCCTCAGCGCGCCGCCGCTGGCAAGTCGGTCGCTACAGCCATCCCATAAGTTCACGCCGCACGACGTGCTCGATCACGCGCATGCCCTCCGCGCTGTCGTTGAGGCAGGGGATGGCCGCGAACTTCTCGCCGCCATTGTGCAGGAAGATCTCGGCGTTCTCGCCGGCGATCTCCTCCAGCGTCTCGAGGCAGTCAGCCGAAAAGCCCGGCATGCAGACGGCAAGCCGCTTGACCCCCTGCTTCGCCAGCGCCTCGACGGTCTTGTCGGTGTAGGGCTGCAGCCACTCCTCCGGGCCAAAGCGCGACTGGAAGGTGATCCGGAAGCGCTCCGCGTCGAGACCGAGCGCCTCGCGCATCAGCCGCGCGGTCTTCTGGCACTGGCAGTGATACGGGTCGCCCTTCAGCAGATAGCTCTGCGGCACGCCGTGAAAGGAGGCGAGGATCACCTCCGGCTCGAAGTCGAGCTTCGCCAGCTCCGACTTCAGCGAGGCGGTCACCGCGTCGATATAGACCGGATCGTCCGCCCAGGGCGGCGCGACGCGCAGCACCGGCTGCCAGCGCATCTCCTTCAGCTTGTCGAAGGCCTTGTCGCAGACCGTCGCCGAGGTCGCCGCGGCGTATTGCGGATAGAGCGGCACGAGCAGCAGCCGGTCGCAGCCCTTTTCCTGCAGCGCCTCGATGCGCGAGGCGATGGACGGGTTGCCGTAGCGCATCGCCCAGTCGACCACGAGCCTGGGGGCGGCGTCCTGGAGCGCGGCGGCGAGCTTGTCCGACTGGCTGCGGGTGATGGTGCGCAGCGGGCTCTCGTCGAGCTCCCTGTTCCAGATCGAGGCGTAGTCCTTGCCCTTCCGGCCGGGACGGGTGGTCAGGATGATCCCGTTCAGCAGCGGCCACCAGATCAGGCGCGGCGTCTCGATCACCCGGCGGTCGGACAGGAACTCCTTCAGGTAGCGGCGCATCGACCAGTAGTCGGTGGCGTCCGGCGTTCCGAGATTGACCAGCAGCACGCCGATGCGGCCCGAGGCGACCGGAGGATGGTCGGCCGGCAGGCGCAAGGCGCGGGCGTCGCCCGGCGGGATCGGGGCGTTCATTTCGTCGAGGCGCTCCTAGGGTGTTTCGACCTAGATAGAGCCGGCGATCCCCGAAGTCATCCGAGACAGGCGTCTCACCCGTGGAGCGCGACGGCGTCCTCCGGCGCTTCGCCGCGCTCGAACATGCCGTAGTCGCGGATGACGGAAGACACGCGCAGGCGGTAGTCGGCGAAGACGCCGCCGCGACCGGCCTTCTGCATGATCCGGTGGCGGCCGTGGGCGCGCCATTTCTGGAGCGCCTCCTCGTCCCGCCAGAACGACAAGGAGACGAACTTTCCGGGCTGCGTGACGCTCTCGAAGCGCTCGACCGAGATGAAGCCGTCCGCCTGCTCGACGTCGGCCTTGAGCTGCATCGCCAGCGAGAAATAGTCGCTGGCGCGGCCCTCGGCGGGGGTGACCTCGAAGATGACGGCGATCATGGCTTTCTCCTTTTCCGCCAATGGTCAGGTCCGGGGGAGAAAAGGCAAGCCGCGACGCTTCGGCCGCGACCGAAGCGTCGGGCGTCGCCGGGGACGGCGGCGAGGCGTAAGGTTGGACCATGCGCAGACAGGTTCCAGACCCGCTGATCGCGGAAGCCGCCTCGCTGATCGGCGACCCGACCCGGGCGTCCATGCTCGGCCAGCTGATGGACGGACGCGCCCGCACCGCCAAGGAGCTCGCGGGACTCGCAGGCGTCACCCCCGCGACCGCGAGCGGGCACATCGCCAAGATGACCGCGGCCGGGCTCGTCGCGGTCGCGGCGCAGGGGCGTCATCGCTACGTGCGGCTCGCCGGACCCGAGGTCGCGGATATTCTCGAGCGGCTGATGGCGCTCGCGGCCTTCGCCCGGCCGGCGCAGCGGCCCCGCGACGCAGACGAGGCCGCCTTCCGCTACGCCCGCAGCTGCTACGACCATGTGGCGGGAACGCTCTCGGTCGAGCTCGTCGAGGCGCTGGTGCGGCGCGACCTGCTGCGTCGCGGCCATGACGGTTTCGAGCCGACGCTCGCCGGCGAGCGGTGGTTCCGCGCGCTCGGCGTCGACGTCGCGCGGGCGCGGACCTCGACGCGCGCCTTCGCCCGCTGCTGCCTCGACTGGAGCGAGCGGCGCGATCACCTCGCCGGCGCGCTCGGCGCCGCGCTCATGGAGGCGCTGATCCGGCGCGGCTATCTCGTCCCCCGCAAGGAGGGGCGCACGCTCGACGTGCCCGAGCTCGGCCGCCGGTTCTTCGCGGAGGAACTCACGCCGAAGCCCTCAGCCGCCCCAGCCCACGCCGGTCACGACCAGGCCGCCGAGCAGCAGAGCGCCTAGCGCCAGAATCATCAGCGCCGCGATCGCCTCGAGCCCGGCGACGATCGCCGCGCCCGCGCCGGGACGTGCGGAGGCGATGCGCAGCGCGGTCGCCTTGGCGCCGACGGCGAGCGCCGCGATGGCCGCGACGGTGATCGCCGTTCCCGCCGCCATCGCGAAGGCGGCGGCGACGCCGGCCCAGAAAATCCCCTGGCTCAGCGCGAAGACGAGGGTCACGAGCGCGCCGGTGCAGGGCCTCAGCCCGATCGCGAGCACCGCGCCGCCGGCCTGCCGCCAGTCAATGCGGCCTTCTGCAATACGCGGGTCGACGCCGTGGCCGTGCGCGCAGTCCGGGCCGTGGACGTGATCGGACTTGCCCTGCAGCGCCAGCACGAAGCCGCGTCCCTTGCGCCAGACGAGCCACAGGCCGACGGCGAGCACCGCGGCGTAGCTCACCGCCTCGAACCAGAAGGTCGCGTCGGCCATCGCCATGCTGGTCGCCTTGAGGGCGATCGCGAACACGGCGATCAGCGCGATCGCGGTGACGGCCTGCAGCAGCGCCGCGACGACTGACAGCGCGACGCCGCGCCGGAACCCGTCGCCGGTCGCGATCAGGTAGGAGGAGATCACCGCCTTGCCGTGGCCGGGGCCGGCGGCGTGGAAGATCCCGTAGCCGAAGGACAGCGCCGCGAGCGTGGCGAGCGCGGACGGGCTGTCCTTGACCGAACGGATGGCGGCCGCGAGTTCGCGGTAGAAGCCGGACTGCTTGGCCGCGATCCAGCCGAACAGGCCCCCGGGCGCGCCGGGCGGCGGCCCGTCGGGCCGCGCGACGCCGAAGGGTCCGGCGTTCTGGGCGAACGCGTCGGCGGCGAAGGCCACGAGCGCGACGCAGCTGAGCGCTAGCGCGCACGCAAAGGCCGCGCGGGCGCGCGATGAGCCTACTTGCACGTCACGAGCAGGGTGTTCGAGAACTGCGCGCCGAAATTGGCGCCGGGTGACAGGCCCGAGAAATAGGCCTCGGAGAGCTTCTGCTGCTGGCCGGCGTCCGGCGCGGGCGGGCGCTCCAGCTCGACGCCGCAGTTCGCCGGCGCGGAGGTAAGCTTCGCCGGGTGCTCTTTCGCGAATTCGAAGGCGACGAAGTAGCTCGGGTCATAAACCTCGACGCGGAAGGGCCGGCCCTTCTCGGCTGCGCCCTCCTTGACCGGCAGGGTGAAATGCAGCGTGACGCGGCCGTCGGCGCCGCTCTCGGCGAAGTAGTCGACCGGCTGGCCGAAGACGAGCTTCTTCTCGCCCGCCTTGGCGAAGGTGAAGAACTTGTACTCGTGCAACGAGGTGACGTTGGTCTCGGCGAGCGGCGCAAGCTCCTCGCGCGAGTATTTGCCGTCGCCGTTCGTATCGAGCCCCTGCACGGCCATGGACGAGAACATGTCGTCGAAGGTCCAGGCATGGCGCACGCCGGACAGCTTGCCGTCCGCGCCGAAGATCAGCTCGCTGCGCGAGGTGACGAAGACATGCGGGTGCGCAGCAGCGGCTCCCGCCGCGGCGGCGAGGCCGGCGAGCGCCATGGCGGCGGGGAGGAGAAGGCGATTTGCGCGCATCGTGCTCAAGGCTTCCTCCGCCAGTGCGGCCGAAACGGGGCGGCCCGCTCAGGCACCGAACACGAAGCGGTCGACGATCCGGAACCCCTCGCGCGCGTCCTCCTCGACATAGAGGGTGACGGCGTTGGCGCGCGAGATCGCGGGCCCGACATGCTCCTCATAGAGCTCGGCGAGCCCGTCGACGATGGGGGTGACGCGCTCCGCGGGCAGGCTTCCGGTCAAGGTCATGTGAAACCGGAACTCCTCGAAGACGTAAGGATAGCCCCAGCGCTCCTGGAAGTGGCGCTGGCGATCGGTCAGCGGAGCTTCCAGGCGGCGGGCCGTCTCCTCCGCGCTCGGCGGCCGGCGGAAGGGCTCGAACGCTTCGACGCAGGCGGCCGCGAGCGTCTCCAGCGCCTCGGAGGAGGTGATCGTCTTCAGCGCGGCGAAGGTCGCGATGGGTCCGACCTCGAGGGCGGGCAGGTCGAAGCCCCGGAGCTTGCGCGCGAACGCCCGGCCCGCCTTGACCAGATCGTCCTCGCTGGCGCCCTCGGCGAGCCGGAACGGCGCCTTCAGCGTGCCGTGGAAGCCGTAGCGGCGTGGCTGCGCGGTGATTTCGGTCCACTCGGCCGCGTCGACGCCCGCAGGCGCAAGCGGCGCGCGCGGCTCCGCGCTCGCGGCGTCATATCCGAGCACCGCCGAGCCGAAGGTCCAGAGCGGGCTCTCCGGCGGCGGGGCGTAGTAGATCGCGTAGCGCGGATCGCTCACATCACGCTCCGTCCAGCGACGACGACGCTGCGCACCACCGGCGTTTCGTCGACGATCGACACACGGATCAGGTCGGCGCGCAGGCCAGGCGCGAGGCGGCCGCGATCGGCGAGGCCCAGCATCGCCGCCGGCCGCGAGGTCGCAAGCGCGAAGGCCTTCGCCAGCGCTGCGTCCCCGTCCCGGCCGAGCCGTTCGACGGCCTGCAGCAGGCTTGCCGGCACGTAGTCGGACGAGAGGGCGTCGAGCGCGTCCTCGCGGACGAGCTCGACCACGGAGACGCCGCCTGAATGCGACCCGCCGCGCACGACGTTCGGCGCGCCGCCGACGGTGGCGAGGCCGGACGCCCGTGCGGCGTGCGCGGCCTCGAGCGAGGTCGGGAACTCCGAGATGGCGCAGCCCGCGTCCTTCGCCTGCTCGACGTCCTCGGCCGTGGTGTCGTCGTGGCTTGCGATGACGATCCCGCGGCCGCGGAACAGCTCCACCGCCTTCGGCCAGTTCGACGCGGCGGCCCGCTTCCCGTCGGTCATGCGCTTTTCGATCAGCGCGTCGGCGTCCTTCGCCGCAAGCCCTTCGCGGACCATGAAACGCTTCAGCAGCGACACGTCGCGCCACTGGCGCTGGCCGGGCGTGTGATCCATCAGCGAGGCGAGCGCGACCAGCGGCCCGTCCGCGAACGGGGCCAGATGATCGGTCAGTTCAGGATCGGTCAGCTCGCATCGCAGATGCAGCCGGTGCTCGGCGCGGAACAGGCCAAGCTCGACCCCGCGCTCGACGGCGCGGACCATGGTCGGCAACAGGCCGCGCCGGGCGTCGTTCTCGACCTCGTAGCCGCCGACGAACAGCGCGTCATAGACGGTTGTCACGCCCGCCGCCGCCATCTGCGCGTCATGCGCGAGCGCCGCCGCCAGCGGGTTCGGCCATATGACGCCGGCGCGCGGCGAGAAGTGCTTTTCGAGATTGTCGGTGTGGAGCTCGATCAGTCCCGGCGCCAGCAGGTCGCCCTCGAGGTCGACCGCGCCGGCGGCCATAGATCGGCCGGGCGAGACGTCGCGGATCTCGCCGTGCGCATGCACGAGCGTGCCGACGACGATCCCGTCGCCGAGCACCAGCCGCGCATTGGTCAGGATCGTCTCCCCGCTCATGGGCGGATGTCTGGCCGCATCCGGCGCCGCATTCAAGCCCCAGCCGCGCCGCCGTCGGCGCGCGGATCGTGGCCGCCTTCGATCCGCCCGTCGGCGTGGCGCACGATCATCCCGGCATGGCCGGCCTCGTCGTCGAAGGTATTGGGCCACGGCGCGACCTCATGGCCCATGCGCGCCAGCCGGTCGATTTCCTCGCCGGCGAAGCGGGGCTCGTATTTGAGCGAGGTGTCGTTTTCCCCCCACGAGCGACCGAGCCGGAAGCGGGGCGCCGCCAGCGCTTCCTCGATCGGGCGGCCGAGCCAGACATGGCGCGCGAAGATCTGCGCCTGGGTCTGCGGCTGCCCTTCCCCGCCCATGGTCCCGTAGACCATGACCCGGCCATCGTCGAAGACGGCGAGCGCGGGGTTGAGCGTGTGAAAGGGCTGGCGGCCCGGCGCGAGCGCGTTCGGGTTCTCAGGGTCGAGCGAGAAGGCCGCGCCGCGGTTCTGCATCAGCACGCCGGTCGCCGGCAGCACGCAGCCGGAGCCGTACTCCCAGTAGATGCTCTGGATGTAGCTGACGGCGCGCCCTTCTCCGTCGATCGCGCCCATCCAGATGGTGTCGCCGTCGCCGGAAGGCTGCGGCGGATAGGGGGCCGCGCGTGCGGCGTCGACGGCCGAGGCCTCGCGGTCGAGCGCCTGCGGTGTCAGGAACTCCTGCGGATCGAGCGGCATGCGGTCGAAGTCGACGCACATGCGCTCGCGGATCCGGAAGGCCCGCTTGGTCGCCTCGACGGCGGCGTGGACGAAGGCGGCGTCCTCGTCGGACCTGACGCCCAGCCGCTCCAGCACGCCGAGGATCATCAGCGAGACCAGCCCTTGCGTCGGCGGCTGCGAGTTGAAGACGCTCGCATCGCGCAGCCGCACCTCGAGCGGCGACCTGAGACGAGCGCGGCGATTCGAAATGTCCTCACGCGTCACCGGCGCGCCGATGCGATCAAGGTCGCTCGCGATCTCGCGCCCGACGTCGCCCTCGAAGAAGTCGCGCAGGCCCGCCCGGCCGATATGGTCGAGCGTGTCGGCGAGGCGCGGCTGCGTCAGCGTCTCACCCTCGGCGAGCAGCTTTCCGTCCTTCATGAAGACGTCGGCGAAGCCTGGCGCCGCATAGGTCTCGGCGGCGAGCTTGGGGACGGTGCGGCCCTGGCAGGGAGAAACGGAAAAGCCTTCGCGCGCGAAGCGCGCGGCGTCCGAGAGCAGCGCCTCGGCCGGCATCCGTCCGCCGCCCGCGCGGGCGAGCTCCAGCGCGAGGCGCCAGCCGTCGACGGCGCAGGGCGCGGTCAGCGCCGCAAGCGGCCCGCGCGCCGGGATGACGTCATGGCCGCGGTCGCGATACCAGCCGATGGTGGCGCGCGATCCCGCGGTGGAGCAGGCCTCGATGTAGCGGACTTCGCCTGAGGGCTCGCGCACCAGCCAGAAGCCGTCGCCGCCGATCGCGTTCATGTGCGGGTAGACGACCGCGACGGTCGCGGCCATGCCGACCATGGCCTCGTAGGCGTTGCCGCCCTCGGCGAGGACCGCCCGGCCGGTCTCGACCGCCGCCGCGTGCGGCGCGGCCACGACCCCGCGCGGCGAAGCTGCCGTCAGCGCCATGGATGTCCCTCGCTCCGATCCGTCAAATTCGGGCGAAGGGCTATAGGCGCCAGCCGGCGGGGGCAAGCCGCCCAGCATTGCACTGACGCCTCGACCTTTGCGCGGCGCGTGCTAAAAGGCCCGCTGTTTTGAAGATCCGCCAGGAGTCCCGGACCGTCATGTCCGACATCCCGACCCACGTTCCCCAGAGCTCGTTCGCCAGGACGATCACCATCGTCTCGGCGACCATCCTGATCGCGGCCCAGACCATTACGGCGGCGGTCGCGGGCGGCTGGGCGGTCGCGGGCTTTCTGGGCCTCGGCGAGTACGGCGCCTATGCGCTCGAGGCCGCGGGTCTCGCGCTCGGCGTCTGGGCCGTCGTCGCCTTCGTCAAGAGCGCGCTGAAGAACGCGCGCACGGAAGACGTCTGAGCCGTCAGGCGATCACCGGCGAAAGGGTCCACAGGACCGAAGACGCGAGCAGCGCGACGCCCAGCAGGTCGCCGGCCATGACCGCGCTCCAGGCGCGGGACCGCTCTTCCCTGGTCTGGATCGTGCCGCGGCCGTCGTCGTAGGACTCCGAGGCCGCCTGCACGCCGCGGCGGGTCTCGGCGAAGACGGGTTCGGTGCGGCGGAGTTCGTCGAGAAGCGCGAAATCGGCGCGGTCGAGGTCTACGGTCGTCATGGCGGTGCCTCCGGTTCTGCCTTGACCGTGGGTCGCCCCGAAGGACGCGCCGGTTCACGCCGGACCGACTCGCCGCCAAATTTTTTGTTCGACCCTCCCCGCTCGACGCGGACATTCCGCCGCGCCTGTCGCGAGGCGGCTTGCGTCGGTGGTGCGTAACATTATAACGTTCGGCATCGTCACCGATCCTCAGATCGCGACCCCATGCCCGACCATCACCACCACGCGCACGCCGGCCACTCGCACGGCGCGCACGACCATCACGACCACGGACCTCGCCGCCCCGTGGCGCAGGACGCCGCCGCCTCGCTGCTGCGCGCCTCCGCGATCGAGCGTCTCGCAATCGCGGCCGTCGGGATCGCGGCCGTCTGGGCCGGCGTGCTGTGGGCGGTCTCGTGAGCGCCCCCGCCATCCGCTTCGAGGACGTGACGCTCGGCTATGACGGGCATCCGGCGGTCCATCACCTCACCGGCGAGATCGCCCCGGGTTCGGCGCTCGCCGTCGTCGGGCCGAACGGCGCCGGCAAGTCGACGCTGCTGAAGGGCCTCGTCGGGACGCTGAAGCCGCTCGGCGGCCGCATCGACCGCGGCGCTCTGAAGTCCGGCGAAATCGCCTATCTGCCGCAGGCCGCCTCGCTCGACCGCTCCTTCCCGATCGACGTCTTCGACCTCGTCGCGACCGGGCTGTGGCGCAAGATCGGCCCGTTCGGCGGCGTCGGCGCCAAGGGCCGCGCCAAGGTCCGCGACGCGATCGCGGGCGTCGGCCTCACCGGCTTCGAGCGCCGCCCGATCGGCACGCTGTCCGGCGGCCAGCTTCAGCGCGCGCTGTTCGCCCGGCTCGCGCTGCAGGACGCGCCGGTGATCCTGCTGGACGAGCCGTTCGCCGCGATCGACGCCGACACCGTGCGCGACCTTCTCGACCTCGTCGCACGCTGGCGAGGCGAGAGCCGCACCGTCGTCGCGGTGCTGCACGACCTCGAAACCGTCCGCCACGCCTTTCCGGAGACGCTGCTGCTGGCGCGCCGGCCGATCTCATGGGGTCCGACCGCCGAGGCGCTGCGCCCCGAACGCCTGCTGGAGGCGCGCGGCATGACCGAGGCCTTCGACGACCGCGCGCCGGTCTGCCACAGTCACGCGGCCTGACCTGATGAGCATCTACGACGCCCTGATCGGCCCCTTCGTCGAGTTCGACTTCATGCGTCGGGCGCTGATCGGCTCGCTCGCGCTGTCGCTCGGCGCTGGCCCCGTCGGCGTGTTCCTGATGCTGCGACGGATGAGCCTTGCCGGCGACGCCATGGCCCACGCCATCCTGCCGGGCGCCGCCGCCGGGTTCCTGGTCGCGGGCCTCTCGCTCCCGGCGATGACGCTCGGCGGCCTCGTCGCGGGCGTCTCGGTCGCGTTGCTCGCGGGCCTGGTGACCCGCACGACCGCGCTGAAGGAGGACGCGGCGCTCGCGGCCTTCTACCTGCTGTCGCTCGCGCTCGGCGTGACCATGGTCTCGCTGCGCGGCTCGAACGTCGACCTGCTCCACGTGCTGTTCGGCTCGGTGCTCGCGCTCGACGACGACGCGCTGCTGCTGCTCGCGGGCGTCGCGACGGTGACGCTCGTCACGCTCGCGCTGGTCTACCGGCCGCTCGTGCTCGAATGCGTCGACCCCGGCTTCCTCGCCTCGGTCAGCCGCGCAGGCGGCCCCGCGCATCTCATCTTCCTAGGCCTCGTGGTGCTGAACCTCGTCGCCGGCTTCCAGGCGCTCGGCACGCTGCTCGCCGTCGGCGTGATGATGCTACCCGCGGCGACGGCCCCGTTCTGGACGCAGCGTCTCGCGCCGATGTTCGGCGTCGCGGTGGCGGCCGGGGCGCTGGCGAGCGTCGCCGGGCTGCTCGGCTCCTACCACGCCGGCGTGCCGACCGGACCCGCGATCATCCTCGCGGCGGGCGTGGTCTACCTCCTGTCCATGGCCTTCGGCCCTGCCGGCGGCCTCGTCTGGCGGCTCGTCCCGGCGCGCCGCCATCGCGCAGCCTGAAAAGGATCTTTCTGCGATGAAGCTCAATCGCCTCGTGGCCGCGGCCTTCGCCGCAGGCCTCATCTCCGCGCCGGCGCACGCCGAGCCGCTGAAGGCCGTCGCCACCTTCTCGATCCTCGGCGACCTCGTCTCCCAGGTCGGCGGCGACCGCGTCGCGGTCGAGACGCTCGTCGGCCCGGACGGCGACGCGCATGTCTTCTCCCCCTCCCCCGCCGACGCGAAGAAGGTCGCGGAGGCGAAGATCGTGTTCGAGAACGGCCTCGGCCTCGAAGGCTGGATGTCGAAGATCGCCAAGTCGTCCGGCTCGAAGGCGCCGGTGATCGTCGCCTCGAAGGGCGTCAGCGCGCGCGAGATGGAGGACGAGGACGGCGATCATGCGCACGGCCACACCCATGAGGTCACCGATCCGCACGCCTGGCAGGACGCGCGCAACGTGAAGACCTATGTCGGCAACATCCGCGACGCGCTGACTGCCGCCGACCCCGAAGGCAAGGCGGCCTACGAGGCGAACGCCGCCGCCTATCTGGCCAAGCTCGACGAGCTCGACGCCGAGATCCGCGCGGCCTGGGCGAAGGTGCCGGCGGAGCGTCGCAAGATCATCACCTCGCACGACGCCTTCGGCTATTACTCGGCCGCCTACGGCCTCGAGATCCTTGCGCCTCAGGGCGTCTCCACGGAAGCCGAAGCCTCCGCCAAGGACGTCGCGCGCATCATCCGCCAGATCAGGGCGGAGAAGATCCCGGCCGTGTTCGTCGAGAACATCACCGACAAGCGCCTGACCCAGCGCATCGCCAAGGAGACCGGCGCCAAGATCGGCGGCGCGCTCTATTCCGATGCGCTGTCGCCCAAGGACGGCCCCGCCGGCGCCTACCTCGACATGATGCGCTCGAACCTGCGCGAGCTGACCGCCGCGCTGTCGAGCTGAGAGGCGGACGGCGTTTACGCTGCGTTAACCACGGAGCGGCAGACTGAGCGAATGTCCGGTCCGCCGGACGACGCTTCGGCCGCGCGACCACGGATGTACTGGCGCGCAGGCCGGGGCGTCGAAATCGAAAAAGCCGGGCCCCGAGCCCGGCTTTTTCGTTGCGCCTTCGCGCCCGCGCAAAGTCGAACGTCCGCTCTGCGCACATGCGGCGCCATTGCTGCTAGAACGCTCCCGACCGTCCACGCCAAGGGAGCCACCGCATGGCCGACCTCCGCCTTCGCCGCAGCGTGCTCTACATGCCGGGCTCCAACCAGCGCGCGCTCGACAAGGCCAGGGAGCTGCCGGCCGACAGCCTGATTCTCGATCTCGAGGACGCCGTCGCCCCCGAAGCCAAGGATCTCGCCCGCGAGCAGGTCTGCGCCGCCGTGAAGTCCGGCGGCTATGGCGACCGCGAGCTCATCATCCGCGTCAACGCCCCGCAGACGCCGTGGGGCGAGCAGGACCTCAAGGCCGCGATCGAGGCGAGGCCCGACGCGATCCTGATGCCGAAGGTCTCGTCCACCGCCGTGCTGGAGGCGATCGCGAACCGGCTGGAGGCGCTCGACGCGCCCGAGGACATCGACGTCTGGGCGATGATCGAGACGCCGGCCGCGATTCTCAACATCGAGAAGATCGCGCAGGCGCGCCGCACCGTCCCCGGCAGCCGCCTCACCTGCTTCGTGCTCGGCACCAACGACCTCGCCAAGGACACCTGGGCGCAGCTGGTGAAGGGCCGCGCGCCGATGATGCCGTGGATCATGTTCGCGCTCGCGGCGGCGCGCGCCAACGGCCTCACCATCCTCGACGGCGTGTTCAACGACATCTCCGACGTCGACGGCTGCCGCGAAGAGTGCCGTCAGTCGCGCGACCTCGGCTTCGACGGCAAGACGATCATCCATCCGAGCCAGATCGAGCCCGCCAACAGCTGCTTCGCGCCGAGCGCGGAGGAGGTCGAGCGGGCCCAGAAGGTGATCGACGCCTTCGACCTCGAGGAGAACGCGAGGCGCGGCGCGATCAAGGTCGACGGGCGCATGTACGAGCGCCAGCACCTCGGCATGATGCGCCGCGCGGTCGCCTGGCACGAGGCGATCGTCGCCAAGGGCACCTGAGCGGCCGTCCGGCGGCGCGCGTCGGCGCGGCGTTCACAATCCGTTTGGCGGGGCAATGCGGCGGCTCGGCGCGTGGCGCCCCCCGCCCCCGCCCGTTAAGGATCGGGCGGGGAAACGATTCGGGGACAGCGGGTGCGGGTTCTGATCGTCGAAGACGACATGATTATCGCTGGCGGGCTCGCGCCGGTGGTGACGGAAGCCGGGCACGACCTCGTCGGCCTCGCCGCTGACCGCGACACGGCCGTCGCACTGCTTCGCTCCTCCGACATCGACCTCGCGCTCGTCGACCTCAGGCTGATGGACGGACTGACCGGGCTCGACGTCGCCCGCGAGGCGGGCGAGGCGGGCGTCGCCGTGCTGTTTACGACGGCCAACGCCGACATGCTGCCGAGCGGCCTCGACGGCTCGCTGGGGGTGATCGAGAAGCCCTACACGGCGTCCGGCGTGCGCGCGGCGCTCGACTTCCTGCACAAGCGGCTCGCCGGCGACGCCTCCGATACGCCGCCGCGCTGCCTCAAGCTGTCCGTCTCGCCATCCGATCAGGTCGACGCGGGCGACGCGGCCTGATCGGGTCTTCGGGCGTCCGGACGGCGCGCCGCCATCCCCCGCGTTTCACGTCCCGCGCGCAAAACCGTGACCACAAAGCCGCGCCCGCAATTCCGGACGGCGCACGGACGAAGGTTTCCATTGCGCAGACGCACCCGTCGGTCTCAGATCGACGCTTCGCTCAACCGACAGGTGGCGTCGCCGGGAAACGACGTCCGCACTACGTATCGCCTATGTCGATCCACGCCGCGTCGCGTTCCGTACCGCCCCAGACTTGCGCCTGCCGCCGGCTTGAACGACACCCCCCACTTCTTTGCTTTAACGTTTGATCGTCGATGGAACACACAGTCAGCGCGCCTGCCCCCCTCCGGATCTTTCGGCTCGATCCGATGGACAGCACGCCATTCGCGGAAGACGGCAAGCTCGCCGAGCTAGGCGTCGAGATCGTGGATTCGCCGGATGACGCCGACTGCATCGTCGGCCGGCGCAAGTACCTCTTCAAGCCTGAGGCCGTACGCCCCGGAAAGTTCCACATACTCTGGACGCACGAGCCGTTCTTCGACGTCACGCCGACGTTCATGGAGTTCCTGCATCCGAAGCACTTCGCCCGGACCTGTCCGCTGTTCATCTTCAACGCGCATAGCGGGCTGATCTACACGGACAACTACTATTACGGCCCGACAGGCCAGCCGCTGAGCCTGCTGCGCGATGCGGACGAGCTGAACGTCGGGTTCGCCGACAAGCTGATCACCTTCGTGGCGTCGTTCAAGAAGTTCGACGCGCTGGTCGACGGTTCGAGCATCTCGCTCTACGCCACCCGCCAGAACCTCGCTTTGGAGCTTCACGGCCTCGGCCGTCTGAGGCTGATCGGTCGCGGCTGGCCCGAGGGCGTCTCCGAAGGCGAGAGCCGCTACATGAAGGGCGCGCTCGACGCCAAGCACGCCTTTCTCGCGCACTCGAACTTCACGCTGGCCTACGAGAACTGCATCTCCGACTATTACGTGACGGAGAAGATCTGGCAGGGCATCCAGGGCGGCTGCCTGCCGATCTATTTCGCCAACGACACGATCTATCAGGCGTTTCCGACAGACAGCTTCATCGACGGCTCGAAATTCAAGACCGCCGAGGAGCTCGGCGACTTCGTCGAGTCGATGCCGCTGGGCGAATATATGCGCCGGGTGAACGTCTGCCGCGAGGTCTACAACTACGCGCTGTCGCGCCGGTTCAGGGGCGTCTCCCGCCGGCACTCGATGCTGAGGCTGAAGCGCTTCCTCGAATCGCTGAAGCCGGCCTCGGCGCCGCTGGCGGCGCGCGCCGCGGAGACCGCCGAGGCCGAGTGACGCTGGGCCGTCGGACCGGGACAAGAAAAAAGGGTCCGGCCATCGGCCGGACCCTTTTTTCATTGGAAGTGGTGGGCGTGACAGGGATCGAACCTGTGACCCCTACCATGTCAAGGTAGTGCTCTCCCGCTGAGCTACACGCCCGAAATTCGGGTCGCCGGAGCGGGACGTTCCGGCGACGTCCGCGGGCTATAGCGGATCGATCCGGGCGCCGCAAGCGGCTCTGCGATCAGCGTGGGAGATCGTCGGGATCTTCGGCTTCGGCGCGGCCCGCGCGCGCCCGGCGGTAGAGAGAAAGCAGCCACATCGGCGCGCAGATCGCCGCGCCGAGCCCGAGGCCCTGGCTGGCGCCGACGAATCCCCAGCGGTCGGGCAGGCCCGTCGCCCACAGCAGGAGCGCGCCCGCGATCATCGCGGGCGGGACGAGGTCCCTTGGGGTCAGCTGGAGCAGTTCAGGCCGCGAGCAGCTTGTCGACTTCGCTCACCAGCTCGCGCAGGTGAAACGGC
The DNA here is from genome assembly GCA_902168115.1 of uncultured Methylopila sp. GTDB lineage: Bacteria > Pseudomonadota > Alphaproteobacteria > Rhizobiales > Methylopilaceae > Methylopila. The sequence goes on along the minus strand of CABHPB010000148.1, from coordinate 73,976 downwards.
TTCGACAGGATCTTGGCGTCCTTGGGCGTCTGCGAGTCGGGGTTGAGCGCGACCGCGGCGAAGCCCGTGATGAACATCACCTTGATGTCCGGATCGAGCTGTGTCGCGCGGCGCGCGAGCTCGATCCCGTCCATCTCCGGCATCACGATGTCGGTGAGCAACAGTTCGAACGGCTCTTCGCGCAGACGATGATAGGCTGACAGGCCGTTGTCGAAGGCGACCACCGAATGACCGGCGTTCTCCAGCGCCCTCACGAGGAACCGGCGCATATCGTCGTCGTCTTCGGCGAGAAGGATCTTCGAGCTCGGATTCACGGGATTGCGACTCTCAATTGTCCCATGCGGGGACGATTCATTTCATAAGGCGCGATCAAGGTAAACAGATCGTTTCGCACCTGCGGGCGATGGACATGGGCGTCCGCGATGGGCGATGCTCCGTCTTGGACCGGAGCCGGTTAACGGAGGATCAGCACGCGTGACGGCCTGGAAGACCGCGGGCGAAATCGAGCCGGCCTTCGACATTCTCGAGCCTGTCGAGCGCGCCTCTCCGGTCGTGTTCAACTCGCCGCATTCGGGCGCGCGCTATCCTGCGAGCTTCCTTGCGTCCTCCCGTCTCGACCCCCGCGCGCTGCGGCGGTCCGAGGACGCTTTCGTCGACGAGCTGTTCGCCAGCGCGCCGTCCTTCGGGGCCCCGTTGATGCGGGCTCATTTCCCCCGCGCCTTCCTCGACGTCAACCGCGAGCCCTATGAACTCGACCCGCGGATGTTCGACGGCCGGCTGCCGCCCTTCGCCAATACGAGGTCCCTGCGCGTCGCTGGGGGGCTCGGCACGATCGCGCGCATCGTCGGCGAGGCGCAGGAGATCTATGGCGCGCGTCTGCCGGTCAGCGAGGCGCTGGAGCGAATCGAGAGCATCTACAAGCCCTATCACCGCGCGCTGAAGCGTCTCGTCGCGCGCGCCTACCGCTCGCACGGGATCGCGCTGCTCATCGACTGCCACTCGATGCCGTCCGTCGGCCTCGCGCGCGACGAGCGCGCCCGCGCCGACATCGTGCTCGGCGACCGCTACGGCGCGAGCTGCTCGCCCGCGATCGTCGATTTCGTGGAGCACGAGTTCCGCAGCCTCGGACTCGAGACGACCCGCAACCGGCCCTACGCCGGCGGCTACATCACCGAGCACTACGGCGCGCCGGCGAGCGACCTGCACGCGCTGCAGATCGAGATCAACCGCGCGATCTACATGGACGAGCAGCGGCACGCGAAGCGACCGGATTTCGATGCGTTCGTCACACGGCTGGCGGGGGTCGTGGAGCGCATCGCGACGGCGCCGTTCGGCTCTCTCGGCAGCGTGCGCGCAGCGGCGGAATGACGCCGCAGTCCGCTGCGTCGATCGTATGATAGAAAAATCCTTGCAAAAGGCGCGGCGGCCCGCCAATGTCCGCCCGCCTGGACAGAAAACCAAGAAAAAAGGCCGTCCGCACGAAGCGAACGGCCCAAGTCTAGGGAGGAAACGCCCAAGGAGGGCAGCGACAGAACGATCAGAAGATCGCAATGCCGCGCTGCAAAAAGATGCGGCCGCGCTGCACAAAAAGCAAGGGCAAAATCTTTTAATCGCCGGATGCGACGGCCTGTCGCACAATCCGGCGATTTCTTTTTGGCTTATCGGGCAATGCGTTGGACGGCGCCCGCCGTCTCCGGTAGGCGATGTCCGAAACGTCGCGTGATCTGATCGTCGCGGATACGCTTGTAGGACGGACGCATGACCGCAGTCGATTTCGCCGCCTTCGTCGACCGCCTCGCCGACGCCTCGGGCGAAGCGATCCTGCCCTTCTTCCGCACCGCGCTCTCCGTCGAGGACAAGCGCTCGCCGCGGGGCTTCGACCCGGTCACCGCAGCGGACAAGGCGGCCGAGAGCGTGATGCGGGAATTGATCCGCCGGACGTTCCCGCGCCACGGCGTCATCGGCGAGGAGTTCGACGACGTCGCGACGGACTCGGAATATGTCTGGGTGCTCGACCCGATCGACGGCACCAAGTCGTTCATCCTCGGGCTGCCGGTGTGGGGCACGCTGATCGGCCTGACCCGCGGCGGGTCTCCCTGCTACGGGATGATGCACCAGCCCTTCATCGGCGAGAAATTCTTCGGCGACGGCCGCTCGGCCAGCTATCGCGGCCGCAACGGGACGCGCCGGCTGCGGGCGCGCGCCTGTGCGGGGCTCGATGACGCCATGCTGCTGTCGACGACGCCCTCGATGTTCGACGAAGGCGAACGCACGGCCTTCGACCGCGTGGCGGGCGCGGTGAGGCAGATGCGCTGGGGCGGCGACTGCTACGCCTACGCCATGCTCGCCGCCGGCCATCTCGACCTGGTCGTCGAGGCCGACCTCAAGCCGTTTGACATCACGGCGCTGATCCCGATCGTCGAGGGCGCCGGCGGAATCGTCACGACCTGGGACGGCCAGCCGGCGACCAATGGCGGGCGCATCATCGCGGCCGGCGACAGGCGCGTGCACGAGGCGGCGATGGAGCTCCTCGCCCGCGGCTGACCGCCCGTCAGGCCAGCGTCTTCGCGCCGGGCATGAAGGCGTCGAAGGCCGCCCAGAACATGTCGCGGATTTCGTCCCGCTCCATCATGATCTCGTGGCGCGAGCCGCGGACCAGCAGATGCCCGCCGCCGCGGATGCGTGTGGCGAAGCGGTCGCTGGCGCGCGGATCGACGATCCGGTCGAGCGCTGCGCTCAGCACCAGCGTCGGAACGCGGAACGATTCGGGCACGCCCGGCAGCGCCGTCGCGGTCATCGCCCTGAAGGCCGAATGGACCCAGCCGATCGTCGGCGACCCGATCCCGAGATCGGGCGCCGCGGCGAGGATCGACTGCGCCTGCGCGTAACGCGTCTGGTCCGACGTCACGCGGTTTTTCTCGAACGGCTTCAGCGCGAGGATCCGGTTGCTGCCGCTCGGGATGTAGGACGAGGAGAAGCCGACGCTGCCGAGCCCGGTCGCGAGACCGCGGGCGAAAAATTCGACGCGGTCGAGCGGCAGGCCGATCATCGGGGCGACCAGCACGATCCGCTCGAACCATTGCGGCTGGCGCGCCGCGAGCGCGACCACGACCGGCGCCGACGCCGAATGCGACAGCGCGAAGAAGGGCGGCGGACAGCTGGCGAAGGCGAGATGGCGCATCATCGCCTCGGCGTCGGCGCGATAGTCGCCGAAATCGCCGACATGGCCCTTGAGCGGATTGCGGGCGAGCCGGTCGGAGCCGCCCTGCCCGCGCCAGTCGAAGGTCGCGACGGCGAAACCGCGCTTCAGCAGGTCCTCGACCACCTCGCCGTACTTCTCGACGAATTCGGCGCGCCCCTGGAACAGGCACACCGTGCCGCGCGCCGCCCCTTCCGGCCGCCAGAAGGCGCCGCGGAGGTTGACCCCGTCCACCGTCGTGATCGTCCGGTTCCTGACGCCGGCGGGAAACGGCACGCCGGGCGCGGCGACAAGCCCCTCGCGCGCCGGGCGGAAGGTCGGCGTGCGGTCCTCCTCCGGCTCGGGCTTGCCGATCAGCGCGTCGAGCAGAAGGTTCGCGCGCTTCGCAGCCGACGACAGCGCCGCCCCGGCGCGGCCGCCGGCTAGCGCGTTGCGCGCGGTCGCCATCGGCCTTGGAGACGTGAGCCTCGAAGACATGGGCTTGAACGGCGCCATCGGCCTCACCATCTCAAGGTCATCGCAGGCCAAACGGCTGCGATCGTTGCGTAATTCGGCCCGGCCGTCACGGCGGGCCGCCCATGTGTCGCTTCCTTCAGGAGGATACCAGAATGCGCCACTACGATCTCACCCCGCTTTATCGCTCGACCGTCGGCTTCGACCGCCTGTTCTCGCTGCTCGACAGCGTCGCGGGCGGCGAGAACGCGTCCCCCGGCTACCCGCCCTACAACATCGAGCGCACCGACGAGAACGCCTATCGCATCACCGTCGCGGTGGCGGGCTTCGGCGAGAAGGACCTCGGCATCGAGGTCAAGGAGAACGCGCTCACGGTGCGCGGCGAGAAGGCCGCCGAGGACAGGAAGTCCGAGGTGCTCCACCAGGGCATCGCCGGCCGCGCGTTCGAGCGACGCTTCCAGCTCGCCGACCACGTTCAGGTGACCGGCGCGAGCCTCGAAAACGGCCTTCTCCACATCGACCTCGTGCGCGAGGTCCCGGAGGCCAAGAAGCCGCGCGTCATTCCGATCGGCTCCGGCGCGCAGCCGGCCGCGATCGACGCCAAGGCCGTCGAGAAGCAGGCCGCCTGACGCTTCGTCGTCTACGTCGTCAGAACAGGGGCGTCCCGAGCGGTCGGGGCGCCCTTTTTCGTGGGGACGACGCGGCCTGCGCGGCGTCGATCTCGGCGAGCGCCGCCTGGACGTCGGCGCTCGTCGTCGCGAAGGAGGCGATCATGCGCGCGATCACCTCGCCGTCGCGGCCGGCGCGGCTGGGATCGATCGACTCGCTCGTCCAGACGTAATAGCCCGCGCCCCGCTCCTTCAGCGCCTCATGGAGCGCGGCCGGCAGCCACACGAACACCTCGTTCGCCTCGACCGGGAAGGCGGTGCGAAGCCCCCTCGCCTCCAGCCCGAGCGTCAACTCCGCGGCGCGGGCGTTGGCCGAGCGCGCGAGGTCGAGCCACAGCCCGCCTTCGAGCAGAGCCGCGATCTGTGCGGCGATGAAGCGGCCCTTCGACCAGGTGTGGCCGCCGCGCTTGCGGCGCTCGGCGAGGTTCTGGACCAGATCGTCCGCGAACAGCACGATCGCCTCGGCCGCCATCGCGCCGTTCTTGGTGAAGCCGAAGGACAGCGCCTCGACGCCGGCGCGCCACGTCAGATCGGCCGGGCGCGCCCGCGTCGCGGCGACCGCGTTGGCGAAGCGCGCGCCGTCCATGTGAACGCGCAGCCCGCGTCCGCGCGCGATCTCGGACAGTGCGGCGATTTCGGCGGGGCGATAGACCGTGCCGGCCTCTGTCGCCTGGCTGAGCGTCAGCGCGGCGGGGGTGACATGGGTCGGCGGCGTCCAGAAGTCGCGGCCGAGCAGCGCGCCGAGCGTCTCCGGCGTCAGCTTGCCGTCGGGACCGGGCGCGCCGACGATCTTGGCGCCGTTGGTGAAGAACTCCGGGGCCCCGCATTCGTCATGCATGACGTGCGCTTCCCGATGGCCGATCACGGCCCCCCAGGGCGGCGTCATCTGGGCGAGCGACAGGGCGTTCGCCGCCGTCCCCGTCGTAACGAGGAAGGCCGCGACCGGCTTCTCGAAGATCTCCGACAGCAGCGCCTCGACGCGCGCGTTCTCGTCGTCGTGGCCGTAGGGGCGCGCCGGGCCGCTGTTCGCGGCGGCGAGGGCCTCGAGCACGGCCGGATGCGCGGGGGCGATGTTGTCACTCGTGAGGTTCATGTCCTCGACCCATCCAAAAGTTCAATGCGCGGCGCGGGACTGTGACGCCTCGCGGCCACAGAGGCCAGAGCCGTGCGTCTGGCTTGACCTGCCGGCTTTACCGATCGACCCTTTTCTGATTAAAGGCGCCAAGGATAGGACAGTAACACTGTCCATTTGCGACGAGGCGTCGCGCGTCACGACAATCGGCCGGGCATCGGGACGGCGGCGGCGTCATCAGCCGCAAGCCGACCCGCGCCGGGCCGCGAGCCATGTCAGCGACGCGGCGCCTTTCGTGCATGAGACTTCGGTCCTTGCGGGCCCGATCGTGGAGACGAACATGACGAAGACGTTTCCGAACGCGGCGATGGATCTCGACGGCCGCAGCGCCGCCACGCGCACGATCACGGCGACCGATCCGAACCTGCCGGCCGCGCAGGGCCTCTACGACCCGCGCCACGAGAAGGATTCCTGCGGCGTCGGCTTCGTCGCCGACATGAAGGGCCGCAAGAGCCACACGATCATCGAGCACGGCATCAAGATCCTCGAGAACCTCGAGCATCGCGGGGCCGTGGGCGCCGACCCGCGCGCTGGCGACGGCGCGGGCATGCTCGTTCAGATCCCGCACAAGTTTTTCGCAGCCGAGGCGGAGCGGCTCGGCTTCTCGCTGCCCGAGCCCGGCATGTACGCCGTCGGCCACGGTTTCGGCCCGCGCGACCCCGAGGCGCTCGATCACATCCGCGGCGTGCTGGAGCGCGCGGTCGCGAGCGAGGGCCACACCCTGCTCGGCTGGCGCGAGGTGCCGACCGACAACTCCTCGCTCGGCGAGAGCGTGAAGCCGACCGAGCCGACCCAGTTCCAGGTCTTCATCGGCCGTTCTCCCTCGATCGAGGACGAGGACGAGTTCGAGCGCCGGCTGTTCATCCTGCGCAAGATCGTGTCCAACGAGGTGTACGGCACGAACCCGCAAGGCTCGTCCTACTACCCGGTCTCGCTGAGCTGCCGGACGATCGTCTACAAGGGCATGTTCCTCGCGGACCAGCTCGCGGCCTACTATCCGGACCTGCGCGACGAGCGGTTCGAGAGCGCGCTCGCGCTCGTCCACCAGCGCTTCTCGACCAACACCTTCCCGACCTGGTCGCTCAGCCACCCCTACCGGATGGTCGCGCACAACGGCGAGATCAACACGCTGCGCGGCAACGTCAACTGGATGGCGGCGCGGCAAGCCTCGGTCGACAGCGAGCTCTACGGCAACGACATCTCGAAGCTCTGGCCGATCTCCTATGAGGGCCAGTCCGACACCGCCTGCCTCGACAACGCGCTCGAGTTCCTCGTGCGCGGCGGCTACAGCCTCGTCCACGCCATGATGGTGCTGGTGCCCGAGGCCTGGGCCGGCAACCCGCTGATGGACGAGGACCGGCGCGCCTTCTACGAGTACCACGCCTCGGTCATGGAGCCGTGGGACGGCCCGGCCGCGATCGCCTTCACCGACGGCAAGCAGATCGGCGCGACGCTCGACCGCAACGGCCTGCGCCCCGCGCGCTGGTACCAGACCGACGACGACCTCGTGGTCATGGCATCCGAGATGGGCGTGCTGCCCTTCCCCGAGAGCAAGATCATCCGTAAGTGGCGGCTGCAGCCGGGCCGCATGCTGCTGATCGACATGGAGCAGGGCCGCATCGTCTCCGACGAGGAGATCAAGGCGAGCCTCACCACGTCGCGGCCCTACAAGGACTGGCTGAAGCGCACCCAGCTGGTGCTCGAGGACCTGCCGGACGCAGCCCCCGCCGCGCCGCGCAAGCAGGCGAGCCTGCTCGATCGGCAGCAGGCCTTCGGCTACACCCAGGAAGACGTGAAGCTGCTGATGTCGCCGATGGCCACGACCGGCCAGGAAGCCACTGGCTCGATGGGCACCGACACGCCGCTGTCGGCGCTCTCGCGCCAGTCGAAGCTGCTCTACACCTACTTCAAGCAGAACTTCGCGCAGGTCACGAACCCGCCGATCGACCCGATCCGCGAGGAGCTCGTGATGAGCCTCGTCTCGTTCATCGGGCCGCGGCCGAACCTGTTCGACCTCGAGGGCGCCTCCAAGAAGAAGCGGCTCGAGGTGCGCCAGCCGATCCTCACCAACGAGGACCTGGAGAAGATCCGCGCGATCGACGACCTCGCCGAGAGCCATTTCCAGACCCGCACGCTCGACACGACCTATCCGGCCGAGAAGGGCGCGGCCGGCATGGAGGACGCGATCGAGCGGCTGTGCGAGCGCGCGCAGGCTTCGGTCCATGGCGGCTTCAACATCGTGGTCCTGTCGGACCGGCTGGTCGGGCCCGGACGCATCGCGATCCCGGCCCTGCTCGCGACCGCGGCCGTGCATCACCACCTGATCCGCAAGGGCCTCAGGACGTCGGTCGGCCTCGTGGTGGAGTCGGGCGAGCCGCGCGAGGTGCATCACTTCGCGGTGCTGGCCGGCTACGGCGCCGAGGCGATCAACCCCTACCTCGCCTTCGAGACGCTCGAGGCGATGCACCAGGCGCTCGACTTCCCGGACCGGGTCGACGCGCAGGAGGTGCGCTACCGCTACATCAAGTCGATCGGCAAGGGCCTGCTCAAGGTCATGTCCAAGATGGGCATCTCGACCTACCAGTCCTATTGCGGCGCGCAGATCTTCGACGCCGTCGGCCTGTCGAAGGACTTCGTCGACAAGTACTTCTGGGGCACCGCGACGCCGGTGGGCGGCGTCGGGCTCGGCGAGGTCGCGGAGGAGACGGTTCGCCGCCACCTCCTGGCTTTCTCGGACGTGCCGGTCCTGCGCTCGGCGCTCGACGTCGGCGGCGAGTACGCCTACCGCATCCGCGGCGAGGACCACGCCTGGACGCCGAACTCGGTGGCGGACCTGCAGCACGCGGTCCGCACGCGCTCCTACGCCAAGTACGAGGAGTTTGCGCGCGAGCTGAACGAGCAGTCCGAGCGGCTGCTGACGCTGCGCGGCCTGTTCCGCATCCGCCCGGCGAGCGAGCGCGGCCGCGAGGCCGTCTTGATCGACGAAGTCGAGCCGGCGGCCGAGATCGTGAAGCGCTTCGTCACCGGCGCCATGTCCTTCGGCTCGATCAGCCGCGAGGCGCACGAGACGCTGGCCATCGCCATGAACCGTGTCGGCGGCAAGTCGAACACCGGCGAGGGCGGCGAGGAGCCCGAGCGCTTCAAGCCGCTCGCCAACGGCGACTCGAAGCGTTCGGCCATCAAGCAGGTGGCGTCGGGCCGCTTCGGCGTGACGACCGAGTACCTCGTCAACGCCGACACCATCCAGATCAAGGTCGCGCAGGGCGCTAAGCCCGGCGAGGGCGGCCAGCTGCCCGGCCACAAGGTCGACGCCGCGATCGCCAAGGTGCGCCGCTCGACCCCGGGCGTCGGCCTGATCTCGCCGCCGCCGCACCATGACATCTACTCGATCGAGGACCTGGCGCAGCTCATCTACGACCTGAAGAACGTCAACCCGGCGTCCGACATCTCGGTGAAGCTCGTCTCGGAGGTCGGCGTCGGCACGGTCGCGGCCGGCGTCGCCAAGGCGCGCGCCGACCACATCACCATCTCGGGCTTCGAGGGCGGCACGGGCGCGAGCCCGCTGACCTCGCTGAAGCACGCGGGCGGCCCGTGGGAGACCGGCCTCGCCGAGACCCAGCAGACGCTCGTCATGAACAAGCTGCGCGGCCGCGTGCGGCTGCAGGTCGACGGCGGCCTTCGGACCGGCCGCGACGTGCTGGTCGGCGCGCTGCTCGGCGCGGACGAGTTCGGCTTCTCGACGGCCCCGCTGATCGCGGCCGGCTGCCTGATGATGCGCAAGTGCCACCTGAACACCTGCCCGGTGGGTATCGCCACGCAGGACCCGGTGCTGCGCAAGCGCTTCAAGGGCACGCCCGAGAACGTCGTCGACTACCTGTTCTTCGTCGCCGAGGAGGTCCGCGGCCTGCTGGCCGAGATGGGCTTCACCAGGCTCGAGGACGTCATCGGCCGCTCCGACCTGCTCGACAAGCGCGAGGCGATCGGACACTGGAAGGCCCGCGGGCTCGACTTCACCAAGCTGTTCGCCAAGCCGGTGGTCGGCGCCGACGTCGCGATCCGCCACGCGGAAGTCCAGAACCACCATCTCGAGCATGTGCTCGACCGCGACCTCGTCGCGGCCGCCGAGCCCGCGATCGAGCGCGGCGAGCCGGTCGTGATCGAGCGTCCAATCATCAGCCGCAACCGCTCGGCGGGCGCGATGCTGTCGGGCGCGGTCGCCAAGCGGCACGGCTCGGCGGGCCTGCCCGACGACACGATCATCGTGAAGCTGACCGGCACCGCCGGCCAGAGCTTCGGCGCGTTCCTGGCGGCGGGCGTCACGCTCGACCTCACGGGCGAGGCCAACGACTACGTCGGCAAGGGTCTGTCTGGCGGACGGATCATCATCCGCCCGGCGTCGGACGCCGGCATCGTGGCGGAGGAGTCGATCATTGTCGGCAACACCGTGCTCTACGGCGCGATTGAGGGCGAGTGCTACTTCCGCGGCGTCGCGGGCGAGCGCTTCGCGGTCCGCAACTCAGGCGCGATCGCGGTCGTCGAGGGAGCCGGCGACCACGGCTGCGAGTACATGACCGGCGGCGTGGTCGTCGTGCTCGGCAAGACCGGCCGCAACTTCGCGGCCGGCATGTCGGGCGGCGTCGCCTATGTGCTGGACGAGGCCGGCGACTTCGCCGCGCGCTGCAACCTCTCGATGGTCGATCTCGAGCCGGTGCCGGAGGAGGAGGAGCTCATGCAGGAGCTCCACCACCATGGCGGCGATCTCGAGTTCAAGGGCCGGATCGAGGTCGACCCGGACATGACGCGGCATGACGAGGAGCGGCTGAAGCAGCTGATCTCCGCGCATCTCGCGCACACCGAGTCGAGCCGCGCGAAGCACATCCTGGACGACTGGTCCAACTACCGGAACAAGTTCGTCAAGGTGATGCCGGTCGAGTACCGCAAGGCGCTCCAGGAGATGGAGAAGCGCCGCATGCCACAGGCTGCGGAGTAAGGGAAGGCGCACTGGCGCTGACGTTCCGGAGGGCCTATGACGGCCCCCCGGGACGCGAATTCAGAACGGGTCCAATCTAGCGGCCGCCGCCGCTCCCTCCGGGGAGGGACGGCTCGCCGCGACATGTACGAAGGGCCTCCGCGCGGGGGAGACCGGAATGGGTAAGGTCACTGGCTTTCTAGAGATCGAGCGGCAGGAGGCGCGGTATCAGCCGGCGTCCGACCGCATCCGGCATTTCCGGGAGTTCACGCTCCCGATGTCCGACGCCGAGGTCTCGAAACAGGCCGCGCGCTGCATGGACTGCGGCATCCCGTTCTGCCACGGCCCGCAGGGCTGCCCGGTCAACAACCAGATCCCGGACTGGAACGACCTCGTCTATGCCGACGACTGGGAGGAGGCCGCGCGCAACCTCCACTCGACCAACAACTTCCCGGAGTTCACCGGCCGCATCTGCCCCGCCCCGTGCGAGGAGGCGTGCACGCTGAACCTCGAGAACATCCCGGTCGCCATCAAGACCGTCGAGCAGGCCATCGCCGACAAAGCGATCGCGAACGGCTGGGTGAAGCCCGAGCCGGCGGACGAGAAGACCGGCAGGTCCGTCGCCGTCGTCGGGTCCGGTCCGGCCGGCCTCGCCGCCGCGCAGCAGCTCGCGCGCGCGGGCCACGACGTCCATGTCTATGAGCGCGAGCCCAAGGCCGGCGGCCTGCTCCGCTACGGCATCCCGGACTTCAAGATGGAGAAGAAGCACATCGATCTGCGCGTGAAGCAGATGGAGGCCGAAGGCGTCGTCTTCCATTACGGCGTGAACGTCGGCGTGACCAAGACCGTGGACGAGCTCACGGCCGCCCACGACGCCGTGCTGTTCGCCGGCGGCGCCGAGGACCCGCGCGATCCGCAGCTTCCCGGCATGGAGCTCGAGGGCGTGCACTACGCCATGCCGTTCCTCGTCCAGCAGAACCGCCGCGTCGGCGGCGAGCGCGAGATCCCCGAGGCGCATGTCGACGCCGCCGGCAAGCACGTCGTCGTCATCGGCGGCGGCGACACCGCCTCCGACTGCGTCGGCACCTCCTTCCGCCAGGGCGCGATCACGGTCACCCAGATCGACATCCGGCCGGTGCCGCCGAAGGTCGAGGACAAGCTGATGACCTGGCCGTACTGGCCGATGAAGTTCCGCACCTCCTCCAGCCAGGCCGAGGGCGCCGACCGCGAGTTCTCCGCCGTCACGCTCGGCATGGAGGGCAAGAACGGCAAGGTGACCGGGCTGAAGTGCGCCCGCGCCGACGCCAAGCGCCAGCCGATCCCGGGCACCGAATTCGTCCTCAAGGCCGACCTCGTCTTCATCGCGCTCGGGTTCCGCGGGCCGCTGCTCGAGGGCATGCTCGAGCAGTCGGGCGTCGCGCTCGACAAGAAGGGCAACGTGCTCGCCGACGAGATGAGCTACGTGACCTCGAATCCGAAGGTGTTCGCGGCCGGCGACATGCGCCGCGGCCAGTCGCTCGTGGTCTGGGCGATCCGCGAGGGCCGGCAGGCCGCGCACGCGATCGACAGCTTCCTGATGGGCGCGACGACGCTGCCGCGCTGAGGCGCGGCCGAAGGATCAGCGCAGCGCGGGCGGCGACTGCAGCGCCGGCGCGTTCTGCTCCGTCGGGCGCGGATCGGTCGCCGACAGCGGCGGGGCCGAAGGCGAAGCCTTCGCAGACACCGGCTCGGCGGGCGGCGCGGCCTTGTCGAGCAGGAGCGCCGCCGGCTTCGGCGCTTCGGCGCCGGGCCAGCGGTGATCGTCCATCCGCCCGGGATCGGCGTCCGGCGCCTCGCCCTTCACCAGCACCCGCGTCGCCTGCTCGGACGCGTCGCGCGCCGTGATCGTCATCGGGGCCGTCGCGAGCGCCCCGTCCGCCCCGCGCCGCGGCGCGGTCAGCACCATCACCGGGCTCGCGATCGGCTTCGGCTTCTCGGCGGCCGGCCCGGGCTGCGGGGCGGCCGCGCCGGGATCGGGATTGACCGCGGCCACCACCGCCTCGGGCGTCGCGGGCTTGGGCTGGAAGACCTTGCGGATCTCCTGCTCGACATAGTGGGCGAGCTTGCGGGCGCCGGCCTTGGTGTAGTGCACGCCGTCCGGCAGCCTGAGCCGCCCGGTCTGGCCGTCGAGCTGGAGGCCGACGTCGGAATAGGCGCCGTCCTCGTCGACGAAGCCCTCCCACACGTCGACATAGGTTCCGCCCGCCGCCTCGACTCGCTCCTTGGCCAGCGCGTTGATCGCGATGTGGTCGGTCGTCGCCCTGCGGCCCTCGCTTGCGGCGAGGCCCACCCAGTAGATCGGGATCTTGCGCTCCTTGAAGGGCGCGAGAACGGCGTCGACGCGGCTTGCGTAGCGGCGCTTCCACTCGTCGGAGAGCGGCGCGTCCTTGCGGCTGTCCAGGAAGGGCTGGCGGTCGTTCACGCCGATGTCGAACACGGCGTAGGTGATCGGACCGCCCTCGATCGCCTTCTGGATGGCGGGGACGAAATCGAAATAGTCCGCCCGCACGAGCCCCGAATTCGGCTTGGTGACGCGCTTGACCTGCAGCTCGGGCGCGTCCGCGAAGCCCTCCTCGAGGCCGCCCGCCAGGTTCTCGGCGACGCTGTCGCCGATCACCGCCACGAAGGTCGACGGCGCGACCGGAACGGGCGGCGGAGCGGCCGGATCGCCGGGCGTCGGCGTCGCGGTCACGCCGGGCGGCGTCGCCGCCAGCGCGGGAGCGGCGGCCGGCGGCGCTCGCCGGACGCGGCGCGGCTTGCGGCGGATCTCGACGGCCCCGGCGTCCTCGCGCGCGCGCCAGCCCTGATCGTCGTCCTGCACGCGGCCGCCGCCGAACAGACGCTGGAAAAAATTCGGCTCGCGGCGGTCGTCGTCATCGACGCGCGCTCGGCGCGCCTGGCGGCGCGCGAGCTCCCGGCCGCGGCGATCGTAGCCGTCGTCGTAACCGCGACGTTCGGAGCGGGACCAGTCGAACCAGCCCTGCGCCTGCGCGCCGGGGCCGACGGGCGTGAACACAGCCGCTGCGGCCAGCGCCAGAAGGGCGCAGAGGACGAGCCGTTTCATGGGCTCGACGCTAGCACGGACCGCCGGCGCCGACCACCGATGCGCGAAGTCCCGATCAGCGCGACGACTTGATCTGCCGCAGCAGCGTCACGCTGGCGTAGCCGTCGGGGGCGAGACCCTGCTTCTTCTGCCAGGAGGTGATGGCCTCGCGGGTCGCCGGCCCGATCTTGCCGTCCGGCTCGCCGACGGCGTAGCCGAGCCGCGCGAGATGGGTCTGGAGCTCGATGCGCCCCGCTTCGTCGAGCGGCGGGGAATGGTTCGGCCAGGGCGTGACGAACCGGCCGCCGCCCTTGATGCGGTCGGACAGGTGCGCGACCGCGAGCGCATAGCTGTCGGCGTTGTTGTAGCGCTTGATGACCCGGTAGTTCGCAGTCGTCGCGAAGGTCGGGCCGTTCGGGCCGGCCGGCTTGAAGGCGCCGCCGGGCGCCTCGCGGCCCCAGCCCTGCCCCGGCTGCCAGCCGTGCTTGCGCAGAAAGTTCGCCGTCGAGGCGAGCGCGTCCGGCACCGAGTTCCAGATGTCCCGCTTGCCGTCGCCGTCGAAGTCGGCCGCGTAGGGGTTGAAGTTGGTGGGCATGAACTGGGTCTGGCCCATCGCGCCGGCCCAGGAGCCGATCATGTTCTCGGGCGTGACATGGCCGGCGTCGAGGATCTTGAGCGCTGCGACCAGTTCGCGGCGGTAGAAGTCGTTGCGGCGGTGGGCGCAGCAGGCGAGCGTCGCGATCGCGCTGATGACGTTGTGGCCGCCCATGGTCGCGCCGTAGTTGGTCTCCATGCCCCAGACGGCGAGCACCGAGTACCTGTCGACCCCATACTGCTTCTCGATGCGGGCCAGCACCGGCGCGTACTGCTGCAGCATCTCCTTGCCCTTGTTGATGCGGGTGTCGGAGACCTGGGTGTCGATGTAGTTCGCAATCGAAAGCTTGAACTCGAGCTGACGTCCGAACTTCTCGATCGCCTCGCTGTCATAGGTCACGCCGCGGAAGGCGCGGTCGTAGGTGGCCGAGCTCACTCCGGCCTTCAGCGCGGTCGGCTTGAAGCTCCGGACGAAGGCGTCGAGGCGCGGCTCGGCCGAGGCGCCGCTCGCGCAGGAGAGCGCCGTCGCCAGCGCAAGGCCGAGCGCCGCGCCGATACGGCGAAGCTGGGGGAATGTCGCGGGCGGCATGACGTCGTCTCCTCGCGGGCGGATGGACGCTCGGTGACCGAGCGATTCAGGGGTCGGCACAAGGCTTATCCCGAGCGGTTAGCATCGCGTTAACCACGATCGCGCGCTTGAGCGCGCGCGCCGGCGCCTTTACGCATCGCCTTCGCGTCCCAGATTTGGCGCGCCACCGCGGCCGATGTGAGGCCGCAGCCCTTCCGCCTCGCCCGGAGTTCCCATGTCCCGCCCGATCCGCAAGGCCGTGTTTCCAGTCGCCGGCCTCGGCACGCGTTTCCTGCCCGCCACCAAGGCGATCCCCAAGGAGATGCTGACGGTCGTCGACAAGCCGGTGATCCAGCACGTGGTCGACGAGGCGCGCGAGGCCGGCGTCGAGCATTTCGTCTTCGTGACCGGCCGTAACAAGGCGGTGATCGAGGATCATTTCGACAAGCAGTACGAGCTCGACGACACGCTGGCCCGCCGCAACAAGGCGGAGGCGATGGAGATCCTGAAGGCCCAGCTGCCGAAGGCGGGCACGACCAGCTTCACCCGCCAGCAGGAGCCGCTCGGCCTCGGCCACGCCGTCTGGTGCGCGCGCGACATCGTCGGCGACGAGCCCTTCGCGCTGATCCTGCCGGACATGCTGCACCAGGCCAAGCGCGGCTGCCTCGCCGAGATGATCGAGGTCTACGACGAGGCCGGCGGCGGCAATGTGATCGCCACCTACGAGGTGCCGGACGACCAGACCCACCAGTACGGCATCGTCGGCAAGGGCGAGGCCGTCGGCAAGGGCTTCAAGATGACCTCGATGGTCGAGAAGCCCGCCAAGGGCACGGCCCAGTCGAACCTCGCGATCTCGGGGCGCTACATCCTGCAGCCGGAGATCTTCGATCTGCTTTCGAAACAGGAGCCGGGCGCCGGCGGCGAGATCCAGCTCACCGACTCCATGCTCAAGCTTGCCGAGACGCAGGCCTTCTCCGGCTACGCCTTCACCGGCAAGGTGTACGACACCGGCTCGAAGCTCGGCTTCCTCACCGCAAACGTCGCCTATGGCCTCGCGACGTCCGACCTGTCGTCGGAGTTCCGCGCGGAGATCGAGGCGCTGCTGAAGGGGTGAAGCGGCGCGCCTATCGCCGGAACTTCAGGCCGAACTCGATGATCGAGGCGGTGTAGTCGTCGTTGCGGAGCGAGCTGTCCTGGTGGACCCGCTCGAGGCTGCCGGTCAGAGCGAGACTCCTGTTCAGCCTGTATTCGGTGTCGAGACCGATCGTGGTCGTGTCGTAGCGCGCTCTCGGGTTCGAGCCCTTGTATTCCGAGCGCTCGTAGCCTGCCCGCGCGGTCACCGACCAGTTGCGGCGAAGGCGGTGCTCGACCGAGGCCACGAAGTTGCGGCTGAGGACGCCCGCCGTCGCGAGGTCCGAGGATTCCTGAAGGGCCGAGGTCGCGGTGAACCGCACCGTCGTCAGCGCCGTCGGCGCCCAGGCGACGGCGCCGTCGATGAGAAGGCCTTCCGCCGCCTTGAAGTTCGGGTCCTTCTGCGTCTGCTTGCCGTAGCCGAGGCTCGCCTCGCCGGAAACCAGCCGCGTCAGCTCGAAGCGGGCGCCGCCGCGCGCGGCCCATCCGCTTGAGCCGAGCTTGCGGCCGGGATCGGTCGGGTCGCCCGGAGCGCGGCGCAGGTCGTAGTCGCGCGTGTCGAGCGCGATCTCCGCGAACGGCTCCAGCTTCGGCGACACCTCATAGGCGCCGCGCAACCGGACCTCGTACTGGTTGTAGGCGCGGTAGTCGTTGTTGTTCTTCGTGCCGTCCTGGTTCTTCGTGTCGTCGACCGTGAAGCGGTCGACGAGCCCGTCGAGGCGCAGGCTGAGCCGATTGAACCGCTGCGCGACGCCAAGCGTCGCGCCGGCGTTGCGGGTGATCTCCTCGCCCTTGATCCCGGTCGGGGTGTCCGGATCGCCGGGCCGCGCCGCGGCCACGCTGCCGCGCAGCTCCGTGTTGATCTGGGTGCGCTCGGTGACGTCGACGCGGCCCGAAAGCGCGGCGTTGACCTGCGGCTCGTAGCCGGAGTCCTTGATCTGAAAGTCCTTGCGCACCTCGGCGGCGCCGCGGAAGTCGAGCGCGTGACGCTCCCAGTCCGACTGCACGTCGAGCTCGCTGCGCAGGCGCGAATACGCCGAGCCCTTGGGCTTGCTCCCGCCCCCCGTTCCGGTTCCAGTTCCAGTGCCCGTGTTGGTCCGGCCGTTCTTGGGAAGCCGGTCCGGATTGTCGTCGTAGCCGATCGCAGTCTCGATCGACGGGCGGATCAGGAAGGCGCCGGCGCGGACGCCGAGCGGCGCGTAGGGGTCGTCCGGGTCGACCTGTCCCGGCGCCGTCAGGGTCGAGGGATCGGGCAGCCGGCGCAGGCGCGGCAGACGAGAATTGCGGAAGCCGCGGGGCGCGGCCGCGAGCGGATCGCCCAGCACGGACGGCGCGATGGTGACGGTCAGCGCCGGGCGGTTCACCGGCAGTCCGTAGTCGCCGCCGGCGAGCGGCTGGGGTTCCTGCGGATCGACGCCGTAGTCGCCGCCGGCGAGGTTAGGCTGGCCGCCGGCGAGCGTGTTTTCGTCGAGCCGGCGCAGCTGTTCGCGCTGCTGCTCGGCCTCAAAACCCCGTTTCGTCGTCTGCCAGCCGGTCGCCGACTGTCCTCCGCCGGTCGACTGTCCGGCCGCGCCGCCGAGCGGCGGAACCTCGAGCCGGCGCCCGGTCGCCGCGGGCTGGCGCGACGCGGGCGGCTGGTAGGACGAGCCGGCCTGCGCGCCATAGGTCGGCGCGGGCGTGATCGGCCGCGTCCCCTGGTCCGCCGGGGCCGGCGTTTGGGCGATCGCCGGCGCCCAGGGAGCAATGGGCGCGGCGGACAGCAGGAGCGCGGCGAGGAGCGCGCGGCGACGTGACATGGCTTCTTTCGGCCGCGAGGCGACGAACCCCGCGCGCGAGGCCGTCATGATTAAAGACCTTCAAACGAACGTGGTTAAGAAAGCCTGAAGCCGCGCGCCCGCGTGCACGCTCCGCGCGAAGGTGCTAGACAGCCCTCGGGCGCTCGCCGCGCCCCCGAGTTCGAGTCGAGACCCTATCCGCCATGGCGCAGCCGCTCCGCACTTCCGCCGACGACGCCGAGACCAGCGCCGCGGTCGCCTCCGCGATCCGCACCGTCGAGATCGAGCAGGCCGGACTTGCGAGCCTCGCCGGCGCGTTGAAGGGCGCGCTCGGCGTCGCCTTCGCCAAGGCGGTCGACATCATCGCGGCGTCCAAGGGCCGGGTGATCGTCTCGGGCATCGGCAAGAGCGGCCATATCGCCCGCAAGATCGCCGCGACGCTCGCCTCGACCGGCACGCCCGCCTTCTTCGTCCATCCCGCCGAGGCGAGCCACGGCGACCTCGGCATGATCGCCTCCGACGACGTGATCGTCGCGATCTCCTGGTCCGGCGAGACCGCGGAGCTGCGCGACATGCTGCATTACGCGCACCGTTTCCGCGTGCCGCTCGTCGCGGTGACCTCGAGCCTGTCCAGCGCGCTCGGCCGCGCGGCGGACGTCGCGATGATCCTGCCGCGTGTCGGCGAGGCCTGCCCGCACGGCCTCGCGCCGACCACCTCGACCACGATGCAGCTCGCGATCGGCGACGCGCTCTCGGTCGCGCTGCTCGAGAACCGCAAGTTCACGCCGGGCGACTTCAAGCGCTTCCACCCCGGCGGCAAGCTCGGCGCGGTGCTCACCTTCGTGCGCGACGTCATGCATGTCGGCGAGGCGGTGCCCGTCATCGGCGAGGGCGCGCTGATGTCGGAAGCCCTCATCGTCATGTCGCGCAAGAGTTTTGGCTGCGTCGGCGTGGTCGACGGCGATGGCGCGCTGACCGGCATCGTGACCGACGGCGACCTGCGCCGCCACATGGGACCGGGCCTCACCGCCATGGCGGTCGACGCCGTGATGACCCGCTCGCCGCGCGTCGTCGGCCCGAACGACCTCGCAGCCGGCGCCATGAGCGAGCTTCAGGGCCGGGCGATCACCGCGCTGTTCGTGGTCGACGCCGGAAAGCCGGTCGGTCTCGTCCACATTCACGACCTGCTGAAGCTTGGGCTGGCCTGACAGGCGACCGCTAGTTCTCCGTATCCGCGAACGGGTACGCTACGACTTGATACTCATCTTCGTAGACGATGAACCCTGGCCTCTCGGTTCGGATCATCTCGACAAGCACTCCGTAGTCCTCAATCAGCGCCGCGTATTCCCGGATACGCGCGATGCTTTCGACAGACGTGTTCCTAAACCAGCTTATCGCTTGCGCTTTCCGATGAGGCCGCGGCGACAGCGAAAAGCGGTCGGGAACCGGAAGATTGATTTCGAACCATTCGCGCAGGGCGTCGAGCTTTCGCTCGTCCCAATCGGAGAGCCGGCCGGTCTTGCGCAAATCGCTCACGGCGGCGAACAGACCTTGCCTCCGTCCGGAGCGTCGATCCTTCTGATTGGTGACGAAGCGCACAAACATGCCACAGGCATAGACGCGTCTCCTTTTCCATCAGGTTAGGAACGCCACCCCTCCTTCACTCCCCCTTAACCCCAAATCTTCACGATTGCGCCCGTTCGCCGGGTTGTTCGCACCCGGAGCATTCCGGGGACGAGCATGGATTTCGCCACCATCTTGGGATTCGTCGGCGGGGTCGGCGTTCTCGGCTTCCTGATCCACGAGGGCGGCGGCCTCGAGCGCTATTACTCCGAGCACGCCGTCATCGTGATCTTCGGCGGCGCGATCACCGCGACGCTGCTGCGCTTCGAGATGAGCGCGTTCCTGTCGTCCTTCCCGACCGCGATCAAGACAGTGCTCGGCCTCGGCGGCGCGCACGCCAATCCGCGCGACCTCATCGCCGAGATCGCCGAACTCGCCAACATCGTCCGCAAGTCCGGGCCGGTCGGCCTCGACAAGGCGACGCCGCACGACGCGTTCCTGGCCAAGGGCGTGCGCTACGTCGCCGACGGCTTCGACGAGAACTTCATCCGCGAGACGCTCGAGAAGGAGCGCGACCTCAACCTCCACCGGCTGGAGATGGCCGCCAAGGTGTTCCGCGGCATCGGCGACTGCGCCCCGGCTTTCGGCATGATCGGCACGCTGATCGGCATGGTGCAGATGTTCGCAGAGATGTCGGACCCGTCGAAGCTCGGCACCTTCATGGCGATCGCGCTGCTGGCGACGCTCTACGGCGCCGTCGTCGCGAACTTCTTCTTCCTGCCGATCGCCGACAAGATCACCATCAAGTTCAACCACGACGAGCTGAACCAGACGCTGGTGATCGACGGCGTGCTGCAGCTCCGCGCCTCCAAGAGCCCGGCCGTCATCAAGGAGATGCTGCTCGCCTACCTGCCCGAGAAGCATCGCGCCGACCTGCTCGAAGCCGCCTGAGGACCGATCGCCGTGGCGTTGAAGAAGAAGCACGGCGACCACGGCGGCGGCCACGGCTGGTTCGTCACCTTCGCCGACCTCATGGGCCTGCTGATGGCCTTCTTCGTCGTGCTCGTCGCCTTCTCGACGCAGGACAAAAAGAAGATGGCGATCGTCGCCGGCTCGATGCGCGAGGCCTTCGGCACCCAGAAGGAGATCATCGCCGACGGCATGATCGACATCGAGGGCGCGCCCGCGCGCACCAGCCTGCTCAACAACGAGGCGCGCACGCCGGACGAGACCTCGAACCTCGCCGGCCCGCTCTCCAAGGACCGAGCCGACACGCAGGCCGCCGCCCGCGGCTACGCCCGCGCCGCCGCGACGCTGCGCCAGTCGCTGCGCGCGATGCCCGACCTCGCCGACGTCACGACCCAGATCATCGTGGAGAGCTCGAGCGAGGGCGTCACCATCGCGCTCGTCGACGAGGACGGCCGCTCGATGTTCCAGCCGGGCTCGCCGGCGCCCTCGCAGCGCGTGGTCGACGCGCTCGCCGCGATCTCGCCCTCGTTGCGCTCGCTCGGCTACCCGATCGAGATCTCCGGCCACACCGCGGCCGGCGTCTCGGAGGCCCAGAACACCGACCCTTGGCGGCTTTCGGCCGATCGCGCCGCGGCGGTCCGCAGCCTGCTCGCCTCGAACGGCGTGCCGGACTCGCGCTTCAAGTCGGTGGAGGGCAAGGCCGCCACGCAGCCGATGTTCCCCGACGCGCCGCAGATCTCGGCGAACCGGCGGGTGACGATCGCCCTCACCGCCGCCCCGGCCGCCGTGCCGATGAACCTGAAGCCCTGACGGTCTCGCTACCGAGGGTCGTTCACTGATCTTTCAGCCGGTTTCGGTTGGCGCGCCCGGTCGGGCGCCATAACAAGTCCGGGCGTCTCGTCCGAGGCGTGGACTTCCGCCCGGAGCAAGCGATGACGACCCAAGGCGCGACGCGCGCGATCCGGCCGCTTCCCGTGATCGGAGCGGCGCTCACCCTCGCCGTCCTGCTCTACCTGCTCGATCCCATGCTGCGGGCCGCCATCCATGGCCATGTCGAGGGCCGGGAGCTGTCGCTGCTCTGGGCCTTGCCGCTCGCGGGCATGCTCGGCTCGATCGCGATCTTCCCGCTCGTCGCCCCGCATTTCTGGCACCACCACTACGGCAAGGTTTCGGCCTTCTGGGCGCTCGCGCTGCTGGTCCCGTTCGCGCTCACGCAAGGGGCGGGC
Organism: uncultured Methylopila sp.; assembly: GCA_902168115.1. Classification (GTDB taxonomy): domain Bacteria; phylum Pseudomonadota; class Alphaproteobacteria; order Rhizobiales; family Methylopilaceae; genus Methylopila. The sequence continues at coordinate 52,647 of CABHPB010000148.1, read as the reverse complement.
GCGGTCGCCTCCGAGGTCGTCCATGCGGCGCTGCTGGAATACATCCCCTTCGTCATCCTGCTGCTGTCGCTCTTCACCATTTCCGGCGGCCTCTTGGTCAAGGGCAACATCCACGGCTCGCCAGCGACCAACACGACGCTGCTCGCGATCGGGACGCTGCTGGCGAGCGTGATCGGCACGACCGGCGCCTCGATGGTGCTCATCCGCCCGCTGCTGCGCGCCAACGATGAGCGGCGCCACAACGCGCATGTCGTGATCTTCTTCATCTTCCTGGTGTCGAACATCGGCGGCTCGCTGACGCCGCTCGGCGACCCGCCGCTGTTCCTCGGCTTCCTGCAGGGCGTCGAGTTCTTCTGGACGACGCGGCATGTGGCGGTCGAGACCGCGATCCTGGTCGTGATCCTGCTGCCGCTGTTCTTCGCGCTCGACAGCTGGTTCTACGCCAAGGAAGGCCGGCCGAAGAAGCCCGACCCGACGCCGGACTCTGCGCTCGGCCTTGCGGGTCTGGTCAACATCCCGCTGCTCGGCGGCGTGGTCGCGGCGATCCTGATGAGCGGGATCTGGAAGCCCGGGATCGAATTCGACGTCTGGGGCACGCACGTGCCGCTGCAGTCGGTCGTCCGCGACGCGATCCTGCTCGCGCTCGCCGCCCTGTCGCTGAAGCTCACGCCGGGCGACATCCGCGAGCGCAACGGCTTCGACTGGGAGCCGATCAAGGAGGTCGCCAAGCTCTTCGCCGCGATCTTCACGGTGCTGATCCCGGCGCTGCTGATCCTGAAGGCCGGGAACGACGGCCACGCCGCGCCTCTGGTCGCGCTGGTTTCCGACGAGGCCGGCGCGCCGAAGCCGGCGATGTATTTCTGGCTGACCGGCATCCTGTCGAGCGTGCTCGACAACGCCCCGACCTACCTCGTCTTCTTCAACCTCGCCGGCGGAAACGCAGCCGAGCTGATGACGGCCAAGGCCGACACGCTCGCGGCGATCTCCGGCGGCGCGGTGTTCATGGGCGCGCTCACCTATGTCGGCAACGCGCCCAACTTCATGGTGCTCGCCATCGCCAAGAACCGCGGCGTGAACATGCCGGGCTTCTTCGGCTACATGGCCTGGAGCTGGGGCATCCTCGGCCCTTGCTTCCTGGTCGTGACGTGGCTGGTGTTCCTGTGAGGCCGGAGCCTCACACGTTCACACCTACGAACCCGGCTTCCGTGTAGCGGTCGCCAATCGCTGCGCCGAGCGGGAACAGGCCGTCGAGCCGCTCGACGTCGTCGCGAGTGAGGCGTACGTCCGAGGCGCCGGCGTTTTCGCGGGCGCGCACCGCCTTCCTTGTGCCCGGGATCGGCACGACATGCGGGAAGGACGCCAGCAGCCAAGCAATCGCGATCTGGGCCGACGTCGCGCCCTTCTCCTCGGCGATCGCCTTCAGGTTCGCCGCGAGCCTGACATTGGCGGTGGCGGCGTTGCCGATGAAGCGGGGCAGGAAGCGGCGATAGTCGCTCGCGTCCAGCGCCTCCGAGGCGACGTCCCGGCCGGTGAGCAGCGCGCGGCCGAGCGGGCTGTAGGCGACGAAGGTGATCGAGAGCTCCCAGCAGAGCGGCAGGATGTCGTCCTCCGGCGCACGCTCGGTGAGCGACAGTTCGCTCTGCACCGCCGTGATCGGATGGACGGCGTGCGCCCGCTTCAGCGTCGCCGGCGAGACCTCGGACAGGCCGAGCGCCCTCACCTTTCCGGCCTGGACGAGATCGGCCATCGCGCCCATCGTGTCCTCGATCGGCACGTCGGGGTTGAGGCGGTGGGCGTAGTAGAGGTCGATGTGGTCGAGGCCGAGGCGCTTCAGCGACGCGTCGCAGGCGGCCCTGACATAGGCCGGGGATGTGTCGATCCGCCGCTCGATCCTGCCGGGCTCGCGCACGATGCCGAACTTGGTGGCGACGCAGACGCGGTGGCGCCCGACGGTCCGGGCGAAGCGCCCGACCAGCTCCTCATTGGAGCCGTGGCCGTAAGTGTCTGCGGTGTCGAAGAGATTGATGCCGGAGTCGAGCGCAGCGCCGAGCGTCGAGAAGTTCTCGGACTGGTCGCTCGGACCATAAAATTCCGACATGCCCATGCAGCCGAAGCCGATTTCAGAGACGACGCGGCCCGTGCGGCCGAGAGGACGCTGTTTCATGTGCGAAGCCTGTCTGACAGTGTGGGGAGACCCGAAGCGACGCGGGACTTCAATTCCGCTTGGGATTGATGTACACTACACCGTACCGTTTACATTGTCAATTCACAGGTTGTAATGAGCGTGAAAGCGCAAGAGCGCGAGGGCGAAGCCGCCGAAGCGGAAGGCCCGGGGCCGCGCGGCGGGAAGTCCGCCGCCATCGTGGCCGCCGCCAAGCGACTGTTCCTGGCGCAGGGCTACATGGCGACCAGCATGGACGCCGTGGCGCGCGAGGCGCCGGTCTCCAAGCGGACGCTCTACAATCACTTTCCGAGCAAGGAGGCGCTGTTCACCGCGGTTGTGACGGACGCCTACGCGCCGTTCACGAAGCCCCACGGCGACTGCGAGCGCCCCTGCGATCCGCGCGAGGCGCTCTGCGCCTATGTCGAGCGCATGCGCTCGCATTGGGGCCACCCGGACGTGATGCCGCTGCTCAAGCTGATCGTCGCCGAGGGGGCGACCGCGCCGGGGCTGATGGACAGCTACCTCGCCGCCGGCAAGGGGCCCGCGATCGTCGAGCTCACGCGCATCTTCGACCATGTCGAGGATCCGCTCGGCATGCCCGCGGAAATCCGCGCGCTGCAGTTTCTCGGGATGATCAAGGAAGGCCTGTTCTGGCCGGGCGTGCTGGGCATCCCCTCCGGCCGCGAGCCGGAGACGGTGATCGAGCAGGCGATCTCGCGGATTTTGGGCGCGAGGGGCTGACGGCTCAGCCGGTCCAAGGCTCAACGATCCTCATCCTGAGGAGCGGCGGCGAAGCCGGCGCGTCTCGAAGGACGCAGATCTGTCGTGAGCGGGGCTGCATCAGCGAACTGCGTGCTTCGAGACGCCGCCCTCGGCCGGCTCCTCAGCATGAGGTAGGAAGTGCCAGGCCCTTAACTGCGCAAAAGCCGTCCCGCCCTTTTCGGGCGAGACGGCCTCGCGCAGGTCTCAAGTTTCAGGCCGCGCCTCGTCGCGCGAGGTCGGCGCGGGCCTTACTCCGCCGCCTGGCGGAACTCCTGCGGGCCGGCGGCGCGGACGTCGGCGTCGACGTGCTCGGCGTAGGTGCGGAAGTTCCGCTGGAACATCGCGCGCAGCTTGCCGGCGGCGACGTCGTAGGCGCGCTTGTCGGCCCAGGTGTCCCGCGGCGTCAGGAGCGCGGCGTCGACGCCCTCGATCTGCTCGGGAACCTCGAGGCCGAAGTTCTGGTCGACCCGCATCGGCGCGTCCTTGAGCGAGCCGTTCAGCGCCGCATGCAGCATGGCGCGGGTGTCCTTCAGCGACATGCGCTTGCCGGCGCCGAAGCCGCCGCCGGTCCAGCCGGTGTTGACCAGCCAGCAGGTCACGTCGTTCTCGGCGATCTTCTGCTTGAGAAGCTCGCCATAGACGGCCGCGTTCAGCGGCATGAACGGCGCGCCGAAGCAGGTCGAGAAGGTCGCCTGCGGCTCGGTCACGCCCTTCTCGGTGCCGGCGACCTTGGCGGTGTAGCCGGACAGGAAGTGGTACATCGCCTGCGCCGGGGTCAGCTTGGCGATCGGCGGCAGCACGCCGAAGGCGTCGCAGGTCAGCATCACGACGTTCTTCGGATGACCGGTGCGGCTGGTCGCGCTGGCGTTCGGGATGAAGTCGAGCGGATAGGCGACGCGGGTGTTTTCCGTCTTCGAGACGTCGTCGAAGTCCGGCTCGCGGGTGTTGGGATCGAGCGGCACGTTCTCGAGGATCGCGCCGAAGCGGTGGGCCGCGGTGTAGATCTCGGGCTCCTGCTCGGCCGAGAGCTTGATGGTCTTGGCGTAGCAGCCGCCCTCGAAGTTGAAGATGCCGTTCGCGCCCCAGCCGTGCTCGTCGTCGCCGATGAGCGTGCAGGTCGGATCGGCCGAGAGGGTCGTCTTGCCGGTGCCGGACAGGCCGAAGAACACCGCGCTGTCGCCGTTCGGGCCGACATTCGCCGAGCAGTGCATCGGCATCAGGCCCTTCTGCGGCAGCAGGTAGTTCAGGAAGGTGAAGACCGACTTCTTCATCTCGCCGGCATAGGAGGTGCCGCCGATGAGCACGATGCCGCGCGCGAAGTTCACCGCGATCACCGTGCCCGAGCGCACGCCGTGCCGCTCGGGGCTCGCCTGAAAACTCGGGAAGTCGAGGATGGTGAGCTCGGGCACATAGGACTCGAGCTCCGAGCGCTCCGGCCGGATGAGCATCGTGCGGATGAACACCGAGTGCCAGGCGTATTCGGTGAAGACGCGCGCATTGATACGGTGCTCGGGATCGGCGCCTCCGTAGAGGTCCTGCGCGAACAGCTCGCGGCCCTCGGCATGGGCGAGGAAGTCCTCGAGCAGCGTCTCGAAATGCTCCGGCGACATCGGCGCGTTGCTGTCCCACCAGACCTTGTCTTCGGTGGTCTCGTCGCGCACGACGAACTTGTCCTTGGGCGAGCGGCCGGTGTGGACGCCGGTCTCGGCCGTCAGCGCGCCGGACGCGGACAGGGAGGCCTCGCCGCGGCGCACCGCGCGCTCGACCAGCGTCGCGACAGGGAGGTTCCAGTTGACGCCGCCGAGGTTCTTCAGGCCGAAGGCTTCCGCCCCGTGCGACGTGTTCCAAACGCCCGTCTGTCGCAAATCGTGATCCTCCACATGGACGTGGCCGTCCGCATTGAGCGGCGCTTTAGTCATAGGTCTGTGCCTCACGAAACAGCGAATATCGGCGCGATCATGACGGGACGGGCGAAAAATCGCCCTCGCGCTTCAGGCGCGGACGCAAGCGGCGGTGTCGCGCGGGCCGCCGAACTGCGTCAGAAGCCCTGTCCTATCATTCATCCGACCTGAACGGCAGCTTAATGAAGGCTGAAAACATCACCTTTTGGTATGAGGCGATCGAAAACATCGATGAATCGACCTGGCGTCAGGCCCCAGCCTTCGATCGCGCCTCGCCGACGAGCGCGACGAGCGCCTTCCGGACGTCACCCGCATTGAGCGCGAGCGCAGGGAACGGCAGGTAGAGCGCCCTGCCCTCCAGCCCAATCTCGCAGCCGTGCGGGTCGCAGCCCTCGAAGCTCCAGTCGCCGTCGGGCGCGCCGAGCAGCGCGGTCGCATAGAGCCGCGTCGCGTCGCGGTGGTCCTCGTTCATGTGCTCGACGATCCCGTCCTCGGCCTCGAACAGGTCGGATGCGCGCGAGACGTCGACGCGGATCTCGTCCCAGCCGAGATCGACGATGCGGCCGAAGCCGGCGACGAGATGGGCGCCCTCCGGCTCCAGGCGGACCATGTTGAAGTCGCCGAAGTCGAAATACATCGCGCTGTCGGGCTGCCGCGCGAGCCACCGGGTCTTCAGCGCGTCCTTTTCGACCGGGGCGCAGCGCCCAAAGATGGTGACGCGCGGATGGGCGAGCGGATCGCCCGCGCCGACCTCGGCGCAGAGCACGCTCGCGCGCGGATCTTCCTTGAGGTTCGCGGTATGGCGGGCGAGATCCGAGATCAGCAACAGCGGCGCGCCGTCCCGGTCGCTCGCGACGCCGATCAGCGAGACGTAAGGCTGGCCGGTCTCCTGGTCGAGCGTCGCGAGACTCGCGCGGCGGGCGCTGCGGATCAGCGCGCGCGCCGAAGCGACCGGGTCGAACGCCGCCCGCGCCGGCGCCGCGGCGGATGAAGCTTCGCTGTTCATAGTCACCTCTTCACCAATCCGATGCGCTCGACGAGCCTGAGAAGTCTGTAAATCTTGGGTTCATGTCGGCTCGGTCACATTTAAGCCACGCCGCAACGGTTCATGCGTTGAAGTTTATGCTATTAAAGAAGGCGCCATGCCGACGATTGCTCTGGTCGACGACGACCGCAACATCCTGACGTCCGTTTCCATCGCTCTCGAGGCGGAAGGTTACAGGATACAGACCTATAACGACGGCGCGACCGCGCTCGAAGGCTTGCGCTCGACGCCGCCCGACCTCGCGATCTTCGACATCAAGATGCCGCGCATGGACGGCATGGAGCTTCTCCGCCGCCTGCGCCAGAAATCCGAGCTGCCGGTCATCTTCCTCACCTCCAAGGACGAGGAGATCGACGAGCTGTTCGGCCTGAAGATGGGCGCGGACGACTTCATCCGGAAGCCGTTCTCCCAGCGCCTGCTGGTCGAGCGCGTGAAGGCAGTGCTGCGCCGCGCGGCCGCCAAGGATCCGCAGGCCGTCGGCGCGCCCAAGGGCGTCGACTCCAAGGCGCTCGAGCGCGGCCAGCTGATGATGGACCCCGAGCGACACACCTGCACCTGGAAGGGCGAGTCGGTGACGCTGACGGTCACCGAGTTCCTGATCCTCCAGGCGCTCGCCATGCGCCCCGGCGTCGTGAAGAGCCGCAACGCCCTGATGGACGCGGCCTATGACGACCAGGTCTATGTCGACGACCGCACGATCGACAGCCACATCAAGCGGCTGCGCAAGAAGTTCAAGGCGTGCGACGACGACTTCGACATGATCGAGACCCTCTACGGCGTGGGGTACCGGTTCAAGGAAGTGTGACGGCCGCCGGGCCCCGATCTTCCGCGCGGCGCGGCCGCGAGAGGCCGCCGACGTTGCAGCGCACGGGCGTTGATGTGTAACTGGCTCCCATGAGCGTCGAAGCCGAGCGCGCCGACGACATCGTCCAGACCGAGACCGACGACGAGCCTCGCCGGCAAAGCCTCGGCGAGCGCGTGCGCAACGCGTTCGGCGCGCTGAAGACGCTGGGCTTCTCCAGCCTCACCCGACGCATCGTGGTGCTGAACCTCGTCGGGCTGGTGGTGCTGGTCTCCGGCATCCTGTTCCTGAACCAGTTCCGCGCCGGCCTGATCGACGCCCGCGTCCAGAGCCTGCTGATCCAGGGCGAGATCATCGCCGGCGCGATCGCCTCGTCGGCGACGGTCGAGACCAACCAGCTCTATGTCGACCCGGACAAGCTGCTCGCGCTGCAACTCGGCCAGACCGTCGCCCCGAACGACGACCAGCTCCAGAGCCTCGAATTCCCGATCAATCCCGAGCGCGTCGCCCCGGTGCTGCGCCGCCTCGTGACGCCGACCCGGACCCGCGCGCGGATCTACGACCGCGACGGCGCCCTGCTGCTCGATTCCCGCTCGCTCTACGCCCGCGGAGACATCCTGCGCTTCGATCTGCCGCCGCCCCACCGCGACCCGAGCCTGATCGATCGGATCGGCAAGACCTTCAAGAGCTATCTGCGCCGCACCGACCTGCCGCTCTACGCCGAGCTCGGCGGGCAGAACGGGCGGGGCTATCCGGAGGTCGCCAAGGCGCTGTCGGGCACGCCCGAGAGCATCGTGCGGGTCAACGACTCCGGCGAGATCATCGTGTCCGTCGCGGTGCCGATCCAGCGCTTCCGCGCGGTCACCGGCGTGCTGCTGCTCTCGACCCAGGGTGGCGACATCGACGCGATCGTGACCGCCGAGCGCATGGGCATCCTGCGCGTCTTCCTCGTCGCGGCGCTGGTGATGCTGCTGCTGTCGCTGCTGCTCGCGAGCACCATCGCCGGCCCCGTGCGCAAGCTCGCCGACGGCGCCGAAAGAGTCCGGCGCCGCATGAGCCATCGCGCCGAAATCCCCGACTTCACAAGCCGCACCGACGAGATCGGTCACCTCTCCGGCGCGCTGCGCGACATGACGAGCGCGCTCTACGCCCGCATCGAGGGGATCGAGCGGTTCGCCGCCGACGTCGCGCACGAGCTCAAGAACCCTCTGACCTCGCTGCGATCGGCGGTGGAGACCATGCCGCTCGCCAAGAGCGACGAATCGCGCGCACGGCTGCTCGACGTCATCCAGCACGACGTGAAGCGCCTCGACCGGCTGATCTCGGATATCTCCGACGCGAGCCGCCTCGACGCCGAGCTGCAGCGGCAGGACGCCGAGCCGGTGGACGTGGTCAAGCTCTTGACCACCGTGATCGACATGCAAAACGGCGCGCCGCGCGATCACGGCGTCACGGTGAGCCTGACCGTCGCCGACGCCGCGCAGGGCCGGGACGCCTATCTGGTGCTGGGCCATGACAGCCGGCTCGCGCAGGTGATCACGAACCTGATCGACAACGCCCGCTCGTTCTCGCCAGCCGGTTCGGAGGTGCAGGTGTCGTGCCGGCGCACGAAGAAGTTCGTGGACGTCATCGTCGACGACGTCGGACCGGGCGTGCGCCCGGACGCGATCAAGAAGATTTTCGACCGGTTCTACACCGACCGTCCGGACCAGGGTTTCGGGCAGAATTCCGGGCTCGGCCTGTCGATCTCCAAGCAGATCGTGGACGCGCATGGCGGCCGCATCAGCGCCGAGAACCGCATGAAGGACGGCGAGCAGGAGGCGGTGGCGGGCGCCCGCTTCGTCGTCCGGCTTCCGGCCGCGCTGCTGTGAGCCTGCGGCCGACGGTCCACGCCAACCTCCTGGTGGTCGGCGAGGCCGGGATCATCGTGCGGGGCGCGTCGCGATCGGGCAAATCGAGCCTGACGCTCGCCCTGATCGAGCGCGCGACGGCCGAGGGCCGCTTCGGCCGGCTGGTGGCGGACGACCGCGTCAGGCTGGAGGCGCGGCATGGCCGCCTGGTCGGTTCGGTCCCCGCCACCATCGCCGGTCTGATCGAGCGGCGCGGCGTCGGCATCGAACGTCTCCCCTATCTTCCGCAGGCGGTCGTCAGGCTGGCCGTCGATCTCCTCCCGGCCGCCGGCGCGGAGCCCGACGCCGCCGATCCCGACGTCGTGATAGAGGGGGTGGCGCTGCCTCGTCTCTCGCTGCCGGCCGGCTGTTCCGAGGCTCCGGACCTCGTCATGGCCGCGTTGCGCGCGATCGAGACGCGCGCAGACTGTGGCGCCGCGGCCCTTGCGTTCGGGCGACAAGATGGAGAAATAACAGTTACGATGGGGAACCCGTCGAAATCCCAGCCCGTCCGCGCAAGGGCAGCGCGAAACGGGCCTCGCTCGGAGCGCAATGAGTTTTGCGCGGAGACTCAATGATAGGCCTCGTCCTCGTCACTCATGGGCGCCTCGCCTGTGAGTTTCGCGCCGCCCTCGAACACGTCGTCGGACCGCAGACGCAGATCGCGACCGTGACGATCGAACCCGAGGACGACATGGAGCTGCGGCGCGGCGACATCATCGCTGCGGTGCGCGACGTCGATTCGGGCGACGGCGTCGCCGTGCTGACCGACATGTTCGGCGGAACGCCCTCCAACCTCGCGATCTCCTGCATGGATGGCCGCAAGGTCGAGGTGATCGCCGGCATCAACCTGCCGATGCTCATCAAGCTCGCGACGGTCCGGCCGAACCTTCCGCTCGACGCGGCGGTGATCCAGGCCCAGGAGGCCGGGCGCAAATACATCAACGTGGCGAGCCAGGTCCTCTCCGTCCGATGACGCTGAGCGACGCCGACGGCGCGGTCGTCTCCCGCGAGCTGCCGATCGTCAACAAACGCGGCCTGCATGCGCGGGCCTCGGCCAAGTTCGTCCAGACCGTCGAGAGGTTCCGCTCCCGCATCACCGTGAGCCGCGCGGGCGAGACCGTCGGCGGCTCCTCGATCATGGGCCTGATGATGCTGGCGGCCGGCCAGGGCACGTCCATCCAGGTGGAGGCCACCGGAGGCGACGCGCAGGAGGCGATCGACGCGCTCGCCGCGCTCGTCGCCGACCGGTTCGGCGAGGAAGAATAGCCTTCTGAAAACAAAACGCCCGGGCGCAGGGCCCGGGCGTAGCTGAACGCGGTGTTCGGTGGGGATCGTCAGCCGAACAGGCCGCCGAACATCCCCTTTTTCTGCTCCTCGGACTGCTGGACGGCGGAGAGCCGCCATTCGCCGCCGACGCTCGGGCGCACGAAGGTCCACAGTTCCGTCGCCTCGGTCGGGCGGTTGGGATCGCCGTCGACGATCTGGCGCGTGCGCGCGTCCTCGGTGACGTCGATCAGGGCGTAGCGCATGGCGACGGTGGCGTAATCCTCGCCGTTCTCGCTCCACGCCTCGGCGAGGTCGCCCTGCAGCAGGCGCACGTCGCTGACCCGGTTGACGACGCCGTCGCGCGACAGCTCGGCGAGGTCGTCGGCGAACATCTGCGACATCTCCGGCGTCGCAAGCCTGTGGAGAGTGCCGAGATCCTGACGGCTCCAGGCGTCCTGAACGTCCTTCAGCATCCGCTCGAACGCCTCGTAATCGGAAGCGTCGATCGTCACCTCGCCCGAAGGCGGCCGGCTGTCCTGACCGCCATACTGGCCGGCGCCGTAGGAACCGCCGGCCGGCGGAACGCTGCCGCGGCCGGGATAGTCGAAGCGGTCAGCGTTGACGCTCGCCGGAGCCGGCTGCGCCGGCTGGTAGGGCGAACGGCCACCGGCGCCGGCCCCCGCCGGCGCCGGATAGGACGACGGCGAGGAGGAGCCGCCCTGCTGGCGGTTCCGGAACCAGTTAAGCGCGAAGCGCACGACGATCACGACCAGCGCGACCTGGATCAGCAGACCGATCAGGCCGGCGAGCGAGCCGAGCCCGCCGAGGAAGCCGCTGCCGGACAGCAGGCCGAACAGGCCGGCGCCGAGCAGCCCGCCCATGATGCCGCCCATCAGGCCGCCGCCGAACAGGCCGCCGCTGCGCGCCGCCGGACGCGGGGCGGCCGTCGAGGGCGAGGAATTGCCGAAGCCCGGCTGGGTCGTGGAGCGCTGCATCTGCTGCGCTCCCGGCGCCGTCGCCGTCGGAGGCGGCGCGTCGAACGTGCGCGAGCCGCGGCTGCCGAAGCTGCCGCCCTTGCCGGCGCGTGCGTCGGCGTCCACGGGCGCGAAGGTCGTCGCGACCAGCATGGCGGCCGCAAGGACGGACAGGGCGCGTCGGACGAAGGGAACGGGCGTCATGGAGGGCCTTGTGATCTGGCTCCGCTCTCGGCGGATCGCGCGGAAGATGGTGGCTGCACCCTCATTTGTCATCGCCTCGTCGCCCCGAGTTCATACCAATCCGGTCACGTTCTCGGCGCCTCGGCGTGACCCGGATGCGGCGGATCGGCAACGGTCGCGTCGAACCGTCGCCCCGGGTCCTTTCCGGCTCGGTCTGCGGAACGGTTCGGCATAGAAAGGGCGAACGATGACGATGCTCCCCCCGGATTCGACTGCGTGACGCGCATCCTGGCCGCCATGCTCGTCGCCTGGCTCAGCGCCGGCGCGGCGGTCGCGGCCGAGCCGCATGCGTGGCCGATCGGGCCCGAGCCCTCCGTCATCCAGCCCGATCCCTGGTCCGACGGCGCCGCGGCCACGCCGCATGACGACGCCTATGTGTTCGACGACGTCGCCCATGCGCCCCGCCTGACCGCGGAGGCGGTCGCCGCCGCGACGCGGGCGGACCTCGAGCGGCTGCGACGGGCAGCGATCGATCCGCCGCCGGCCGGCGATCGCCTGTCGGGCGTCGAGGCCCGCGTCGCCTGGGCCTTCGGGCGGTTCACCGCGGTCGGCGGCGGCGCGACCGCCTACGCCTCGACGGAAGCCGCGCGCGGGCGCGACGGCCCGACCTCGCTGGCGGAAGCGGAGCCGCCCGGCCCGTCGATCTTCGCTATGGTCGCTCGGCGCTGAGCGCGCGCGACAAAAACGACATAAAGACTTCTTTATATCTTTATTGCAGGCAGAACGCCCGCGTGCTACGGACATCGCCAAGGCAGCGCCGCCACACGCGCCGGCGCGCCGCTCCGTTCCACAGCAAGGGATCAGCCGTCAGATGACCGCTTCCAGCGCCGCCCTCAAGCAGACCCCCGCAACCGACTACGTCATCAAGGACATCGGCCTCGCCGACTGGGGCCGCAAGGAACTCGCGATCGCCGAGACCGAGATGCCGGGCCTGATGTCCTGCCGCGCCGAGTTCGGCCCGTCGCAGCCGCTCAAGGGCGCGCGCATCGCCGGCTCGCTGCACATGACGATCCAGACCGCGATGCTGATCGAGACGCTGAAGGCGCTTGGCGCCGACGTCCGCTGGGCCTCGTGCAACATCTATTCGACCCAGGACCACGCCGCCGCCGCGATCGCCGCGAACGGCACGCCGGTGTTCGCCGTCAAGGGCGAGACGCTGACGGAGTACTGGGAGTACACGCACCGCATCTTCGAGTGGGCCGACGGCGGCACCCCGAACATGATCCTCGACGACGGCGGCGACGCGACCCTGCTGCTGCACCTTGGCAAGCGCGCGGAAGCCGGCGACGTCGCCTTTCTCGAAGGCGCCACCAATGAGGAAGAAGAGATCCTCTTCGCCGCGATCAAGTCGCGCCTCAAGACCCATCCGGGCTGGTACACGAAGAACGCCGACGCCATCCAGGGCGTGACCGAAGAGACCACGACGGGCGTGCATCGCCTGTACGAGTTCGCCAAGAAGGGCCAGCTGCTGTTCCCGGCGATCAACGTCAACGACAGCGTCACCAAGTCGAAGTTCGACAACCTCTACGGCTGCCGCGAGTCGCTGGTGGACGCGATCCGCCGCGGCACCGACGTCATGATGTCCGGCAAGGTCGCGATGGTCGCGGGCTTCGGCGACGTCGGCAAGGGCTCGGCCGCCTCGCTGCGCCAGGCCGGCTGCCGCGTGCTCGTCTCGGAAGTCGATCCGATCTGCGCCCTGCAGGCGGCGATGGAAGGCTACGAGGTCGTCACGATGGAAGAGGCGACCAAGCGCGCCGACATCTTCGTGACCGCGACCGGCAACGTCGACGTCATCACCGTCGACCACATGCGCGACATGAAGGACCGGGCGATCGTCTGCAACATCGGCCACTTCGACAGCGAGATCCAGATCGGCGCGCTGAAGAACTTCAAGTGGGACAACATCAAGCCGCAGGTCGACGAGGTCGAGTTCCCCGACGGCAAGAAGATCATCGTGCTGTCCGAGGGCCGTCTCGTGAACCTCGGCAACGCGACCGGCCACCCGTCCTTCGTGATGTCCGCCTCGTTCACCAACCAGACGCTCGCGCAGATCGAGCTCTGGGCGAACAACAAGGACGGCAAGTACGAGAAGCAGGTCTACGTGCTGCCCAAGACCCTCGACGAGAAGGTCGCGGCGCTGCACCTCGGCAAGATCGGCGTGAAGCTCTCCAAGCTCTCCGACAAGCAGTCCGCCTATATCGGCGTGCCGCAGGCCGGCCCGTTCAAGCCCGAGACCTACCGCTACTGAGCCAGAAGACGGCTCCGACGACGCGACGCGCCCGGCCCAGCCGGGCGCGTTTTTCGTTGCGGCGGTGAATTTCGGGTCTCGCGGCTTTCCGGACATAGGGACCGACTCGGCTTCGCGGTATCGTCCGGGTGATTCGAGGCGGGGCGCGCGACAGCGGCGACGAACCGCGCATGGATGCGGCGAGCCCGCGTCCGTCTTCGTCGGGGGCTTCTGCGGAATGTCGGAACCTTCGCGGTCGCGCGCCGCGTCAGCCACGGCCTTCATCGCGGCCGGATGCGCGCTGCTGCCGGCGGGACCCGCAAGGGCCGCGAGCCTCGGCGCGTCCGAGACCGCGGCCCTGTCGCTCTTCCTTGGCGCGATCTTCGTCGCGGTGGCCAGTTCCATCGCCCTCTTGAGAGCGCGCCGGCGGCACGCCGAGACCTCGGCGGAGCTCTCGGACCGGCTGCGCGACGCCGGCGTGCGGCTCGACCGCGCCGAGTCCGAACTCGCCGCCGAAGACCGCGTCACGATCACCTGGAACGCCGGCGCCTCCGACCCCGAGATCGTCGGGGAGCCGTCGCTGCTTCCGGGCCTGCCCGCGGGCCGGCGGTTGCTGGCCTTCGGCGCCTGGCTCGACGCGCCGCTGGCCCACGCGCTGGAGGAGCGGCTCGCGGCGCTCCGCGAACGCGGCGAGCCGTTCCGCCTGATGCTGCGAGCGGCCGACGGGGCCCATATCGAGGCCGACGGCCGGCCGATCGGCGCCTCCGTCCGCCTGAGGCTTCGAGACGTCACCGGCGAAAAGCTCGCCAACGCCGAGCTCGGGGCCGAGAACGCCGGGCTCAAGGCCGCGCTCGGCCGCGTGACCGCTCTGGTCGAGACCCTGGTCCAGCCGGTCTGGCAGCGCGACGAGCGCGGCCGGCTGGTCTTTGCCAACGAAGCCTACGCCCGCGCCGTCGAGGCCAGCGACGGGCTCGCGGCCGTCGCGCGCGGCGCGGAGTTCCTCGATGAAGGCGACCGCGCCGCGGCGCGCCGCGCGGTCGAGGCCGGCCACGTCTTCCGCAAGCGTGCGCCGGCGGTGTTCGCCGGGACGCGGCGCGTCTTCGACGTCGTGGAGACCCCCTCGCCCGCGGGCTCCGCCGCGATCGCGACGGACGTCTCCGACCTCGAGGACGTGCGCGCCGGCCTGTCGCGGCAGATGGCGGCGCACCGCCGCACGCTCGACCTTCTCGCGACCGCCGTCGCGATCTTCGGCCGGGACGGCGTCCTCGCCTTCCACAACCAGGCCTACGCCCAGCTGTGGGCGCTCGATCCCGCCTTCCTCGACGGCGCGCCGACCGACAGCGCGATCCTCGATCGCCTGCGCGCCGAGCGGAAGCTGCCCGAGGAGGTCGACTTCCGCACCTGGAAGGCGCAGCTGCGCGAGGCCTATCAGTCGATCGAGCCGCGCGAGCTCTGGTGGCACCTGCCTGACCGCAGGACGCTGCGCGTGGTCATCACGCCGAACCCCGAAGGCGGCGTGACCCAGCTCTTCGACGACGTCACCGAGCGGCTCGCGCTCGAAAGCCGCTTCAACGCGCTGGCCCGGGTGCAGAGCGAGACCATCGACCATCTCAACGAGGCGGTTGCCGTGTTCGGCTCCGACGGCCGGCTGCGGCTGCACAATCCGGCCTTCGAGGCGTTGTGGCGGATTTCGCCGGACGCGCTCAAGGACCGGCCGCACGCCGAGACGATCCTGTCCGCCTGCGGCTCGCGCCACCCGGACGCCGAACTCTGGAACCGGCTGCGCCTCGCCCTTACGGCGATGCCCGAGGAGCGCCGCCGCGTCGCCATGCGCATCGACCTCGACGGCGGCGAGATCGTCGACGTCGTGATCCTGCCGCTGCCGGACGGCGGCACGCTGCTCACCTTCACCAACGTCACCGACAGCGTGAACCGCGAGCGCGCCCAGCGGGACCGCGCCGAGGCGCTGGAGGCCGCCGACCGGCTGAAGGCCGATTTCGTCCGCAACGTGTCCTACGAGCTGCGTTCGCCGCTCACCAACACGATCGGCTTCGGCCAGCTGCTCGGCGACCCGCGCGTCGGCGAGCTCTCGCCGAAGCAGAAAGAATATGTCGACCACATCGTGACCTCGGCCTCGGCGGTGCTCGCGATCATCAACGATATCCTCGACCTGCAGACCATCGACGCCGGCGCCATGGAGCTGGAGCGCTCCACGGTCGACCCGCGCGCGGCGATCGAGGCGGCGGCGGAGGGCGTGCGCGACCGCCTCGCCGAGGCGGGCCTTGGCCTCCAGATCGAAGTCGCGTCGAACGCCGGCGCCTTCGAGGGCGACGCCAAGCGCGTCCGGCAGGTGCTGTTCCACCTGCTGTCAAACGCCATCCGCTTCTCGAAACCGGGCGTCGCGGTCAGGGTCAGCGCCCAGCGCGACGGCGACGCCATCGCGTTCCGCGTGGCCGACGAGGGGACCGGCATCCCGCCGGAAGTCATCGCCCGCGTGTTCGACCGGTTCGAGAGCCGGTCCGGCGGCGCGCGCCACGGCGGGGTCGGGCTCGGCCTGCCGCTGGTGAAGTCGATCGTCGAGCTTCACGGCGGCGCGGTGTCCTTGCAGTCGACGCCCGGCGAAGGCACGGTCGTCACATGCCGCTTCCCCATCGGCCCCCGGCCGATCGGCGATGCGGGGTCGAGGGGCGCGGAGCCCCGGAGTTCCGAGTTTAAGAGCGCGTGATGAGCACATCTGCCGCGAGCGGCGCCACAGACCGGCCGGCGGCCGGATCCGAACAGGCGGTCTGGGAGCTCGACCTTGGCGACGAGGCGGCGACGCTCGCGCTCGCCGCGCTGGTGTCGCGGGCGCTGAAGCCGGGCGACCTCGTCACCCTCGGCGGCGACCTCGGCGTCGGCAAGACCACCTTCGCGCGGGCGCTGATCCGGGCGCGGGCCGGCGACGAGGCGCTCGAGGCGCCGAGCCCGACCTTCACCCTGCTGCAGACCTACGAGACGCCGCGCGGGATGATCGTCCACGCCGACCTCTATCGCCTGAGCGGCCCGGACGAGCTCGAGGAGCTCGGCTGGGACGAGGCCGGCGACGACGCCATCGTCCTTGTGGAATGGCCCGACCGGCTCGGCGCCGTGCTGCCGCCGGACCGGCTGGAGATCACGCTCTCGCTCGCAGAGGATCCGGGCGCACGCCGCGCACGGCTCGTCGGCCACGGCCACGCCGCGCCGCGGCTCGCGCGCCTCAGGGACGCCAAGTCCTTCCTCGACGCCTCCGGCTGGGGCGAGGCCACGCGCGAGCACATCCAGGGCGACGCCTCCACGCGCCAGTACGAGCGCCTCACGAAGGGCGGCCAGAGCGCGATCCTGATGGACACGCCTCCCCGCACGGCCGGCCCGGTCGTGAAGGATGGAAAGAGCTATTCGGAGCTCGCCAGGCTCGCGCTCGATGCAAAACCCTTCGTCGCGATTGCAGACGGGCTGCGCGCGCTCGGTTACGGCGCGCCGGAAATCTATTCCTCCGACCTGAAGGCCGGCTTCCTGCTGGTCGAGGACCTCGGCGTCGAGCCGGTGGTGGCGCTCGGCGTGCCGATGGCGGCGCGCTACGAGGCGGCGACCGACGTGCTCGCGGACCTGCATTCGCGCGCCGTCCCGGCAGAGACGCCGGCCGGTTCCGAGGTCTATCGCCTGCCGGCCTACGACACTGCGGCGTTCCTCACCGAATGCGACCTGATCTGCGACTGGTACATCCCGAGCGTCTCGGGCGTCACGCCCGATCCCGAGGCGCGCGCCGCCTTCCACGCGCTCTGGGCGGAAGCGCTCGCGCCCGTGCTCGCCGCGCCGCTGACCTGGACGCTGCGCGACTACCATTCGCCGAACCTGACCTGGCGCGACGGCCGCGAGGGCGTCCAGCGCGTCGGGCTGCTGGACTTCCAGGACGCGGTGATGGGCCCGCCCGCCTATGACGTCGTCTCGCTGCTGCAGGACGCGCGCGTCGACATGCCCGACGGGCTCGAGATGGCGCTCGCGGCACGTTACCTCGCGGCGCGCCGCAAGGTCGACCCGACCTTCGAGCCGCGCGACTTCGCACGGGCCTACGCCACGCTCGGCGCCCAGCGCGCGACCAAGATCCTCGGCATCTTCGTCCGCCTGTCCAAGCGCGACGGCAAGCCGGCCTATCTCGCGCACATCCCGCGGGTGCGGCGGAGTCTCGAGGCGAACCTCGCCCATCCGGACCTCGCGAAACTCGCCGAATGGTACCGGCGCCATCTGGGGCCCGGCGAGGCCGCCGCTTGAGCGCGCCGACAGATGCGATGGTGCTGGCCGCGGGCCTCGGCACCCGCATGAAGCCGATCACCGACTTCAAGCCCAAGCCCCTCGTCGAGGTCGCGGGCAAGACCCTGCTCGACCATGTGCTCGACAAGCTCGCCGACGCCGGCCTCGCGCACGCCGTCGTCAATGTCCATCACCACGCCGACCAGATGGAGGCGCATCTGAAGCGCCGCGGGGCGCCCCGCATCACGGTCTCCGACGAGCGCGCCGCGCTGCTCGATTCCGGCGGCGGGGTCGTGAAGGCGCTGCCGCAGCTTTCGGGCGACGCCTTCTACGTGCTGAACGCCGACACCTTCTGGCTGGACGGCGCGAGCCGCAACATTCCGCGCCTCGCCGAGAACTGGGATCCCGAGCGGATGGACGCGCTGCTGCTCGTCGCAGCGCTCACCGCGAGCGTCGGCTTCGACGGGGCGGGCGACTTCTCGTTCTCGGCGGACGGCCGGCTGAGGCGGCGCCCCGAACGGCAGGTGACCCCCTTCGCCTATGCCGGCGCTGCGATCATGTCCCGCGCGGCCTTCGACCAAGCGCCGAAGGGGCCGTTCTCGCTGAACCGGCTGTGGAACGCTGCGATCGAGGCCGACCGGCTGTTCGGCGTCAGGCTCGACGGCGTGTGGCTCCACGTCGGCACGCCGCAGGCGATCGTCGAGGCCGAGCAGGCGATCGCGCTCTCGGTGGCGTGAGCTTTTTATCCCTGCCCCGCGTCAGCGGGGAGGGCGGCCGGGGCAAAGCCGAGGTCGGGTAGGCGCGTGGGTCGTAAGACGCGACGTCGACGGGACGTCTTTTCTTGAAGCGCGTCCCACCCTTACCCTCCCCTGTCCCAGGGGAGGGATAACAGCGCCCGTCAGGCTAAACTCCCCGCCATGGCCGATTCCCGTCGCCCCAACGTCCTGACCATCCCCGCCGGCGCGGACTTCCTGCCGACGCTGGCGCGCGGGCTGCTCGACGGCGAGGTGGCGCCCGGCTTTTCGCCGCGCGGCGATCCGATCGCGCTCGCCGACGCGACCGTGTTCCTGCCGACCCGGCGCGCGGCGCGGGCGCTGCGCGACGCCTTTCTCGAGGCGCTGGACGGCCGCGCGACGCTGCTGCCGCGCATCGCGCCGCTCGGCGACGTCGACGAGGACGCGGACGTCGTCGAGCCGCTGGAGACGGACGAGACGGAGCTGCCGCCCGCCGCAGGCGGCTTCGAGCGCCGCCTGACGCTCGCCAGCATGGTCTCGGCATTCGCCCGCGCGCTCGACCGCTCGATCCTGACGCTGTCGCCCGAGGACGGCCCGCTGGTGCCGGCGACCGCCGCCGACGCCATCCATCTCGCGGGCGACCTCGAGCGGCTGGTCGACGCGATCGAGACCGAAGAGGTCGACGTCTCCGGCCTCGAGGCGCTGATCCCCGGCGAGCACGACCGGTACTGGGCGATCACCCAGTCCTTCCTGAAGGTCGCGCTGAAGGCCTGGCCGGACCATCTCGCCGAGCGCGGGCTGCTCGACCCGAGCCGACGACGACGATTGCAGATCGACGCCGCCGCGCGCCGCATCGCCGGATCGCGCGGCCCGGTGATCGCGGCGGGCTCGACCGGCTCGGCGCCGGCCGTGCGCCGCCTGATGGCTGAGATCGCGCTCCACCCGCTCGGCGCGGTCGTGCTGCCGGGGCTCGACGCGCAGGATCTCGACGAGCGCGCCTGGCGACAGCTTCTGGAGGGCGAAGAGCCGGGCCTGTTCGGCCACCCGCAGCGCGGCCTCGCCCATCTGATCCGCGCGCTCGGCGTCGGGCGCGGCGAGGTCCGGCCGCTCGGGCGGATCGCTCCGGCGCTCGCGGCCCGGGGAAAACTCGCCGCCGAGGCGCTGCGGCCGGCGGACACCACAGACGCCTGGAGCGCGCGCCGCATGTCGGCGAGCGACGTCGCGGCGGCGATGGAGGGCGTCACCATCGTCGAGGCGGCGACCTTCCGCACGGAGGCCGCCGCCATCGCCGTCGCGCTGCGCGAGGCCGTCGCGACGCCGGGCAGGACCGCCGCGCTCGTCACCCCGGACCGGAACCTCGCCGCCCGCGTCGCGATCGAGCTCGAACGCTGGGACATCACGATCGACGACAGCGCGGGCCGTCCGCTCGCCTCGACGCCCGCCGGCGCGCTGCTGCGACTCGCGGCCGAGGCTGCGCTCGATCCGCGGCCTGACCTGCTGCTGGCGCTGATCCGCTCGCCGGCCTGCCGACTCTGCAATGACGACCACGCCCGGGCGGCCGATGCGCTCGACGTCGCCGTGTTCCGGGCGCCGCTGCCCGGCGAAGGGTTTGCTGGCGCGCGCGCCGCGCTCGAGGCGACCGACAGGCCGAGAGGCACCGCCGCCCGCTTCGGCCCACCAGACCGCGCGGCGGCGCTCGCCCTCGTCGATCGGCTGGAGTCGGCGCTCGCGCCGCTCGTCCGGGCCTGCGCGCAAAAAGCGGCCGCGCTCGAACATCTGGTCGCGGCGCTCGCGCAGGCGTTCTCCTCCCTTCTCGGCGACGCCGAGGCCGAGGACGCCGCCGCGATCACGGACCTGCTCGACGAGCTGCTCGCGGCCGCCGGCCGCTCCGAGCCGATCGCGCCCGCCGCCTTCCCCGGCGTGCTGGAGGCGCTGATGGCGGGCCACGCCCTTCGTCCGCCGCGCGATCGGCATCCTCGGCTCAGGATCCTCGGCCCATTGGAGGCCCGCCTCATCCGCTTCGATCGCGTCGTGCTGGGCGGGCTGAACGAAGGAACGTGGCCCGCCGTGCCGCAGGCCGACCCGTGGATCAACCGCCCCCTGCGCACAGCGCTCGGCCTTGCGCCTCCGGAGCGGCGGATCGGCCTGTCGGCGCACGACTTCGCGC
Source organism: uncultured Methylopila sp. (assembly GCA_902168115.1). Taxonomy (GTDB): domain Bacteria; phylum Pseudomonadota; class Alphaproteobacteria; order Rhizobiales; family Methylopilaceae; genus Methylopila. The sequence goes on along the minus strand of CABHPB010000148.1, from coordinate 32,204 downwards.
AGGGGCTCGGGGCCGAGGAGGTCATCCTCACCCGCGCCCAGAAGGTCGGCGGCGCACCGACGGTGCCGGCGCGCTGGCTACAGCGGCTCGCCGCCGTCGCCGGCGGCCCGGCCCATGAAGCGGCGCTTGCGCGCGGCCGGCGGCTCGCGGAGCTCGCCGAGGCGCTCGACCGCGTCGAACGGGAGCCGGCCCCGAAACCACCGGAGCCGCGCCCGCCGCTCGAGCTTCGCCCGGCCCGCATCAGCGTCAGCCAGGTCGAGACCTGGCTGCGCGACCCTTACTCGATCTACGCCCGCCACGTGCTGAAGCTGGAGGAGCTCGGCGCGGTCGGGCCGGAGCCCGGCCCCGCCGATCTCGGCAACGCCATCCACGGCGCGCTCCAGAAGTTCACCGAGAGCGGCGTCGGGCTCGACGCGCCCGACGCGCGCGACAGACTGCTCGCCTTCGGCCGCGAGGCCTTCGGTCGGCTGATGGAGCGCGACGACGTCCAGACGCTGTGGTGGCCGCGCTTCGAGCGCATCGCGGACTGGACGCTCGGCTTCCATCGCGGCCGATCGGAGACGGTGGACGCCTCGCAGGTCGAGCTCGACGGCCTGGTCGAATTCGGGACCAAAGCCGGCCGCGCCTTCCGCCTGACCGCCCGCGCCGACCACATCGACGCGCTGAATGACGGCTCCTTCGCGCTGCTCGACTACAAGACCGGCGGCACGCCGACGGTGAAGCAGGCGCTGGCGGGCTTTGCGCCGCAGCTGCCGCTCGAAGGCGCGATCCTGCGCGAGGGCGGCTTCGCCAAGGCCGGACGCGGTCCCGTTTCTGAGCTCGCGCTCGTCAAGCTCGTCGGCCGCGACCCGGCGGGCGAGATCGTCGACATCCGCGACAAGGATTCCGCGCCCGACGAGATCGCCGCGGCGGCGCTCGCCCGCTTCAAGGCGGTGGTCGACCGCTTCGAGGACGAGACCGAACCCTATCGCTCGCTGTCGCACCCGAAGTTTCTGGCCCGGCCGGAAGGCCCCTACGCCCATCTCGCGCGGGTCAAGGAATGGTCCGCGACCGGCGGCGCGAGCGAGGGAGGCGAGGAATGACCGGCCCCTCCGTCCTCACCCGCGACCGGCAGGCGCTGGCCTCGGACCCGTCGCGGTCGGCCTGGGTGTCGGCCAACGCCGGCTCGGGCAAGACCTATGTGCTGGTCCAGCGCGTCGTGCGGCTGCTGCTCGCGGGGGCCGATCCGTCCCGGATTCTCTGCCTGACCTTCACCAAGGCGGCCGCCGTCAACATGCAGAACAAGGTGGTCGAGCGGCTGCGCCGCTGGGCGACGACCTCCGACGAGCGCCTCGCCGACGAACTTGCGGAGCTCGACGGCGCGCGGCCGGACGCAGGCCGGCTGGCGAGCGCCCGCAAGCTGTTCGCGCGGGCGCTGGAGACGCCGGGCGGGCTGAAGATCTACACGATCCACGCCTTTTGCGGCCGGCTGCTACACCAGTTCCCGTTCGAGGCGAACGTCGCCGCCGGATTTTCGGAGCTCGACGAGCGCGACCAGGCCGAGCTGATGGCGCAGGCGCGCGCAGAGGTGCTGGCGACCGCCGCTCGCGCGCCCGGCAGCGCGATCGGTCGGGCGCTCGCGGGCCTCGCCGCGCGGACCGCCGAGATGACGATCGACGGCGCGCTCGCCGAGGCGGTGGCGGAGCGCGACGCCATCCGGAAACTGCTGACGAGCGACGGGATCGACGATCCGGACGGCGCGGCCCGCGAACTGCGCGCGATGTTCGAGCTTGATCCCTCCGACAGCGTCGCGGCGCTGGAAGCCGCGATCCTCGCCGAAGGGATCGCCGAGACCGAATGGCCGGCGGTCGCGGCGGAGCTCGCGCTCGGCTCGGCCAACGACGCCAAGATCGGCGCCTGTTTTTCGCGAGCGTCGGCCGCGGCCAGCGACGCCGCTCGTCGCGACGGCTACCTCTCCGCCTTCCTCACCGCCGCCGGCAAGCCGCGCGCCTCGATCGTCACCGCCGCGACGCGCAAGCGCGCGCCCGTCCTCGCCGGAACGCTCGACGCGGAGCTCGCGCGCATCGGCGACCTGACCGCCCGGATCCGCGCGCTCGCGATCGTCGAGCGCAGCCATGCGCTGCTGACGCTCGCCGACGCCGCGATCCAGGCCTACGCCGCGGCGAAGTCGGCGCGCGGGCTGCTCGACTATGACGACCTGATCAGCCGAACCCGCGCGCTGCTGTCGCGCGCCGACGCGGCCTGGGTGCTGTTCAAGCTCGACGGCGGGCTCGACCATGTGCTGGTCGACGAGGCGCAGGACACCGCGCCCGAGCAGTGGGACATCGTCAAGCGCCTGACCGAGGACTTTCTCGCCGGCGCGGGCGCGCGTCCGGGCGTCGGCCGCACCGTCTTCGCGGTGGGCGACGAGAAGCAGTCGATCTTCTCGTTCCAGGGCGCCGAGCCCGCCGCCTTCGGCGAGAGCCGCCGCCACTTCGAGGCCGGCCATCACGCCGTCGACCTCGATTTCCGCGTCGTCCCGCTCACCGAGAGCTTCCGCTCGGCGAAGGCGGTGCTCGACGGCGTCGACCTGGTGTTCGGGCGCGAGGCCGCGCGACGGGGCCTCACCTTCGACGACGCCGGCACCATGCACACGACGACCCGCGCCGGCGAAGCGGGCTCGGTCGAGCTCTGGCCGATCGTGGCGGCCGAGGAGGCCGCTTACGCCGAGGAGGCCTGGGACGCGCCGTTTGACCGGGTGAACCCGGCGAGCGCCGTCGTGCGCCTCGCGGAGGCGATCGCCGAGGACGTGCAGGCCGAGATCGTCGCCGGCCGGCATCCGCCCGGCGAGATCCTGATCCTCGTGCGCCAGCGAAAGGCGTTGTTCGAGGCGATCCTGCGCGCCTTGAAGCGCCGCCAGGTGCCGGTCGCCGGCGCCGACCGGCTGGTCGTCGGGGAGCACATCGCGGTCATGGACCTCGTCGCGCTCGGCGACGCGATCGTCACGCCGGACGATGATCTCGCGCTCGCCTGCGCGCTGAAGGGACCGCTCTTCCGCCTGGCCGACGAAGACCTGATGGCGGTCGCCCCGCGCCGCGAGGGCCGGCTGGTCGACGCCCTCGCCGACGGCCCGCCACGCGCGGCGGCCGCGGCCGAGAGATTCCGGGCCTATGCTCGCGAGGCAGCGCGGCGCTCGCCGTTCGACTTTTACGCCCATGCGCTGGCGGCGGGCGGCAGGCGGGCGTTCCGGGCGCGGCTCGGCCACGAGGTCGACGACCCGCTCGACGCCTTTCTCGACCTCGCGCAGGAGTTCTCGCGAACCCATCCGCCGAGCCTGCCGGCCCTCCTGCACTGGATGCGGGCGGCGCCCGCCGAGATCAAGCGCGACCTCGACGTCTCCTCGGGCGAGGTGCGGGTGATGACCGTCCACGGCGCCAAGGGCCTCGAGGCCGGCATGGTGGTGCTCGCCGACACCTGCGGCGCGGCCTCCGGGCGGGCGCCCGCGCTGATCATGCTGCCGCGGCCGCACGCCGGCCACGACGCCGCGCCGATCCCGGTCTGGGCCGGCCGCAAGGACGACGATCCGCCGGCGCTCGCCGCCGCCCGGGCGGACATGCTCGCCAAGGCGCAGGGCGAGCATCGCCGCCTGCTCTACGTCGCCATGACGCGGGCGAAGGACAGGCTGGTCGTATGCGGCCACGACGTCGGCAAGTCGCGCCCCGAAGGCGCCTGGTACGACCTCGTGGCGGAGGCGATGGCCGGCGCGCCCAACGTCGACACCATCGAGCGTCATGGCGGCGAACCGATCCTGCGGCTCGCCTCGGGCTCGATCGTCCCGCCCGCGGAGGAGATCGCAGCGCCGGCGCCCGTTCCGCCGGAGCCGGACTGGCTGTTCGCGCCCGCGCCGCACGAGGCCGCGCCGGGCCGGCCGCTGTCGCCCTCCGCGATCCTGGCCGAGGACGGGCAGGCGCAGTCCTTCGCATCCGGTCCCGGAGCAGACATGGCGCGCCTGCGCGGCGTGCTGCTGCATCGCCTTCTGAAGGCGCTGCCGGACGTTCCTCCGGAGCGCCGCGGAGAGGCGGCCGCCCACATCGCCGCCAGCGGCGCGGAGGCGTTCGGGGTGGACGCCGTCCTGATGCTCGCGAAATCCGCCCTTGCGATCGTCGAGGATCCCGCCTTCGCGGCGGTGTTCGGTCCGGGCAGCCGGGGCGAGGTTCCGATCGTCGGCAATCTGAGGGACGGCCGGCCGGTGTCCGGCCGGATCGACCGCCTCGCCGTCACGAAGGACAGCGTGCTGATCGTCGACCACAAGACCGACCGCTTCCCGCCGGCGCCGGGCGCGCCCGTCCCGCCGGCCTATCGGGCGCAACTCGAGGCCTATGCGGAACTCGTCGCGGAAATCTGGCCCGACCGCCCGGTCCGGGCCGCGATCCTGTGGACCGCGGCGCCGCGGATCGACGAGGTGGCCCTCGCCGCGCCCGCCATTGCTTGACGCTCCCCGGGGGCGTCCATACCTTTCGGCCAACATCAGGAGCGGCCACGACCCCCGCGCGCCGCCCGCTCGAGAAAGGCAACTCCCATGGCGACCGCCAAGGTTTCAGACTCCACCTTCCAGGCCGAGGTCCTGAACTCGGCCGAGCCCGTCGTCGTCGACTTCTGGGCCGAATGGTGCGGCCCCTGTCGCGCGATCGGCCCGGCGCTCGAGGAGATCTCCGAGGAGATGGCCGGCAAGGTCAAGATCGTGAAGCTCAACGTCGACGAGAACCCCGAGACCGCGACCAAGTTCGGCATCTCGGCGATTCCGATGCTGATGATGTTCAAGGGCGGCGAGCACGTCGCGACCCAGCGCGGCGCCGCGCCGAAGTCCAAGCTCGTCAGCTGGATCGAGACCTCGGTCTGAAGCGAACCGTCCGCCGGCGTGGCCGGCGACGGGGTGTGAACGTGAAAGGCCTCCGACCCGTGTCGGGGGCCTTTTCTCTTTTCGTCTCCACGGTCGCGCGGCGCCGGCCTTTGAGCCTCCGCCCCGCCGGTGCTAAGACGGCGACCGGGCGATCACCGAGATCCTGGCCGGAATGCTCGTTCTCCACGTCGGGCCGCACAAGACCGGCACGACCTATCTCCAAGCCAACTTCAAGCAGCAGCGCGCTGAGCTGCTGAAGCGAGGCTGGCTTTATCCCGTGCTCGGCGTCAGGACGGCGCTCGCTCACCACGAGATCGTCGAGCACGCGGACCAGATCATGGCCGGCGCCGGGCGCGTCTTCGACGACGTCGCCGCCGCCGCGCGCGAAGCCGAAGCGAGGCGGCTCAACGTCCTGTTGTCGGCCGAGGGCTTCCGGCGCTGGCGTCCCCGGCAGGTCTCGGCGCTCGCGCGGATGTTCGGGAAGCGCGAGCTCCGCATCGTCTATGTGCTGCGCGACCCGATGTCGGTCGTCCGCTCGATGTGGGCGCAGTCGGTCAAGCTCGGCGGGGCCGAGCCGCTGCCGCGGTTCCTTGCGCGGCACATGCGTGATCCGGCTCGCTCGCGTCTGCTCAATCCGCTCAGGGACCTCAGGCCGCACCTGCGGCAGGACGCGGCCGATTTCACGATCCTGCTCTATGACGAGATCGCCGGACGCGGGCTCGACCTCTATTCGGCCTTCGCCAGCGAGGCCCTGTCGCTCGACGGCGTCGCGCCGACCGCGGCCTCGGCCAACGCCCGGCAGCCGCTGGAGGCGACCGAGTTTCTCCGCCTGCTGTCGACGGTCGGCGGCTACGCCAGCACGCCGGGACGCCTCGACGTCGGCGACGCGGTCCGCCTGCTGTTTTCGCCGCAGGACCGCGAGGAGATCGTCGCCACCATCCGCGAGCGCGGGGGAAGCGCGCGGCGCAAGCTCGCCGTGTCGCGCGACACGGCTCACTACGAGAGGCTGCAGACCGAACTGTTCGAACTGGCCGGGGCGCATTTCCGTCCGTGGCCGACGGGCGAGCGGCTGTTTTCCTCCGAGCCGGAAGCCTGGGACTATTACGACGCCGACGCGCTGATGCGCGTTCCGGAGGTCGCGAAGCTGGTGAAGCGCGGCGCGCGGAGCATGGGACGGACGGGCCTGCGTCTCGCCGTTATGAACGGCGGACTGCAGGCGGTGATGGCCGGACGACGGCTGCGGAACCTCGTCGCAGCGCGCCTTCCCTGAACGCAGGCGCACCCGCGCCCCTCGCACAGGCGGCGCAGCGCCCTAGACCTTGGGATAGTTCAGTCTGACATCCCAGGAGGCCGGCGTGACCGATGTCCGTGGTTTCTCGCGACGGGAGGCTCTGGCTCTCGCGGCCGGCGGCGCGCTCGCGGCGTCGGTCCGGCCGGCCCTCGCCGCCTATCCCGAGCGCAATGTCACCGTCGTCGTGCCGTTTCCGCCGGGCGGCCCCAACGACATCATCGGGCGCCTCGTCGGCCAGATCCTGAGCGACGCCTTCGGCTCGCAGGCGATCGTCGAGAATCGCCCCGGCGCCGGCGGCGCGCTCGGCGTCAGCACCACGGCGCGGGCCGAGCCCGACGGCTACACGCTGGTCCTGCCGTCCGGCGTCAGCTTCGTCACCCAGCCGCTGCTCCAGCGCCAGTCGCCCTACCGCGTCGAGGACCTGCGGCCGGTCTCGAACGTCACAGGCGGCCCCTCGATCCTCGCCGTGCGCAAGGATTTCGAGGCGAAGTCCGTCAAGGACCTCGTCGCGCTCGCGAAATCGAAGCCCGGCGCGCTGAGCTACGGCTCGTCCGGCGTCGGAACGACGCTCCATCTCGGCGGCGAGCTGTTCAAGAGCATGGCCGGCGCCGAGATCGCCCACATTCCCTACAAGGGTACGAGCGAGGTGGTCGTCGACCTGATCGCCGGCCGGATCGACATGAGCTTCATCAGCCCGCTCGTCGCCCGCAAGCTGGTGGACGACGGCCGCGTCGTCGCGCTGGCGACGACGGGCAAGACCCGCGCGAAGGGCTGGGAAAACCTGCCGACCGTCGCGGAGGACGGCGTCGCGGGCTACGAGCTCGACGGCTGGTACCCGCTTCTCGCCCCAGTGAAGACGCCGGACGAGGTCGTCGCCAGGCTCAACGGCGTCGTCGCAGCCGGGGTGAAGTCGCAGGCGGTCGCGGGCAGGCTCGCCGAGCTCGGCTTCACGCCGATCGGCTCCTCGATCGAGGAGGCCAAGGCGCTGCAGGCGAGCGAGGCGCAGAAATGGGGCAGGCTGATCGCCGAAGCGAAGCTCTCGACCGAGTGAGCCTTTAGCCCGGCGGCGTGCCGTTCGCGGCGAGCGCCTCGCCGCCAAGGTAGAGCGAGCCGGTGATCAGCACACGCGGCGGGGTCGGTCCGGCGGCGCGCGAGATCTTGCCGAGCGCCTCCTCGATCGAATCGCTCGTCTCGGCCGCGAGCCCTGCGCGCTCGGCGGCCGAGACCACCTCGTCGGGCGTGCGCGCGGCGGCGGACGAGCGGATCGGCACGCCGTAGACCCGCCCGGCCAGGCCCGCGAAGGCTTCGAGGAAGCCGTCCGAATCCTTGGTGTTCAGCATGCCGACCACGAGCACGATCGGCTTCGACGACCGTTCGTCGAGCTCGGCGAGCGTGGAGGCGATGGCGCGGCCGCCGTCCGGATTGTGGCCGCCGTCGAGCCAGAGCTCGGAGCCCGCCGGCAGCAGCTCCGGCAGGCGGCCCGAGGCGAGGCGCTGCATGCGCGCCGGCCAGTCGACCAGGCCGAGGCCCTGCTCGATGGCCGCGACGGGCGTCGCAAGCGCGGGCGTCGCGCGCAGCGCCGCGACGGCGGCGCCGGCGTTCTCGATCTGGTGGCGGCCGACGAGACGCGGCAGCGGAAGGTCGAGCAGGCCGTCGCCGTCCTCGAAGACGAGCCGTCCGCGCTCCTCGCGCGCCTGCCAGTCCTGTCCCGACACGATGAGCGGCGCGCCGACGCGCGCGGCCTCGCGCTCGATCGCGGCGAGCGCGTCGGGGTCCTGCCGGGAGATCACGGCCGGCGTCAGCGCCTTCAGGATGCCGGCCTTCTCGTGAGCGATGGCAGAGATGTCGTCGCCCAGAAACTTCTGGTGATCGAGGCTGACCGGCGTGATCACGCTCGCGATTGGCTTCTCGACGACGTTGGTCGCGTCGTAGCGGCCGCCGAGCCCGACCTCGAGCAGCAGCACGTCGGCCGGCTCGCGCGCGAACAGCATCATCGCGGCCGCCGTCGTGATCTCGAACAGCGTGATGGCGCGGCCGCCGTTGACCCGCTCGACCTCCTCGAAGGTCGCCGCCAGCCGGTCCTCGTCTACGAACCTGCCGCCGAGCCGGATGCGCTCGTGGAAGCGCACGAGATGCGGCGAGGTGTAGACGTGGACGCGCTTGCCGGCGGCCTCGAGCATCGCCCTCAGGAACGCAGTGGTCGAACCCTTGCCGTTGGTGCCGGCGATCTGGACGCAAGGCGGCATCGCCTTGTGCGGATCGCCGAGCTCGCCCAGCAGCCGTTCGATGCGGCCGAGCGAGAGGTCGATCTCTTTCGGATGGAGCGCGAGGAATCGCTCCAGATAGGCGTCGCTCTGGCGCATGTCGGGACCGCGGTCGGGAAGCGCGCTCACGCGTGGGCGAGCGCGGCCTCCGCCTCGTTGGAGGCGGGATCCGGCGACGGGAGGCGCTGAGAGCGCGGCTTGGAGGCGAGCAGGCGGCAGATCCGGCCGAGGGTGGCGCGCATGTCCTTGCGATGCACCACCATGTCGACCATGCCGTGGTCCTTGAGGTATTCGGACCGCTGGAAGCCCGCCGGCAGCTTCTCGCGGATGGTCTGCTCGATGACGCGCGGGCCGGCGAAGCCGATCAGCGCGCCGGGCTCGGCGATGTGGATGTCGCCGAGCATGGCGTAGGAGGCGGTGACGCCGCCGGTCGTCGGGTTGGTCAGGACGACGATGTAGGGCTTCCTCGCCTCGCGAAGCATCTGCACCGCGACGGTCGTGCGCGGCATCTGCATCAGCGACAGGATGCCCTCCTGCATGCGCGCGCCGCCGGAGGCCGCGAACAGGATGAGCGGCGTGCCGCGCTCGGCCGCGGTCTCAAGGCCCTTCACGATCGCCTCGCCCGCAGCCATGCCGAGCGAGCCGCCCATGAACTCGAAGTCCTGCACGACGACCGTGACCGGCGCGCCGTCGATCGTCCCGGTCGCGACCTTCACCGCATCCTGCATCGAGGTCTTGGCGCGGGCGTCCTTCAGGCGGTCGGCGTATTTCTTTTCGTCGCGGAACTTGAGCGGATCCTGCGCGACCTCGGGGAGCGCGATCTCCTGGTAGCCGGGGTCCAGCGTCGCGGCGAGGCGCTGGTTCGCGCCCATCCGGAGGTGATAGCCGGAGCCGGGGATCACCCAGTCGTTGGCCTCGACGTCCTTGTGGAAGACGAGCTGGCCGGTCTCCGGACACTTGATCCAGAGGTTTTCGGCCGCGGGCGCGGCCTTGCGCTCCCACAGCGAATTGATCTTCGGGCGGACGACGTTGACGAGCCAGTTCATGGGGGGTGAGCCTTCGCTCCCGAATGCGCGATCGTCAAGCCGCCGCGCGGCCGCGGCGAACGCCCGCGGCGAGCGCGGACACGAGATCGGTCACGGCGGACACGGTCTTTGGAGTGGCGCGGCCCTCGCCGTCGAGCGAGCTTTTGACGGCGTCGACCAGCGCCGAGCCGACGACGACGCCGTCCGCGCCTGCCGCGATCGCCGCCGCGTGCTCGGGCGTCTTCACGCCGAAACCGACCGCGATCGGAAGGCTCGTGTGCTTCTTCAGGCGCGCGACGGCCGACGAGACGACGTTGAAGTCCGGCGTCGCGGCGCCCGTGACGCCCGCGATCGAGACGTAATAGACGAAGCCTGCCGTGTTCTTCAGCACCGCCGGCAGCCGCGCGTCATCCGTGGTCGGCGTCGCGAGGCGCACGAAGGCGAGCCCGGCGGCAAGCGCCGGGATGCACAGCTCCTCGTCCTCCTCCGGCGGCAGGTCGACGACGATCAGCCCGTCGGCGCCCGCCCCCTTCGCATCGGCCAGGAAGGCGTCGACGCCATAGATGTAGATCGGGTTGTAGTAGCCCATCAGGACGATCGGCGTTGCGTCGTCACTCTTGCGAAACTCACGCACGAGGTCGAGCGTCTTGTGCAGCGTCTCCCCGCCCTTCAGCGCGCGCAGGCCCGCGGCTTGGATCGCCGGACCGTCGGCCATCGGGTCGGTGAAGGGCATGCCGAGCTCGATCACGTCGGCGCCCGCCCCCGGCAGCGCCCGGACGATCTCGAGCGAGGTCGCGTGGTCCGGATCGCCGGCCGTGACGAAGGTCACGAGCGCGGCGCGGTTCTCGGAGGCGGCGAGCCTGAAGCGGGCGTCGATGCGGGCGGTCACAGGCTCGTCCCCAGCCGTTCGGCCATCTGGGGCACGTCCTTGTCGCCGCGGCCCGACAGGTTGACGACCATCAGGTGGTCTTTCGGCTTGGCCGGCGCGTGCTCCAGCACCTTGGCGATGGCGTGGGCGCTCTCAAGCGCCGGGATGATGCCCTCGAGCTTCGACAGGACCTGGAACGCCTCGACGGCCTCGTCGTCGGTCGCGGACAGATAGGTCACGCGGCCGATGTCGTTCAGCCAGGCGTGCTCCGGGCCGATGCCGGGATAGTCGAGCCCGGCCGAGATCGAATGGCCCTCCTCGATCTGCCCGTCGCCGTCCATCAGCAGGTAGGTGCGGTTGCCGTGCAGCACGCCCGGACGCCCGCCCGCGATCGAGGCCGCGTTGAGGTTGGAGAGGCCGAAGCCGGCCGCCTCGACGCCGTAGATCTCGACCTCCTTGTCGTCGAGGAACGGGTGAAACAGACCCATGGCGTTGGAGCCGCCGCCGACGCAGGCGAACAGGCTGTCGGGGAGCCGCCCCTCCATCTCCAGCATCTGCGCCTTCGTCTCGTCGCCGATTACCGACTGGAAGTCGCGCACCATCGCCGGGTAGGGGTGCGGGCCGGCGACCGTGCCGATGCAGTAGAAGGTCGTCGCGACATTGGTCACCCAGTCGCGCAGCGCCTCGTTCATGGCGTCCTTCAGCGTCTTAGCGCCGGACTGCACCGGCACCACCTCGGCGCCCAGCATCTTCATGCGGAACACGTTCGGGGCCTGCCGGGCGACGTCGACCGCGCCCATGAAGACGATGCATTCGAGCCCGAAGCGCGCGCAGAGGGTGGCGGTCGCGACGCCGTGCTGGCCCGCGCCCGTCTCGGCGATGATGCGCTTCTTGCCCATGCGCTTGGCCAGCAGGATCTGGCCGAGCACGTTGTTCACCTTGTGGGAGCCGGTGTGGTTCAGCTCCTCGCGCTTGAGGTACACCTTCGCGCCGCCGAGATGCTCGGTCAGCCGCTCCGCGAAGTAGAGCGGGCTCGGTCGGCCGATGTAGTGCGTGCGGTAAGACTCCATCTCGGCCTTGAAGGCCGGGTCCTTCCGCGCGTCCTCATAGGCCTCCTCGAGATCGAGGATCAGCGGCATCAGCGTCTCGGCGACGAAGCGGCCGCCGAAGATGCCGAAGCGGCCACGCTCGTCGGGCCCGGTGCGGAACGAGTTCAGCTGCGGCTGGGCCGTCACGGGTCGACTTTCCTCAAGGCTCAGGCGGAGCGGGCCGCGCGGACGAACGCCGCGATCAGGTCCGGCTCCTTGATCCCCGGCGCGCTTTCGACCCCTGACGAGACGTCGACGGCCGGCGCGCGGGTCGCCCTGACCGCATCTCCTACGGTCTCAGGCGTGAGACCCCCGGAAAGCACGAAGCGGCGCTTGGGGTCAAGGCCGGCGATCAGGTTCCAGTCGAAGGCGACGCCGTTGCCCCCCGGAAGCATGGCCCCCTTCGGCGGCTTGGCGTCGAACAGCACGCGGTCCGCCGTCTCCCAGTAGGGCTCGGCGGCGGCGAGATCGTCCGCGACGGAAATCGGAACGGCCTTCCAGATTTCGCGGCCGTAGAGCGTCCTCAGCCGCTCGATCCGCTGCGCCGGCTCGGCGCCGTGGAGCTGGAGTATGTCGGGCGCGACGGCGGAGACGAGATCGGCCATCAACGCGTCGTCGGCGTCGACCGTCAGGAGCGCCACGCGGGACTTGCCACGCGCGCGCTCGGCGAGCGTCGCCGCCTGTTCCGGCGCGACGTGCCGCGGGCTCTTGGGGAAGGACACGAGCCCGACGATATCCGCGCCGGCGCCAAGCGCCGCGTCGAGCGTCGCCTCCGTCGAAAGGCCGCAGATCTTGACTTCGATGGTCACGCGATTGGCCCCCGGCGTAAGATGACGACCGAATGACATGTGGGGCGCCAGGCGTCCATCGCCAATTACACAGCCTAGTTTCGTTTATTTACACAAATACGTATTTTGAGATGTGGTTCGTTGCGTTTCGGGACGCGGGAGACTAGACAACGGCGTGGCCGGGCGAGCGCCCGGCTTTCCGGAGCGCCTACCCATGCAAGCCCATTTCCTGCGCCGCGCCGCCCTCGCCTTCGGCCTCGCCGCGCTGACGACCGTTCCCGCCGCCGCGCAGGAGCCGAACACGATCCTCAACGTCTCCTACGACATCGGCCGCGAGCTCTACGCCGCGGTCGACAAGGCCTATTCCGAGCAGGTCAAGGCCAAGACCGGCAAGGAGCTCACGGTCAACCAGAGCCACGCCGGCACCTCCAAGCAGGCCCGCGCGATTCTCGAAGGGCTCGAGGCCGACGTCGTCACCTTCAACCAGGAGCTCGACGTCCAGACGCTGGTCGACAAGGGCGGCTTCGTCGCCGCCGACTGGAAGAAGCGCTTTCCGAACGACGCCTCGCCCTACTACTCGCTGCCCGCCTTCGTGGTGCGCGCCGGCAACCCCAAGAACGTCAAGAACTGGGACGACCTGATCCGCGACGACGTGAAGGTCGTGTTCCCGAACCCGAAGACCTCGGGCAACGCCCGCTACACCTATCTCGCGGCCTACGCCTACGCGCTGAGGGTCAACAATGGCGACGAGGCCAAGGCCGACGCCTTCGTCAAGAAGCTGCTGGAGAATGTGCCGGTGTTCGACACCGGCGGCCGCGGCTCGACCACGACCTTCGTGGAGCGTCAGATCGGCGACGTGCTGGTCACCTTCGAGGCCGAGACGGCGGCGGTGAAGAAAGAGTACGGCGCGGACAAGGTCGACGTCGTGGTGCCGCCGGTCAGCCTGCTCGCGGAGTTCCCGGTCGCCGTCGTGGAGAAGGTCGCGGCGCGCCGCGGCTCGACCAGGATCGCGACCGACTACCTGAACTTCCTCTATTCGGGCGAAGGCCAGCAGATCATCGCCTCCTTCAACAACCGGGTGCGCGACGAGCAGACCATGCTCGCCAACAAGGACCGCTTCCCCAAGGTCGAACTGCTGAAGGTCGACGACGTCTTCGGCGGCTGGAAGAAGGCCAACGAGGTCCACTTCTCGTCCGGCGGCAAGCTCGACCAGGTGTTCGCGGGCCGGTAGGCGCCCTTGTCCCGGCCTTGAGCCGGGACCCAGAACCACGACGGATGCTCGTTTCGACTGGCCCCGGTCGCCTGCGCTACTCAGCCAACCGAGCGCGTCTGGGTCCCGGCTCAAGACCGGGACAAGATTGTCAGGGTCGCGATCTCGGATCTCTCTCCGTATAAGGCCTGAACCTGAACACGGTCCCGGCTCGGCGCTGACGCGTCGTCCGGGACGACGCCTGTTTGAAGCCCCGCATGTCCCGCACCGTTCTTCCCGGATTCCGCCTCGCTCTCGGCTGCACCCTCGCCTATCTCGGCGTGATCGTGCTGCTGCCGCTGACGGCGCTCGTCTGGCAGTCGGCGGGGCTCGGCTGGGCCCAGTTCCTGGCGGTCGTGACGAGCCCGCGCGCGCTCGCCTCTTTCAGGATCACGGGGCTTTCGGCGCTCGGGGCGACGGCGTTCAACGCGGTGTTCGGGCTCGCGCTCGCTTGGGTGCTGGCGCGCTACGAGTTCCCGGGAAAGCGGGTGCTCGACGCGCTGGTCGACGTGCCGTTCGCGCTGCCGACGGCGGTCGCGGGCGTCGCGCTGACGGCGCTGTTCGCGGCCAATGGATGGTACGGCCAACTGCTTGATCCGCTTGGGATAAAAGTCGCGTATGCGCCGCTCGGAATCATGGCCGCGATGGCGTTCACCTCGGTTCCCTTCGTCGTCCGGTCGGTGCAGCCGGTGCTGGAGGATCTGTCGGAGGAGACCGAGGAGGCCGCAGCGACGCTTGGCGCCGGGCCCGTCAGAACCTTCGCCAGCGTCGTCTTCCCCGCGATCTTCCCGGCCTTCCTCGCCGGCTGCAGCCTCGCCTTCGCGCGCTCGCTCGGGGAGTTCGGCGCCGTCGTCTTCATCGCCGGCAACCAGCCCTTCCGCACTGAAATCGCTGCGCTTCTCGTCTTCATCCGGCTCGAGGAATACGACTACCAGAGCGCCGCGGCGATCGCCGTGGTGATGCTGGCGGCCGCCTTCACCATGCTGCTGATCGTCAACGCCATCCAGCTCTGGCACCTGCGCTACATGCGGGACGGCGAGTGATGGCTCGCGCGCGGATCGGCGACGGGCCCGTCGCGAAGACGGTGATCATCTCCTTGGTCACCCTTGCCACCCTGGTCGTGATCATCGGCCCTCTCGCCGTGATCTTCTACGAGGCGCTGAAGCTCGGCCTGACCACCTACCTGGCCAACCTGTCCACCCCCGACACGCGCCACGCGATCTGGCTCACCGTCGCGACCGCGCTGCTCGCGGTGCCGATCAACACCGCCTTCGGTATCGCCGCCGCCTACGCCATCGCGAAGTTCGAATTCCGCGGCAAGGGCCTCCTGACGGCGCTGGTCGAGCTCCCGTTCTCGATCTCGCCGATCGTCGCGGGCGTCGCCTATCTGTTCGTCTACGGGGCGCAGGGCTGGTTCGGCCCGATGCTGCAGGACGCCGGGATCAAGGTGATGTTCGCCTATCCGGCGATCGTGCTGGCGAGCCTGTTCGTCACCGCCCCCTTCGTCGCGAGAGAAATCCTGCCGCTGATGCAGGCGCAGGGAACCCACGAGGAGGAGGCGGCGATCTCGCTCGGCGCCTCGGGCTGGCGCACGCTCTGGAGCGTCACCCTGCCGAACGTCCGCTGGGCGCTGCTCTACGGCGTCGTGCTCACGAACGCGCGCGTCATGGGCGAGTTCGGCGCGGTCTCGGTCGTCTCCGGCTCGATCCGCGGCGTCACCAACACGCTGCCGCTGCAGATCGAGCTGCTCTATCAGGACTACAACGCCGCCGGGGCCTTCGCCGCCGCGACCGTGCTAGCCGGCATCGCGCTGCTGACGATCCTCGCCAAGCTGGCGGTGGAGTGGATCGAGCCGGGCTGTTCGCGCGGCGAGGCTGGCTGACGGCGAGCATGGACTACTTCGATTACGCGTATCGCGACCTGATGTTCCTGATCAGGCGCGGGCGATTCGATCTGGTCGCCGAACTGCTCCGCATCGCCTGGCCCCGGGCGCTCCTGCTGGTAGGCGTCTGCTGCTTCATCATCTTCTGGGCGCTTCACACCGGCGACAGCCGGTACTTCGCCGGCCTGATCGTCGGGCTCGCGATCCTGCCGGCCGTCGCCTTCGGCGTGCCGCTGCTCGATTATCTGATGCCCATCCACTTTGGGCGCGCGGTCGGCGGCGAGCTCAAGAAGGTCCGCCTCGACTGGCCGGACCACAACGGGATCCGTCGCAACGAGCTGACGTTTCATTTTCGCGAGTTCGGCAGAGACGTCGATCTCGTCGTGCGATATGGCGGGAAGCTCAACGTGACGATCGGCCGGACCTACCTCGTCCTGCTGCATCCGCGTCTCGAACGACATGCGCTTGTGCTGTTCGACGACGACGCGCGGTACATGTCGCAGATGCTTCGTCCCCTTCCGGCCGAACGGCGCCGCGACGTCCTTGAACGCATCGCCGAACTTCGGAGCTGGCCGCCAAACCGCTAGAGCGGAGCTCGATCCGTCGGCCGCCTCCCTCCACTTGCCAAGGGGAGGGTAAGGGTGGGGATGGCGTCAGAACCGAGCTCCACGCCGAAGCGCAGCACCCTTTTTCAGCTCAATCCCCACCCTGCCCTCCCCTTTGCAAGGGGAGGGATCGCGCCTCGATTTCTCGACGTTCGGGCAGATGGAAGCCGACGCTCGTTTCTTGTCCCGGCCTTGAGCCGGGACAATGCCCACGCCCCCTACGCCGCCCCCTACGCCGCCCTCTGCGACGTCGGCGCGGGGAGCGCCGCGGCGCTGCTGCGCCGTGCGGCGGCGGCTTCGCGGCGGGCGGTCTCGATCTCGGTCTCGAGGCGGTCGATCTCCTGGCGGCGGCGCTTGGCCACCTTGCGATGCTTGCCCTGCCTCAGCCACGCCGCGCAGCCGCCCACGGCGACGCCGATCATCAGCGAGATCAGGACGACCGCGAACAGCGGAAGCGACAGCGACAGCGCCGGCGCCTCGGGCGAGAACGGGTCGAAGCCGAGCGTCACGGACTGGCGGTTCGCCACCGCGAACAGCACGAAGGCGAGCGCCAGCGGCAGCCCGACAAGCGCGGCCAGGAACTTGCGGAACCTCATGCCGAGGCGCCCTCCTCGTCCTTGTTGAGACGCACGCGCATCTCCTTGCCCGTCTTGAAGAACGGCACGACCTTGCCGTCGACCGAAACGTGCTCGCCGGTGCGCGGGTTCCGCCCGACGCGGGCCGGGCGCGCCTTGACCGAGAAGGCGCCGAAGCCGCGCAGCTCGACCCGGTCGCCCCGCGCCATGGCGTCGATGATCTCGTCGAGGATCGCGTTGACGATGTTTTCGACGTCCCGCTGATAAAGGTGCGGATTCATCGTGGCGATCTTCGTGACGAGTTCTGATTTGATCATTGATCGCTCCCCTTCGATCGAAGAATACGCCCCGTAGACTACAAGTATTCCTGACCGATTATTTTACAGAGAAGGGTGCCAGAGCGCCAAAACACCGTCAAGGACAAGCGTATTACCCGTTCGGCGAAGACCGTCGGCGACGCCGTGCAGGCCCACCGCGTCCGCGCCGAAGGCGGCGACGGACGCTGCGTCCGCCTCTCCGAACCAGCCCTTGCGCGGCTTCCAGTCCTTCACGGGAAGCTTGGTGTCGACGCCCTTCGCGCCGAGCCAGGCCAGCGCTTCCTTCTCGCCGCCGATCTCGTCGATCAGCTTGAGATCGAGCGCCTGCCGGCCGGTGAAGATACGCCCGTCCGACACGCCCGCGAGCGCCGCCCCGTCGAGCTTGCGGCGGTCGCGCACCACCCCCTTGAACCAGTCGTAGCTGTCGAGGATCAGCGCCTCGAGCGCCTTGCGCGCCTCGGGCGTCGTCGGCTCGACGCCGTTCGGCGCCGCCTTCAGCGGCGAGGACTTGATGCTCTCGACCTCGACGCCGACGGTCTTCAACAGGCCGGTGAAATTCGGGAACTGCGCGAGCACGCCGATCGAGCCGGTGATCGAGGTCTTGCGCGCGACGATGTGATCGGCGGCGATCGCCGCGATGTAGCCGCCGGAGGCAGCGACGGTGCCGACGACGGCGACGACCGGGCGGTCCTTCGCGACCGCGCGGATCGCCTCGTACAGGTCTTCCGAAGCCGTCACCCCGCCGCCGGGGCTGTCGACCACGAGCATCACGCCCTTGGCGTCACTCTTGGCGAGGTCCTTGAGCAGCTTGGTTCGCTTCTCGTCGTCGAAGATGACGCCCGAGACGGCGACCTTGGCGATATGCGGGCCATGCTTGCCCGGCGCGCCGCGGCCGCTGAGGCCGAGCGCCGCGACGACGATGACCGCGGCGACGAGGACGAGCGCGCCGATGCGCCAGAAGGCGAGGCGGCGGCGCAGCGAGCGGCGGTCGAGAATCGCGTCGGCGTCGAGGGGCATCGGTTCGTATCTCTTGGGGCGCGGGCCGCTCGCATCAGAGCGGCTGCCGAACCAAAAAGACAGTCGAACCATCGGCGTAGCACGACGAAGGCCCGCGCGGAACTCCCCGCGCGGGCCTTCTTAAGCGTGCGATGAGAAGTGCGCCGTGCGGTGCCGCTGGTTTGAAACATGAGTCTCGTGGAAAGCGGCGCGTCTCCACTGCCAGCTGGGTTGCAAGCTCGTGCATCCGCAGCTGATGATATGCAGAACGGAGCCCCGCCCTTGCCATTACCCTATTCCAAACCTCCACCCGAGCTTCTTGCCGAACTTGAAGAGGTAGCTGAGGCCGCGCGGGGGCTGGTCGACGCGCTTCGCGCCGTAAACCAAATGCCAGAAGGATTTCCAAAGCCTCAGGTGGAGGAAATAGCAAGGGCACTGACAGCTTTGCCGGAAGGCACTGCCGAGGGTGCGCGCGATCCGCTGCGCTACGCACACGAGAGGCTCGGGGAGATCCGACGCGTCTATATGGCGCGAGCTACTGGCGATGAGCTCGCACCTTTCGCGCGCGACGGCTTTATCGACGAGCGCGTCGGCCGCCTTTACCTCGCGATCGGCACGGCTCGGCATCAACTGGCCGCGACCGCGGACGAAGAATTTGACGAGGAGTTACTGCCGCCCATCATGGGACCGGCTCCGGATGCTCCGTTCGTCGACACGGCACATGAAGCTGCCGCAGAACTCGAACGATCAGCCGCCGCCAACCGGGAGACGGTGCGCGATCTCGCAAGGCCGGATTCAAAACCGGCTGACGACGCCGCGCGGCAGTTCCGTGACGTCGAGACTACGGCGGAAATTGCTAAGGCCGAATTCGGCCTGGCTGACAGGAACCAAGTCTGGCGCCGACGCTTCGCCGTCGCCATCGAAAAAGCACCCGCGCTGATTTCGAAGTCGCTCCGCGGACTGCGGCGCGGTATCGACATCGCGGAGCGTTGCTGGACCGCCTGGGATGATTTCCAGAGAACAGGCGTAGGCGCGATGTTCGACCTCGCACGAAAATTAGCCGACATCGCCAGCCAGGAGTTCGAGAAGACCTTTCCATCGGCATCGTCACCCCAGGATCCGCCCGCAGATTTCGACCTGGATGAGGCGCATCGGCTGATATTGGCGGGCCGAGAACCTCCAGCGTCTTGGCGACCGTGGATCATTGAGTTGAATTTTACTGATAGAAACCTCAGTGACCTCGCGCCAGTTGCGCGTCTCAGGAATCTCCAATCGCTCTCAGCAGATGGTGCCCAGTTCAAGGAACTCGCACCGATTGCAGGCCTCGAAAAACTTGAGACGCTCTCGCTTAACGGAGTTAATGTTAACGATCTCGCGCCGATTGGAAGTCTCAAAAATCTCCGAACGCTGTGGCTAGACAACACGCAAGTCAGCGACCTTGCGCCTATTAGAAGCCTCGAAAACCTCCGGACGCTCTGGATTGACAACACGCAAGTCAGTGACCTTGGACCGATCAAAAGCCTCGAAAACCTTCGAACGCTTACTTTCAATAGCACTCAGGTCAGCGACCTAGCACCGATTGCAAACTTAGAGAATCTAGAGTCGCTAATGCTGGAAGACACGCAGGTCAGCGACCTCGCGCCGATTCGCAACCTTAGCGCCCTTCAATTGCTCAGACTTAGCAGTACGCCGATCAGCGACCTCGCGCCTATTGCAGATCTCGAGCATCTAAATTCAATCCACCTCGACCATACACAGGTTAGCGACCTGACGCCGCTCGCGCGCCTTGTTAACCTTCAATCACTTCGGCTTAACAACACGCACATCAACGATCTTGCGCCTATTTCGGGGCTAAAGAATTTAGTCCTACTATATTTTGAGGATACGCAGGTCAGCGACCTTAGGCCCATCGAACATCTTGTTGATCTTGAGTCTCTCAGGCTAAGCAACACTCGCGCCAAAGACCTCTCACCGATCGGAAATCTTATAAACCTACAGTCGCTTTATCTCTCGCAAACGCAGATAACCGACCTCACGCCGCTCGCGAGACTCGAAAACCTAGATGCTCTCTATCTCAATTACACGCAGATCGACGATCTCTCATCGATTGGGGAGCTCAAAAGTCTCCGAACGCTCTGGTTCGACAGCACGCGGATCAGTGACCTCGCGCCGATTAAAAGCCTCGAAAAACTCGAGACACTCTCGCTTGACCATACGCAGATCAGTGACCTCGCGCCGATCACTAGCCTCGAAAACCTCCGGACGCTCTGGCTCGTGGGCACGGAGGTCGTAAGCCTCGCACCACTCGCGAGCTTGGTGCAATTGGAGAGTGTCTGGGTTGAGTCGGAAGAACGGCGCGCGGCATTGGCCGCATCGCTTCCGGAGCGGAGCGCGATCGTCAAGGTTCGTTTGTGGGGCGGGGCATCCTAACTAATTCCGGCACCTTCGAAGCCTGTGCGCCAGCCGTGCAAACGACAGACCCCCGCGCTCGGAAGCGCGGAAGTCTGCATTTTCGTCAGGTGTTTCCGCCGGCAGCGTCGCTGCAGGCGGAAACGCCCAGCCTCAGTCGTCCGAGTTCTCGTCGCGCTTCTTGAGCGCGGCGCCGAGGATGTCGCCGAGAGACGCGCCCGAGTCGGACGAGCCGTACTGCGCGACGGCCTCCTTCTCTTCGGCGATCTCAAGCGCCTTGATCGACACGGCGATCTTGTGCGCCTTCTTGTCGAACTGGGTGACGCGGGCGTCGAACTTCTCGCCGACGGCGAAACGCTCCGGACGCTGGTCGCCCCGCTCGCGGGCGAGATCGGCGCGGCGGATGAAGGCGGTGAGCTCGGTGTCGGCGATCTTCACCTCGAGGCCGCCCTCCTTCACCTCGATGACCTCGCAGGTGACGACGGAGCCCTTGCGCATCTCGCCGGTGGTGTCGACGAACGGGTCGCCGCCGAGCTGCTTCACGCCGAGGGAGATGCGCTCCTTCTCGACGTCGACGTCGAGGACCTGAGCGCGGACGATGTCGCCCTTCTTGAACTCCTCGATCATGACCTCGCCCGGACGGTTCCAGTCGAGATCCGACAGATGGACCATGCCGTCGACGTCGCCGTCGAGGCCCAGGAACAGGCCGAACTCGGTCTTGTTCTTGACCTCGCCCTCGACCTCGGAGCCGACCGGGTGCTGTTCGAGGAACGCCTCCCAGGGGTTCTGCATGACCTGCTTGAGGCCAAGCGAGATGCGGCGCTTCACCGGATCGACCTCGAGCACCATCACGTCCACCTCCTGCGAGGTGGCGACGATCTTGCCCGGATGGACGTTCTTCTTGGTCCACGACATCTCGGAGACGTGGATCAGGCCCTCGATCCCCGGCTCCAGCTCCACGAAGGCGCCGTAGTCGGTGATGTTGGTGACGCGGCCGGTGAACTTGGCGCCCGCCGGGTACTTGGCCTCGATGCCCTGCCACGGATCGTCGAGCAGCTGCTTCATGCCGAGCGAGATGCGGTGCGTCTCGTGGTTGATCTTGATGATCTTGACCTTCACCTGCTGGCCGATCTGCAGCAGCTCGGTCGGGTGATTGACGCGGCGCCACGCGATGTCGGTGACGTGCAGCAAGCCGTCGATGCCGCCGAGGTCCACGAACGCGCCGTAGTCGGTGATGTTCTTGACCACGCCCTCGATGACCTGACCCTCTTCGAGGTTCTGGACGAGCTCCTGGCGCATTTCCGCGCGGGACTCTTCGAGCACGGTGCGGCGCGACACGACGATGTTGCCGCGGCGACGGTCCATCTTGAGGATCTGGAACGGCTGCGGGGTGCCCATCAGCGGGCCGACGTCGCGCACCGGGCGGATGTCCACCTGCGAACGCGGCAGGAAGGCGGTCGCGCCCTGCAGGTCGACGGTGAAGCCGCCCTTGACCTGGTTGAAGATGATGCCTTCGACCTTCTGGTTGTCGTTGAAGGCGACCTCGAGCTTGACCCAGCTCTCCTCGCGGCGCGCCTTGTCGCGCGACAGCACGGCCTCGCCGAGCGCGTTCTCGACGCGCTCCAGATAGACCTCGACGACGTCGCCGACCTTGAGCGGGGCGTCGCGGCCGACGCCGAACTCCTTGATGGCCACGCGGCCTTCGGTCTTCAGGCCGACGTCGATGACGGCCATGTCCTTTTCGATCGCCGTCACGGTCCCCTGGACGACGGAGCCTTCGGCGACGTCGTGATTCTCGAAGGACTCCTCGAGCATCGCGGCGAAATCGTCGCGCGACGGAGCGGCGGCGGTAGCAGTTGCTGACATGAAATCTCCCAAGCCCCTCTGGGGCCACGGCGCCGGCGTTGGTGTTGCGAAAGGGCCCGGCTGGCGCCCGCGTCCGGTGGCCGCCTCGCTAACGGAGGCGGGCCGGCGCCGGGACGCTGGATGCGACCAGGGGACCCTGCCCGGAAAACCCCCGCGCTCAGCCGGCGGGCATGGCCCGACCGGCCGGAAAAGCGCAAAGCCTGTCCGGACGCGCGGTCGTTAGCAGATGAGGGGACGCGGCGCAATCGGAAGGGAGGGGGGCTTCACCCCCCATGCTCAGCCTTCATGCGCTGCAGGAAGGCTTCGCTGTCAAACGGGGCCGGCGCGCCGGACCTTTCGCCCGCGATGAGCGCCTCCTGCAGGGCCCGGACTTTCGCCTCGTGCTCCTCGAGCAGGCGAAGCGCGGCGCGCACCACCTCGCTCGCGGAGCTGTAGCGCCCCGTATCGACCTGCGCGTCGACGAAATCTGCGAAATGATCGCCGAGGGAGACTGAAGTGTTGCGACCCATGCTGCCCGGCTCCTGACGACGCAGTGTACCAAATTTTGGTACCAGCGCATCAGCCCTGTCGTCTCTCTTCCGGATTTCGGCGAAGCTCAGTCCCGGTCGGGCGCGCCGAGCGGGAACAGCGGGCGGTAGGGCCGCGCCTCGTCGACGGCGCGGGCGAAAGACGGGCGGGCGAGCAGCCGGGCGCGATAGGCGCGCAGCCGCGGATAGGCGTCCGAAATCGGGTGCGTCCAGTCGGCATAGAACAGCGAGGGCGCGGCGGCGCAGTCGGCGAGGCTGAACTCGCCGCCGGCGGCCCAGGCCTCGCCCGAGACGCGCGTCTCCAGCCAGGCGTAGGCGATCTCCAGCTTCCGCCGCGCGAAGTCCATGCCCTCCTCGCGCTTTTTCGGGTCGCCCGTGAGCGCCCCGAGGACCGCCTGCTGCTGGACGTTCATGACGTGGAGATCGAAAAAACGGTCGAGGAAGCGCACGTCGAGCGCCGCCATCGGATCGTCCGGCAGCAGGCGGACCGGGCCGGGATGAGCGATGTGCAGATATTCGATGACGACGCTCGCCTCGGCGACGTCGCGGTCGCCGTCGACCAGCACCGGAAACTTGGCGATCGGCCAGCGCCTCAGCCAGTCGGCGGCGTTCTCCGGCTCGTCCGGCCCCAGCATGCGGAATTCGAACGGGATCTCGTTCTCATAGAGCGCGATCAGCGCCTTCTGCGTGTAGGACGAGAACGGATGGCCAAACAGCGCGAGGGACATCGCCCGCTCCGATCTGATTGCAAACCGCAATCAGTCTTAGCGGATGGGTCGACTGCGCGCAAGCGCGTCAGGCCCGGCGGCGCTCTCCGGCGCGGGCCTCGACGATGGCGAGGGCGGCGCGGAAGGCGGCCTCGGCGTCGAGGTTCGTCGTGTCGAGCGTCACCGCGTCCTCGGCGGCCTTCAGCGGGGCGACCGACCGGTTCATGTCGCGCTCGTCGCGGCGGCGGATGTCGTCGAGGATCGCGGCCTGGTCGACCGGCTCGCCGCGCGTGGTGAGCTCGAGCGCCCGGCGGCGGGCGCGCTCCTCCGCCGAGGCGGTGACGAAGATCTTCACCTCGGCCTGCGGGCAGATCACCGTGCCGATGTCGCGCCCGTCAATCACGGCGCCGGGCGGGGTCGCGGCGAACTGGCGCTGGAAATCGAGCAGCGCCGCGCGCACGCCCGAATAGGCGGAGACGATCGACGCCCCCTCCCCGGCGTGCCGGCCCCGCAGCGCCGGATCGCCGAGCGTCGCGGCGTCGAGCGCCCGCGCCGCCTCGGTCGCAACGGAAGGATCGTGGAGGTCGCCTCCGCGCGCCGAGACGTGGTGGGCGACCGCGCGATAGAGCAGCCCGGAATCGAGATGGGCGAGGCCGTAATGCGCCGCGAGCCGACGCGCGAGCGTGCCTTTGCCGGACGCCGCCGGCCCGTCGATCGCGACGATCATTGCGCCGCCTCCACGCTCTCGACGTCGATCGCGGCGCCGAGGCCGCGCATCAGCGGCACGAAATCGGGGAAGCTCGTCGCGATCATGGCCGCGTCGTCGATGGCGACGGGCTTTTCGGAGGCGAGGCCCATGACGAGGAAGCTCATGGCGATGCGGTGGTCGAGCCAGGTCGCGACCGCCTCCCCGCCGCCGGGAACGCCGCCGCGGCCGGTGACGATCAGGTCGTCGCCCTCGATCCGCGCCTCGACGCCGCAGGCGATCAGCCCCGCATGGACGGCGGCCAGCCGGTCGCTCTCCTTCACACGCAGCTCGTGCAGGCCGCGCATGCGCGTCTCGCCCTCCGCGTAGGCCGCGGCCACCGCGAGGATCGGGTACTCGTCGATCATTGTCGGCGCGCGCTCCGGCGGCACGTCGACGCCCGTGAGCGCGCTCGCCCGCACTACGACGTCGGCGACCTCCTCGCCGCCCACGTCGTGGACGTCGGTGAGCGCCACGTCCGCGCCCATCTCGATCAGCGTGGTGAGCAGGCCCGTGCGCAGCGGATTGGTCATCACGCCCTCGATCACGATCTCCGACCCCGGCGTCACCAGCGCCGCGACCAGCGCGAAGGCGGCGGAGGACGGATCGGCCGGCACGGAGATCTCGGTCGCGCGCAGCTCCGGCTCGCCGACGAGGCGGATCGCCCGGCCGTGCTCGCCATGCGGCTCGACGCTCACATCGGCGCCGAACGCCTTCAGCATGCGCTCGGTGTGGTCGCGCGTCGCCTCGCGCTCGATGACCGTCGTCACGCCCGGCGCGTTGAGGCCGGCGAGCAGCACGGCCGACTTGATCTGCGCGGACGGGGCCGGCGTCTCGTAGGTGATCGGGATGGTGCGGTTCGGCCCGCGCAGGGTGAGCGGCACGCGCCCGCCCTCGGCCGCGGAGACCACCAGCGCGCCCATCTTCTCGAGCGGATCGAGGATGCGGCGCATCGGGCGCGAGCGCAGCGAGGCGTCGCCGTCGAAGGTCGCCTCGATCGGATGGCCGCCGACGACGCCCATCATCAGCCGCGAGCCGGTGCCGGCGTTGCCGAAGTCGAGCGTCCCTGACGGGGTCCTGAGCGCGCCGACGCCGACGCCGGAGACGCGCCAGCGGCCGGCGGCGAGGCGCTCCACGCTCGCGCCGAGCGCGGCGCAGGCACGGCCGGTGGCGAGCACGTCCTCACCCTCGAGCAGACCCTCGATCCGGGTCTCCCCGACCGAGAGCAGGCCGAGAATCAGCGCGCGGTGCGAAATCGACTTGTCGCCGGGCGCGCGCACCCGTCCGGTGAGGGCGCCGGAGCGGCGGGAACGGGCGGGGGAAGGCGGCAGATGTGAGGACACTGGGCGGGCCGGATCGATCGCTTTTTTTGGGGCGCCAGCGCCGGAGCGCTCCTCCGGCCGGCTCGGAAAGCGGGTTGGCTCTTGACAGCCACGTCCGCCCACGTCAATCCACCGCCTCGCTTCGACAGACCGGACCTGAATTTTGGCCAAGCCCGAACTCGGCGCCAAGCGGACCTGCCAGTCCTGCGGCGCGAAATATTACGACCTGATGCGCGACCCCGCGACCTGCCCGAAGTGCGGCGCGGTCTTCGTCGCGGTCGCCATCGTCTCGAGCGCCGCGGTCGCCCGCGCCGCCCGCGCTGATCTCGCCCGCAAGAAGGCTGCGGCCGCTGAGGACGAGGAGGCCGTCGAGGCCGAGGCCGAGGACGAGGAGGAGGACGCCGAGGCGATCTCCCTCGAGGACGCCGACGAGGAGACGACGGGCGCGACCAAGAAGTCGGCCAAGCCCGATGTCGACGCCGATGACGACGATGACGTCGACGTCGAGGTGGACGACGACGACGACGATTCGGACGACGAGAACTTCCTCGAGACCGAAGACGAGGACGGCGACGACATGACCGACATCATCGGCGACCGGGAAAAAGACGACGAGGCCTGATCGGGCTTGAACGCGCCCGCGAACTATGATTGGAGATGCGCCGCGCCGGCCACCGGCGCGGCGAACTGATCCGGCGCCCGGCGCGCCGGCCGCTTCAAAAGAGCGAAACTGTCCGGTCCGTCACGGCCCCAACGCCGTGGCATCTTTGGACCGCACCCCGGTGGGGCCATAGCTCAGTTGGGAGAGCGCTTGAATGGCATTCAAGAGGTCGGCGGTTCGATTCCGCCTGGCTCCACCAAAACACTCCCACTGGACTCAGGCGCTCCGAGCGGCGCGGTCTTTCGCGCAACGCCGAGGCCTGCCCGCCGCTCTCCCGCGTGACGGCGTCTCCGGGCGCCGCTTCGGGCCGGCTGACACGCAGAACGCGCCGCTCGTCTCGACGCAAGCGTGGCGGCGTCGCCCACATGACCCGCTTACATTCGCGTCTGGACCGCACATCGGCGAGCGCCGCCGGACGGCTCGCGCGCTTTCTCCCGGCGCATCAGGGGCCGATCCAGCGCCGGCCGGCTGCGCCGGCGACCCTGACGACGTCTTTCAGATCGGCGCCGCCTGAACCCGCGAGAAGTCCGCCGCCGCCCCGCGCTTTTGAGTCGGTCGCTGCTTCGATGAACGGATCGCTTCGGGCCAGCGGGGGCCAACCGGATCCGGCGGAGCATGAGCTTCGATCATCGCCTCGCTGCAGCGGAAGCGGTGTGCGCGGCGCCGGCCTGTCGAAGCTTGTTCGAGGCCCCGGCGGCGCCAGTCGCGCACGGGAACAGACCGAGACGGTCCGGATTCGTTCCGTGCGACCGGATCGGGAACGGCGAGGCCCGACCAAACCCTTCGCGATCGTAAACGCCGTTCGCCGCCCTCAGCGCAGAGGGCGGCCCGCCTCCGCGAAGGCGGATCGCGCGCCCCTGTTCGTCCGCAGACGCAGCCGGGCCGGTCGCGTCACGTGTCCAGCTTCTCGAAGCGCGCGTTCCGCATGGGCAGGCCCTCGGGATTGGGCGCATAGACGCCCAGCATGCGGGCGTAGGCGGGCGCCCAGTATCGACCGGTGGAGCCCGCCGGAACGCGGATGAGGTCGCCCACGCCCGCCTCGACGACGACCCCGTCGCACTCGACGTGGAGCTCGCCCTCGAGGACGTAGGCGTATTCGTCATGGACGTGCTCGTCGGTCCAGGATTCGCCCGTCAGCTCCCATTCCATGATCACCGGCTCGGTCCAGCCGCCCGGCCGGGGCTCGGTGAACCACCGGCTCTTGGGGCCCTCACCCGAAAGTTCAGTCCGCCGCCATTTCGTCGGGCCCATCGACGTTCCGATCATCGCAATCGCGCAAGACGCGCCGTGGAAGGGGACAGGCCGCGCCGGCCATGTCGGGAGCTTCTGCGCACGGCTTAGCCGACCGCGCCCCGCAAGCGCGCGCCCGTCATGTCGCAGGCGTGGACAGCTTCATCATGACGAGCCCGGCGACGATCAGCGCCGCCGCGGCGACGCGTGAAACGTTTGCCTGCTCACCGAGCACGATGACGCCGACCGCGAAGGCGCCGATCGCGCCGATGCCGGTCCATATCGTGTAGGCCGAGCCAAGAGGCATGGATTTCATCGCGAGAGACAGCAGCACAAAACTTGCCAGCGCGGCGACGACCGTGACGATCGAGGGAATCAGTCGAGTGAAACCACTCGACTGCTTGAGAGCAAGCGCCCAGACGACTTCAAGCAGTCCGGCCGACAACAGATAAACCCACGCCACGGCGTTCCTCCGCACGAACGCCGGGCCGTCCCGGACTTTCATCCTGTCCACCAGGGCGAGGACGTTGCCTCACGCCCCCAAGATTAAAGCCCAGCGCCTATTTTTCAATCGTGACATGAGTAACTATTGGGCAAATTGATCACCTTGTGGGCAGCGACCGACCGCCGCTGCGGAGGGCGGCCGACCCGGAATGCGGGGCCCGGCTGCTCGCCCGGCGCCGGATCGCAGAGGCTCAGAACGCTGCTGCGTCGCGAATGCGATACCAGGCCTCGATCGCCGGGACCGCGCGCCTCGCCGCGAAATGGAAGGGATGGCTCGGAAAGCCGAGATCGTTGAACGCGCTCCGCCCATCCGGATCGCCCAGCAGCTGCAACGCGATCTTGCGGCCGAAATGGCTGGAGCGGGAGACGCCCGTGCCGCAGTAGCCCATGGCGTAGTGCACGCCGTCCGGCGACCGGCCGAGATGGGGGAACTCATCGAAGGTGTAGCCGATCAGTCCGCTCCAGGCGTGGCTGACCTCCACGTCGCCAAGGCCGGGGAACGTCTGGAGGAGGTCCCGAGCCAGGTGACGGAACGAGGAGGCGGAGCCTCGCCTCGCGACATGATTCGCCCGTCCGCCCCAGATGATGCGGTTCTGCCCGGGCGCCGTGCGGAAATAGAAAAACACGCGGTTGGAATTTCCGTAGACGCGCCGCCTCGGCGTCGCGGCGGCGAGCGCCGCCTGCGGGACAGGGCCCGTCGCGATCTGCGACGACACGATTGGCGTGATCCGCTTGGAGAAGTAGCCGCCGACGTCCCTGGTGTAGCCGTTGGTCGCGACCACGACGTCGCGGGCGCGCAGGTCGAAGCCGTCGAAACGGAGCGTGTGGCCGTCCCGGTCCGACACGATGTCCCGGACCGGCGCGCAGCCGGCGACGGCGGCGCCGGCCTCTCTGACCCGCGCCAGGAGCCCCGCATGGTAGCGGCCCGGGTCGATCGACGCGTCGTCGGGAAGAAGCGAGCCGCCATGAAAGCGGTCGCTTCCGATCTCTCGGCCCTGCTCGCGTCTCGGGACCATTTCGGCGTCGACCCCGGCGTAACGGCGAAGGTCGGCCATGTCGCGCGCCATGCTCTCGTAATGCTCGGGGCGCATCGCGCCGCGAAACCGACCGCATCGTTCGAACGCGCAGTCGATGCCCTCCGTCCGCACCAGACGCTCGATGCCGTCGAGCATCTCGACGCCTTCGCGAAGCAGCTCGACGGCCTTCCGCTCGCCCTTCATGTCGATGAGCGTCCGGACGCGAAACTTCTGATTGCCGCTGCCGACCTGTCCGCCGTTGCGGGTGCTCGCCCCGAAGCCCGGCCGGCCGGCGTCGACGACCAGGACGCCGCGGCCGGCACGAGCGAGCGTCAGCGCCGCCGACAGGCCGGTGAAGCCCGCTCCGACGATCGCGACGTCGACCTTGCGGGGAACGGGGTCGAAGCCGCCTTCGGGAGGCGGCGCGGCCTCCCACCAGAAGGGCGCGGTCTCGATGTCGCTTCCGATCCGGCCGCGCGCGAGGCGCCCGAGAGTGACGCCCGTCGTCATCGCCGCGCCATGCGGGGGTTCGGCGCCGGCAGGGCGACCGCCTCGCCGGTGATCGCATGTGAGGGGCAAAGCCAGCGCACGGTCGTTCCTCGCTGGCCGTTCGCGCGAACGGTTCGTTTCATGGCCGAGGCCGCGGTCATGCGTGCGACGCCGCGGCGGCGAACTTCTGGACCAGCGCCCGTTCCGAATGGACGCCGGCCTTTCGATAGATCTTCGTCCGGTAATTGTTGACCGAGCGCTTGCTGATCGCGAGCCGCTGGGCGATGCCGCCGGTGGACGAGCCCAGCATGATCAACTCGAAGACGACCGCCTCTTGAGCGGTCAGCGACCGCTGCAGGGCGGCGGCGTGGCCCGTGCGGCCGCGGACGCTCGTCTCGGGCGGCTTGTCGAGCAGGAGGAAGATCGCGCCGCCCGGGGCGAGCGGGAAGTACTCCGAAAGGGCCTCGCGTCTCAGCACATGCGACCCGACCGGCGTGGCGCCGGCCGCCCCGCCGTCGGTCACGGCCCGCATGATCGATCGGTCGCTCGCGGCGGCCGCCCGCCAGGACGGCGTCGACAGGATCTCCAGGCCCCTGCGGTCCTGGATGAGCATCGGCCGGTCCGCCAGCCCGTCCTCGCACATCCGGCCCGAGCGACGGACCTGCGCGAACAGGCGTCCGATGTGGGCGGCGTAGAAGCCGTCCAGCAGCGGAAAGACGCTTTTCGCGAGGGCGATCTCGCCGGGACTGAAGCAGCCGGTCTCGCGCTCGAGGAAGACGCCGATGGACGCGTGCCCGACGGTGGAGAAGAACACGCCGAGTTCGTCGCTGACTTTGGCGACGGGCTTGAACACCGCGTTGTAGACCCTCGGGTCGACGCCCTCGCGCAGGTCGTCGAACTGTCGAAGGGTCTTGACCCCCGGCTCCTCGCGAAGCGCCCAATAGCGCGAGAACGGGTCGATCGACCGGCAATTGGCGTTGTAGTGCGCGAGCACCGCGGCCGGCACGTCGCCGGTGAAGATGACGTTCGGCGGCGCGCCTCGGGAATACTGGATGATCCAGCTGGAGTCGTGCCGGATCAAGGACCCGAACGCCGCGACCAGCTCCCGATGAAAGGCGTCGGAACCGAGCGACGCGGTGAGCCCGGCCACCGTCGCCAACCAGCGTTCGCCGCCGGCAGATCGGCTTTTGCGCTCCGTCGCCGCCAGCATCTCAGCCCACCAGCGCCAGATATTTCTGGACCAGCTCCCGCTCCGTGGAGACGCCCGCCTTCCGATAGGGCCGGAGCTTGGCGTTCTTCACCGTGCCGGCGCTCAGGCCGAGCGTCTCGGCGATCTTGAGCGTCGAGGCGCCCCTGAGCGTGAACTCCAGCACCT
Organism: uncultured Methylopila sp.; assembly: GCA_902168115.1. Taxonomy (GTDB): domain Bacteria; phylum Pseudomonadota; class Alphaproteobacteria; order Rhizobiales; family Methylopilaceae; genus Methylopila. The sequence goes on along the minus strand of CABHPB010000148.1, from coordinate 1,526 downwards.
CGCGTTCGCGCCGGGAGAAGCCGTCCAGTTCGCCGGCGATCGAAGGCTGGACGTGTGAACTCGGCCGGGGCTCGACCACGAACATCCGGCCGCCGGGCGCCAGCGGGAAATCATCGCCCAGCTCCTCGAGCCGCAGCACCAACGCCCCGATCTCGACCTCCGACAGGCCGGTTCGCGACGCGAGGTCCACCTTCTCGAGCAGCGGCGGCGTCATCCTCTCGAGGCCCTGCCACGAGGCGCTCGCATAGACGGTCTGGCCGGTCCGGTCACGGATCAGGGTCGGCCTGTCCGGCAGTCCGAACGCTTCCGGCGTGTCGCCATACGCCAGCTCGCTGAAGATCCAGCCGAGATGCGCGCGGTGGAAGCTGGCGAGCGCGGGATACAGCAGCCTGGCGCGCTCGATTTCCATCCTGCTGAAATGTCCGCTGCGCCGCTCGAGGAAGAAGGCGAAGCAGTTGTGAGCGGTTTCCGGCAGGAAGACGCCGAGCTCGTCGTCCATCCGGGCGGCGGTCAGGAACCGCTTGGCGTAGAGCAGGTAGTCGGCGCTCTCGTCGCGAAGCTGCGACAGCACATAGACCCCGCCTCGGCGCCGCTCGTTCCAGCGCTTGGAGAACGGGTCGATGGACGAGCAGCGCGCGTCGTAGATCGTCCGGACGGCGTCGGGGACGTTGTGGGTGTAGACGACGTCCGGCGGCAGCCGGCCCGAATAGCGGATGATCCAGACCGCCTCGCTCTCGATGCTCGCTTCCAGAAGCTTGATGAGCTCGCGATGGAAGTGCTTCGATCCCATCGACTTCACGACCTCGCCGGCGACGCGATACCAGTTCGCGTCGTCGATGCGGGGCAGGTTCGTGCGCGCGCTCGTGCCGGTCATGACGAAGTCCAGCTCCCGCCCAATGCCGGGCCGCCGGGCGAGGAAAACTCCGTCGCCGACGCGGCCGCCATGGTCATTGTCCGCCGGTCTGCTTGAGCCGTCGATGGTGACAGTAGGCACTATTGCGCCGGCGGGCCCCATGCGGATCATCGGCTGAGTATCCAGAACCCGGCCCGACCGCCGCAGTTCAACGAAAGCTGTACTGACTACTCCGGGCGATGCTTCGTCCGGAACAGGAATGACTTTTGCCATCGCACTGTTGCGCAACCGACCGCGGATCGTGACTGAAGATGTTGAGATCCGTCATCAAAAGCCGGCCGGTTTACTCCGGCCTCCGCGTCGAGACCTGTCTCGGCAAGGCGATCGCGGCCGGAAGTACGCGCGACGTCGAGCACAACTGGCGCGGCGCCACCCTCCACGGTCCCGCCCCGAGGAGCCAGCGCAGCGGGCGTCTCGAAGGACGCACCCTCGGAAATCCATTCTCCGTCTGAACGCAACACGCTGAAAAAAGAACGGAAAACGCTCATGGGTCCCGAAGATTTTCCGCGCAAGAACGCGCTGCAGTCCATCCACCAGGCGCTCGGCTCGAAGCTCGACAGCGACTGGAACGGCATGCCGATCCCGCAGCACTATTCGACGGACCCCTATGAGG
>CABHPB010000147.1 GCA_902168115.1 uncultured Methylopila sp. | reverse complement strand
AGGCGCGCGCCGTATCGAGGAAGCTCGGCAGCATGATCGGGTTGTTCTGGATCCGCGCGCCGATCTCCCAGACGATCGCGAGCAGCGCCAGCACGAACAGGCGACGCGCGAAGGGCGAGTTGGCGAGGGCCTTCAAGCGCGCTCCGATCGATGCGCGACCGGCGGCGTGCGCCGCGCCCGCCCAGCTCTGGGTGAGATCAGACATGTGCGAGCTCCGCGCGCTGGTTTCCGCTGCGGCCCGGCGCCCTGCGCCGCTCGCCGCCGAACAGCAGGCGGTGGACCTCGTCGCTGATCCGCTCGAACTCCGGCGAGCCCCAGGCGTCGGCGCCGAAATCGGCGACGTCGAAGGAGGCGATGGTGCGGCCGGGATGGGCGCTGAGAAGGTGAAGCTTGGTGCCGACGAGGATCGCCTCGTCGATGGAATGAGTGACGAACAGCAGCGTGAAGCCGAGGCTTTCGGCGAGCCCGACAAGCTCGCCCTGCAGGCGCTCGCGTGTCAGCGCGTCGAGCGCGGCGAAGGGCTCGTCCATGAGCAGGATTTCCGGCTCGGCGGCGAGCGCGCGGGCGATCGCGACGCGCTGCTTCATGCCGCCCGAGAGCGTGTGAGGATAGGCGTCCGCCGCGCGCGTCAGGCCGACGCGCTCGATCGCGACGGCGGTCTTCTCCGCGATCTCGGCGGCGCCGAGGCCCCCCTTGCGCTTCAGGCCGAAGGCGACGTTGGCGCGCACCGTCTTCCACGGCAGCAGCTGGTCGAACTCCTGGAACACGACCAGCCGGTCGGGTCCCGGCCCGGTTACGGCGCGGCCGCGCAGCGTCAGGGCGCCGGCGCTCGGGCGGATGAAGCCCGCGACCGTCTTCAGGATCGTCGACTTGCCGCATCCGGAGGGGCCGAGCAGCACCAGCCGCTCGCCCTCGCAGATCGTGAAGCTGACATTGTCGACGGCCCGGAGCGTCCCGCCGCGCGCGGCGGGGAAGTCGAGGGTCAGCCCGCGCGCGTCGAGGACCGCCGGACGGTCGCCGCCTGCCATGGTCAGCTGCCCTCGACGGACTGGATGTCCTCGAAGAAGTAATCCTTCCAGCTGGCCGGTTTGTTCTTCAGCGCGCCGGTGCGGGCGAGGAAGTCGGCGTAGACGGCGGTGCGCTCGGGCGCGAGCTTGTACTGCACGTCCTTGTCGTTGAGGATCGAGATCAACAGGTCGCGGTCGATCTTGGACTTCTCGACGCGGATATAGGCGTCGGCGGCGCCCGGCTTGTTCGCGTTGATGAAGTCCGTCGCCTCCTTCAGCGCGAGGAAGAAGGCCTTGTAGGTCTTCGGGTTCTCGGCGCGGAACTTCGAGGTGGCGTAGGCGATGTTGACCGTCGCGGGACCGCCGAGCACGTCGTAGGAGCTCAGCACCTTCCTGATCTTCGGGTTCTGCAGCTCCTGGTACTGGAACGGCGGCGTCGCGAAGTGCCCGGTGACCTCGGTCGAGCCGGAGGTCAGCGCGGCGTAGGCGTCGGGATGGGCGAGCGAGACGGTGATGTCGTCGAGCGCCTTGTGGGCGCCCTGCCCGAACTCCTTCTCCGCCGCGATCTGCAGCGTGCGCGACTGGATAGACACGCCGACGGACGGCACCGCGATCTTGTCGGCCTTGGTGAAGTCCTTGATGGTCTTCACGTTCGGATTGTTGGTGACGAGGAAGAAGGGCAACGAGCCGAGAGCGGCGATGCCCTTGACGTCGG
>CABHPB010000146.1 GCA_902168115.1 uncultured Methylopila sp. | reverse complement strand
GTGCGCCTCCATCGAGCGGGCGAGGTGGCTTCCGTCCGGCGTCAGCAAGAAGAAGCAGGGGCCCATCAGCAGCCAGAGGCTCTCGACCACCCGCTGCGTGATCCCGCAATTCGCGACAAGATAGATCCGCCTGTGGAAGGCGAAGTTGCTGGCGAGGTAGCCCTCGCGGTCGCCTGAGCCGACGGCCGTCTCCATCGCCTCGTAAGCCGAAACGATCTCGGCCATGTCGTCCGAGGTGACGCGGGCCGCGGCGCGTTCGCCGAGCATGCCCTCGAGCGCCATGCGCGCGTCGCGCACGTCGCGCAGCTGCTCGAGCGTCAGCGAGACGATGCGGATGCGGCCGGTCTGGGTGATCTCGATCGCGCCCTCCGCCTGCAGGCGGTGCAGCGCCTCGCGGATCGGCATCGGGCTCGCGCCGAGCGCCTCGGCGAGGCCGCGGATCGCGACCTTCTGGCCCGGCGCGAAGCGGCCGGTCATCAGCCCGTCCTTGAGCCGCCGGTAGACCTGCTCGGTCACGGTCATGCGCTCGACCGGGTCGAAGGCGGGCAGGGAGCTTTGCGCCGCTCGGCGCTTCGGCGTGTCCAACATGGGTCGATCGTGATCACATTTTTCGAAACGTCAAGGGCGAGCTGGTTCGTTCGTAAACCATTCAGGAAGCTTGCCACTTCCGATTCAGGCTGGGCGGACGACGCACTTCCGCGACGCGACCGGAGCCGTCATTGCTTGACGCGATCCATTTTTGTGATCACAAATCACATCAACAGAGACCGGGCGTCGAGTCCGGCGATCGAGGATGCGACAGGAGGAGCGCTCGATGAGCGTGCTGCAGGGCATGATTCCGGAGTCAGGACTGCGCGTGATGATCAGCGGCGGGGCCGCCGGCATCGGCGCGGCGATCGCCGGCGCCTTCGCGGAGGCCGGGGCCGAACTCCATGTCTGCGACGTCAGCGAGGACGCGCTGGCGAGCTTCCGCGACAGGTTTCCGAAGGCGCTCGCGACCCGCGCCGACGTGTCCGACCCCGACCAGATCAAGGCGGTGTTCGACGCGCACGCCAAGCGCTTCGGCTCGCTCGACGTGCTGGTGAACAATGCGGGGATCGCCGGGCCGACCGGCGGCATCGACGTCATTTCCGACGACGACTGGTCCCTGACGATCGACATCAACCTCAACGCTCAGTACCGCTTCGCGAGCCGCGCCGTCCCGCTGCTGAAGCAGTCGCGCCGCGGCCAGATCATCTGCATCGCCTCGGTCGCGGGCCGGCTCGGCTACGCCTGGCGCACGCCCTACGCCTCGACCAAATGGGCTATCGTCGGCCTGATGAAGTCGCTCGCCTCCGAGCTCGGCCGCGACGACATCCGCGTCAACGCGCTGCTGCCCGGCATCGTCGAGGGGCCGCGCATGGACAACGTCATCCGCGCCCGCGCCGAGCAGACCGGCGTCTCCTTCGAGGAGATGCGCGGCG
>CABHPB010000145.1 GCA_902168115.1 uncultured Methylopila sp. | reverse complement strand
TCGGCCTGGGCATCCCCACCGCCGACCGCCTGCTCAAGCGCTTCGGCGGCCGCCTCCAGATCGCCAACCGCGACGGCGGCGGCGTCACCGCCAGCGTCTGGCCGCCGGCGGGCGAGGGGTAGGGGTGTTCTACAAGTTCGTCGGCGGGGACGACGAGGCTCTGCCCGAGATCTTCGACAAGGCCGTCGTCCAGGGATCGGTGAAGTTCGGCTCGCCGCTGGTCTTCAACGATCCGTTCGAGTTCAAGTTCAGGTCTGCGCCGCCGGAGTCGCGCGAGGCCTTCGAGGCCTGGCACGACCGGTACGACAAGCATCGCTCCCCGGAGGCGCGCGACAGCGCCTGGGACAGTTTCCACGGCCCCGGCGCCGGTTGGAGCGATGAGATCGTTGCCCGCATGAATATGCTGGCGAGCGTCTATGTGGCGTGCCTAGCCCGGCGCTGGGATAGCCACCTCATGTGGGGGCACTACGGCGGGGCGCATCGTGGTTTTGTCATCCGTTACAAGGCGGACGTCGTCGAGGCGCTTGCGCGGGTCGCCAGCCTAACGGCAGGCCCGGTTGTCTATGCCGACGAGCCGCCCACATACCGCTGGTTCACGGATCCCCCGAACGTGCCTCTGGCCTTTCTCTTGGCCAAGCCGAGCGAGTGGTCCTACGAGCAGGAGCATCGCCTGGTCGCCAGGGGAGAGCCGGGGCGCCAGGCGCTCTTCCTCACCGTCGATCCCGAGATGATCGACGGCGTCATCCTTGGCGCGCGAGCTTCCGAGGCGTTGATCGGCCGGGCTCTGGCGCTGCGGGAGAAGCGGCCGGACTTTTCGGTCGAGCATGTGTCTTCGCGCCGCGACGGCTACGGCCTGAGCGCCTGCCGAATGGATGACCGCACGCGTTCCATGACTGATATGCTCTAGGTTCGGGGCAGGTTCGACGCCCTGGAAAGCTTGGAGGGCGCCGCCGTGCGAGAGCCAGCCTTCAGGTCGTTCCTGTCCGGCCGCCTGGTCGCCGGATCGGTCGACAGCTATGTCGCCTACTGCAGTCGCGTCCGGCGCGAGCTGGGCGTGGATCTCGACGCCGACGACCTTTCCGAGCCGGCGCTGTCGAGCCTGTCGCTGCGGCTGGCGCAGTCGGGCGCGCCGCCGGCCACGGTCCGCAACTGCCTGTCGGCCCTGCGCGCCTATGCCGAGTTTCGTCTCGGGGCGACGGCCGGTCCGGGGGCGGCGATGCGCATCACGGCCGAGCAGCGCGCGGCCTGGAAGGCGAACACGGCGACGGGTCCCTTCAATCTCTGGCTCGACGGGCAGGTGCGCGACGAGCGCGGGGCGTTCGACCTTGCGCGGTTGCACGACCTGGCCGAGCGATACGGGGTCCACAAGCGCGACGAGTACGCGGGGTTGAATCCCGGCCAGCAGCGCATGAACCTGGGCAACCTGCTGCGGCGGGTGGTTCCCGCTTCGGTGTACGAGGCCGCCCCGGAGCCGCCGGCGGCGCCTGCGGCCACGCCCGGGCCGCAGGGAACTGCGCTGGGAACCGCTAGCGTGGGCGAGCTCCTGGCGCTCTACGGCCAGATCATGGACGAGCTGCGCGAGCGCGGCGTCGTGCGCACCGGCAACTCGCCCGTCGGCGACTATGGCGAGCTGCTGTTTGCGCGAGCCTTCGGCTGGACGCTCGAAGGCAATTCGTCGGCGGGGCACGACGCGGCCGACGCCGACGGCGTGCGCTATCAGATCAAGGCGCGGCGGCTGGCCTCGCCGATCGCCTCGCGACAGCTGAGCGCCATTCGCCGGCTGGAGGAGCGGACCTTCGACCATGTCGCCGCGGTCCTGCTCGACGGAAGCTTCAAGGTGCTGCGCGCCATCATCATTCCGTACGCGGTGGTCCAGAGCGGGGCGCGCCGGCGCGATCACGCCAACAGCTGGCTGTTCATGCTCGAGGACCGGGTGTGGAAGATCCCGGGCGTGCGCGACGTCACGGCGGAGCTGGCGGTGGCGCAGGCGGCGATCTGACCGCCGCGCCCGCCTTCGCTTGCCTCAAACGCTCCATCCCCCGTCGATCGTCAGGGCCGCGCCCGTCACGTAGCCGGCGTCCGGTCCGGCCAGCCAGGCCGCCAGGCCCGCGACCTCGCCGGCCTCGCCGATGCGACCCAGCGGCAGGCGCGGGGCGATGTAGTCCATCAGGTCGGCGGTCATGTCGGTGGCGATCGGGCCGGGCTGGATGGTGTTGACGGTGATCCTGCGGGGCGCGAGGTCGAGGGCCGCGCCGCGCGCCA
>CABHPB010000144.1 GCA_902168115.1 uncultured Methylopila sp. | reverse complement strand
GCTCTACGCCCGGCGTCCCGTTCAGTTCTGGACGATCCCCACCCTGCCCTCCCCTTTGCAAGGGGAGGGATGGCGCTTGAGTCTGGGGTGGCTTCCATCACCTCCGCAAATGTCCGGCGATGACGCATCGTCGTTTTACATCGTCGCCGATCCGGCGAGACTCTTCCCATGCTTACGCTCGACCGCAGCTTCTCCTTCGAGGGCCAAAAAATCGCCTGGGGCGCGATCGGGGACGGGGCGCCGCTGGTCGCGATCCACGGCACGCCGTTCTCCGCGCAGGTCTGGCGGCGGATCGCGCCGCATCTGGCGGCGCGGCGGCGCGTCTACGTCTTCGACCTCCTCGGCTACGGCCAGTCCGAGATGCGGGAGGGACAGGACGTCTCGCTGGGCGTCCAGAACCGGCTGCTCGCCGCGCTGTTTTCGGAATGGGGGCTGGAGCGGCCCGACGTGCTGGCGCACGACTTCGGAGGCGCGACGGCGCTGCGAGGCTATTTTCTCGATGGGCTGCGCTACCGCTCGCTCACCATCTTCGACGCGGTCGCGCTGGCGCCCTGGGGCTCGCCCTTCGTGCGGCATATGAAGGCGCACGAGGCGGCCTTTTCGGGGCTGCCGCCTTACGCCCACGAGGCGCTGCTCGGCGCCTACCTCAAGGGGGCGGCGCATCTCCCGCTGACCGATGAGGCGCTCGAAACCTATGCGGCGCCGTGGCGTGGCGAGGTCGGGCAGGCCGCCTTCTACCGGCAGATCGCGCAGATGGACCAGCGCTTCACCGACGAGGTCGAGCAGCTCTATCGCCCGCTCGAATGCCCCGTCAGCGTGCTCTGGGGCGAGGAGGACGGCTGGATCCCGATCGCGACCGGAGAACGGCTCGCGGGGCTGATCTCGGACCGGCCGCTGGTCCGCGTTCCCGGCGCCGGCCATCTCGTGCAGGAGGACGCGCCGGAGGCGATCGTCGCCGCCGCGCTGTCGGCGCTCGACTGAGGCGGCTCAGCCTGCGGCTCTGGCCCTCGAAGACCTGACCGGCTCGATCGCCGCGCCGTCCACGCCGAGCGTCGCCACCTTGCGGTCCTGGTTCCAGACCTCGACCGGGCCGCCGTCGATCTTTTCTCTCGCGAAATCGAGCGCGACGCCGTCGCCCTCGCATTCGATCTCGTCGAAGGCGTGGATCGAGCCGTTCTCGCTGAGGTGATAGACCCGGTAATAGGACATACGCCTGCTCACTCCCTGAGGGTTGAGCGAAAGCGATGGGGAAAGACCCCAAAAACTTCCAGCCGCCAGATTGCCAGAGAGTCACCGGCGATGGCGCAGCGTCTCACGCGCCCGCGCCGACGCCAAACGATTTCCGCAGGCGATCCTGCAAAATGGCGTGTGGCTCCGCGCCGAGGGCGCGACGCCGTCGCTTGACATCATGGGTTGATATCAACAGTTATGGACGATGCATGAGACCGAACAGCCGAGCTTCGACACGACCCTGCACATCCGCGACACGTGCCTCTGCCTTGCGACGCAGCGCACCGCGCGGGCGCTGGCGCGGCGGTTCGACGACGCGCTAAGGCCGGTCGGGCTGACGAGCGGCCAGTTCTCGCTGCTGACCTCGCTGAACCGGCAGGAGCCGCCTTCGATCTCCTCGGTGGCGACACTGCTCGCGATGGACCGCACGACCCTGACGGCGAACCTGAAGCCGCTGGAGCGGCGCGGCCTGGTCGAGATCGCGGTCGACCCGAAGGACCGGCGCGGCCGGCGCCTGAAGCTGACGCCGGCCGGGCTGGAGCTGCTCGCGCGGGCTGTCCCGATCTGGCGGGAGACCCACGCCGCGGTGGAGGAGCCGCTCGGCGAGGCGAAGCTCGACCAGTTGCGGTCCGGGCTCGCCGCTTTGGGGTGAGCGGGGACCAGCCTCCCGCTCGCGTCGCGCCGCAGTCTCCGCCTCCCTCCCCTTTCCCGAGGGGAGGGTAAGGG
>CABHPB010000143.1 GCA_902168115.1 uncultured Methylopila sp. | reverse complement strand
AGACGGCATACGAGATGCTCAGGAGTCTCGTGGGCTCGGAGATGTGTATAAGAGACAGCTCACGCGGCATGGCTGGATCAGGCTTTCGCCCATTGTCCAATATTCCCCACTGCTGCCTCCCGTAGGAGTCTGGGCCGTGTCTCAGTCCCAGTGTGGCTGATCATCCTCTCAGACCAGCTATGGATCGTCGCCTTGGTGAGCCGTTACCTCACCAACTAGCTAATCCAACGCGGGTTGATCTGGTGGCGATAAATCTTTCCCCCGAAGGGCTTATACGGTATTAGCTCAAGTTTCCCTGAGTTGTTCCGTACCACCAGGCACATCCCCACGCGTTACTCACCCGTCTGCCGCTGACACCGAAGTGCCCGCTCGACTTGCATGTGTTAAGCCTGCCGCCAGCGTTCGTTCTGAGCCAGGATCAAACTCTCAGGTTGAAGTACTGAGCTTTTGCCCGGCAAAGTCACAACGTTTTGACGAGGAACCACGCTGCTCTGGGCGTCTCACGACGACCGAGCGGCGTATTCCTTGAAACGTTAGACCGCCGAAGTCTCTGTACATGCTCTCGGTTTCCCAAGAGCCGCAGGAACTCCGCCGCCCACGTTTCTCTTTCAATGATCTACTTGTCAAAGAGCGCGCAACCGGCGAACCGTTTGCGTTCGGCTAAGTGCGTTTCCGCTCCCAGCCGTTCCAATCTGCTCACACTCGGCTTAACGCCGACAGTGCGGCACGCCATGCTGGAGAGACTGAAGGAGGCTTCGCCGAGGCCCGTGGGCTTCGTCGTCGCCGCCGATGGCCGCTGTATAGGCCGAGGCAGTTTCGGGTGTCAACGCGGCTCCTGGAAAAAAATGACGCCCCGATGAACCTTCGACCCTTCGACAGAGGCTCACGCCCTCAGTTTCTCGGGCGTACGGCGATCAAAAAAAGTTCGCACTTCGCCTCCGGGAAAGGCGCCGGCTGCCTTGCGAATAGCCGCGAAGACCGCTTCTCCGGCGCCGCCGCACGACCTTAACTGGGATCTGTTTGCTCATTTTTCAACGATTTCGGCGGGCAGGCCGATTCCGGGGCCGGGCCGGAGTGGCGTGCAGGGCCGGCGCGGAGTAGGTTTTCGCGCAAGTCGGGAGCTGCGGCGCGACGGGGCCTGCCTCCGGACGCCGCCTTCAGGGAATTCGGGTCAGACCTTGTCCGTCTATCGCGCGCCGCGCGGCCGCCCTTATGGCGGGACAGAGATCGCGCTCGGGCACGAGCCGCCATTGAGCGTCGCCGGCGTCGAGGCGCCGGATGCGCTCGACCGGCGCGCGCTGAGCCTGCGCTGGCTTGCGGGAACGGTGCTGACCGGGGTGACGGGCGCGGCCCTGCTCGGCGGCGCCTGCTACTCCACCCTTCAGCGCGGCGCCGACGCGGTCCAGTCCTTCCGTCTCGCGGCCGCGCCCGCGCGCACGGACGAGCGGCTCTCGAACGGCGCGCGCAAGGGCGACCGTCTTTCGCCCGAACAGGAGACCGCCGCCGCGCGCCAGGCCATGCGCGTCTCCTCCACGACGAAGCACGGCGACCGCGAGGTCGTGCGCATGCGTCCCTTCGTGAAGGTGAGCGCGCCGCTGATGCGCGCGCCCTCCGAATTCGCCGCGCGCGTGCCGCCCTTCGACCCGATGAAGACGCTGGTCGCCGCGAGCAAGGATCGCGCCTCGCCAGACCGAAACGACGACGGCGAGGGCGACCTCTCCTTCACGGTGAGCGACCTCGCCGGCCGCGAGATCGGCGCGGACGACGGCCCGACCGTCCAGCCGGTCGACGTGCGCGCCCGCGTCCGCGAGGCCGCGGCTTTCGAATTCGCGACGCGGCTCGAGCCGGCGCCGTCTCTGACCGCGAGCGCCGAGAGCGCCCTCGCCTACGCCACCGGGCAGAACGAGCCGAACGCCGGCGTGCTCGACGTGCGTCCCTCCATCCGCAACATGACGCTCGTCGAGAAATCGGCGGCCGGCGCTTCGCAAGGCCAGAACGCGCCGGGCGAAAGCGCGACCGTCGTCACCGCAGGCGGCCCGCTCGCGACCGCGCTCGAGCGCGACGCGGGCGTGTCGCCCGAGGACGCGCGGGCGGTCGCCGACCGGTTCGCCGGCCGGGACGGCTACGGGGTCGCCTCCGTCACGCCCGGCCAGCGCCTCAAGGTGCTGATGGGGCGTGTCGCCGGACCCGCCGCCCGCCTCCAGCCGATGCGCGTCAGCCTGTTCGACGCCGACGGCGGCCATGTCGGCTCGGTCGCGATGTCGGACATCGGCGACTATGTCGCCGTCGCCGACGCGGACGACTTCGCCGAGGAGCCAACCGCCGAGGAGATCGCCGACGAGGTCGAGCGCCCCGGCGTGCCGGGCCGAATGCGGCTCTACAACGGGCTCTACGAAGCCGCGCTCAAGAATCAGGTGCCGCCCAAGATCGTCGACGAGATGGTGCGGATCGTCTCCTACGACGTCGACTTCAACCGCCCGGTCGGCCCGGCCGACGCCTTCGAGGTGTTTTACTCCGATCCGAACGAGCAGGGCGGCGACGGCGAGGTCGCCTACATGTCGCTCAAGCTCGGCGGGGAGCAGCGCCGGTTCTACCGCTTCGAGACCGACGACGACGGGCTCGTCGACTTCTACGACGAGAGCGGCAAGTCGGCGAAGAAGTTCCTGATGAGGAAGCCGATGAACGGCGGCGTCATGCGCTCCGGCTTCGGCTTCCGCCGCCACCCGGTGCTCGGCTACGCCAAGATGCACACCGGCGTCGACTGGGCGGCGCCGACCGGCACGCCGATCGTCGCCTCGGGCAACGGAACGGTCGAGAAGGCCGGATGGGCGAGCGGCTACGGCCGGCAGGTCGTGCTGCAGCACTCGAACGGCTACGAGACGACCTACAACCACATGTCCGGCATCGGGCGCGGCATCAATCCGGGCGCCTCGGTGCGCCAGGGCCAGATCGTCGGCTATGTCGGCTCCACGGGCCTCTCGACCGGCGCCCACCTCCATTACGAGGTGAAGATCAACGGCCGCTTCGTGAACCCGATGACGATCAAGCTGCCGCGCGGCCGTGAGCTCGACGGGACCGAGCTCGCCAAGTTCGACCAGGAGCGCGGCCGCGTCGACGGCCTCCTCGGCGGCCGCGGCCAGACGACCGCGCAGAAGGCGAGCCCGCCAAACGGCGGCGGCTGACCCGGTCCGTCCATCGGACGCGACGCCTCCGTCCCCCTCTCCCCTCGCGGGAGAGGGTAAGGGTGAGGGGGCGGTTCAGGATATGGCTGACGCGTCCCGCCAGCGGAGACGCCCCCTCATCCGACCTCCGCTTCGCTCCGGCCACCTTGTCCCGCGAGGGGAGAAGGAAAGAGGCGTCAGGCCGCGATATGAATATTTTCCTTGACATTTCGCTTTCCCTCCCACACCCTCGCGGCACCTCCTCCCGCCGGGAGGCGCGTCCGGACCGGCCGTTCGCGCGGGATGTGAGGGCGGCGCCTGCGCGGCTTCGGCACCGGTCCGAAGCCTCCCGGGACGTCGACCGAAGACGTCTTCGGCGCAAAGCCGACGTTCGAGGTCTTGGGACCGAGGGCGTCGGGGGAGCGGCGGAGGCGAAAGACGCCGCCCGCCCTGCACTATGACGGGGCCGCCGTTGAGTGGGCCGTAACGCGGCGGGACTCGTCCGGACCCTCGGAACCTCCGAGGCCCACGGGTGGCCCGTCGTCGGAGCGCGGTTTCTTCGGTCGCGCGCGAAATCGCCGTGCGTGGGGCGCCGGGCGACCGGTTCCTTAAACTCAAGAGATGCGGCCGCCCGGCGTCCCGCGCCTCCCACATGCCGATCACCCCGCGCGAGAGAAAAGCTCGCGGCGGGACGATGGAGGCTGAACGGATGAATCAGGCGGCGAACCGACGCGCGGCGTCAGATCTTGCGGAGCCGGACTTCCTCGATCCGGTGGCTCGCGCCCTTGCGCAGGATCAGGTCCGCGCGCGGGCGGGTCGGACGGATGTTTTCCCGGAGGTTCGGGAGGTTGATCTCGTTCCAGAGCTTGCGCGCCGTCCGGTAGGCCTCCTCCTCGGAGACCTGGGCGTATTTCGCGAAGTAGGACTGCGGATCGCGGAACGCGGTCTCCCTCAGCCGCATGAAGCGCTCGACGTACCAGCGGTGCAGCTGCGGCTCGTCGGCGTCGAGGTAGATGCCGAAGTCGATGAAGTCCGAGACGAAGGGCGCGACCTTGCCGTTAGACGGCTTCTCGCCGGTCTGCAGGACGTTCAGTCCCTCGATGATGACGATGTCGGGCTTCTCGAGCGTCATCCGCTCGTTCGGCACCACATCATAGACGAGATGGCTGTAGACCGGCGCGCTGACGCGCGGCTCGCCGGCCTTGATGTCGTTGACGAAGCGCAGCAGCGCCTGGACGTCGTAGCTCTCCGGAAAGCCCTTGCGGCTCATCAGCCCTTCGCGCTCCAGCACCGCGTTCGGCAGCAGGAAGCCGTCCGTGGTGACAAGGTCGACCTTCGGCATCGCCGGCCAGCGCGCCAGCAGGGCGCGCAGCACGCGCGCGGTCGTCGACTTGCCGACGGCGACAGAGCCCGCCACCGCGATGACGAAGGGAACGCGCGTCTCCTTGTGCCCGAGGAAGCGCTGCGTGGCGCGGAACAGCTGCTGGCGGGCCGCGACATAGAAGGCGAGCAGTCGCGCGATCGGCAGGTAGATCTGCTCGACTTCGGACATGTCGATCGGGTCGTTCATGGAGGCGAGACGCGCGAGGTCGGCGCCGTCGAGCGTCATCGGCGTGTCGGCGCGGAGCGCCGCCCATTCGTTCCGCGAGAAGCTCGCGTAGGGAGAAAGGGACGGAACCTTCGGCCGGTCGTCCATCAAGCCGTCTTCCGCGCGGCCTTCTCGGCGTGGCCCGACTGGGCCGTCCGACGTTCGAGCTCGGCCATCACCTCGGCGAGTTCGACGTCACGGACCTTCAGGACGACGAGCAGATGATAGAGCACGTCCGCGGCCTCGCCGACGACTTCGGCTCTCGCGCCGCCGGCGCAGGCGAGCGCGGCCTCCACGCCCTCTTCGCCGAGCTTCTTGGCGCACTTTTCGGGGCCCGCCTCGAGCAGCGAGCGCGTATAGCTCGAACCGGCGTCAGCCCTTGCGCGGCTCGCGACGATCCGCTCGAGGTCGTCCAAGGTGAAGGCCATCCACCACCGCCCACGCGCACAAGAGAAGCCGAGACCGCCCGTCGGTCGGCCTGCTCTAATCAACGGCTCACGGTTAAACCGAGGCGAGTTGCGACGCAAATCTACGTGAGGCCTAGAACTTTCGCTCAGACGCCCGGGTCGAGCCGGACGGCGACGCCGGCGTCGGCAAGCCGCGCCTTGGCCTCGCCGATCGAGAACTCGCCGAAATGGAAGATCGAGGCGGCGAGCACCGCGCTCGCCCCGCCTTTGACGACGCCGTCGACGAGATGGTCGAGCGAGCCGACGCCGCCCGAGGCGACCACAGGCACCGGCACCGCGTCGACCACCGCGCGGGTGAGGGCGAGGTCGTAGCCGTCGCGCGTGCCGTCCCTGTCCATGGAGGTGAGCAGGATCTCGCCCGCCCCGAGCGAGGCGACTTCCGCGGCGTAAGCGACGGCGTCGAGCCCGGTCGGCCGGCGCCCGCCATGGGTGAAGACCTCCCAGCGGTCGGCCTCGCCTTCGGAAGAAACCTTCTTGGCGTCGACCGCGACGACGATCGCCTGGCTGCCGTATTTTTCCGCCGCCCGCGCCACGACCGATCGGTCGTTCACGGCGGCCGACATGATCGAGACCTTGTCGGCCCCGGCCAGCATCAGCTTCCGCACGTCGTCGACGCCGCGCACGCCGCCGCCGACCGTCACCGGCATGAAGCAGGCCTCGGCGGTGCGCGCCACGACGTCGAGCAGGATGTTGCGGTCCTCGTGGCTCGCGGTGATGTCGAGGAAGCAGAGCTCGTCGGCGCCGGCCGCGTCATAGGCGAGCGCCGCCTCGACCGGATCGCCCGCGTCGCGCAGGTCGACGAACTTCACGCCCTTGACGACGCGGCCGTCCTTGACGTCGAGGCAGGGGATGAGGCGGGTCTTCAGCATGGGCCGTACTTACGCGCCCGCCTTCGCCGCCGCCAGCGCTTCCCGGGCGTCCAGCCGCCCGTCATAGAGCGCGCGGCCCGTGATGGCGCCGGCTATCGCGCGGTTTTCCTGCGCGACGAGGCGCTTCACGTCCTCGATGTCGGCGAGGCCCCCGGAGGCGATCACAGGGATCGAGACGGCTTCGGCCAGCGCGCGCGTCGCCTCGAGGTTGAGGCCCTTCAGCAGGCCGTCTCGCGAAATGTCGGTGTAGATGATGGCCGCGACGCCCGCGTCCTCGAAGCGCCTGGCGAGGTCGAGCACGGTCATGTCGGAGACCTCCGCCCAGCCCTCGACGGCGACGAGCCCGTCCCTGGCGTCGATGCCGACCGCGACCTTTTCGGGATACGCCTTTGCGGCGGCCTTCACGAAGTCCGGGTCGCGCACGGCCGCGGTGCCGAGGATGACGCGCGTCACGCCGCGGCCGAGCCAGGCCTCGACGCCCGCCATGTCGCGGATGCCGCCGCCGAGCTGCACCGGCATCTTTACGCGAGCGAGGATGCCTTCGACGGCTTCGGCGTTGCGGCTCTCGCCGGCGAAGGCGCCGTCGAGATCGACGACGTGAAGCCACTCGAAACCGTCGGCCTCGAAGCTCGCCGCCTGGGCGGCCGGGTCGGACCCGTAGACCGTCGCCTGATCCATGTCGCCCTGGCGCAGGCGCACCACCGCGCCGCCCTTCAGGTCGATCGCCGGATAAAGGATCACGGCCGCCACCTCACGAAATTGGCCAGCAGCTCCAGTCCGAGCCGCTGGCTCTTTTCCGGATGGAACTGAACGCCCGCCACATTGTCGCGCGCGACGATCGCCGTGACGTCGCCGCCGTAGTCGGCGGAGGCGACCACGTCCTGCTCGGACTCCGCCGAGAGGTGGAAGGCATGGAGAAAATAGGCGTGCAGGCCGTGCGGGCCGAGCTCGAGCCCGGCGGTCAGCACGTGCGGGCGATGGGCCCTCAGCGTGTTCCAGCCCATGTGAGGGACCTTGAGGCCCGCCTCCCCCGGCTCGATCCGCACCACGCGTCCGGGGATCCAGTCGAGCCCCGCGGTCCGCTCGTACTCCTCGCCCTCGGTCGCGAGCATCTGCATGCCGATGCAGATTCCGAGGAAGGGTCGTCCGCGGCGACGGACCACCTCGTTCAGCGCCTCGCCAAGGCCGGCCGCCTGGCCGAGCGCCGCGCGGCAGTCCGGAAAAGCGCCGTCGCCCGGCAGCACGACGGCTTCGGCCTTCGCCACCACGGCCGGATCGCCGGTGACGACGACGCCTTCGGCGCCTGCGCGCACCAGCGCCTTTTCGACCGAACGGAGGTTGCCGGCGCCGTAATCGACGACCGCGACGGTCATCGCCCGGCCTCGGTCATCGCGCAGAGCCCGGCTGCGGGAACAGGCCGAGCACGCCGGTCGACGGCGCGCGATAGGCGGCCGCGGCGACCACCGGGGTCGGCTCCATCGGGCGGTCCGCCAGCCAGTCCTGGAAGAAGGCGAGCTCCGCCTCCTCGCGGGTGCGCGCCATCGCGCTGCCGACGAGGCGGTAGCCGCGGCGCTCCAGCGAGCGGGCGCGGATCCATGCGTTCTCGTAGCCGATGGCGAGGCTCGGAAGGATCAACAGGATGAAGACGCCGGCCCCCTGCACGCCCGCGAAGCGAACCACAAGGACCGCCGCCACGAGCGCCACGAACCAGACGCCGAGCCCGATCCAGCACCGCTTCGCGATCAGCCAGAACGGCGCAAGGAAGAACGCCGCCTTGGAAAACCCCTCGCGGACGGAGACGAACTTCGCCGCGTCCTCGAGCGTGCGCCGCGCGCCGCCGGGCGGCTCGTAGATCAGCCAGTTGCGCATTCAGTCGTTGTCCCGTCAGTCGCCGATGCGTTCCTTGGTCGAGGGCAGGCGGTCGCCCGCCCTCGGGTCGAGCGCGAGCGCCGCCTTGAGGCAGCGGGCGAGGCCCTTGAAGCAGCTTTCGGCGATGTGATGCGCGTTCGCGCCGTAGAGCGTCTCGACATGCAGCGTCACCGCCGCATGGGTCGCAAAGCCCTGGAAGAATTCGCGGACGAGTTCGGTGTCGAACTCGCCCACCTTGGGCGCGGAGAACTCCGTGCGCCAGACGAGGAACGGCCGGCCCGACACGTCGATCGCGACGCGGGTCAGCGTCTCGTCCATCGGCATGCAGCAGTCTGCGTAGCGGGTCAGACCCTTCATGTCGCCGAGCGCCTTGCGCACCGCCTGTCCGAGCGCGATCCCGACGTCCTCGGTGACGTGGTGGAAGTCGATGTGGACGTCGCCCTTGGCCTTGATCTCCATGTCGATCATGGAGTGGCGCGAGAGCAGCTCAAGCATGTGGTCGAGAAAGCCGACCCCGGTCGAGATTTTGGACGCGCCGGTTCCGTCGAGATCAACGGACAGCGCGATCTCGGTCTCGGCCGTTTTGCGGGTGACGTCGCCGCGTCGCATGGCGTCTCCGGGCCGCGCGAGGTCCGCGCGGAACAGTCTTCAAGAAAACGGGCGCGTGACTATCACGCTCCGTTTCTCCGCGCCAATCCGATGGATGCGGCGAGACCTCGCGGCAGAACAGAGCAGACGCGCGATTCGCGAAAGGCTCCGCGTCGCGCTCTCCACACCCTCGAAAGACCGCGGGCGGCGTCTATTTCGGTTCGGGACGGCGGCCGGAACGCGCCGCTTCCCTCAGGATCGATCCCAATGGCCAAGTCTCCCCGCAAGCCGGCGGCCCCAAAGTCCGCCAAACCCGCCGCAGCGAAATCGGCGTCCAAGTCCTCAGAAGCGAAGTCCTCCGAAGCCAAGACCGCGGCGGTGAAGGCGCGCCGCAAGGCGGACCTCGCGACCCCCTCCAGCATCGGCTCGAACGCCGTGCAGGACATCCAGAGCGCCATGAACGCGCTGCTCGCAGACACCTTCGCGCTCTATCTGAAGACCAAGAACTTCCACTGGCACATGAGCGGGCCGCACTTCCGCGACTATCACCTGATGCTCGACGAGCAATCGGCCGAAATCCTCGGCACGACCGACGACATGGCCGAGCGCGTGCGCAAGATCGGCGGGACGACGATCCGTTCGATCGGCCACATCGCCCGGCTGCAGCGGGTCCAGGACAACGACGCCGATTTCGTCACGCCGCATTCGATGCTGGCCGAGCTCCGGCAGGACAATCTCGACTTCGTGCAGCGCCTGCGCGAGGTCCACGACCTCTGCGACGACCATGACGACGTCGCGACCGAGAGCCTGATCGAGAACTGGATCGACGCCGCCGAGCGCCGCGCGTGGTTCCTGTTCGAGGCCGGCCGCGACGTCTGACCGACCGCCGCAGCCCGCTTCAGTTGCGAACGGGTCGCGGATGCATATTTGAGCGGCTCCTCGTTCCCGGAGCCGAAATGTCTGAACTCAGGATGCACGGCACGACCATCCTGCTCGTCAAAAAGGGCGGGAAGGTCGTGATCGGCGGCGACGGCCAGGTGAGCCTCGGCCAGACCGTCATGAAGGCGACGGCGCGCAAGGTGCGCCCGATCGCAAAGGGCGACGTGATCGCGGGCTTCGCCGGCGCGACCGCCGACGCCTTCACGCTGTTCGAGCGGCTCGAGGCCAAGCTCGAGAAGCACCCCGGCCAGCTGTTGCGCGCCGCCGTCGAGCTCGCGAAGGACTGGCGCACCGACCGCTATCTGCGCCACCTCGAGGCGATGATGCTGGTCGCCGACAAGCAGACGGCCCTCGTCATCACCGGCAACGGCGACGTGCTGGAGCCCGAGAACGGCGTCGCGGCCATCGGCTCGGGCGGCAACTACGCCCTCTCCGCGGCGCGGGCGCTCGCCGACACGGACGCCGACGCCGAGGCGATCGTGCGGAAGGCGATGAAGATCGCGGCCGAGATCTGCGTCTACACCAACGACAACCTGACGATCGAAAGCCTCGACACCGAGAGCTGAGCCGATCGCTCTCCGCCGCCGGCGCTTCGGGCCGGCGAACGCATCAAGGGCCGCTTCGCAGGCGGCGCCACGAAAGCTGACAAGATGACCGACCTCTCCCCCCGCGAAATCGTCTCCGAGCTCGACCGGCACATTGTCGGGCAGCGCGAGGCCAAGCGCGCCGTCGCGATCGCGCTCCGGAACCGCTGGCGACGCCTGCAGCTGACCGGCGCGCTGCGCGAGGAGGTGCTGCCGAAGAACATCCTGATGATCGGGCCGACCGGCGTCGGCAAGACCGAGATCTCGCGCCGCCTCGCACGGCTCGCCAACGCGCCGTTCCTCAAGGTCGAGGCCACCAAGTTCACCGAGGTCGGCTATGTCGGCCGCGACGTCGAGCAGATCGTGCGCGACCTCGTCGAGGTCGCGATCGGCCTGACCCGCGAGACGAGGCGCAAGGACGTCCGCGCCAAGGCCGAGCTCGCCGCGGAGGAGCGCATCCTGAACGCGCTCGTCGGCTCGACCGCGAGCCCTGCGACCAAGGACGCGTTCCGCAAGAAGCTGATGGCCGGCGAGATGGAGGACAAGGAGATCCAGATCGAGGTCGCCGCCTCCGGCGGCTCGCCGATGATGGAGATTCCCGGCATGCCCGGCCAGGTCGGGATGATCTCGCTCGGCGACATGTTCAAGGGACTGCAGGGCCAGCAGAAGCAGAAGCGGCTTCCCGTGAGCGAGGCGCGCGAGACGCTGGTCGCGGACGAGAGCGACAAGCTGCTCGACCAGGAGCAGCTGACGGCCGAGGCGGTCCATTCGGTCGAGAACGCCGGCATCGTGTTCCTCGACGAGATCGACAAGATCTGCGCCCGCGAGGGCCGCGCGGGCGACGTCTCCCGCGAGGGCGTGCAGCGGGACCTGCTGCCGCTGATCGAAGGCACCACCGTCGCGACCAAGCACGGGCCGGTGAAGACCGACCACATCCTGTTCATCGCTTCGGGCGCCTTCCATGTGGCGAAGCCCTCGGACCTGCTGCCGGAGCTGCAGGGCCGTCTGCCGATCCGCGTCGAGCTCAACGCGCTCACCCGCGAGGACTTCGTGCGCATCCTCACCGAAACGGAGGCGAGCCTCGTCAAGCAGTACGTGGCGCTGATGGCGACGGAAGGGGTGACGCTCGACGTGACGGGCGACGGCGTCGAGGCGCTGGCGGACGTCGCGGTCGAGGTCAACTCGACCGTCGAGAACATCGGCGCGCGGCGGCTGCAGACGGTGATGGAGCGCGTGCTCGACGAGATCAGCTTCACCGCCGCAGACCGCGGCGGCGAGACGATCACGGTGGACGGCCCCTACGTGCGCAAGTTCGTCGGCGACCTCGCCAAGAACGCGGACCTCAGCCGCTTCATCCTCTGACGGCTCCACGGTCACGGCCGCTTGAGGCGCTGATTGCGCCTCATGCTGGCCATCCCGCCCGTCCATGCTAGCCTTTCCCTCGTAGAGACGGCGCGGGGGCCGGAGAGCGGAGAGACCGGCGATTGGCTGAGACGCGACGGCGGACGGACATCGGCGCGGCCGTGAACCGCGCGGCCTCGCGCGCGCGCCTCGCGCTCGCCTGGGAAGGCGTCTGGCCCTGGCTGGCCGCGGCGCTGGTCGTCGCGACGCTGTTCCTCGTCGTTTCCTGGTTCGGCGTCTGGGACGCGCTGCCGCCGCTGGCGCGCGCCGCCGGCGTGCTGCTGTTCGGCGCGGCGTTCCTCGCAGCGCTCAGCCCGCTTGCCCGCGCCGCATGGCCCGACCGGCGCGCGGCGCTCGCCCGCGTCGACCGCGCGAGCGGCCTCGCGCATCGCCCCGCGACAAGCCTCGACGACCGCCTCGCCTCGATCGAGGGCGAGGATCCGATGACCCGCGCGCTGTGGTCCGCCCATCGCGAGCGCATGGAGCGAGACGCCAAGGACCTCAGGGTCGGCGCGCCCTCCCCCCGGCTCGCGGCGCGCGACCCCTATGCGCTTCGTTTCCTGGTCGGCCTGCTCGCCGTCGCGGCCTTCGCGGTCGCCGGCTCCGACCGCGGCGCGCGCGTCGCTGCCGCGTTCGACTGGACGAGCCCGGCGGCCGACACGGTTCCGGCCCGCATCGACGCCTGGGTCGCCCCGCCCGGCTACACCGGACGCCCGCCGATTTTCCTCACCGCCCGCGCCGGCGCGCAGGACGCGCCCAAGGCCGACGCCGCGGCCGCGGCCATCCCGGACGGCGGCGCGGAGACGATCCGCGTGCCGCAGAACGCGACCCTCGTGGTCCGCGGCTCGGGCGGTCCGGTCGACGTCGCCGCGTCCGGCTCGCTGCAGGAGTTGCGCACGGAAGGCCGCCCGCCCGAGGGCGTCACCGAGAAGAAGTTCAAGCTGACCGGAGACGCCGAGGCGAAGATCGCCTCTCCCGGCGCGTCGGACCGGGTCTGGCGCTTCTCCGTCATTCCCGACCTGCCACCCTCGATCGAGCTCACCGGGCCGCTGAAGCTCAACGCCCGCGGCACCGCGATCATCCCTTACGAGGTCAAGGACGAC
Source organism: uncultured Methylopila sp. (assembly GCA_902168115.1). Lineage (GTDB taxonomy): Bacteria > Pseudomonadota > Alphaproteobacteria > Rhizobiales > Methylopilaceae > Methylopila. The sequence goes on along the minus strand of CABHPB010000143.1, from coordinate 40,243 downwards.
TACGGCGTCGCGGCCGCCGAGGCCCGCTTCACGCTGAAGCCCGCGACCCCGCCCGCGCCGCCCGTCGCGATCAAGAACCCTCGGCCGCAGCCCGCCGCCCAGGCCGCGCGCCCGCTCTACGAGGCGCCGAAGGTCGCGCTCGGCCTGCCGCGCGCCAAGGCGCGCGAGGGCAAGGCGGAGACCCCGCTCGACGTCATGGAGCATCCCTTCGCCGGCGCCGACGCGTCCATGACCCTCGTCGCGCGCGACGAGGCGGGCCAGGAAGGCTCGTCGAAGCCGATGGACCTGCGCCTCCCCGCCCGCGAGTTCTCCAAGCCGCTCGCCCGCGCGCTGGTGGAGCAGCGGCGCATCCTCGCGCTCGACGCCAACGCCAAGCCGAAGGTGCTGCAGGCGCTGCGCGCGCTCGCGCTGTTCCCCGAGCAGTTCACGCCGAAGGCGAGCCACTATCTCGGCCTGACGACCGCCACGCGCCGGCTCGAGATTGCGGTGGAGGACGACGCCCTGCGCGGCGCGGCCGACTATCTCTGGGAGGTCGCGCTCCGGATCGAGGACGGCGACCTGCCTGAGGCCGAGCGGGACCTGCGCGCCGCCGAGGAGGCGCTGCGCAAGGCGCTCGAGAACGGCGCCTCCGAGCAGGAAATCAAGAAGCTCACGCAGGACCTGCGCGCCGCGCTCGAAAAATTCATGCGCGAGATGGCCGAGCAGCAACGCCAGAACGGGAACCAGCAGCAGCAGGCCCAGCGCGGCCAGCGCGGCGCCAAGGAGATCCGTCCGCAGGACCTGCGGAACATGATCGACAAGATGGAGAAGCTCGCCCAGTCCGGCGCCAAGGACGCGGCCAAGCAGGCGCTCGCCGATCTCAAGAACATGCTGGACAATCTCAGGAACGCCCAGCGCCAGCAGCAGGCTGACCCGAACGCGCAGGCCCAGCAGCAGCAGCTCGACAAGCTGCAGGAGATGATCCGCGAGCAGGGCAAGCTGCGCGACCAGACCTTCCAGGAGTATCGCCAGAACGAGCGGCAGCAGCGCAACCAGCGCGGCAAGCCCCAGCAGGGGCAGGACGGCCAGCAGCGCATGAAGGAGCTGGCCGAGCGCCAGCAGCAGCTGCGCCAGCAGCTGGACCAGATGATGCGCGAGCGCGGCGAGAAGTCCGAGCAGGCCGAGGGTCAACAAGGCCAGCAGCAGGAGCAGCAGCAGGGCGAAAACCAGGAGGGCCGCGAAAGGCGCCCCGGCGGCGAGCGCGGACAGGGCCAGCAGGAACAGCAGGGCGAGGGCGACCAGCCGGGCCAGAACGCGCTCGGCGAGGCCGGCAAGAGCATGGGCGAGGCGCAGGGCTCTCTCGGCCAGGGCCAGACCAGCGAGGCGCTCGACCAGCAGCAGAAGGCGCTGGAGCAGCTGCGCAAGGGCGCGCAGGCGATGGCCGAGCAGATGCAGGGCCAGGGCCAGCCTGGCCAACAGGGCGAGGGCCAGCAGGGCGCGCAGAACGGCGAGGAAGGCCGCGACGACGATCCGCTCGGCCGTCCGGTCCGCCGCCGCGAGAGCGACGGCGACACCACCAAGGTTCCCGGCGAGATCGACGCGCAGCGCGCGCGCCGCGTGATCGAGGAGCTCCGCAAGCGTCTCGGCGAGGCCGATCGTCCGCGCGAGGAGCTCGACTACCTCGAGCGGCTGCTGACGCCGTAGGTCACTCCCCGATCGCGAGCCCCTCGCGGCGCGGGTCGACGCCAGCGGACAGGCCGTCCGGCCCGATCTCGATCGCCTGCAGGCCCGACGTCATGTCGGCGACCTTCACATCGAAGCCGAGCGACTTCAGCGGCTCGGCGAGCGTCTCGGCCTTGGTCCCCTTCTCGAGTTCGAACGGCCCGTTGCGGTTCAGCATGTTCGGCAGCGCCGCGGCCTGGGCAAGATCGAGTCCCCAGTCGAGATGGGCGATCAGCGCCTTGGCGACATAGCCGATGATCTGGCTGCCGCCGGGCGAGCCGACCGAAAGGACGGGCTTGCCGTCCTTCAGGACGATGGTCGGCGACATCGAGGAGCGCGGCCGCTTGCCGGGCTCCACCCGGTTCGCGATCGGCACGCCCTCCTTGTGGCTGCGGAAGGAGAAGTCCGTCAGTTCGTTGTTGAGCAGGAAGCCCCGGACCATGACGCGCGAGCCGAAGCCGGCCTCGATGGTCGTCGTCATGGCGACGACGTTTCCGTCCGCGTCGACGACGGACAGGTGGCTCGTGCCGGCGAACTCCAGCGCTGCGTCCGGCGCGAACAGCAGCGCGTGCGAGAACTTCGGCTTGCCGGCGGGCGCCTCGCTCAGCGCCCTGTCGCCGGCGAGCAGCTTCGCCCGCTCCGCCAGATAGTCGCGCGCGACGAGCCCGGCGGTCGGCTGGGGCACGAAGGCGGGGTCGGCGACATAGGCCTCGCGATCGGCGAAGGCGAGCCTCTGCGCGTCACCGATCAGCCGCCAGGCGGCGGGCGACTCCGGCCCGAGCTTCGCGACGTCGCTCGGCTCCAGCGTCCCGAGGATCTGTGCGATCGCGATCCCGCCCGAGGACGGCGGGCCCATGCCGCAGACTTCCCAAGCGCGGTACGGCGCGCAGACCGCGCCGCGTTCGACCACCGCGTAGCGCGCGAGGTCGTCCGGGGCGAGCAGGCCGGGGTTCGACGCGCCGCGCACCGCCGCGACGACGTCGGCCGCGATCTCCCCCGAGTAGAAGGCGTCGGCGCCACGGTCGCGAATCGCCTTCAGCGTCTCGGCGTATTTGGGATTCTTCAGCAGCGCGCCCTGCTTCAGCGGCGCGCCGCCCGGCAGGAAGTAGGCGCCGGCTTCGACGTTTCGGGCGAGGCGCGGCGCGTCCTCGGAGATCTGGGCGGCGAGACGCGGCGACACCTCGAAACCGTCCTCGGCGAGACGGATCGCGGGCTCGAACAGGCGTCGCCAGTTCAGCTTGCCGTACTTGCGATGCGCCGCCTCGATCAGCCGCGGCGTGCCGGGCGTCCCGACGGAGCGGCCGCCGACCACCGCGTCGAGAAAGGACAACGGCTCGCCGGCCGCGTTCTGGAACAGCGTCGGCGTCGCGGCCGCAGGCGCCGTCTCGCGCCCGTCGAGGGTGGAGACCGCCTTGTCGGCCGCGCTCCAGTGGACGAGGAAGGCGCCGCCGCCGAGACCGGAGGACTGCGGCTCCACGAGGCCGAGCACGAGCTGCGCCGCGAGCGCCGCGTCGACGGCGCTGCCGCCCGCCCGCAGCATCTGCGCGGCGGCCTCGGAGGCGAGCGGGTTGGCGGTCGCGACCATCCAGCTCTTCGACCTGACCAGCGGCTTCGGATTGAGCCCGGTCGCGATCTCCGGCGCGGGCGGCGGCTCCGCGGGCGCATACTGGGCGGCCGCCGGCTGAAGCTGCCAGACAAGCGAAAGGGCGGCCAGGGCGGCGACGGGTTTGCGCATCAGCGAGCTTCCTCCGCAAGGCGCGGATGATCCGCCGCCGGGCCGGGCGCGGCAAGCGCGACAGGCGTCGTTAACTGCGCGTTAGGGTTAATGAATTATCACCTCGGACCAAGGCGGACGCCGCGCGGGCCGTTCGCCCAGCAGGGGTCCGACGCATGGCCGAAACCGAAATCCCGGCGGTCGCCCGTCGCGTGCGAGGCGCGCTCGTCGTCGCCGTCTGCGTGGCGCTGTCCGGCTGCATGACCGACAAGACGGTCACCGGTTCCATTTCTCCGGGCGCCATCACGCCGACCTCGGCGAGCCGCGAGGCCCCCTCGCCCGACAAGGTCCAGTCGCACTGGCGCTCGCTCGCCGAGCGCTACGGCGAGGCCTATGCGAAGAATCCCGCCGATCCGGCCGCTGGCTACGGCTACGGCGTGGCGCTGAGGGCGCTCGGCCAGCGCGCGCAGGCGCTCGCCGTGCTCGAGCAGTCGAGCATGAAGAATCCCGGCCAGAAGCAGATCCTCGCGGCCTACGGCCGGGCGCTCGCCGACGTCGGCCGCTACGACGAGGCCCTGGCCGTCCTCGGCCGCTCCCACACGCCGGATCGCCCCGACTGGAAGATCCTCAACGCGCAGGGCGCGATCCTCGACCAGCTCGGCCGGTCCGAGGAGGCGCGCGGCCATTACATGGCGGCCATCAAGGTCGCGCCGGGCGAGCCGTCTATCCTGTCGAATCTCGGCCTCAACTACGCGCTCTCGGGCGACCTCGCAAAGGCGCAGGAAACCCTGCAGCAGGCCGCCTCGAGCCCGAAGGCCGACGACAAGGTGCGCGCCAATCTCGCTCTGGTGATGTCGCTGAAGGCCGGCAAGGCGGCCCCGGCCAAGAAGACGGGCTGACCGCCGCTCAGTGCGCCGGCGCCGCAGCGCCGGGCGTGGGCTTCCTCACCAGCGGCACCAGCGCGACGATCGCGACGAACAGCACCGTCAGCGCGAAGAACAGGTCGCCGAACGACAGCACCAGTCCCTGCTGCCGAACGCTGTTCGCAAGCTGTTTCACCGCCGCGAGCTCGGCGTCCGAGCCCAGCCTGTCCGAGAAGGACTGCGCCAGGCCCGACAGCCGCTCCTCCGCGACCTGGCGTCCCCACACCACATGCTCGCGCAGCCGCGCCATGTGGAGGTCCTGCCGGTCGTTGAGGAAGGTGTTGATGAAGGCGAGTCCGAAGGCGCCGCCGAGATTGCGCATCAGATTGAACAGCCCGCTCGCACCCTTCAGCTGCTGCGGCGGCAGCGTGCCGAGCGACACCACGTTGATCGGCACCATGCAGAGCATCAGCGAGATTCCCCGCAACGCCTGCGGGACGAAGAGCTCGCCGAAGGCCCAGTCCTTCGTGATGTAGGTCAGGTCGACGCAGGAGGCTGCGAAGCCGAGGAAGCCTGCCGCGATCAGCCAGCGCGGATCGGACAGCTTTCGGCCGAGCACGCCGACCACCGGCGCGGTCAGGAACATGAACAGGCCCGAGACGAACACGGTCTCGCCGATCTGCAGCGAATCGTAGCCCCGCACCCGGCCGAGGAACACCGGGTAAAGGTAGGTCATGCCGTAGAGGCCGACGCCCATCACGAAGGTCAGCAGCGAGCCGACGGCGAAGTTGCGGTTGCGATAGACCGACAGGTCGATCAGCGGCGTCTTCGCGGCGAAGCAGCGCCAGAAGAACAGGACGGCGCCGACGACGGAGACGACCGCGAGGGTCCGGATCGTCGCGTCCTGGAACCAGTCGTCCTTCGCGCCCTCCTCGAGCACGTATTCGAGGCCGCCCAGGAACATCGCGAGCGCGATCAGCGCCATGTAATCGAGCTTCCTGAGCAGGCCGGTCTCGGGCTCGTCGAAGTCCACCAGCGTCCAGGCGAGCAGCGTCGCGATCGCGCCCGGAATGACGTTGATCAGGAACAGCCAGTGCCACGACATGAGCTCGGTCAGATAGCCGCCGATCGTCGGGCCGATGGTCGGGGCGAGCGTCACGGTGAGGCCGACCAGCGCCATGATCGCCGGCTGCTTGGAGCGCGGAAATACCGTGTAGGCGGCGGCGAAGGCCGTCGGGATCATGCCGCCGCCGATGAAGCCCTGCAGCGCCCGGTAGAGGATCATCTCGGGCAGCGTCGTCGCCGTCGCGCAGAGCGCGCTCGCCAGCGTGAAGCCGGCCGCCGAGATCGAGAACAGCACGCGTGTCGACAGCGCCCGGGCGAGGAAGCCCGAGAGCGGGATCATGATGACTTCGGCGATGAGGTAGCTGGTCTGGACCCAGCTGATCTCGTCGGGACTGGCCGAGAGGCCGGCCTGGATCTCGGAGAGCGAGGACGAGACGATCTGGATGTCCAGGATCGCCATGAACATCCCGAAGACCAGCGCGAAGAAGGCGATCAGCCTGCGGGCGGTCACCTGCGGCTCCGCGGCGCCTCCGGCAGTCCCCGCGCCCGAACCTCCTGACGAGCCGGCCGCCGGCCCCGTGGGGACGCGGGCCAGGTCGGCGGCCTTGCCAACGCCGGGGGAGATGGCGTCGTGGCTCATGGGTCAGAGGTCCGGGCGCAGGTTCTCGGTCACCGCGGCGCGAGCGCAGCGGCGGATTGGGTTTCGTCCTTCGGCGCGGTGCGGCTGTCGACGGCGGCGATGAGGGAAAGGCCCGGCCGCAGCCTGCCCTTCGCGACATCGGCCGGATCGACATGGATGCGCACCGGCACGCGCTGGACGATCTTGGTGAAGTTGCCCGTCGCGTTTTCCGGCGGCAGCAGGCTGAACTGCGCGCCCGAGGCCGGAGCGAGGCTGTCGACGACGCCCGTCACGTCGTGCTCGGGATAGGCGTCGACCGAAAGCCGCACCTTCTCTCCCGGCTGGATCTCGGCGAGCTGGGTCTCCTTGAAGTTGGCGTCGACGTACACGCGGTCGAGCGGGACGATGGCCATGACGCGCTTGCCCGGCGTGACGTAGTCGCCGGCCTGCGCGGCCTTGTTGCCGACGACGCCGTCGAACGGCGCGCGGATGACGGTCGCGTCGAGGTCGCGCTGGCGCTGGGCGCGCGCGGTCTTCAGCTCGTCGAGCGTGCGCTGCGCCTCTTCCTTTTGCGCGGCGAGCACGTCCCGATTGGCCTCGGCGGAGACGACGCCGGCCTTGGCCGCCTCGACGGAGGCGGCGGTGCGCAGCTTGTCCGCGGTCGCCTGGTCGAGCGACTGGCGGCTGCCATAGGTCGACTTCGCCAGCTGCTGGGCGCGGTCGAAGTCGGCGGCCGCGCGCGCGCTGTCGGCGTTGGCGCTGTCCACCTGCGCCTTGGCCTGTGAGATCTGGGCGCTTGCCGCCGCGATCTGGCGATCGAAGCGGGCGATGGAGGCCTGCTGCGTCGCGATCTTGCCGTCGGCCGCCGCGAGCGCGAGGCGGTAGTCGCCGTCGTCCAGCGTGACGAGCGGATCGCCGGCCTTCACGCGCATGTTCTGCTGGGCGGGAACCGACGCCACATAGCCCGAGACCTTCGGCGCCATCGTCGCCATGTCGGCGCCCACATAGGCGTCGTCGGTCTCGACCATGAAGCGGCCGTCGATCCACCAATCGTAGCCGTACCAGCCGCCTGCGGCGAGGACGGCGAGAGCCGCGGCCCCGAGCAGGAGCTTGCGCGCCCCGCCCCGCTTGACGGGGGACGCCGGGCTGTCGGGCTTTGGGGAGGCGACGTTCGGCTCGACGCGCGCAGGGCCCTCGCCGGCCGGCGCGTCCTGGCGGGCCTCGGCGGCTGCGTCGGCCTCGCTCGGAACGAGCCGCGGGCGGGCCGATCTGTCGTCCATCTTCTGACGGGCGTTCGCCATGACGATCTCGCGGGGGTTCCGTGGCCCGACAACGCCAAGCGGCGATCGAAAACACGAATGACCGAACCGTTCGGTCAACGCAAAAGCTAACGCAGCGACGGCCGCTCTGCAAGTGTTGACCGAACCGTTCGGTCAATTTTTTTGCTGCGGCGGTCGGGATGATCGTCACAGACCCCGGGCTCTCGGGAACAGGACGCGAAAAGTCATGCCCGGCGCACGCCGAGTCGGGGTCGGCGGCGCCTTTCCGCCGAAAGCTGGGCGATCCGGCGCGATCGAAGCGCGCCACGACGGTGAGATCGACGGCGTTACATCGTTCGTCGGACGATCGTCTTATGAGACTCTTAGGTCTAAGGCCCCTTCAAATTTGAAGAATTATCAATTACCAGCCGAAGCCTTGAACTGCGCGCGGCATGCCCCTATTGGCCTTCCGAAGTTAAGAGACCGTCTCCGGAGTCCGCCCTTGCCGTTCATCGCCGCCGCGCGCGCTTCGCGCCTCGTCAGCGCAGCCGCCATCGCCGCACTGACGGCGACCCCGGCGCTCGCAGCCTCGAACGTGGCGCTTGAGCTCAACCGGTTCGAGCAGAAGGACGCCGCCTGCCGGATCTCGCTGGTCATCGGCAATCCGGGCGACAAGGCGCTGGAGAGCCTGAAGCTCGACCTCGTCTTCTTCGACAAGGACGGCGTCATCTCCCGTCGTCTCGCCGTCGAGGCCGGCCCCGTGCGCGCGTCGAAGACCTCGGTGAAGCTGTTCGACCTGCCGGATACGCCTTGCGACGGCGTCGCCAAGCTGCTCCTCAACGACGTGACCGCTTGCGGCGACGAGAAGGATTGCCTCGGGCTGGTCGGCGTCTCCTCGCGGGTGAAGAGCGTGGAGTTCACCAAATGAAGACGTTGCGCGCGATCGGCGCGGTCTGGCTGTCGGCGGCGCTGGTCGTCGCCGCGCCGGTCGCGCGCGCCCAGGACAACGCCAAGCCCGCCGAGGCCCCGGCCGCAGCGCCCGCCCAGCCCGCGCAGGCGCTTCCGCCGGCGCAGGAGGTCCAGGCGGTCGATCCGGGCAAGGAGCCCTCCCGCCCGGCCGATCCCGCCCCGGCGCCCACGCAGGGCGCGGGGCAGACGCAGCCCTCCCCTGCGCCGCAGGACGCCGCGGAAGCGCCCGGCGGCCCGTCGCTCCCCTCGGTCGAGCGCCAGAAGCTGCCTCATGACCTGTCCCCGATGGGCATGTTCATGAACGCGGACTGGGTCGTGAAGCTCGTCATGCTCGGCCTCGCCTTCGCCTCGCTGGTCACCTGGACCATCGCGCTCGCCAAGTGGATCGAGCTGCAGGCGGCCCGCTCGAAGGCCCGCCGCAGCCTGAAGGCGCTCGCGAGCGCCCGCACGCTCGCCGACGCCAGCCACGCCCTCGGCGCCCGCAAGGGCGCCGGCCCGATCGCCGGCTTCGTCGCGGCGGCGGACGCCGAGCTCGTCTATTCGCAGGACGCGCTCTCGACCGACGGCGTGAAGGAGCGGGTCGCCTCGCATCTGTCGCGGCTCGAGGCGCAGGCCGGCCGCAAGCTGAGCTTCGGCACCGGCCTGCTCGCGACCATCGGCGCGACCGCCCCCTTCGTCGGCCTGTTCGGCACGGTCTGGGGCATAATGAACTCGTTCATCGGCATCTCGAACGCCCAGACGACCAATCTCGCCGTCGTCGCTCCCGGCATCGCCGAGGCCCTGCTCGCCACAGCGATCGGCCTCGTGGCGGCGATCCCGGCGGTCGTGATCTACAACTTCTTCGCCCGCCAGATCACCGCGCATCGCGCCATGCTGGGCGACGCCGCCGCGGCCGTGCTCCGGATCGTCTCGCGCGACCTCGACCGCGAGGCCGCGCCCCGCTACGCCCGGCGCGCGGCGGAGTAATCCTCGATGGCCGCAAAGCTCGACCTCGGCGGCGGCGAAGAGCTCGTCGAGACGCACGAGATCAACGTGACGCCGTTCATCGACGTCATCCTCGTGCTGCTGATCATCTTCATGGTCGCGGCGCCGCTGGCGACGGTCGACGTCGGCGTCGACCTGCCCTCGTCGAACGCCAAGCCGCAGCCGCGGCCCGACAAGCCGGTCTACCTTACGCTGCAACAGGACCTGAAGCTGTCGCTCGGATCCCGCTCGGTCGATCGCGCGGCGATCGCGCAGGCGCTGCAGGACGCGACCGGCGGCGACCGCGAGCAGCGCATCTTCCTGCGCGCCGACCGCAAGGTCCCCTATGGCGACGTCTTCGCGCTGATGAACGACATGCGGCGCGCCGGCTATCTCAAGGTCGCGCTGGTCGGACTGGAGTCCGTCGGTCCCGATGGCGGCCGTTGACGTCCACAGCCTCGGCGACCGGGGCGGTCCTGACGGCGTCGCGAAGTGGATCCTCGGCGGCGGCTTCGCGCTCGCGCTGCACGCCGGCGTGCTGCTCTATCTGAACCGCACGCCGGAGCCGCACCAGTTCGACAATCAGGCGGCGATCGAGATCGACATGGCTCCGCCGCCGACGCCCGCGGGCGCGGCGGCGCCGGCGGAGGAGGCCTCCGAGGCTCAGATCCAGGAACTCCAGGAGATCACGCCGGACGAGCTCACTCCGCCCGACGAGACGGCCGAGACCGTGGACGAGGAAACGACTCTCGACGAGATCACCGACGTTCCGCCGGAGACGGCCACGGCCGTCGAGCAACTCGAGGCCGTCGAGACGCCGCCGGACGTGCAGTCGGCGGTCGCGATCCCGCCCGATCAGACGGTCGTGGCGCGCGAGGAGCAGGTGGAGCCGCCGAAGGACCCCGAGCCGAAGCCGGTCGTCCGCCGCGAGGAACCGAAGCCCAAGCCGAAGCCGGTCGAACGCCGGCCGGAGCCAAAGCCCGTGGAGCGGCGACAGGAGCCGCCGAAGCCGAACGCCCGGCGCGGCGAGGTCGTCCAACATGCGCGTCAGGGCGCCACGCGCCCGTCGCAAGCGGCCGCCGGCCAGCAGGGCGCGACGAACGCAAACCCCGGCGCCGCCCGCGCTGCGGCGGCGGCCTATGGCGGTCGGGTCCGTTCCGCCGTGAACGCCGCCAAGAGCTGCGTCGCAGGCGTGAACGGTCGTGCGATCGTTCGGTTTTCCGTCAACCGGTCGGGGCGCGTGACGTCGGTTTCGGCGTCCGGCGAGGGCGCGGTGGCCAGCGCCGCGCAGGCGATGGTGCGCCGCGCGTCGATACCGGCCATGCCGGCGGAGATGACCGGTTCGTCAGCGAGCTATTCGCTGCCTATCTCGCTTAGCAAGTGCTGACGACGCCCGCCGTCAAACCCGCATGAACGTCAGATAGGTCCCACGGCGGCCCTCGCGGATCGCCTTGGCCTCGTAGCGCGTGCCGGGCCAGCCGGCGAACGGGGTCTTCCAGTCCTGCGCGCGCTCGGCGGTCCAGACGAAGTCCGGGCTGCGGGCGACATGGGCGAGCGTCCACGCGACGTAGGTGTCGATGTCGGACGCGAAGCCGAACAGGCTTCCCGGCGCGAGGACGCGGGCGAGACGTGTGAGGTTCCGGTCGCTGACGAAACGACGCTTCCAGTGCCGCGTCTTCGGCCAAGGGTCGGGGTAGAGCAGGTCGACGCCCGCGATCGCGCTCTCCGGCAGTCGGTCGAGCAGGAGCGTGGCGTCGTCGCCGAACAGGCGGACGTTCTTCAGGCCGAGACGGTCGATCCCCGAAACACCCTTGGCAAGTCCGTCCACGAACGGCTCGACGCCGATGAAGCCGACGTCCGGATGCTCCTGAGCGCGATGCAGCAGGTGCTCGGCGCCGCCGAAGCCGATCTCCAGCCGGACCTCGCGCACCAAAACCGGGAACAGCGCAGCCAGGTCGTCCGGAAGGGCCTCGGGATCGACGAGAAGGCCCGGCAGCACGTCCGTCATCAGCGCGGCGCGGCCCGCCCTCAGCGCCTTGCCGTGACGCCTGCCGAAGAATGATCCCTCATAGCGGACGTCGTCGGGCATGGGCGTTCGATGCTCCAGGTCCAAAAGCAGAAACGCCGTCCACGGGGACGGCGTTTCGAAGCTTGAAGCGGTGAAGAAAAATCAGCCGAGCGCGGACTTCAGCGCGTCGACGAGATCGACCTTCTCCCATGAGAAGCCGCCGTCGGCGTCGGGATCGCGGCCGAAATGGCCATACGCCGCCGTGCGGGCGTAGATCGGCTTGTTGAGCTGCAGATGCGTGCGGATGCCGCGCGGGCTGAGGCTCATGATCTCACCGAGCACCTTCTCAAGCTTGGCCTCGTCGACGCGGCCCGTGCCGTGCAGATCCACATAGATCGACAGCGGCTCGGAGACGCCGATGGCGTAGCTGAGCTGGATCGTGGCGCGGTCGGCGAGATCGGCCGCGATCACGTTCTTGGCGAGGTAGCGCGCGGCGTAGGCCGCCGAGCGGTCCACCTTGGTCGGGTCCTTGCCGGAGAACGCGCCGCCGCCGTGCGGGGCCGCGCCGCCGTAGGTGTCGACGATGATCTTGCGGCCGGTGAGGCCAGCGTCGCCGTCAGGGCCACCGATGACGAAGGCGCCGGTCGGGTTCACGTGCCAGACGGTCTCGTCGGAGATCCAGCCTTCCGGCAGGGTGTCGCGGATGTAGGGCTCGACGATGTCGCGGATGTCCTTGGAGGACTGGTTCTCGTCGGTGTGCTGGGTCGACAGCACGATCGAGGTGACGCCGACCGGCTTGCCGTTGGCGTAGCGCACCGTGACCTGGCTCTTGGCGTCCGGCCCGAGCGTCGGCTGCTCGCCGGAGTGGCGGACCTCCGACAGGCGCTTCAGGATCTGGTGGGAGTAGTGCAGCGGCGCCGGCATCAGGCTCGGCGTCTCCTTGCAGGCGTAGCCGAACATGATGCCCTGGTCGCCCGCGCCCTCGTCCTTGTTGCCGGACGAATCGACGCCCTGCGCGATGTGGGCGGACTGGGCGTGCAGATGGCAGGCGATGTCGGCGTTCTTCCAGTGGAAGCCGTCCTGCTCGTAGCCGATGTCCTTGATGGCGGCGCGGGCCGCCTCGATGATCTGCTCGGCGGTCACGCTGTCCGGACCGCGGACTTCGCCGGCGATCACGACGCGGTTGGTCGTGCAGAGCGTCTCGCAACCCACGCGCGACTCGGGGAAAGCGCCGAGATAGATGTCGACCACCTCGTCCGAGATGCGGTCGCTCACCTTGTCCGGATGGCCTTCAGAAACGGATTCGGACGTGAACAGGTAATCTGCGCGAGCCACTCAGGCCTCCCCGATCGGAACAGCGACGATATCGTTCGGTTTAGCGAACGATATCTCTTCGCAAATGCTCAGTCGGCGGTCAATGCGCGCGGGCGCCGCAGGCCGTCTTGGCGTCAAACCGTCTTGCCGTCGCGGTCAGCGAGCGCGGAGACAAGTTCGACGACCTTCCGGCGGACCTTGGCGTCGGAGATTTTCACAAACGACTTGTTGAGCTGGAGACCTTCCGCCGTCGTGAGGAAGTCGACGACGTAGTCGGAACCCGCGCTCTCGCCGAAGCCCTTGGCCTTGGCGTCGCCGCCCGGCGCGTCGTCGAAGAAGTAGGAGACCGGCACGCCCATGACGGTCGCGATCTGCTGCATGCGGCTTGCGCCGATCCGGTTGGTGCCCTTCTCGTACTTCTGGATCTGCTGGAAGGTGATGCCGAGAGCTTCCCCGAGCTTCTCCTGGCTCATTCCAATAAGCACGCGACGCATCCGCACCCGGCTGCCGACGTGAGAGTCGACCGGGTTGGGCGTTTTTTTGATCATTGAGATCTCCTCGAGATGCGCCGCAACGCCCCCCAGCTGAGCCGCGCCAAACCTTCTTACCTAAAAGTCCTGATCACTCATCCAAATGGATGAAGTCATGGACTTATACACGTCTCCGGCGGATGCCTAGCAGAATGAAAAAGCCGACCGGCAAAAACAGATGGAGTCGACCATTCGTCGCAGTGAAAACTGTTTCGTGCAGCGGCTTGGGAAGGACCCCGTCCACCACGCCCCTCTCGCCGAGAGCGGCGGAGGCGATCACGCGGCCGTACGGATCGACGATCGACGAGATCCCGCCATTGGCGGAGCGCACCATGGGCAGGCCCTGCTCGATGGTCCGCACGCGCGCCTGCGCCGCGTGCTGATAGGGTCCGGGCGTATGGCCGAACCACGCGTCGTTGGTGACGTTGAGCAGGAAGTCGGGCCGCTCGTCGCCGGCCACCTCCTCGGGAAAGATCGCCTCGTAGCAGATCAGGGGGCGGAAGCGCGGCCCCTGCGGCAAGGCGATGACGGCGCGGCGCTCGCCGGAGGCAAAGCCGCCGCGCTGGCGCGTGATCACCTCAAGCCCGAGCGACTCCAGGAAGGACTGGAACGGCAGGTACTCGCCGAACGGCACGAGGTGGATCTTGTCGTAGGTCGACAGGATCGCGCCGTCGTCGCCGACGAGATGCAGCGAATTCCAGAAGTCGGCCTCGCCCGAGCCGTCCGGCCGGCGCTCGCCGCGCACCGATCCCGTCGCGAGCGCGGTGCCCGGCGCGAGGCTCTCGCCGATGCGGGCGAGCGCGTCCGGCGTGCGCGACAGCAGGAAGGGGAAGGCGGATTCGGGCCATACGACCAGCCCCGCGTCGGCGAACCCGCGATGCTCCGGGCCCTTCGCCTCGTCGGTCAGCGACACGTAGGCGTCCATGATGGTGTCGCGGGCGCTGTCCTGTGACTTGATGTCCTGCGGGATCTCCGGCTGGAGGATCCGCAGGCTGACGCGCTGGTCGAACTCGGTCGGCGACGTCGCGAGGCGGGTCGCGCCGAAGACGGCGAGCGCCGCGAGCGTTGCGCAGGCCGCGGCGAGCAGAGCGCGGCTCGGGCGTTGGTCCGCGAGAACCGCCGGCGCCGCGAAGATCACGAGCGAGAGATAGGTCAACCCCTCGACGCCGATGACCGAGGCGAACTGGCCGAGCCAGATCTGGTCGGCGAGAGCGTAGCCGAAGGAGTTCCACGGAAAGCCGGTAAAGAGATGCCCGCGCAGGAGCTCGCCGAGCCCGAGCGCGAGGGCGAAGGCGACGACCCGTCGCCAGCCGGCCGGCCAGAGCAGCCGGGCGAAGGCGAAGCTCGCCGCGGTGAAGATCGCGAGCAGCGCGGGAAGGCCGGCGACCGCGAAGGGCAGCAGCCAGCCGAACACGGCGGCGTCCACCAGGAAGGCCGAGCCGACCCACCACAGCCCCGCGAGGAAATAGCCGAAGCCGAACAGGAACCCGACGCCGGCGGCCGACATGGCGCTGCGCAGGCGCGTCGCCCCCGAAGCGCCGTCGATCAGCCAGACCGCGACCGGAAAGGTCAGAGCAAGGATCGGCCAGAGCGAGAAGGGCGGCATGGCCAGCGCCGAGACGGCGCCCGCCACAAGCGCCGTCACGCTCCTGCGCCAGCCGTGCGCGAGCGTGACGCGGGCCGCGAGAGCCTCGATCCGTCGTGTCATGCAGGGCCTCGGCGCGGGAGGGATCAGGCCGCGTCCGCGGCGTCTCCGGGCCTATCCGATTCGTCGCCCTCGCGCTCGGGCGCGCCGGCGATGCCCACTTCGATCACGCGCCGCGGGTCCGCCGCCCGAACCATCAGGATGTGGCCGCCGGGGCCCTCGATCGCGTCGCCCTGGGTGGGGACGCGGCCGGCGAGCGTGACCACCAGGCCGCCGATCGTGTCGACGTCGTCCTCGTAGGGCGCGATCTCGAAGCTCGGCCCGACCGCTTCCGCCACCTCGTCGAGCGGGGCGCGCGCGTCGGCGATGAAGCCGCCCTCGCCGTCCGGCCGGATGCTCGCGGCGGCCTCGTCGTCATGCTCGTCCTCGATGTCGCCGACGATGGTCTCGACGAGGTCCTCGATCGTCACGAGGCCGTCGACGCCGCCATACTCGTCGACCACCAGCGCGAGGTGGACGTGCATCGACTGCATGCGGGTCAGCAGATCGGTCGCGGCCATCGACGGCGGGGCGAAGATCACCGGGCGGATCAGGTCGCAGTCGGCGATGCGCGCGCCGAGATCGACGGCGCTCGGATCGAAGGCGTGCGCGTCGCTCTTGGCGCCCTTCGCGAACAAGGCGAGCGCGTCCTTGACGTGGATCATGCCCTTCGGCTCGTCGAGCGAGCCCTGATGGACGGGCAGGCGCGAGTGCCCGCCCTCGGCGAAGCACAGCAACAGCTGCCCGAGCGGAACGTCCTCGGAGATCGAGACGATGTCAGCCCGATGCACCATGACGTCGTCGACGCGCGTGCCCTTGAGCGCCAGCACGTTGCGCAGCAGCGCGCGCTCCTGCGCCGAGAGCGACATGTCGTCGTCCTCGTCGAGCGCGTCGGCGACGTCCTCGCGGGCGGTCGGGTGGGCGCCGAGGCCCACGAACACGCGCAGCCTCTCGAGCCAGTTGTCGCGGGGATCGGTCTCGGCGGTGAAGGCGGCGCCGGGTCTGGCGGGGCGGTCTGGATTGGCCATGGCGGTCAGGCGGCCGAAGCGGCGTCGGCCGCGTAAGGGTCGGCGATCCCGAGGCGGGCGAGCGCCCGTGTCTCGACGCCCTCCATCTCCTCGGCCTCGTCGTCGTCGAGATGGTCGTAGCCGAACAGGTGCAGCACGCCATGGACGACGAGATGGGAGACGTGGTCGGAGAGCGCCTTGCCCTCTTCGCGCGCCTCGCGCTCGACGGTCTCGAAGGCGAGGATGACGTCGCCGAGCATCGGCGCGTCGGCCGTTTCGTCCGGCCCAAAGGCCGGAAAAGTCAGCACATTGGTGGCCGAATTCTTGCCCCGCCACTTCGCATTGAGCATGCGAACGTTCTCGTCGTGAGAAAGCGTGACCGCGAGCTCGGCGTCGGGAAGGGCCACGAGCCCGGCCTCCGCGAAAACGGCGGCGACGGCGGCCGCGACGGTCGCCTCTGCGTCGGGAAGGAGTGTCCAGAGTTCGCAGTCGCGCACGGTCTCGAGCGCGACGGGGGTAGATCGATCCGGGCTCATCGTCGGGTCACGCGGCGCGCCGCGTCAGGCCTTTCATGGGTTGGGGCTCGGATGAGCGCTTTCGTATGCACGCACGATACGCGCGACAAGCTCGTGACGCACCACGTCCTGCGCGGAAAAGCGCGAGACGCCGACACCTTCGACGTTTTCCAGCAGGCCGATCGCCTCGGCGAGGCCCGAAACCTGGCCCGGAGGCAGGTCGATCTGGGTCGGATCGCCGGTGATGATCATGCGGCTGTTCTCGCCGAGACGGGTGAGAAACATCTTCATCTGCATCGACGAGGTGTTCTGGGCCTCGTCGAGCAGCACGATTGCGTTGGCGAGGGTGCGGCCGCGCATGAAGGCGAGCGGAGCGATCTCGATCATGCCGGACGTCATGCCGCGCTCGACCTTTTCGGGCGGCATCACGTCATAGAGCGCGTCGTAGAGCGGGCGAAGATACGGGTCGACCTTCTCCTTCATGTCGCCCGGCAGGAAGCCGAGCCGCTCGCCGGCCTCGACCGCCGGACGCGACAGGATGATCCGGTCGGCCTCGCCGCGCTCGATCAGCGCCGCGGCCCAGGCGACCGCGATGTAGGTCTTGCCGGTGCCGGCGGGGCCGGTCGCGAAGACCAGCTCGTGCCGGGCGAGCGCGCGCATGTAGGCGTCCTGCGCGGCGGTGCGGGCGACGATCGTCTTCTTGCGCGTCGAGACTTGGGCGAAGCCCGGCCGCGCCGGCTCGCCGTCGGCCGGGAACAGCGAGCCCTGGCTCACCGTCATCCGGATCGCGCCGTCGACGTCGCCGAGCGCGACCTGTTCGCCGCGCTTGACCCGGTCGTAAAGGCTCTCCAGCACCTTCTTGGCCTGCTGGCAGGCGTCCGCCGGGCCGCGGATCGCGACCATGTTGCCGCGCACCGTAGCCTCGACCCCGAGCCGCCGCTCGAGGAAGGCGAGGTTCTGGTCGTGGCTCCCGAACAGGCTCGAGGCATGCCTGTTGTCCTCGAAAGCCATGGTGACCTCGGCCGGCGAAGCCTCGACAGGCCGCGCGAAGCCGGGCTTGCGGGTCTGGCCCGCGCCGCTCCTCAAGGGATCGAAACCCCGGACGTTGGACTCTGCGTTCAAGCAGTCGCCTCCGCGAGCATGCGAACGTCCTCGCGCGCGCCGCCCGCAGGCGCGGCGAACAGGCTGTTGGCGCCGGAGCCGGTGACCTCGACCGGGACGACTTCGCCGACGGCGGCGGTCGATCCCTCGATCTGGACCGGAGAAAGATAGGGCGAACGGCCGGCCATCTGGCCGGGATGGCGGCCCGCGCGCTCGACCAGCACGTCGATGCGGCGCCCGACCAGCGAGCGCTGGAACGCGACCTGCCGCTCTGTGATGCGGGCCTGCAGGCGCTGCAGCCGCTCCGCCTTCACGGCTTCGGAAACCTGCGCCTCTCGCTCGGCCGCCGGCGTGCCGGGCCGCGGGCTGTATTTGAAGGTGAAGGCGCTGGCGTAGTCGGCGGCGTCGACGATGCGCATCGTCGCCTCGAAGTCGTCGTCCGTCTCGCCGGGGAAGCCGACGATGAAGTCGCCCGACAGCGCGAGGTCCGGCCGCGCGTCGCGGATGCGGTCGATCAGCTTGAGGTAGTCCGCCGCGGTGTGGCGGCGGTTCATGGCCTTGAGGATGCGGTCCGAGCCCGACTGCACCGGCAGGTGCAGATACGGCATCAGCTTGTCGCAGTCGCGATGGGCGACGATCAGGTCGTCGCCGAAGTCGCGCGGATGGCTCGTGGTGTAGCGCAGCCGGGCGAGCCCCTCGATCTCCGCCAGGCGCAGCAGCAGGCGCGCCAGCGTCCAGTCGCGCCCGTCCGGGCCCTCGCCATGATAGGCGTCGATGTTCTGTCCGAGCAGCGTGACTTCGCGCACGCCCTGCGCGACCAGCCGCTCGGTCTCGGCGACGATCTGCGCGACAGGCCGCGAGGCCTCGGCGCCGCGGGTGTAGGGAACGACGCAGAACGAGCAGAACTTGTCGCAGCCCTCCTGCACCGTGACGAAGGCGGTCACGCCCCGCGTCGCGAGCGGCTTGGCCGGCATGGCGAGGCTCGAGAACTTCTCCTCGACGGCGAAGTCGGTGTCGACCGGCTTCTGCCCCGCCTGCGCCTTCCGCACGAGCTCGGGCAGGCGCTGGTAGCTCTGCGGGCCGACGACGAGGTCGACCACCGGCGCGCGCTTCATGATCTCCGCGCCCTCGGCCTGCGCGACGCAGCCGGCGACCGCGACCAGCGGCTTGCGGCCGAGCTCCTCGCCCATCTTCCGGATGCGGCCGAGCTCGGAATAGACCTTCTCGGCCGCCTTCTCGCGGATGTGGCAGGTGTTGAGGACGATGAGGTCGGCGTCTTCCGCGCTGTCCGTCGAAGCGTAGCCGTCCGGCGCGAGCGCGTCCGCCATGCGCTCGGCGTCATAGACGTTCATCTGACAGCCGTAGGACCTGACGAAGAGCTTTGGGGTACGGACCGTCATACGGGGCTGTTTGCGGGCTTCGGGCGCGGGACGCCGTGCTTCGGCGACCGCCCCAGCCTTAACCCGAAACGGCATCAGAGAGAATAGCGCCGGGCTCTCGCGGGGCGGGATAGACGCTTGCACGGGATGACAGGCGCTTGTCCTGGGCGCGCCGTCGCGGCATTTGCCATGCCTTCCCAATCGAGGACGCCCCTCTTGGAGCCGGAGCGCAGCTTCACCGTCAGATACACCGAGGCGATCGCGAAGGCGGCCGTGCGGACCTATGTCTGGCGTCGCTTCGTGATCGAGAACAAGCCGCTCTGGATCACAGGCGCCGCGATGGCGGCCCTGACGGCCTGGCTGGCGGCGACCGGAGACCGGTCGTGGCATCTCGGCTTGTTCGGCGCAGTCGCCGCGCTTCCGATCCTGATGCTCGCGATCGGCTGGCGCGCGCATTTCGCGAACACGGTCGGCCGCTTTCGCCGCATGAACGAGCCGCAGGCGCGCTTCGAGCTCTATCCGGACGTTCTCAGGATAAAGGCCGAGGACGGCGAGGCCGCGATCCGGTGGTCGACGATTTCCGAGATCTGGACGACGCCGCAGGTGTGGATGGTGTTCCTCGCCAAAAACCAGTTCTTTCTCATCCCCCTCGAGGGAGTCCCGTCCGACACGCTGGCCATTCTTCGTGAGCGAGCGGGACGCCCCGGTTCGCCGGAGGGCAAGAGGTGATGCGGTTCAGCCTGCCGGACCGCCACGCCGCCGACATGCGCCTCGCCGCGAGGGTCGCCGCGGCGACCTGCGGCGCCTTCGTGCTCGCGACGCTGCTCAACCTGCCGCAGGGCTACTGGAGCGTGATCTCGGCGCTGATGGTGGTGCAGGCCTCGGTCGGCGGCACCCTGGCTGCGGCGCAGGAGCGCGCGATCGGCACCGTCGTCGGGGCCGTCGTTGGCGGCCTCGCCGCCTACCTGCACCCCCACTCGCTGCTGACGACCTCGGTCACCCTCACGGTCGTGACGGCCGGCCTCGCCTTCGCCGCCGCAGGACGGCCGAGCCTCAAGCTCGCGCCCGTCACGGCCGCGATCCTGCTGGTCGCGACCGCCGGCCAGCCGAACCAGCTGACGATCGCCATCGAGCGCGTGCTCGAGGTGACCCTTGGCTGCATGGTCGGCGTCGCCGCCACCTTCCTGGTGTTCCCGAACCGGCTCGACCGCGACATCGCCCGCGAGGCGAAGGTCATCGCCGGCGAGCTCGCGACATTGCTGCGCGGCGCGCCGGGACGGCGGCGCGAGGCGGAGGCGGCGCACCTGCTCCTCGGCGTGCAGGACTCCATCCGCCGCAAGCTCGCCGCCTTCGAGAAGACCGTCGCCGACGCCCGCAAGGCCCCCGGCGCCCGCGCAGCGGCGGAGGCGCGCTCGGCTCTGTCGCGCACGCTGTGGCGGGTGCGCAACGACGCGGTCGCCATGGAGCGCGCGCTGTCGGCCGCGCCCGACGCGGCCCGGCAGGTCATAGGCCCGACGGCTGACGCGCTGATCCTCGCCTGCGCCGACCTGCTCTCGGCGCTTGCGGAGGGCCGCGACCCCTTGGCCGCGCGCGAGGAGGTCATGGATCGCCGCGCGGCGCTCGACGAGGCGGTCGTCCATCTCGGCGACGAGGCGGAGGCCGAACATGTCGAGGTCGCCGACGCGGTGCCGACAATCGGCCTCGTCTTCGCGCTGAGGAACCTCAGCGGCAACCTGTTCGACCTCGCCGACCGGCTCGGCGAGGCGACGCAGATTCAAGCGCTAGCGGAGTGAATTGCGCCACCTTGCCCGAGACCCAACGTCCGGTCCTCGGGACAGACCACAGCAGTTAGCAGGAACACATATGGGCAAGACCGGCCGTTTGCTTATCGGCCTTTCATTGACGCTAAACGTAGTGCTCGGCGCGCTTCTATCGATATCTTGGCCTCCGAGGGAGGGTGAACTCGCCAACTACGGCGAGTGGTCCGAGCTCCAGAGCGCCAAGGCCCGCGCGACTGAAGCGGAGAATATCGATGGGCTTAAGATCATAAAGATCGGCTCTAGCTACGCTGTGGGCATAGAGACCGAGCGAGGTCGCGCGTGGTTGCTGTCGAACGCCAAGTCGATACTGAAAATTAAAATAATAAACCCTTCAGATGTCAGCTCGATAATAAGAGTCACGAGATCGCAGATAAATACGATCTCTAGGATCACTCAACCTAGTGGAGACGTCTTATCATTCTTGAATAATTCGGTATCAGATTAACTTTGGCGTCAATGCCCGCCGGCCGTGAGCCATTGCGGGTCAAACCAGCGGTCGGCCTCCCCGTCATAAGGCAGGCGGTTGATGTCCCAGTGGCGGATGAAGGGCGCGTAGGCGCCCCAGGCGACCGGGCCGCCGCCGATGAACACCACCCGGTCCGGAAACTGCGCCAGCACCTTTTCGGGCTGCATGTCGCGGCGGATGACGAACAGGGTCCTGTCGTGGCGCGCGAAGTCGGGGATCGCGCCGATGGTCTTCTCGCCGGCGATCAGCACATGGCCGCGGGTCATGTCGAAGAAGCGCGCGACGTCGGCGACGAACTCCGGCTCGGTGTTGCCCTCCCAGGGCAGCACGCCATGGAGGCCCATCTGGCCCCGGAGGCCGATGGCGCACATCGAGCGGACGTCGGGCATGGAGCGGGTTCTCTCGATCGGGTCGCGTGCGGCCGCCCTTGGCGACCGCGGCCCTTCAAGTCACGGCCGCGCGTCCGGATCAAGCCCGAACGCGCGGCGCGCTCGCTCAGGTGCGCCAGGGATGCGCCGGAAGCTCGGTCGACCCGAGCGCCTCGGCCCCGGCCGTCGCGACGATATGGTCGTTCTCGACGGAGGAGCCGCTGACGCCGATCGCGCCGATCATCACCCCATCCTTGTCGACGATCGGTAGCCCGCCGGGAAAGGTGATCAGCCCGCCATTGGAATGCTCGATGCCGTAAAGCGGGCCGCCGGGCTGCGACAATCCCCCGATCGCCCCCGTCGGCATGCCGAAGAACACCGCCGTCTTGGCCTTCTTGATCGCGATGTCGATCGAGCCGACCCAGGCGTCGTCCATCCGGTAGAAGGCCTTCAGGTCCGCGCCCGAATCCACCACGGCGATGCACATATAGGTGTCGATCTCCCGCGCCTTCTCGATCGCCTTCTTGATGGCGGCTTCGGCGTCCTTGATGGTGACGTGCATCGGCGATGTCCTCTGTTTGCTCCGGCGAGGCCGGGGCATCTCAGATAGGACGACGGCGCAGGATTGGTCTGTCGACGAAGGGCGCGGTCGCGCCGTTACGCCGACGTCACGGACCACGGCTAGTTTGCGAGGCTGTTTTTCCCGCATCCGGCACGCCGCGTCCGCATGGCCGCCCTCTTTTCCGATTTCGACGACCCGATCGCCTTCACCCCTCCAGCCGGCGCCGCGATCTGGGGCCTGCTCGGCAACCGGCGCGGCGACAACGCCATGATCGAGGCCGTGATCGGGGCGACCGGCCTGCCGGCGCGCCTGCTCCGGCCGCGCTTCAACGCGCTGGGCGCCCTGCAGAACGCGCTTCCCGGCGGCTCGCTGTTCACCCTGACCCGCGCGTCGCGCGCCGAACTCGCGCCGCCATGGCCGCGGGTCGTCGTGACGTCGGGCAAGCGCGCCGTGCCCGCGGCGTTCTGGATTCGCCGGGCCTCGGGCGGGCGGACCCGGCTGGTGCATCTCGGCCGGCCGCAGGCGCCGCTCGACTGGTTCGACCTCGTCGTCACCACGCCGCAATATGGGCTTCCGGCGCGGCCCAACGTTTTTGTTTGCCGGCTTCCCGCTACTGCGATTTCAATGGATTTCGTAGGAGCCGACCCCGAGCTTACCGCCTTGCCTGCGCCGAGGCTCGCCGCGATCCTGGGCGGCGCCGAGCCGCCGCAACGGCTCGACGCGGACGTCGCGCGAGACTTCGCCGAGACTGCGCTCGACCGCGTCCGGACTACCGGCGGGTCGCTGCTCGTCGCGACCTCGCCGCGCACCGGCCGCGCCGCCGCCGAGGCGCTGCGCGCGGCGCTGCATGGCGCCGACGTTCCCGTGCGAACCTCCTTCTACCGAGAAGGCCCGAACCGCTATCGGACCTTCCTCGCCTCAGCCGAAGCGTTTCTCGTCACGGACGACAGCGTTTCCATGGTCGTCGAGGCTGCGGCGACGACGCGGCCGGTCGAGCTGTTCCGGCTGCCGGTCCGGCCCAGTGCGCGTCTGCGCGCGCTGAGGGCGATCGCATACGCCGGCGCGACCGTCGGCGGCGTGAAAATGGGTCTGGACGACCTGGTCGGAGCCGGCCTGATCCGGTCGAACAGAAATATAGCCGGCTATATGAATGCCCTTGAGCGAGACGGTCTTCTGTCCGGCGGCGGATCACTGAAGCGACTCGCCGAGGACGAGCTCGCGGAGACCGCGGCCAGAGTCCGGACCCTTGCGAGCCTCGGACGCCCTTGAGGTAAGCGCGTCATCTTCCCGTGATCGATCCGTCGCCGACGGGTCATTCGTCGGCGGTAGCCTCGCGGCATGCTTGACCGACCCGAATTCATCCCCGCGACGATCCCCGAGGCCGACAAGGCCCGGCTGCGCGTTATGCTGCTCGCCAAGCACGCCCGCAGCGTCGGCGCGCCCGACCCGGTCGACGGCAATCACGCGATCTACCACCACGAGCTCCGCACGACGCTCGAGGAAATCGGCCTCGACGTCGTCGTCGCCAACGACTTCTCCGAGATCGAGACGCGGCCCGAGGTCGACTTCGTCTTCACCCTGCTGAACCGCGCCGGGTTCCAGAACAGCGAGATGCTCGCGCCGCTGATGCTCGCGCGCCGCAGCGTCCCGTTCCTCGGCGCGAGCCCGATCATCCGGGGCCTTGCCGACGACAAGCACCTGTCGAAGGTGATCGCCCGCCTGCACGGCGTGCCGACCCCGGACTGGATCTCCTGCCGCATCGGCCTGCCGATCGCCGAGCCGACATTCGCCGCCGAGCGGCTCGTCGTGAAGCCGAACGCCTCCTCCGCCTCCTGGGGCGTCAAGATCGTCGACAGCTGGTCGGAAGGCCGACGACATGTCGAGCAGCTGCACCAGCTTGGCCACGACGTGATCGTCGAGGCCTACCATCCGATCCTCGACGTCGCCGCGCCCGTGGTCGGCGGCTCGGGGGCCGCGCCCTGGTTCCTGCCCCCGATGGCGCACACGCCGGAGACGCCCGGCGAGATGCGGTCCTACGAGGAAAAGCGGGCGCTGACCCCGCAGCTCGTCAAGGACAGCGACCCCTTGAGCGTCGTCGACGACCCGATCCTTGTCGCGCGGCTCAAGATGCATTCGCGCGCGCTGTCGAAAGAGCTCTGGCCCTTCGACTACGGCCGCTTCGAGTTCCGCTACGACCCCAAGAACGGCGACCTCGCCTTCATGGAAGTCAACCTCTCCTGCAATCTCTGGTCCCGGAAGAGCATTTCGCGCTCGGCCGCCTCGCTCGGGGTCGGTCACGCGACGCTGGTCGAGTCGATCGTCGCGCACAGCATGACCCGGCAGGGCGTCATCGCCCGGAACGCGGTCGAGATCGCCGCGTGAGCGGGAGCTTCTCCGCGCTCGTCCTCGCCGGCCAGCGCGAAGGTTCGATCGATCCGCTCGCCGAGGCGGTCGGCCTGAAGTTCAAGTCGCTCGCGCCGGTCGCCGGCCGCCCGATGGTCGTCCACGTGCTCGAGGCGCTCGCCGCGAGCGAGCGGGTCGGCCGGATCGTGGTCTCGATCAACGCAGGCTCGGAGATCGAGCAGGTCCCGGAGATCGCGGCGCTGATGGCGAGCGGCCGCCTCGTCGTCGTCGACGCCTCGAAGAACCTCGTCGACAGCGTGCTGACGGCGCTCGACCGACTCACCTTCCCCGTCCTGATCACGACCTCCGACAACGTGCTGCTGTCGACCGCCTCCATCGAGGAGATCGAGGCGCGCGCCGGGGACGCCGACGTCGCCGTCGCGATGGCGCGGCGCGAGGCTGTGCTCGCCGCCCACCCGGACGGGCAGCGCAAGTTCTATCGCTGCGCCTGCGGCGAATACTCCAACTGCAACGCCTACTGGATCGGCTCGGTGAGGGCGCTCGCCCCAGCGGAGCTGTTCCGCTCCGGCGGGCAGTTCGTGAAGCATCCGATGCGGGTGGTGAACGCCTTCGGCCTCGCCGGCGTGATCGAGATCGTCCGCTTCCGCTACGGCCTGACGCGGCTCGACGACAGCTTTCGACGGCTCTCGCGCCGCTTCGGCCTTGCGATGCGTCCGGTGATCATGAGCGACGGCGCGACCGCGATCGACGTCGACCACGAGCGCAGCAGGAAGGTGGCCGAGGAGGTAATCGCGGCGCGCCGGGAACGCGGCGCGGCGCAGAAGGCGGCGTAATATGCTGACGCTCCGGGTCATCCCGCCGCGCCTGCTGGTCGGCGCCGCCGAGCCCGCGCCGCGCGACCTCACCGCGCTTTATTTCGAGCAGCTCTGGCGGCACTGGTCCACGGCCGACCGCGCCATGGCGCTCGCGCTCGCCTGTGGCGAGGCCGCCCGCACCGCCTTCCGCGACCGCGCCGCCTGGCGCCACGGCTGGGACAAGGGCGAGGAACGCCTGTTCGAGCGCGCGCCCGACCGCGCCGCCCATCTCGGCATGGCGGCCCGCAAGGGCATGCACCGCCTGATCAATCCCGGCGCCTATCCGCTTCAGGCCAACCCGCTCAAGAACAAACGCCTGTTCGCAGAGCGCTGCCGCGCCGCCGGCCTGCCGATCCCGCCGGACTTTTCCGGACCCGAGAGCGGGCTCGAAACCTGGCTCGCCGGTGAGGCGGCCGTCATCGCCAAGCCGAACTACGCCTCGAAGGGCGCGGGGATCGAAGGTTTTCGCCGGGAAGGCGACGGCTGGAGGTCGGGCGGCGTCCTTCTCGGCGCCATCGAGGCGCTCCAGAAGATCCGCGCCGCGGTGTCCGGCGGCGGCGTCCTGCAGCGCATCGCGGAAAGCCATCCCGACCTCGTCCCGCTCTCGCCCGGCGCGCTGCCGACGTTGCGCGTCATGACGGCCGTCAACGAGGCCGGCGCGATCGAGGTCTGCGGCCTCGTGATCCGCCTCAATGGCGGCGGCCCGCGCGCCGTCGACAACTTCAACGCCGGCAACATCGCCGCCGGCGTCGACCGCGACGGCCGCATCCGCTTCGGACTGCGCCGCGTCGCCGGCAGGCTGGAGCGCTTCGACCGCCATCCGGCGACCGGCGCACGGCTGCGCGGCGTGCGCGTACCGGACCTCGCCGGGGCCCAGGCGCTGGCCGTGCGCGCCCACGAGGTCTTCCGCGAGGGCTTCAACGTCGTCGGCTGGGACATCGGCCTGTCGGCGGACGGCCCGATGCTGATCGAGGGCAACTGGAACCCCGGCCCGGACATCCTTCAGCTGGTGTCGAACCACGGCGTCGGCGACGGCCGCCTCGGCGAGATCTACCGCTGGCATCTGGCGAAACTGCCGGCCGACGTCTGGCGCGCGGCGCGTCCCGTCGAGCGCGAAGCGCGCCGCGCCAGCGCCGCCGACCTTGCGGCCTGAGGCCGAAGCGCGTATATCACGCTCCGTTCACTGACATCGTCGATGGGCTCGATCGGGGCTTTATCGAGGGTGGGTCCGAAAGGATCCGCCCCAAAACCGCATTACCGGCATCCAAGGATCTTATGGCCGACGCCACCGCGCGAGAGATCGCGACAGACATCGACAGCCCGCTCGACGAACCGCGCCTCGTCACCGAGACCGGCGTCGACGCGCGCGTCGCGGCGATCGTCGCGCCGACGCTGATCGATCTCGGCTTCCGGGTGGTGCGGGTGAAGAGCTCCGGACGGGACGGCTACACGCTCCAGATCATGGCCGAGCGCGCCGACGGCACCTTCACGGTCGAGGACTGCGAGGCTGCGTCGAAGGCGATCTCGCCGGTGCTCGACATCGAGGACCCGATCGACCGCGCCTACAATCTGGAAATGTCCTCGCCGGGCATCGACCGGCCGCTGGTGCGCGTCTCGGACTTCGCGCGCTGGGCCGGACATCTGTGCAAGGTCGAGATGGAGGTTCCGGTCGACGGCCGGAAGCGCTTCAAGGGAATTCTGGAGGGCGTCGAGGGGCAGCTCGCGCTGCTGCGACGTGACGATCCGTCCAAGGACGAGAACCCGCGCGTAAAACTGCCGATCTCCGATGTCGGCGAGGCGCGGCTGATCCTGACGGACGAGTTGATCCGCGAGGCGCTGCGCCGGGCGAAAGCCGCCGGCCGCGCGCCCGAGGAGTCCGACGATGAACCCGCGACCGACGACGGCCCTGCCGTCGCGCGGGACGACAAGACCAATGCGACCGGCCGTAAAGCCGGCGCGAAACGGAGGTGACGACGATGGCGGTCAGCGCCAACCGGCTCGAGCTCTTGCAGATCGCCGAAGCGGTCGCCCGTGAGAAGGTGATCGACAAGTCCATCGTGCTCGAGGCCATGGAGGACGCGATCCAGAAGGCCGCGCGCTCGCGCTACGGCCAGGAGACCGAAATCCGCGCCGAGATCAATCCGAAGTCGGGCGAGATCCGGCTGTCGCGTCTGATGCTGGTGGTCGACCTGGTCGACAACGACAACATCGAGATCGCGGTCGAGGACGCCCGCAAGAAGAACCCGGCCGCCCAGCCCGGCGACTTCATCGCCGAGACGCTGCCGCCGTTCGATTTCGGCCGCATCGCCGCGCAGTCGGCCAAGCAGGTCATCGTCCAGAAGGTCCGCGACGCCGAGCGCGACCGCCAGTACCAGGAGTACAAGGACCGCATCGGCGACATCGTGAACGGGCTGGTGAAGCGCGTCGAATACGGCAACGTCATCGTCGATCTCGGCCGCGGCGAGGCGATCGTGCGGCGCGACGAGCTGCTCCCGCGCGAGCTGTTCCGCGTCGGCGATCGCGTCCGCGCCTATGTCTACGACGTGCGCCGCGAGCCGCGCGGCCCGCAGATCTTCCTGTCGCGCACGCATCCGCAGTTCATGGCGAAGCTGTTCGCCCAGGAAGTCCCGGAGATCTACGACGGCGTCATCGAGATCAAGGCGGTCGCTCGCGACCCCGGCTCGCGCGCCAAGATCGCGGTCATCTCGCGGGACTCGTCGATCGACCCGGTCGGCGCCTGCGTCGGCATGCGCGGCTCGCGCGTGCAGGCGGTGGTGCAGGAGCTGCAGGGCGAGAAGATCGACATCATCCCGTGGTCGCCGGACGCCGCGACCTTCATCGTCAACGCGCTGCAGCCGGCCCATGTGGTCAAGGTCGTGCTCGACGAGGATTCTGAGAAGATCGAGGTCGTCGTGCCCGACGACCAGCTGTCGCTCGCAATTGGTCGGCGTGGTCAGAATGTCCGCCTAGCCTCCCAGCTCACCGGCTGGGACATCGACATCCTGACCGAGGCCGAGGAGAGCGAGCGGCGCCAGAAGGAGTTCGTGTCGCGCTCCCAGCTGTTCATGGAGGCGCTCGACGTCGACGAGACGCTCGGCCAGCTGCTCGCGGCCGAAGGCTTCACTTCGATCGAGGAGCTTGCCTTCGTCGAGGTCGCCGAACTCGCGCAGATCGAGGGCTTCGACGAGGAGATGGGGGCCGAGATCCAGAACCGCGCCGTCGACTATCTCGCCCGCATCGAGGCCGAGCACGACATGCGGCGCCGCGAACTCGGCGTCGAGGACGAGCTCAAGGAGGTTCCGGGCGTCACCACGGCGATGCTCGTCGCCTTCGGCGAAAACGACATCAAGACGGTCGACGATCTCGCCGGCTGCGCGACCGACGACCTCGTCGGCTGGATCGACCGCTCCGGTCCGGAGCCGCGCCGCGAGGCGGGCGCGCTGGACGGCTTCGACATCGATCGCGCCGACGCCGAGCAGCTCGTCATGCAGGCGCGCCTGAAGGCCGGCTGGATCACCGAGGAAGACCTCGCCCCGGCGCAGGCGGAAGAAGAAGAAGGGGCCGCAGAGCCCGCTCAGGCGTGAGCCTGAGAGCAACGAAGGAACGGACAACTGACCGCGGATGCGACGATCGCTGCGCCTGTCCTGTCGCCGGATGTATCCGGCGGCGCGGGCGCGCGCGCGTCGCGCCGCGAGGATGACCGCAAGGCGCCTGAGCGCACCTGCGTCGCGACCCGTGAGGTTCGCCCCTCCGAAGAACTGATCCGCTTCGTCCGCGCGCCGGACGGAACGGTCGTCCCGGACCTGAAGCGCGCCCTCCCCGGCCGCGGCGTCTGGGTGACGGCCACCGCCGAGGCCGTCCGGCTCGCGGTCAGGAAGAAAGCCTTCTCGCGCGGCTTCAAGGACGCAGCGACCGCCGACCCGGCGCTCGACGCGCAGGTCGCCGCGCTGCTGGAGCGCCAGGCCCTCGCCATGCTCGGCTTCGTCAACAAGGCGGGGCTCGCGGTGACCGGCTTCGCCAAGGTCGAGGCGGCGGTGCTTCAGGAGCCGGTCGCGGCGCTCGTCCATGCAAGCGACGCCTCCGACGACGGCGTCCGCAAGCTCGGCCAGGCCGCGCGCCGCGCCGGCAAGAGCGAGATCCCCTCGGTCCGGCTGTTTTCCGGCGTCGAATTGGACTTGGCGTTGGGGCGGTCGAATGTGGTACACGCTGCGCTGCTCGCAGGCCCCGTCAGCGCCGCCTTTCTCGCGCGATACGACGCTCTCGCGCGCTATCTAGGCATGGACCGAACAGGACCAGACGAAGGGCCCGGCCGTGGCGAAGACGCCCGGCCGTCGAACGAAGGTTCGGGCGACAGGCCCGCAGAAACGGACAGGGCATGACGGATACGAAGAATCCCGGCGACAAGACGCTGACCGCGACCCCCAAGACGCTCACCCTGAAGCGATCTTCGGAGTCCGGGATGGTGCGCCAGAGCTTCAGCCACGGGCGGTCGAACGCCGTGGTGGTCGAGAAGGTGAAGCGCCGCGTCATCGGGCCCGGCGACAAGCCGGCTGCGCCCGTGACGCCCGCCGCGCCGAGCCGCCCGGCCCAGCCGGCCGCGCCTCAGGCGCCCGCTCCGCGCGCCGAAGCGCCGGCGCCCGCTCCCGCTCGCCCCGCTCAGCCGCCCCGCTCCTCCAGTTCCGGCATGGTGCTGAGGACGCTGACCTCCGACGAGATGGGCGCGCGCGCCCAGGCGCTCGCCGGCGCCAAGCAGCGCGAGGCCGAGGACCGCAAGCGCGCCGAGGACGAGGCCCGCACCCGCATCCTGCGCGAGGCCGAGGAGGAGCGCGAGCGCCAGGCCGCCGCCGCCCGCAAGCGCGAGGAAGACGCCCGCCGCGTCCAGGAAGAGGAATCGCGCCGTCGCGCCGAGGCCGAGGCCGCCAAGCGCTTCGGCGAGGAGCAGGCCGCCGCGTCCCAGGCGGCCGCCCCCGCGGCGCCCGAGCGGACCGAGCGTCCGGAGCGCAGCGACCGTCCGGCGGCGCGCCCGGCGGAGCGGACCTTCGAGCGCCCGGCCGGCCCGCGTCCGCCGCGTCCCGCCGGCGCCGCGCCGACGCCCGGCTTCACGCGCCGTCCGCCGGCCGCTCCCGAGAGCGACGAGCCGATGCGCGCCGTGCGCCGTCCCGGCGGCGGCCCGCGCCCCTCGACGCCGGCCAAGCCCGAGCGCGCCACGCGCACCAGCCCGTCGGCCCCGAAGGAGCGCACCCGCCTCACGATCGCGACCGCGACCGGCGGCGAGGACCGCACGCGCTCCGTCGCCTCCTACCGTCGGCGCGTGCAGCGCATGACCGGCAAGGGCCACCAGGAGCCGAAGGAGAAGCTGATCCGCGAGGTCGTGGTCCCCGAGACCATCACCGTTCAGGAACTGGCGAACCGCATGTCGGAGCGCGCGGTCGACGTCGTGCGCCTGCTGATGAAGCAGGGCGTGATGAAGAAGATCAACGAGCTGATCGACGCTGACACCGCCCAGCTGATCGCCGAAGAGCTCGGCCACACGGTTCGCCGCGTGGCGGAGTCCGACGTCGAGGAAGGCCTGTTCGGCGAGGTCGGCAGCGACGAGGAGCTTCTGCCGCGTCCGCCGGTCGTCACGATCATGGGCCATGTCGACCACGGCAAGACGTCGCTGCTCGACGCGATCCGCCACACCAACGTGGTGCGCGGCGAGGCCGGCGGCATCACGCAGCACATCGGCGCCTACCAGGTGACCTCGCCGCTCGGCGGGCTGATCACCTTCATCGACACGCCGGGCCACGCCGCCTTCACCGCGATGCGCCAGCGCGGCGCGAAGTCGACCGACATCGTGGTGCTGGTGGTCGCGGCCGACGACGGCGTGAAGCCGCAGACGGCCGAGGCGATCAACCACGCCCGCGCGGCGGGTGTTCCGATCATCGTGGCGATCAACAAGATCGACAAGCCGGACGCCAACATCCAGCGCGTGCGCACCGACCTGCTGCAGTACGAGATCCAGGTCGAGAGCCTCGGCGGCGAGACGCTCGAGGTCGAGGTGTCCGCCAAGGAGGGCACCAACCTCGACAAGCTGCTGGAGATCATCCAGCTGCAGGCCGAAATCCTCGATCTCAAGGCCAATCCGGACCGTCCGGCCGAAGGCACGGTGATCGAGGCCAAGCTCGATCGCGGTCGCGGCCCTGTCGCGACGGTTCTCGTCCAGCGCGGCACGCTGCGCCAGGGCGACATCGTGGTCGCCGGATCCGAATGGGGCCGCGTGCGCGTGCTGGTCAACGACCAGGGCGGCACGGTTCCCGAGGCCGGCCCGTCGACCCCGGTCGAGATCCTCGGCTTCAACGGCGCGCCGGAGGCGGGCGACCGCCTCGCGGTGGTCGAGAACGAAGCCCGGGCCCGCGAGATCGCCGAGTACCGCACGCGCCAGAGGCGCGAGCAGGCCGCGGCGCGCGCCACGGTGCGCGTCTCGGGCCTCGAGGAGATGATGTCGCAGATCAAGACGGCCGGCCGGAAGGAGCTTCCGCTGGTCATCAAGGGCGACGTGCAGGGCTCGGTCGAGGCGATCGTCCAGGCGCTCGAAAAGGTCGGCAACGACGAGGTGGGCGTTCGCGTCCTGCTCTCCGGCGCCGGCGGCGTGACCGAGAGCGACGTGATCCTGGCGGCGGCCTCGAAGGCGGCGGTGCTCGGCTTCAACGTGCGCGCGCTGAAGGAGGCGCGGGACGCGGCCGACCGTTCCGGCACCGAGATCCGCTACTACAACATCATCTACGACCTCGTGGACGACATTAAGTCGACGATGTCGGGCATGCTCTCGCCGGAGCGGCGCGAGGAGTTCCTCGGCAACGCTCAGATCCTCGAGATCTTCTCGGTCTCGAAGGTCGGCAAGATCGCGGGCTGCCTGATCACCGACGGCGTCGTGCAGAAGGGCGCCGGCGTCCGTCTCATCCGCGACAACGTGGTCATCCACGAGGGCAAGCTCGCGACGCTCAAGCGCTTCAAGGACGACGTGCCGGAGGTTCGCGCCGGCACCGAATGCGGCATGTCCTTCGAGAACTACCAGGACATGCGCGCCGGCGACGTCATCGAGTGCTACCGCGTCACGGAAGTGCAGCGCACGCTGTGACTCTCAGGCTCTTGTCCCGGCCTTGAGCCGGGACCCAGAGCCACGACGGCCAGGGGTTTGGCTCCGGCCGTCGCGATTGGTCTGAACGCCCCGCGCGTCTGGGTCCCGGCTCTCCGGCCGGGACAAGGCCGCGGCGTTCAAAATCCACCGCTCGGGTCCGGTCCGATCCCGGACCCGACGGCGCTCTTCGACGAGGGCGCCGCGAGGCGAAAAAGGAAGAGAGAATGTCCCGTCATCAGGGCCCCAAGGCCCCGTCCCAGCGCATGCTGCGCGTGGGAGAACTCGTGCGCCATGCGCTCGCCGACGTGCTCCAGCGCGGCGAGGTGATGGACCCCGTGCTGGAGACGCATGTCGTCACCGTTCCGGAGGTCCGCATGACGCCGGACCTCAAGCTCGCCACCGCCTATGTCATGCCGCTCGGCGGCAAGGACGAGGACAAGGTCCTCAAGGCGCTCGACGCCAACCGCAAGCAGCTCCGCATGCTGGTGGTGAAGCGGCTCGCGCTGAAGTCGGCGCCGGACCTTCGGTTCCGGATCGACGACAGCTTCGACCGCGGCGCCCATATCGACGAGCTGCTGCGCTCCCCGGAAGTCGCCCGCGACCTCGTTCAGGACGGCGAGGACGAGCGATGAGCCGCCGCAAGAAGGGCCTCGATATCTCCGGCTGGCTCGTCCTCGACAAGCCGGTCGGCGTCACCTCGACCCATGCGGTCTCCAAGGCGCGCTGGATCTATCAGGCGAAAAAGGCCGGCCACGCCGGCACGCTCGATCCGCTCGCCTCGGGCATCCTGCCGATCGCCTTCGGCGAGGCCACCAAAACCGTGCCCTTCGTCATGGACGGCCAGAAGACCTACCGTTTCGAGGTGCTCTGGGGCGTCGAGACCGATTCCGACGACGCCGAAGGGCAGCCGATCGCGACCTCCGAGCATCGCCCGACGCGCGAGGCGATCCTCGACGTGCTCCCGGCGTTCCGCGGCCAGGTCACCCAGATCCCGCCGAAGTTCTCGGCGCTCAAGGTCGACGGCCAGCGCGCATACGACCTCGCCCGCGACGGCGAGGACGTGACGCTCGAGCCGCGCATCGTCGAGGTCGAGCGGATGGAGCTGGTCGACATGCCGGCGCCCGACCGCGCGGTGTTCGAGACCGACTGCGGCAAGGGCACCTATGTCCGCGCCATCGCCCGCGACATGGGCCGGGCGCTCGGCACCCGCGGGCACATCGTGGCGCTGCGCCGGACTGCGGTCGGCGGATTTACCGAGGACGACGCGATTTCTCTGGACGAACTGGAACGTTTCGGACAGGGTGCCGCCCGCGAGGAGACCCTCGCGAATTGCCTCCTTCCGGTTGAGACGGCGCTGGACGACATCCCGGCGCTCGCCGTCAGCAGGGCGGACGCGGCCCGATTGCTCAATGGGCAACCGGTGCTGCTGCGCGGACGGGACGCCCCGATGCATCGGGGTCCGGTCTCCGTGACGACCGACGGCGCGTTGATCGCGCTCGGCGAGATCGATCGCGGCGAGCTTCATCCCCGACGCATCTTCCACCTCGACCGGCCCTGAGGGCTCGCGTCGGGACCGAAACCGATCGAACGAGAGAGACGATGTCGATCACGCCGGAACGCAAGAAAGAACTCGTGAGCCAGTATGCCGTCAAGGACGGCGACACCGGCTCCCCCGAGGTGCAGGTCGCGATCCTCACGGAGCGCATCTCCAACCTGACCCAGCACTTCAAGAGCCACGCCAAGGACAACCACTCCCGTCGCGGCCTCCTGAAGCTCGTGAGCGCGCGTCGCTCGCTGCTCGACTATGTTAAGGGCAAGGACCCGGCTCGCTACCAGAGCCTGATCGAGCGCCTCGGCATCCGCCGCTGACGTTCGCCTGAAACGGCGGCCCCGATCGGCCGCCGTTCGCCTGGCGCATGACGCCGTCGCTCCGGGCTCGTCCCGGAGCCTGTTTCCGCCAGCATCGCCAGTACGGCTGATCGAGCGGACATGGATTTCGGGACAAGCCCGGAATGACGTCGCGCTTCAAACGCCTCTCGACACGGACGCCGGCGCAATGGGGCGGCGGCGTCAGACACAAAAACAAGGGACCCGGGACGCCATCGGGCCCGTACGTCATGGGGCAGGATCGCAGGGCGCTGTTCAGGTTCGGATCTCCGGACCTGCGCCCGAGGACGGAGCAGGACTCCGATCCCCAAGCAGCGCCGCGCCGTCTTGCCCGTGACGTGAGCTTCAAAGCCCGACGGCATCCTTCGGTCCGCATGACCGCAAGGACAAAGACGCATGTTTGAGATTCATCGCGAAAAGATCGAATGGGCCGGCCGCACGCTGACCTTCGAGACCGGCCACGTCGCCCGCCAGGCTGACGGCGCTGTGCTGGTCACCTATGGCGACACCACGGTGCTCGCCACCGCCGTCTCCGCCAAGTCCCCGAAGGCCGGCGTCGACTTCTTCCCGCTGACGGTGAACTACACCGAGAAATACTATGCCGCCGGCCGCATCCCGGGCGGCTACTTCAAGCGCGAGCGCGGGCCGACCGAGAAGGACACGCTGACCTCCCGGCTGATCGACCGGCCGATCCGCCCGCTGTTCGCGGACGGCTACAAGAACGACACCCAGGTCGTCGTCACCGTTCTCTCCTACGACCTCGAGAACGACCCGGACATCGTCGGCATGATCGGCGCCTCGGCCGCGCTCACGCTCTCGGGCGTGCCCTTCATGGGCCCGATCGGCGGCGCGCGCGTCGGCTACATCGACGGCGAGTACGTGCTGAACCCGGTCGCCGACCGCATGCCGAACTCTGACCTCGACCTCGTGGTCGCCGGCACGCAGGACGCGGTGCTGATGGTGGAGTCGGAGGCCAAGGAGCTCTCCGAGGACGTGATGCTCGGCGCCGTGATGTTCGGCCACAAGGGCTTCCAGCCGGTGATCGACGCGATCATCCGTCTCGCCGAGAAGGCCGCCAAGGAGCCGCGCGAGCACAAGGTCGACGACCTCTCCGAGCTCGAGGGCAAGCTGCAGGCCCTGGTCGAGGGCGACCTCCGCGCCGCCTACAAGATCAAGGCCAAGGCCGAGCGCCAGGACGCCGTCTCCGCCGCCAAGAAGAAGGCGATCGAGGCGTTCTGCGCCGAAGGCGACGAGAACGCGGTGAACCCGATCAAGCTCGGCGGCGTGTTCAAGGAGCTCGAGGCCAAGATCGTCCGCTGGGGCATCCTGGACGACAAGATCCGCATCGACGGCCGCGACCTCGTCACGGTCCGCCCGATCCTGCCGGAGGTCGGCGTCCTGCCGCGCACCCACGGCTCGGCGATCTTCACCCGCGGCGAGACCCAGGCGATCGTCGTCGCGACGCTCGGCACGGGCGAGGACGAGCAGTTCATCGACGCGCTCGGCGGCACCTACAAGGAGCGCTTCCTGCTCCATTACAACTTCCCGCCCTACTCGGTGGGCGAGACCGGCCGCATGGGCGCCCCCGGCCGTCGTGAAGTCGGCCACGGCAAGCTCGCCTGGCGCGCGATCCACCCGATGCTGCCGAAGGCGGACGAGTTCCCCTACACGATCCGCATCGTCTCCGAGATCACCGAGTCGAACGGCTCCTCCTCGATGGCGTCGGTCTGCGGCGCTTCGCTCTCCGCGATGGACGCGGGCGTGCCGCTGAAGCGGCCGGTCGCCGGCATCGCCATGGGCCTCATCCTCGAGGGCGAGAAGTTCGCGGTGCTGTCCGACATCCTCGGCGACGAGGACCACCTCGGCGACATGGACTTCAAGGTGGCCGGCACCGAGGAAGGCGTCACCGCCCTTCAGATGGACATCAAGATCGCCGGCATCACCGAGGAGATCATGAAGGTCGCCCTCGGCCAGGCGAAGGACGGCCGCATCCACATCCTCGGCGAGATGGCGAAGGCCATCACCGCCGGCCGCGCCGAGCTCGGCGAGTACGCGCCGCGCATCGAGGTCATCAAGATCCCGACCGACAAGATCCGCGAAGTGATCGGCACCGGCGGCAAGGTGATCCGCGAGATCGTCGAGAAGACCGGCGCCAAGGTCAACGTCGAGGACGACGGCACCGTCAAGGTCGCCTCCTCGGACGGCAAGGCCATCCAGGCGGCGCTCAACTGGATCAAGTCGATCGCTTCCGATCCGGAAGTCGGCGTGATCTATGACGGCACGGTCGTGAAGGTCGTAGAGTTCGGCGCCTTCGTGAACTTCTTCGGCGCCAAGGACGGCCTCGTCCACGTCTCCCAGATCGCGCAGAACCGCGTCGAGAAGGTCTCGGACGTCCTGAAGGAAGGCGACAAGGTCAAGGTGAAGCTGCTCGGCTTCGACGACCGCGGCAAGACGCGCCTGTCCATGAAGGTCGTCGACCAGACCACCGGCGAGGACCTGTCGCCGCCGGCCGGCGAGGGCGGCGAGGAGAACGGCGAGGAGCAGCGCTCCGGCGGCGGCCGTCGCGACCGCGGCCCGCGCCGCCGCCGCGAAGAAGCGGCCGAGTGAAAAAATCGGCGGCCGGACAAGTCCGGCCGCCGCTTCTTGGCTGTAGGTTGGTTAGGCGTACTGGATCAAAACCCAGGTCACCGCTTTGTCCTTGTAAGGGGGGAACCGGTTCCCCGCGGCAAACGGACCGGTAGTGGTCCAAATCGGATCATCGACCTTCCAAATGCCGCTCTCCGGACAGGTCTCGCCCGTCCGACGCTTGGTGCCAATCGGGTATCGGGTCGTAGTGGTCATATCGACCTCCTTACGGTGGTCGAGCTTGACACGCCGAATCAGAGGCGATTCACTCGCCTTGTCGAGAGACAGCGCCGCTCAGGCGGCTCAACCAGAAGCCTGAGCTCGCACAATGGGCCACCTGAAGCCGCCAGCTTCGGGTGGCCTTGTGCTATCAGCGAGGCTATGGCGAGTCTCTCTCGAGAGTCAACGCAGCTGTCCACATGTTGTGCGTCATCCGCCGCTAACCACTAAAAGTGCGGTTGTGCTCAAGGTCCGGGTGAGCCCGTCCTCAATTGTTCGGTCACGACTGCGTCCGGCAAGTGAGGCGCTCGTCGCCCTCGCGAAGAAGAACGGCAGGGACCTCGACGGCACGCCGATCATCGCTTCGGTCGGAGACATCGAGGACCTGTTCAAGAAGGGCTACGTCACCAAGACCCTCAGGCCGCTGAACGCCCCGCTGCGCTACGCTGTGTGCCCGGTGATCAAGGACCCGAACGACGGAGGGATCGCGCCCGGCCAGTTCCGCGCGATCACGCACAAGCCCGACGGCCAGCCACTGGAGCCGCAGCCCAGAAGGTCTTCGTCAAACTGCAGGCCGAGGTGCCGAAGTCGCTCAACAAGATCGGGTCCGACCCTGCCGCCATCCGGTCAATCTTTCACGGTCACCACTAGTCCGAGACGATAGCGCCCCGTGTCGGCGTCCCAGCCGAAGTCCGCCCCCGAGCCATTGGCGAAGCGGACTGCGTAACGCGGATTATCGCCAAGCGAGGGCGCGGCGTCCGGAAGCGCGAGCGCGAGGTCGTAGGGGCCCGTCGGCGCATCGGCGGGCACGGCCCAGTCGAAGGCGAAGGCGCGCGGCGCGGCGTCCTCTGGCTCGACGTCGCGGATGTCGGCGGCCGTAGTCGTAACGAAGCTCTTTCCACTCGCGCGATGGGTCGCGACCAGCTGGAACGGCCGCGGATTGGTGAGGCGCGCCCAGCCGGCGTTCTCGATCCGGACCGTGACGCGCGCCGTGCCGCTCGTGACCGCCGTGTCCGGCGCTTCCGCGCGCTTCAGAACGAGCCGGTAGCCCATCGCGCGGCTGACCTCGTCGAAGCAGCCCTCCTGCTTCCAGGTCTTCATGAATTTGGCGTTGTAGTCGCGGTTGAGCGCGCTCAGGTGGAACTGCGGCCCCTCGGAGCGGATGTCGGCGCAGGACATGCGCTCGGACCCCGACCCCACCGCGCAGGTCTCGCCGCCGAAGAAGGTCGCGCGGCTCAGCTGAGAGACATAGGCGCGCTGGCGCTCGCGCGTCTTCCGGTTCGAGGCGTAGGTTCCGACGTCGGTGTTGGACGACATGAAGCAGTCGTTGTGGACGCCGATCCGCGCCAGCGTTCCCGGCGCCGGCGGCTCAGGGCTCCAGTCGATGACGTCGGCCGGGTAGCGCCATTGCAGCATCCGCCCGTCGGGAAGCGCCTTCAGCAGCGCGTCGCGGATCTTCGCCTTGTTCGCGGGCTTGGTGAGCTTGTTCGAGGAGGTGTGGCCCTCGCCCCAGGCGCCGATGAAGCCCGCCTGCAGCACGGCCACGACGTCCGCGTTCTCCGCCAGCACGGGCTTCAGCTGCGCGATGTGCTTCAGCACGACGTCGAGCGGCGCGTCCTTGGCGTTTTTGTATTCGTGCTCGTTGGCCGGGTAGTTGTAGGCGAAGCGCAGGATGACCTTGAGGCCCGCCTTGCGCGTCTTCGCGAAGGCCGCGTCGAGCGACTTCAGCAGCTTGTCGGTGAGCTGCTTTGAGCGGAAGTCGTCGAGCCGCACCACGCCGTAGGCGAGCGTCATGCCGTCGGACCTGATGTCGGCGAGCTCGCCCTTCGTCACCGCCGCGAAGTCCTTAGCGGCGAATCGCCAGAAACCCCGCTCCGGATTGCGGATGTCGGCCGTCGAGGCCGGATAGTCGCGCGCGCCAGCCAGCGCCGGGCCGCAGGCCAAGGCGGACAGCGCCAGCGCGGCGGCGAAGCGGAGCGAGGCGAGCGTCATGACGGGTCCCTATACGTATCGTCGCCAGAGCCATATCGTCGCGCGCGATGGGCGACCTCACAAATCTTCGTTTCACGCGGCCCGACCGGCGCGCTACCGTCCCGCCGCTCTCTTAGCGAAGGATGGCGCCATGGCCGAAACCTCCACCGTCGCGGCGCCGGACTGGTCCGCGATCCCCGCCCCGGTCGACGACGGCGGCTGCGCGCATCTGGAAGGCCTGCGCCTACCCTTCGTCCCGCTCGCCGCGACCGACGGCTCCCTCGTCGACCTCGCGGCGCTTTCCGGCCGCACCGTCGTCTACGCCTATCCGCGCACCGGCCGGCCGGGCGTCGAGAATCCGCACGGCTGGGACATGATCCCCGGCGCCCGCGGCTGCACCCCGCAGAGCTGCTCGTTCCGCGACCACTTCGCGGAGCTGAAGGGGCTCGGCGTCGACCATCTGTTCGGGCTGTCGACGCAGACGAGCGACTATCAGCGCGAGGCCGCGGAGCGGCTCCACCTGCCATTCGCCATCCTGTCCGACGATGAGCTCGCGCTCTCCAGGGCGATCGACCTGCCGCTGTTCGAGGCCGGCGGAGAAACCCTGACCAAGCGCGTCACGCTCGTCATCGACGACGGCGTCGTCAGCAGGGTCTTCTACCCGGTCTTTCCGCCCGACCGCTCCGCGCAGGACGTCGTGGACTGGCTGAGATCGGCCTGAAAAAAGTCTCGCGGAAAATGTCGGACGCGCGTGGGAGCGGGCGTCCTTCGGCCGAGGGTCGGCCATCGGGCCGGCCGCAACGGAGACAGCCCGATGCGCTTCATGATCATCCGCAAGGCCGACGCGAACACCGAGTCCGAGGCTGACGCCATCCCCTCCACTGAACTGATGGACGCGATGGCTGCCTACAACATGGAGATGATCAAGGCCGGAGTGTTCCTCGGCGGCGACGGCCTGCAGCCTTCAGCCAAGGGCGCGCGCGTGAAGATTTCGCGCGACGGCGGCAAGCCTGTCGTCACAGACGGCCCCTTCGCCGAGACCAAGGAGCTGGTCGCCGGCTTCACCATGATCCGGGCGGATTCGCTCGAGCAGGCGCTCGACTGGGTGAAGCGCTGGCCGAAAGAGGACGGCCCGGTCGAGCTGGAAGTCCGGCAGGTCTACGAGTTCGACGATTTCCAGGTCGAGGAGAAGTCCGAGATCTGGAACGAGATGGAGAAGGCGTTCGACGCCATCCCGGGGCGCGGCTGAGGAGCGAGACGCGACCATCTCCGTATCCCTCCCCTCTCTGAGGGGAG
>CABHPB010000142.1 GCA_902168115.1 uncultured Methylopila sp. | reverse complement strand
GGCTGCAGATTGACCTTCCGGGTCGTTCGGTTAGCTAGGGGATGAACGATGGCTGCTCAGCTTAAACTGATTCAGGAAGGCAAGGAAAACATGGACCGGCAGAAGGCGCTCGAGGCGGCGCTGGCGCAGATCGATCGCGCGTTCGGTAAAGGCAGCGCGATGAAGCTCGGCTCGAAGGAGACGATGCAGGTGGAGGCGATCTCCACCGGCTCGCTCGGGCTCGACATCGCGCTTGGCGTCGGCGGGTTGCCGCGCGGCCGGGTGATCGAGGTTTATGGTCCGGAAAGCTCGGGCAAGACCACGCTGGCGCTGCATGTGATTGCAGAGGCGCAGAAGGGCGGCGGCACCGCCGCCTTCGTCGACGCGGAGCATGCGCTCGATCCGGTCTATGCCAAGAAGCTGGGCGTCGACATCGACGAGCTGATCGTCTCGCAGCCCGACACCGGCGAGCAGGCGCTGGAGATCGTCGACACGCTCGTGCGCTCGAACGCGATCGACGTGCTGGTGATCGATTCGGTCGCCGCACTGGTGCCCCGAGCCGAGATCGAGGGCGAGATGGGCGACAGCCACGTCGGCCTTCAGGCCCGGCTGATGTCGCAGTCGCTGCGCAAGCTCACCGGCTCGATCAGCCGCTCGCGCTGCATGGTGATCTTCATCAACCAGCTGCGCATGAAGATCGGCGTGATGTACGGCAATCCCGAGACCACGACCGGCGGCAACGCGCTCAAGTTCTACGCCTCGGTCCGCCTCGACATCCGCCGCACCGGCCAGATCAAGGACCGCGACGACATCGTCGGCAACGCCACGCGCGTGAAGGTGGTGAAGAACAAGGTGGCGCCGCCGTTCAAGCAGGTCGAGTTCGACATCATGTACGGCCAGGGCATTTCGAAGATCGGCGAAATCCTCGATCTCGGGGTCAAGGCCGGCATCGTCGAGAAGTCGGGTGCCTGGTTCAGCTACGACAGCATTCGCATCGGCCAGGGCCGTGAGAACGCGAAGACGTATCTGAAGGAAAATCGCGAGCTTTGCGATCGTCTGGAAGCCGCCATCCGCGGCCGCACCGACGGTCTTTCCGAGGAGATGATGGCGGGTCCGGACGCAGACGACGACATCTGATTCTCAAGGAACGCGCCGCACTCGGTCAGACCGGAACGGCGGGTTCGATGAAACAGGACCGGCGCCGCTGCCCGAAAGGGACGTGGCGCCGGTCTTTTCGTCGAACCGAGGCCCAGCGCGGCGAGGCCGGGCCAGTTCAGCTCAGGCCAGCCAGCTCAGGCCAAGTCAGGCCGCCCGCGCCTTGACCACCTCGTCGGCGTGTTTGCCGCCGAGCTCGGCCAGGTGGTCGAAACCGGCACGGTAGCTGCCGAGCCCCTGGCTCATCGAGCGCAGCTCGGCGTCGAGGCCGTGGAGGCCGGACTCGGGCAGCA
The DNA here is from genome assembly GCA_902168115.1 of uncultured Methylopila sp. Taxonomy (GTDB): domain Bacteria; phylum Pseudomonadota; class Alphaproteobacteria; order Rhizobiales; family Methylopilaceae; genus Methylopila. Next base: position 2,206 of record CABHPB010000142.1, on the reverse strand, counting down.
GCGCCTCGACCCGTTCCCAGCGGAGCCAGTCGGGATGCGGCGCCAGCCCGAGGATCTGGCCGCGGCGGCTCGACAGCGCCGAACCCGCTTTGGAACCGCTGCCCGCGGGTGTGTCGACCGTCACCTTGCAGATCGGTTCGAGCAGGAACGGCGCGGCGCTGGCCAGCGCTTCGAGCATGGCCATACGCCCGGCGGTGCGGAACGCCAGCTCGGAGCTGTCGACCGAGTGGAACGAGCCGTCGATCAGGGTCACCGCGACATCGACCACCGGAAACCCGAGCGGCCCTTTCTCCATCGCATCGCGCACGCCCATCTCGACCGCCGGGATATACTGCTTGGGAATCGCCCCGCCGCTGATCCGGTCGACGAACTGGAAGCCTTCGCCGCGCGCCAGCGGCCGGATCTCGATCACGCAGTCGCCGTACTGGCCGTGGCCGCCCGACTGCTTCTTGTGGCGCCCGCGCTGGGTCACGCCGCGACGGATCGATTCGCGATAGGCGATGCGCGGCGGCCGGCTTTCCACCGCGACGCCGTAGCGGCGTTGCAGGCGGCCGAGTACGACGGCGAGATGCTCGTCGTTGATTCCGCGCAGCACCGTCTCGTGGCTGGCGTCGTCCTGCGTCCATTCGAGCGCCGGATCCTCCTCGCAGAGGCGGTGCAGCGCGGTCGAGAGTTTGACGTCGTCGCGGCGGTCCTTGGTGGTGATGGCGAGCGCGGCGTTGCGCGCCGGATAGTCGACCGGCAGTTCGGTCGTCCGCTCCACCGGCTTGGCACCGCCCTTGCGCGCCAGCAGCGCGCCGCAGCGCGCGCCGTCGACTTTGGCCACCGCGACGATGTCGCCGGGCGCCGCGCCGCCGTGCTTGGCGGTCTTCTCGCCCTGGACGAAGAAGATCGAGCCGGCGCGCGCGGTCTCGTCGCCGACCATCAGCTCGTCGCCTTCGCACAATGGCGCGCCGAGCACGCGGCCCAGCGCCAGGCGGCCCATCGCGCCGCCGTTGGCGATCTTGAAGACATGCAGCGCTCCGTCGCCGTCTTCGGCGTGCAGGCGCTCGGCGGCGCGCTCGGGCATCGGCGCCTCGTGGCGCAGCAGCTTGAGCAACCGCCGCACGCCGCCGCCGCTCAGCGCCGAGCCGAGCACGACCGGAACCACCTGGTTGCCAGCGGTGTCCTCGGCCAAGTCGGCCATCACCACGCCGGGCTCGGGCGTCTCGTCCGTCAGCAGCACTTCGAGCAGCGCGTCGTCGAAGTCGGCCAGCGTTTCGAGCAGGCGGGTGCGCTCGGTGCGTTCGCGCGCGGCGACGTCCTCAGGCATGTCGATCTTCTCGGAAGCGCCGCCCGGCCGATAGCGATAGGCCCGCTCGAGCGCGAGATCGACATAGCCGGTGACGTGCTCGCCGCCGTCGCCCGTCGCGCCGCCGCCGGCGTGGATCGGGATCTGGCGGAGCGCCAGCGGCTCGCGGCTCATCGGCCGCAGCTCGTCGAGCAGCGCCTCGACCGCGCCGGGGCGGGCATTCTCGATCTTGTTGACGAAGAGGACGTGCGGCACGCCCCATTCGTCGAGCCGCCGCAGCATCGGCTCGGCCAGCATCGCCCGCTCGGGCGCGGGATCGATCACCACCACGGCGATGTCGGCGGCCATCAGCGCGTTGAGCCCGTCGGCGGCGAAGCCCGCGCCGCCCGGCATATCGACCAGCGCGAAGGGATCGCCCAGGTAATCGAAGTGCATGAGGTTGAGTTCGGTGGAGCCGCCGCGGGATCGCGCCTCGGGGCTGGCGTCGCCGACCGTGGTGCCGGCCTCGACGCTGCCTTGTCGGGGGATCGCGCCGCTGGCGTAGAGCAGCGCCTCGGCGAGAGTGGTCTTGCCCGTGCCGGCCGGCCCCACCAGCGCGACCGCACGGGTGGGCCTGCTGCCCTGGGGGTTGTTCCTGTTGCTTGTGCTGCCCATCGACGCCTCCTCTCTGGGTGAAGGCGCGCCGGGCGCGGGTTCCTTCGCTCGACGCGCAGGGACTAGTCACAGACCCATTACCAGCGCCTTCGAGGTTTGAATCAAAATGGCTCAATGCAAGGAAGGAAGCCGCCGGGATATGTCGATATCTCAAGGTTTCCTGACGCCGCAGTGGGCCATTTTGATCAAATCCCTGCGGGACGTCCGAATGGCTTCCATCTCGAACCGAAACGGCCTTGGAAAGGCAACCAGCCTTCCCTG
>CABHPB010000141.1 GCA_902168115.1 uncultured Methylopila sp. | reverse complement strand
GGGCTCGGAGATGTGTATAAGAGACAGGGCCTGTTCCTCCTCGGTCGCCCGCTGGACCGGCGCGACGCCTGACATGCCGACGGGCTGGATCGACGGCGCCGCGGCGGGCGGGGCAGGGCGCATGACGAGATCGGCGGTGCGGTCCGCCTCGATCTCGAACCGGTCCGACGTCTGGCGGCGGATCGCCCGCCGCTGCACGGCGGCGGCGAGCTGCAGGCACCCCGGATTGCGGCACATCGCCTGAACCAGCGGGGCGTCCTGGCTGGACGACGCCATGGCGTAGAGCGCGCGGTTGCCGATGCGCGCGGCGGCGTCCGCCCCGGCCCTCGCGGCCTGCGGTCCCGCTGCGCCACGCTGGGGCGCCGCTCGCCCGGGGGAACGGGCGTCCGCCGTCCGCTGCGCCTGTGATCCGCCGATCTGCGCCATGGGATCGCCGGTTCTCCGCCTCCCGCTCCGGCCGCCGTCGCCTCAGCCGTCCCGCGAGTCCTCGCAGGTCCACCACTCGGAGGCATGGCTGACGACCTGCCTGCGGCAGCCGCATCTTTCGACCGTCAGGGTCCCGTCGCCGCCCGCCGTGACGCGCGCGAGAACCACCCAGGGATCGGTCGGGCAGTCGCAGACCGGCGGCTCGGTCCGCCCGCCGTCGCCGCCGTCCTCGCGGACGTGCGAGGGCGGGCAGTCGTCGAGAACGCAGATCTCGTAGCCGTCGCGCCAGCGGCTGTATTCGCACTCGTCCCCGCCGCAGCCGCAGCCGGATGACCGCACGGGCCGGGCCGGGAACTCGGCGTAGCGCACGGCGACGTACAGCGCCTGGCCCTCGGTCGGCTCTGGGTCGGCCACCTCGTTGCACCACGGGTCGGAGGAGGGCGGGCAGCCGCCCTGCTCGTCGACGGGTTTGCAGCGCAGCCGGACATCGAAGGTGACCGGCTGGTCGATGCTGATCTCGTCGCCGTACGGGCCGAGCACGAAGCCCGGCGAGATCACCACCGTCCAGGCGTCCTTGCCCGGCTGGACGATCGCGCCGCAGACCACGCCCCAGCCGTGCAGCAGCCGGTTGTGCCGGCGCATCCGGTTGCGGACGTAGTCCTGCGCGAGGTTCATGTCGTCCGGCGTGATCAGCTGGCGCGGGAAGTAGCGCGGACGCTCGAACAGGCGGCTCGTCCCCTTCAACGACGTCGCGGAATTGCTCATTTCGTTCATCGTCCGCCTCCTCAGCGCTTGCCGCCGCGCGGCCGGCTCTGCTCGTCGTTGGTGTTGACGAGCCCGCAGATCAGCTCGAACAGCAGGTCGGCGCCGTAGACGATCGGCCGGACGTTGATGTCGATCGAGCCGTTGTCGATGCTTCCGTCCGCCGGCGGCCTCAGCACGTTGGCGAGCGTGATGCAGGCGTCCGACGGGACCTCAAGACCGCGCGTCGTCACCCAGTTGACGAGCTCGTCGTAGCGGATGCGCGAACCGATCACGGCGTCGCGGATCGAGCAGTCGAGGTCCGGCCGCTTGGCGCGTCCCTCCTCGATCCGGATCTCGAAGCGTTCGCGCACCGCCGCGTGCTCGCAGTCGGTCTCGCAGTCGCAGGCGCCGACGAAGCTCCTCTCCGGCGCGGCGAGGCATTCATGGAAGCAGAGCACGACATGGACCCAGTCCTCGTCGCCCTGGCACTGCTCTTGAGGCCGGGGCCGGTCGCCCTCGCCGTTGGGGCGCGGAGCGATCTCCTCGGAGAGCGTCGGGCGCGGGACCACGATCTCGTAGCCGGCCTTGTCGAGCGCGAAGCCGGGCGAGACCATGACCTTGGCACCCGACGGGTCGACCTCGACGTTCAGCCCCGCCACCACGCCGTAGCCGTGGACGAGGCGGTTGACGAGCCGCCGCTTGCCGTTCTGGTAGGACTGCTCGTCCTCGAGGTGGTGCGCCTCGAGAAGCTGTCCGTGGAAGAAGCGGGTGCGGGTGAAGGCCGCGAGCGCGTCTCCCCCGCCGTGGTCCTTGAGCCGCATGTTCATCGCGCCCTCCTCATCCTGTTCATAAGGTCGCCGCCCGTCCGAGCGTCAGGCCCTGGCCGACGCGGCCGCACGGCGCGCCGCCGAGCGTCGGCCGCGCTCCGCCGAGCGGTTCGGGGTTCGGCGGCCCGCCGAGAACGGTCTCCGTTCCGAGCGTCGCGAGGCCGAGCCGCCCGCCGACGGCTGTGGCGCCGAGTTCGAAGCTCACATGCGCCGGGCCTTCCCGCGCCAGCACGGCGCGGATCGCGGCCTCGCGCTCGTCGGTCAGCGCGCCGGGAGGCAGGCGGATGGCGACCCGGCTCGCGGTCTCGGCGAACAGCGGCTCGAACACCGCGTCCTCGTCGATGAGGTGCGTGTGGTCCAGCGTCGCGGAGACGTCGAGCACGGCGCCGTAGGGTTCGACCGCGGCGAGATAGGTCGTGAAGCCGAGCCGCGCGTCCTCGCTGTCGATCCAGGCGCGCTCGCCGGCGGTTTCGGACGCGCAGCCGCAGCTTCCCCCGCAGCCGCAGCTTCCGCCGCAGGAGCAGCCGCCGGCGGCGGCTGAAGCCGCGCCCGGCGCGATCCAGATCCCGGCGCCGGCGGCGTCCTCGATCACGGGCGCAGCGCCGTCGAGCGCCTCGATCAGCGATCGCCGCAGCCCGGTCGCCGTTCCACGCAGGGCGTCGGCGGCGCTCGCGCCGGCTATCGCGTTCCTCAGCCGCGCGACGCTCCAGTCCTCGGCGGGCGCGAGGCCGAGCAGTTCCGCCAGCCACGGCAGCGCCTCGGGCGGCGCGCCCTCGGCCGCGAACAGCCGGTCGAGCGCGGCGATGGCGTCGCTGGCGTCGTCCATGAAGCTCTCGACCAGCGAGAGGAAGCGCAGCAGGAAGTCGTCGCGGTCGGTCTCGCGCAGCGAGGGCTCCCGATAGATCCGGGGCAGCAGCGGCAGGTAGCTGAGCTGGTTGAACTCGACCCGAAGCTGCGAAAGCCGCGGCGAGCCGAGACCGTCGCCCGACAGCGCGATCCCGACCCAGAGATACGGCGCGGGCTCGGCGCCGATATAGGCTGCCGCGACGTTGGGGGCGATCGCCCGCCATGGCGCGGCGAAGGGTTCGGGCGCCGCCGGATCGACCGGCGGATCCTCCTTGCGGCGGCTCGTCGCGACATGGATGCGGAAGGCGGAATGCTCGCCGAGCGCGTCGATCTTCGCCCGCAGCCGGCTCCAGACCAGCTGGGGCTCGCGGGCGCTGACCGGCCCGGTCCACATCACGCCGCGCGTCGCGAAGCCGCCCGACGCCGCCAGACGGACCGGCGGCCCGTCAGCGCCCAGGGCCCAGACGTCGCCGCTCGCGTCGACCGACAGCGCCGAGACCGGGCTTGCGAAGCCCGGAACCGTCCCGGCGAAGTCCGGCTCGCCGCCGTCCAGCCGGAAGGCGAGAACCGCGTTCTGCGCTGCGTCGCCGACATAGAGCAGCGCGCCGACGGCGCAGATCGCGGTCGGGACACCGACCTCCGAGAGATCGACGGGCCGTCCGTCGCCGCCGATCGGGGCGCCGGTCTCGTCGAAGGCGAACAGCGCCTTCGCCGTTCCGTCCAGCACGAGCAGTTCGAAGCCGTCCGGGCCGTCGCGGGACGCGATGGCGACCGGGTCGCCGACACGTCCGCTGTCGCGCATCCGGCGCCAGAAGGCGCTCCGGACCTGGCCTGTCGGCGAGAACTTCTGGATCCGCCCATTGGGCGGATCGAGGACATAGGCCGCGCCGCGCGGATCGGTCTCGACGTCGGACGGACCCGACAGCGTACCCGGCGGCGCGTCGGGGCCCGAGGGCTCGCGCGGCGCGCCGATCGCCTGCACGAGCGCGCCGTCCGGACGCAGCAGCAGCACGCGCGACAGCCCGGAATCGGCGAGCCAGACGAGACCCCGTTCGCGAGCGGGCGCGAGGCCGCGCGGCTCGATCAGGTTCGGGCCGGCGCAGGGCGCGCCGTCGCCGGGCTCGGCGCAGGGACCGATCCGGTGGAGCGTCCCGGTCGCGGGCGAGCTCCACCACAACGTTCCGTCCTCGCCCTTGAGCACGCCCGCCGGCGCTGGGGCTTCCCCCGCGGGCGCCGTCGCGCCGGGACCCGACGCGAGCGGCGTCAGCGTCGCCCGGCCGCCGTCGTCGACCGTCACGTTGCTGAACCGCCAGCCCAGCCAGCGGCCCTCGCGATTGAGGTGGCGGAAGTCGGCCTTGCCCATCAGCCCTCGACCCCCACCCATTCGATCCGCCAGGGCAGCTTGCCGCGGATGCGGTCGAGGACCGCGGTCGCAGGCAGACCCGAGGCCGCGATCAGCATCGTCGGCAGCAGCATGGTGAGCGTGAAGCCGGTCGGCGTCGCCTTGGAGACGCTCGGAAAGCCGTCGAGCAGGAAGGCCGCGTCGTCGAGCTTCGGCCAGCGGTCCCCGACCACGCTCGCAAGGTAATGCGGCGTCCCGCGGAAGCCGGCGGCGCCGGCGTCCACCTGCGCCGTGAGCTCGATCCCGAAAGCCGTGGGCGCGGTCGGATACTCCCAGGCCTTCTCCGTTGCCGAGCCGGCCGCGATGTACGGGTAGGCGGGGGGCTTGGCCTCCCGCCGGCGCTCGAGCGAGATCTTCGAGGCGAGCTTGCAGTTCAGCACCTCGATGCGGCCGAGCGCGATGCGCTGGGCGGACAGGAGCTCGCCGAGCAGGTCGCTCGGACGTCGCACGTCGATCCAGTCGAGGCTCGGGACCTCGCGTTGCCGCACGGCCTCGGGGCCGCCGCAGAAGCCGCCGCGCGTCTCGGTCGTGTCGAGCCCTCCGACCGGATAGGACGCGGCGAGATCGAACACGGCGGCCTTGCCGTCCGGTCCCGCCGCGACCGGGGGGACGGCGATGGTCCGCGCCTGCGTCAGCACGATCTCGCGGCCGAAGGCGTCGATCGCGTAGCCGGGGCCGACGGTGACCTCGCGCGCGCCCTTGGCCCCCTCCACGGCGAAGCCGCTCGCCACGCCGGGCTGGTGCAGCGAGCGATTGTGCAGCCAGCGCAGTTCGCGGCCGTAGGCGTCGAGATTTTCGAGATCCGAGGCGAGCAGCCGCTGGCTCGGGAAGAAGCGCAGCCGCTCGCCCGCGATCGACAGGCCGATGGGGTCCTGCATGCTCAACCCTCCGGATCGGTTGCGAGGTCGATGTCGCCGCGCTCGACGCCGAGCCAGGACACGAACAGGCCGTCGCGGCGCGCCTCGGCGGGGAAGGTGTCGGCGAAGCGGGCGTTGTAATCGAAGCCGAGCCGCACGCTCTCCGGGCGCAGGCGGTCAGTCTCCCCGAGGCCGGCGAGGCGGAGCGTGATCACTCCGAGGTCCTGCGAGACCGCGGAGACGAAGGCCGAGCCGAGCCTGTTCTCGCCGCTCCGGGCGTCGAGGCCGCTGAGCGTCAGCGCGTCCCCCATGGCTACGCCCTCGACGTCGGGGAGGCGCAGAGCCGGCCGCTGGAGCGTCAGGTCCGCGAGTCCCAGCATGTCGCCGGCGACGAGGCCGTCGACGGAAGCGTCCAGCTTCAGCTTGCCGCTCGGCGCGCTCGCGACCGTCCGGCCCTCGGCGCGGGAGACCCAGCGTTCGACGCGGCCGACCATGTCGCCCGGCCTGAGGTCGCCGGCATCGTCCGCCTTGAGCTCGGTGTCGGAGTCGGCCGGGGAGGCCTCGAACGGCGTCAGGGTTTCGAGCTCGCAGACGGCGTCGCCGACGCCGACGTCGAGCGCGCGGTCGAGCTGGATCGCTCCGTTCGCGATCGTCCTGACGGTGGCGCAGGCGGCGCTGTCCGCCTCCGCGCTGCACAGCAGCCACGTCGGGGCGACCGCCCCGCTTTCGAGCGTGATCTCGCGGCCGTCCCCCGAAACCGATGACACGCGCGCGGAGACCGGCGCCTTCAGCGAGACGACGACCGTTCCAGGCGCGATCAGGAGCCGCTCCGTCACTCTGACCCAGTCGCCGATGATGAAATCGATGGCGCCGAGCTCCTCCCGGCCGTCGCCGGCGAGCGACGCCATCGGCTGCCCCGCCGCGAGGCCGAGCGTGGAGCCGACGCGCATCGTGAAGCCGTCCGCGGCGATCTCGATCACGGAGGTGCGGCCCGCGACCATCAGCCGGGCGATCGCGTCTCCCGCGGCTGCTCCGTCCAGCTGGCGGGAGAGCGAGAGCGTGTTCTCGTCGACGGCCAAGACCAGAGCCCAGGCGCCCTTGGCCGTCGCGATCCCGTCGCCGGCGCGGAACGGCGAGCCGTCGTCGACCTCGAGCGTCATCGCGACCGGGAAGGCTCGGCGGATCTTGAACTCGCCCTCCGGCAGCCGCAGCCGGGCGCCGACCTTCGGCGTCGCGCTTCCCGCGGCGAGGGTGAGGGTCGTCCCGTCCGCCGCGGCCAGCTTCGCCGCCTCGCCGACGTCGCCGTCCGGCGCGAAATAGACGACGTCACCCGCGGCGACGCTCGCCCGCTGGTCGAGCGTGACCGTCAGGCCCTCAGCCGCGACGACGATTGCGGCGTCCGCCAGCCGGCCAAGGACCATGTTCCGCCGCCACGTCGTCGTGGCGCTCGCGAGCGTGACGGTCGTGCCGGCGACAGAGACGATCTCGGCGGCGGACGGCGGCTGGTCGCCCGGCCGCACCAGCGCGTCGCCCTCGGACAGGTCTGCGCCGCCGGTCAGCTCCAGCCTGACGCGGGACGCGCTGTCGCCCATCGCCGTGGCGAAGCCGGGCCGGCGGAAGACGCCGAGGATCGCCTTCTCCTCCAGCTTCAACGGCGCCGCGAGCTTGACGCTCGACTTCGAGACCTCCGCCACCTCGACCACGCTCGTGGCGACCGGGAGCAGCCGGGTGACGGTGTCGGCCTTCGCCATGAAGTCCGGGCCGCCCTTGATCGTCAGTTCGCGCCGGTCCTCGCCGATCGAGCGGACGCGCGCGAAGGCCGTCGCCACCGCGACGTCCCGGCGGGCGACGCCCCACAGCAGCAGGCGATAGGTGAAGCCGTCTGCGGACGCTTCGGCGACGTGGCCGAAAAGGGCGAGCGGGCTCTTGCCGGACTCCGCCGGCCAGCTCGCGCTCGCAAGGTAGACAGGCGCGACCTTGCCGCTTCGATCGCTCGAGAAGCCCGCCGCGCGGGTGTCGATCCTCGTCTGGACGCCGACGACCAGCGGCTCGCCATCGGCGCCGATAATCGGGACGGTCCAGCGCTCCCAGTTGGTCGAGAGCCGGGAGGTCTCGCCGCGCGCGATGCGCGGGCGCCGCAGGGCGCGGCTGAGGAACGGCCGATAGTCCGGATCCAGACCGACGTCCTCTCCGTTCCGCACGAGCCGGGCGAGGACGGGGTCGATCCGCCGGCCGGCTCGCCCGCGCAGCCAGACGAGGCGGGCGCCCGACGCTGTCGCGGCCGGCTCGCAGGGCCAGATCGCTTCGGGGGCGCCGCAAGCGCTCCGCGCGTCCGCCGCGGTCAGGACCAGTTCCGCCGCTTCCGCGTCGGCGAGATCGTCGGGCGCGGCGATCGTGGCGGGCTCGGCCAGGACCAGTTCGCGGCCATAGGCGTCGTAGGCGAGGCCCGGCCGGACGAGGATGCGCCCGCCCGCTTCGAGGCTCGCCTCCAGCCCGAGCGTGATCCCGTAGGGCCTGTGGCAGGCGCGATTGTGCCACCAGCGCAGCTCGTCCCGGCTCGCGGCGGCGGTGTTGAGACCGTCGGCCCGCAGCAGATCGCCTTCGAGATAGCTCACGCGTTCGATGCCGTCCGCCCGCCTGCTCATCGCGCCGCCTCGATCTGGTGGGCGCCCGGCGCGACGAGCGCTAGTGGGCCGAGGCAGGCGTCGCCGCAGGAGGGCGCGCCGTCGACCACGAGTTCGAGCGACAGCACGTGGTCGACGCCGTCGATCGCATCGAGCAGCGCCATGATCTCGGCCCGGAAGACGTCGCGGCCGAGCGGCCAGCCGTCGCCTTCCGGACCGCCGGTCAGCGGATCGAGGAAGCGGTCGAGCGCGGCGGCGGCGCGCGCCTTGAGCGGCTCGATCGCGGCCTGCGGCCGGGCGCGCAGGCTGGCGCGGCAGGCGACCTCCCGATAGGCGGGGCCGACGACCCGGACCCCGGTTCCAAGCAGACGGCGCTCGTCGAGCCGCCGCCGCACCGCGCCAAGCAGGCCGGCGCTCGGGCTCGGACGCGGGCCGGGCCGGTTCGGGACGACGACCACCGTCACCATCCCCGGCGCCTTCGCCGAAACGAGCGAAGGATGCAGGTCGCGCAGCGCGATCGCGCGGGCGACGTCGCGGCCGGGCGTTCCGAGCGCGAGGCGCGCGAAGTCTGGCGCGGTGATTGCACGCCCGGTCGTCTCGCGGCCGGACGCTTCGCGCAGGATCGCATCGGCGAGCGCTTCGCGGCCGCGTCCGGCCTCCAGCGTGGCCGCGATGACGCCGCCCAGCCCCGTCGGAGCCTCGCCAAGCAGCGCTGCGTTGCGCGGGGTGGCGTCGAGCGACAGCGCCGCGCCGTCCGCGACCGCGCCGCCTTCGGCCAGCGTCTGGCGGAGGCGCGCGAGGCTCCACGCGCCGTCCGGCAGGACCCGGCCCTCGGCGCCGTCGCCGAAGCGGGCGCGCCCGCCGGCCGCCTCGACCCAGTCCGCGTTCGCAGGACCCGAGCCCAGGAAGTCCGGGCGCCGGCGCCAGCCTTGCCACACGCCGCCCTCGATCGACCACACCGAGGCGCCGAGGGCGACGGCGGGCTCGGGCGCCGGCCGGAACTCCTGCCAGGGGGCGTCGTCGCCAAGCCGCAGCGGGACGATGTCGAGCGTGACGCGCCCCGGCTCCTGGCCGGGCTCGACATAGTCGAGCACGGCGATCGCGATCGGGCCCTCGGCGTCGAAGTCGAGCGCCGTGATCGCGCAGGACGGATCGAGTTCCAGCGCAAGCCGCCGCCGTTCGCCGTTCGCCGGCGGAGCGCCGGTGATGGCGGCGCCGGGCGCGATCCGGAATGTGCGCCAGACCGATCGGGACTGCTCAGCCTCGACCGCGTCCGGGACCAGCACGAGCGCCGCCCGCGGGCTGTCCCATTCCCCGCCGGCCGCGCTGACGCGCAGCGTGAGCCGCCCGAACGCCATGTCCTCGGGCGCGCGCAGAAGGATCGTCCCGTCCTGCGAGAGGCCGCGCGTGCCGTCGAAGACATCGGCCGGCCGCCACTCGCCGGTCGCGCCGGGCGTCTCCCAGCGGAGCGCCGGGGCGTCGTAGCATGCGCATCCGCATCCGCAGCGCGGCCGACGCGGGCGTGCGCCGCACGGGTCGGGCGGCGGCGCGCAGGCGGCGCGGCGCGCGAGCAGGTCCCCGATCGCCCGGCGCCGTTCGTCGCGCGAAGATTTCCGCGAGAGCAGACGGACATGGAGCGCGATCCGGTCGCCCGGCCGCGCCCGGCTCTCGAGTTCGATGGTGACGGCGTCTCCGACGGCCGGCACGGCGTCGAACAGCGGCAGGCGATCGCCGCGGGCGAGCGCGCCCGACAGATCGATCGCCGCGCCGCCCGCCGAGCGCTTCAGCGAGGCGATCCGGGTCCCGGCGACGGTCAGACCCTGCGACAGCCGCAACGGAATTCCGCCGGCCGAAACTTCCGTCGTCGGCGGCAGCGCGGCCGGCGCGGCGCCCTCCGCCAGCGAGAACGCCGCGACCACGCGCGTCGGTTGCGGCGGCAGCGGCGCGAGCCCGGCGAGGCCGAGCATCCGCCACTTGCGCATCTCCGGGACGCGGTTGACGCGGTAGATCTGCCGCTCGGTGACGAAGGCGAACAGCTCGATCAGCGTGACGCCAGGGTCGTGGGCGTTGTGGTCGGTCCAGTCGGGCGCGTGCAACGGCACGAGCGCGACGGCGTCCTGCACGAGGTCGTCCCAGCGCCGGTCGTCGAGATTGGGGAGCGCGGTCGCCATTTTAGGCCTCCCGCGCTTGAATCGTGAAAGAGATCTCGCCCGCCGCGACGATGCTCGTCGGCGCGATTGCGGCGGATTCGCCCTGCGGGACGCCGGCCGCCGTCAGGGCGACGTCGCGGGCGTGGTCGAGCCCCGGCGTTCGCTCGAGAACGGCGGCGACGTCTGAGAGATGGACGCCGCGCCCGAGGTCCCAGCCCTGGCCGTCCGGGCCACCGGTGAGCGGATGGAGAAAGGCGGAAAGCGAGGCGCGCGCCGCCTTCTCGACCTCGCCGGCCTCGGAGAAGAGCCACGGGACGAGCGTCGCGGAGACGTCGACCGGCGCGTAGTCGGGACCCGTCACGACCAGCGCCTCCGGATCACTGAGGCTCGTGGAGGCGCGGGCCGCCACGAAGTCGCGCACGCGCTGGCGCAGGCCCCGCGTCGGATAGGGGCGGGCCTCCGCGCTTGCGGGGATGATGACGACGGTCACGCGGCCTGCCTGCCTGCGCCCGTTGGCGCCGCGCAGCGGCAGGACGCGGGCGAGGCCGACGGCGGCGGAGGCCTCCAGCGTCAGCGCCTCGATGTCGCGCGCGGTCACCGCCCGGCCGCGATGTGCGAGCGCAATCGGGCCGCGACGGCGGAAGGCTGCCGGGGACTCCCCGTCCGAGCCGCCTTCCGACGGCTTCAGATTGTAGACCTCCTCGGCGCCGGCGACCGCGCCGATCAGCTGGGTGATCGCCTTGGCCGGCAGGTTGGCCCGCGAGCCGCCGCCGGTCTGCAGCAGCCGCGCCAGGATCGCGGCGCCCTTCGGCGGCGTGCGGCCGCGATGGCCGTCGCCGCAGTACAGCCGTCCCCTCAGCCGGTCGAGAGCATAGACACGGTCCGACGGGCCGGCTGCGAGCAGGCTCGGAACGCCTGTCCATCGCACCCAGACCTCGACCGGCTGCCGCTTGGCGTCGCGCCGCAGCCGGAGCGATCCGTACACCACGTCCGGGTCGGGCGAGGCGCGGTTCAGCGCGTCCTCGATCGCCGCGATGGCGCGGTCGTCGACGCCCGCGAGCTGGCGCGCGATCAGCCGCCATTCCGTCCGCGCCCGCGCCCCGAAGCTCTCGCGCACCTCGATCCATTCGCCGGCCAGCACCGGAACCTGCGCGATCGTGAAGCGCTGTCCCGGCGCCCCGTCGCTCGTGCCGATGGCGATGTCGCGCAGGGTGCGGCGCTCACTCGCCCAGACCGCGTTCGGAACGATCGCCGCGAGACTCGGCGCGCCGGGCTCCTCGCTGCGCCGCAGCCGCGCCCGGACCCAATGCAGCGGCGCGCCGAAGCGCGGCGTCGCGGCCGAGCGTTCCGCCCCGAGCAGCGAGACGATTCCGGGCGCGCGCAGGCTTCCGGTCTCGTCCTGCGGCGACAGGCGCAGCCAGCCGCCGCCGTCGAAGCATTCCCATTCCAGCGAGGGCCCGACGGGATCGCGACGGTCCTCCTCGACGTCGAGGAACAGCGACAGCACGTCGGCCGGCGGCCTGGCGTCGAGGCCCACATAGAGCGACGGCGCGGCGTCCTCGCTCGGGACGAAGGGCTCGTAGCTGCCTCCCGGCCAGGTCGTCTCCCCGGTCCTGTCGGCGAAGGCGAAGTCGTTCTCGGTCAGCACCCGCTCGGGGCGGAACGGGCCGTGCTGCCAGACGTAGCCCATGGCGACGCCCGCGAGCGCCGGCGGCTGCGACACCGTCACCGTCATCTCGTTGGTCTGGTCGTGGACGCCGAGCCACACGATCCTCTGCCGGTAGCCGTAGCCGCCGCTCACGATGCGAACCCGCATCCAGCGGGCCTCGACGTCGTTCAGGCTGACCGGCTCCATGTCGTCGGGCACCACGACGTCGACGATCTCGGAGCGGGCGAAGTCGAGGGTCTGGCCCTGCTGCGAAGCCGAGGCGCCGAGCGGCGCCCAGGACCGGCCGTTCCAGTACTCCCAGGCGAGCAGATGCGGGATGGAGGTCGCGCCGGACGGCGGATCGACGTCCTGCGGACCCTTGGTGCGCGGAAAGAAGATCCGCATCTCGGCGCCGGGCTTGGAGAAGATCTCGGCGCAGGCGAAGGCGAAGGTCGAGCCGGGCTGCGGCTGCGCGCCGAACGGCAGGAACGGTTTCGACAGGTCGATCTCGGTCCCGTCGGCGAAGGCCTTGTCGGGTTTGGCGCCCTTCAGCGAGACCGTCAGGACCGAGCGCGCATAGGCGTCCGGCAGCGGGTTCGGCAGCAGGCGCTCGGCGACGACGTCGGAGAAGGTGACGCGCAGCGCATAGCCGTCCGCCTGCGCGGCGTCGGGCAGGATGAGCTGGAAGAAGCCGGTGTCCCCGGTCGGCTGCGAGATCGCGACGGCGGCGTCGGCCCGGCGGAGCGAGACGATGGCGCCCGTGAGGGCCTCGCCGGCCTCGTTGACCACCCGCCCGCTCATCATGGAGATCGAGCCGGTCGCGGCGAGCAGGATCGCCCCCTCGCTGAGCTGGCCGGCCATCGGCCTGACGTCGAGCTTTGTGTCGAACCGGCGGACGGAAATCGCGCTGATGCGCACGGTCTCGATCGCGGGAAGCCCGGTCGAGCGGTCGGAGACGGCGGTCATGTCCGGATCGGGCAGCAGCGGCTCCGCGAGGCTGCCGCGGATCCAGAAACCGGACAGGCCGTTCACCGCGCTCTCGACCGACTGGGCGCAGGCCGCCTTCAGCCGGACGACGCCGGTGCGCCGCATCCCGTCGGTTCCGTCGACGCTGCGCTCGTCCGCCTGCGGAACCTCCGCCTTCTCGTCCTCCCTCGCGAAGTCGAGGAAGCCGCGCCACACCTCGCCGTCCCAGTAGCGCCAGTCGATCTCGAGACTTTCGGCGCTCGGCCGCGCGAGGCGGATCTCGACCGCGAGATCGACGGCCCCGGACAGCGCGAGAAGGGTGGGGTGCGAGATGTAGATCCGGTGCGGGATCGGCCTGAGCAGGTCGCGCGCAAACAGCCGCGCCGGCCGTCCCGCCTCGAGCTCGGCGGTGTGGTCGATATACTGGTCGCGCTCCGGCCAGAGACTCGCGACCTGCGCCACGCGCGCTGCCGTGAGGCCGACGGCCTGCTCGGTCTCGAACACGATCGGGCTCGACTGGCCGGGCGGCGGCGGGGCCGAGATCGGCGTCCCCGCCGGCGCGGTCCCGGAGACGGCGTCCTTCGAGAGGCGGATGACCATGGGCGCGCGCGCCGATTGCGGCGGCGCGGGGCTGAGCCCGGCGATGTCGAGCAGAGCGAGCGCGTTCTTCTCCGGCGCCTGCTCGAGACGGGCTGCGACCGCGCGCATGTAATGGGCGAGGATCGCCGTCATCGCCCGGCCCGGTCCGAGCTCGCCTGGATCCCAGCTCGCCACGTAGCCGCGCGCGCGCGACGCGAGCTCCTGCTCGAAGGCCTCCTCGTCCGGCACGGGCGCGGGCCAGGCGGTCATGCTAGCGGCCCTCGTCCAGATAGAACGGGAAGACGAGGTTGCGCACCGCGTTGGTCGCCCGCACGCGGTACTCGATGGAGACCAGCAGCGCCGCGCCGTTCGGGACTGGCCGGAAGCCGTCAGGCACGGCCGCCTCCGGCGTCTGGCCGGTCATCGGCGCGACCGAGACCTGCTCGACGACGATGCGCGCCTCCCAGTCGACCAGCGCCTCCAGCACCCGCGTGCGCAGCCGTTCGGAGAGTCCCGTGGAGATCGGCTCGAACAGGAAGGAGGACAGGCCGGCGCCGAAGTCGGGCCGCATGACGCGCTCCTCCCGGTCGGTGCCGAGGATGATCAGCACCGCCTGGCGAATGTCCTCCTCGTATTCCGCCATGACGGCGTCGCGTCCGGAGACGGCCGGCGGGAAGGCCCATCCGCGTCCGAGGAAGGCGCGCGCCGGATCGGGCATCTCAGCCTCCGATCTCGACGAGCGGCATGCCGGCGAGTATCGGCGAGCCGCAGCCGGACATGTCGCCGACCCGCGCCGCGCCGCGCCCGCCGATCAGCACCGTCAGGCTGCCCTTGGCGATCGGGCTGGGCGGGTGCGGCCCGGCCGGCGGCGGCATGGTGCAGCCGTGCATGTCGCCCTGGACGGCGGCCGGCATTCCGCCGATCAGGACGGTCGGAACGCCGGGCCCGGTGATCACGCCGGGATGGGCCGTCGGGTCGCCGACTCGCGCGGCGAGGGGCATGGCGGCCTCCTCAGTTCAGCTTGATGGGAAGGCCGGTGACCGTGCAGGGCCCGGCCGAGGTGACGGCGACCTTGCCCGCCTTGATCGCGACCGAGGCGCCGGTCAGCGAGATCTCGGCGGCTTTGAGGTCGATGCTCTTGACCGCCTGGATCGAGATCGACTGGGTCGCGTTGTCGAGCGAGATCTTGAGCGTGCCGGCGAGGTTGCTCAGCGTGATGGCGAGCGGATCGAGCGTGATCTTCTGCATGGTCGAGGTGGTGATCGAGACCGACTGCAGGGCGTCGTCGAGCTCGATCTCGTGACCGATCCCGGCGGCGACGCCGGTCTTGATGACGCGCTTGGTCGGCGCCTCGATCGGCACGAGCATTGGCGGACGGGACAGCGTGCTCCAGAGCCCGCCAAGCACGTAGGCCGAGTTCGGATCGTTCTGCGCGAAGGCGACCAGCACCTCGTCCTGTAGCTGCGGCGCCCAATAGAAGCCGCGGCCGGAGCCGCCGCCGACGCTCGACAGCCGCGCCCACGGGTCGATGCCCGGCGCGGACGGTATGTGGACCTGAACGCGACCCTCCGCGATCATGTCGACATTGTTGGTGACGACGCCCGGCGCGATCGCGAATTCCTCCGGAACAGGGCCGTCCCCGACGCCCGCGAGCTGCCTGACCGCCTGGCTCATGACGCGACCTTTCTCATCGTGCGAACTGGCCGGTGAGCGGCCGGTAGGTGGGAGAGGAGAAGGGCAGGGGGACCGAGCCGAACCAGACCTCCTTGCGGGCCTCGAACGAGGTGCGGTAGCCGCCGGAATCGAAGGTGTGGCTCGCCGAGGTGATGCGATAGAGCCCGCCGAACTGGCCGCCGAGATTGCCGAGCCGGCAGACCTTGGTGGACTTGATCCGCGGGTCGCCGATCGCGCTGCCGCGGCCGGTCTGCCGGCCGTTGAGGCGCGGCAGCAGCTCGCCGAGGATCTTGCGCGGGGCGGTGGCGTAGCCGGTCGGCTTGACCGAAAGCGTCTTCTTCGCGTTGGCCGGGCCGATCAGATCGTCGATCTCGCCGACGAGGTTGGGGTAGATCTGGACGTCGAGCGAAGCGCGGTCGTAGTCCCAGGAGACGATGATCACGAACTCGACGCCGATGCTGTCGACCCAGACGCGCGCGCTGACGCCGAAAATGTCGCCCACGGTGGTGAGCCGCGGCGTGAACTCGATCAGCGAGGCTCCCCAGTCGAGCTCGACGCTCGCCGAATAGTCCTGCAGTAGGAACTGGAAGCGCAACACGCGGCCCTTCGGCTCGGCCGAATGGTCGATGAAGATCTCCCAGCCGTTCTCCCGCGAGACGCGCTTCAGGAAGTCGAAGTCGCTCTCCGAACTCTGCAGGCGCACGGACTTCTGGGCGAATTGCGGGAAGCTGAGGAAGGTCGCGAGCGACACCAGCGTCGACAGCGCCCCGCCGATCGGGTCGATGTCGGGGATCAGCGCGTTGGTCCCGCTGACGATGGCCGCGACCAGCGGATCCGGCAGGGGGAAGTTGCCGACGCTCGGGATGCTGACCCGGAAGCCGCGGTCCTTGGTGCCGTGCGTCAAGCGCTGCAGGAAGTCGTGCGCGGTGACGGTGATCATCGGCATGCCGCCCGACGGGAAGCTCGGGGCGACGCCGGTGATCTCGCCGTTGAACACCTCTTCGAGCGTCTCGCCGGCATAGCCGATCGACAGCGACAGCGGCTGGTCGACGGAGAGCAGTGGGTGGTCGAGCCAGATCAGCGAGGGATTGGCGATCGTGATCTCGACGCGGTCGGCGCCGTCGATGCCGTCCTCGTAGACAAGGCTCGAGATGCAGCCGCGAAGCGCCGCCGGGATCGGCGTGTCGTCGATCCTCAGCGCATATTCCGGGGCGTAGCGGGGATAGGCGCCCATCAGGCGACGAGCTCCCCGGTCTCGGCGTCGACGTAAGGCAGCGACGGCACGACCAGCTGCCGGCCGGCCTCAAGGTCGAACGGATCGTCCATGCCGTTGGCGACGGCGAGCACCCGCCACAGCCGGGGATCGCCGTATTTCCGCCCGGCGATCGCGCTCAGCGTCTCGCCCTGCGCGGTCATGTGCAGCTTGGTGTAGTCCGCCGTCTGGCGGCTGATTTCCTTGGCTTCCCGTTCGGGGTCGATGAACTCCTGGAAACTCGTCGCGACGCGGGCCCGCACCGGCCGCCCGTCGGCGAGGAACAGCACGAAGCGCTGGTTGGCGCGGGTCAGCACGCAGCGGAACTGGAGCGAGGCCCATTCGACGCGCAGGATCGGCGGCGCGTGCAGCTCCGGGTCGATCCGCATCAGCTTGATGAGCTTGTCGGTCTCCTGCCGCACGTCCTTCTGTTGCTCGTAGGTGTCGAACAGCAGCTCCATGTCGAGTGTGCGCGAGCCGCCATGCGCGAACTGGAGCACCGGGCCGCTGAGGCCGGGAATACTTTGGGACGCGAAGGTGGTGTCCTGATTGAGCGCGTACTCCTCCGGATTGAACATCACGGAGAAGACCTCGCCGGAATGCTCGGCGGTGACGGTGGCCTTGACGAGCGCCATGGCTACCTCCGCCCCATCCGCTCGCGCATCGCGACGACGCGATGGTCGAGCGTGCGCAGCACCTCGTCGGCGATGCGCCGCGGATCGGCCGACGGCATCGGCGACAGGATTTCGGCGGTAGGCCGGAACGCGTCCTGCCGGGCCTCGCCGGCGAGCCTGCCGACCGCCGCCTCCAGCCTGCCGATCGCCGCCGCGAGCGGCTGCTCGGCCGGCCGGGCCATGGCGCGCGGCAGCGCCGCGACCGCGAATTCGCGGCGGGGACCTACGACAGGTGGGTCGCGGCGGACGGCGGGAGCGTCGGGCGGAGCGGCCGGGCTGTGCTTCGGCTCCAGCGCCCGGACCAGCCTGACCTGCGACACGGTCTCCCGCACCGTCCTGAGGCGCATCCCGCGCTCGATCGGCGCCGGCCGCGCCGGTTCGGCGCGCAGAACAAGCGCGCGGCGCGACGGCTCCAGGGCGCGCTGCGGCGCGGCGCGTTCGCGCGTCACGGCGGCCGGCGCCGAGATGCGGATCGCCGGTCGGATCGCCATCGCCGGCCGCGCCGCCTCGCGCAAATCCGCGGCGACGGCGAAGGACAGCTCGAAGCGCGGCGTGAAGCTGAGCGTCGGCCGAAGGCTCAAGATCAGCGACCCGCGCTGCGCGGCGCGCAGCCGCATCGCCGAGGCCGAGGCCGGCGCGCGCGAAAAGGCGTAGCGCCCGGCCAGCCGCGCGGCGAAGCCGCCGTGCCGGCTCCCGATCCTTCCGCCGATCTCGTCACGCATCTGCCGCGTCATGTCAGCTCCAGGCTCGCTTTCGCCTCGGCGTTGGACTGTTCGTTCATGCGGGAGACTTCGCCCACCCACTTCCGCCGCTCGGCGTGTTCCAGCGACACGAGCTGATCGAGCGGCCAGTGGAAGTGGTAGGCGAGGAAGGCTACCTCCTCGTAGAGCTGGCCGAGAGGGTAGCCGGCGATCCCCCCATCGCGTGTTCCGCCGCGAAGATGTGGCTGCAGTGCGGGCACATCTGCTCGCCCTGCGCGTCGACGTCGTTGAGCTTGTTGTAGAGGTTCTGCAGATAGGCCATGTCGGCCGCGTAGAGACCTTCGATCACCTTTGGCGTGACCTGCGGAACCGAGCCGAGGCGCGAGACGACGCGCGACAGCACGATGACCGACAGGTAGGCCGGGTTTCCCTGCACGCGGGAATCCTTCAGCGGCAGGATCTCGTCCGCGGCGGTGGCGAGGCGCATCACCCCGTCCCGGTGCAGCGAGCCTTCCTCGTCCTGGAACCCGATCGGCAGCGTGAAGTCGTATTCGGTCTGGAGCATCGCGCCCTCCCTCACGCCTGCTCGATCCGCTCGTAGGCGATCTCGAGCGCCTCGATGGAAAGCTCGTTGCCCTTGGCGTTGTAGGACGCCGCCGTGTACTTGACCGGGAAGGCGCTGAAGAGGTTCCAGCGCAGCACCTCCTTGCCCGCCATGTCGAGCTGGACGACCGAGATGTTCTTGCGGATCTTCTCGGTCCGCCCGGTCATGACGTCCTCGAACCACTTGAACAGCCGCTTGTCGTCGCTGAACCCGCGCTTGAGCGAGAGGTTCGAATGCTTGGTCATGCCCGGGAACTTGCGCGGGCCGAGGATGTCCCCGCCCTCGCGGTACTCGATCATGTCGGTGGTGGCGTCGATGCCTCCCACCTCCTGGAACCGGGCGTTGTCGATCCCGTCGATCTCGACCATGAACTGGAACGCCCTGAAGTAGATCGGCTGCTGGCCTGGCTGGGGCATGGCGGCGGCTCCTTGTTCGGGATCAGGCGGCGGCTGCGCTCTGCAGGATCAGGCCGATCCGCACGATGATGAATTCGGCCGGGTAGACGGCCCGAAGGCCGATCTCGACCGTCAGCTTGCCGAGCGCGCGGTCCTCGTCGCGGTTGTAGAGATCGGGGAAGCGCACGTAGTAGGCCTCGTCCGGCGTGGCGCCGAACAGCGCGCCGTCGCGCCAGACGCCGTCGAGGAAGCCGCGCACCGAGCGCGTGATCGTCTGGCGCAAGGCGAGGTTGTTCGGCTCGAACACCGCGAAGCGCAGGCCGTCCTCCATCGATTCCTCGATGTAGTTCACGAGCCGGCGGACGTTGATGTAGCGGAACGTCTTGTCGGCGGCGTCGGCCGCCTGCAGCGTGCGCGCCCCCCAAAGCGTGGCCTGCCCCGCGAACATGCGGATCAGGTTCACGCCGTCGGCGTTCAGCGTGTTCTGGTCGGCGTTGGTGAGCGGATGCTCGACGCCGAGCGCGCCGAGGAGACGCTCGTTCGCGGGAGCCTTGTGCACGCCGCGCGCAGCGTCGACCCGGGCGTAGGCGCCGGCGATGTGGCCGACGGGCGTGGCGAAGATCGGATTGGCCGCGCTGTCCTGCGGGTCGTTGGCGAGCCGTGGCGCGATCTGGATCTTCGGATAGTAGAAGGCGGCGTAGTCCGAGGCGGGCGGACGGCTGGTTCCGCCGGCCTTGAGCTTGCCGAGGTCGTCGACCTTCGTCGGCGGGTCGAGCAGGGCGAACCGGTCGCCCGTGCGGAAGGCCTGGTCCTCCAGCGCGACGTAGACGTCGTTATGGGTCTGGCCCGGCGCCGCGATGACCGCGACCTCGTCGACCGGCTCGAGCAGCTTGAGACCGGCCACGATCTCGCCGGGCGTCTCGGAGTCGACGTTGACCACGTAGCAGGTCGTGCCGCCGTTCTCGAAGAAGCCGAACACGGCCTGCGAGAGCGCGGTGCTGTCGGCGGCCGGCGGATCGGCCGGCGCCGCGCCCTTTATGTAGTCGGCTTCGAACTGGTCGGCGCTCGTCACGAGCCGCGCGACCTTCAGGAAGCGGCCGGCCATCGGCGATTTGCCGACGAAGCCGGCCGTGCTGGTGCCGACGCCGGCGATGGGCGGCGCGCCGAGCCGCACCTCGAGGATCTGGACGCCGGGCGTGTTGGGATAGATGGTCGCCATGATTGCTTCCTCACGACAGCTCGAAGATGTGGTCCGCCGGCGGGCCGTCCGGGACGCTGACGTCGCGCTCGATCGGGGTCAGTCCGGAGGCCGAGGCCCGGATGCGGTGCAGGCCGGGATTGAGGCCGGCGAAGCTGTAGCGGCCGCGGGAGTCGGTCGTGATCTCCCGGCCGGCGGCCATCAGGCGGACGTTCGCGCCTTCGACAGGTGCGCCGCCGGCGGCGCGCACCACCTGGCCGCCGATCTGGATGCGCTGCTCTGCCGTCGCCGATCCGATCGGCAGGTAGCGCTGGATGAAGGTGAGCACGATCGGCTCGGTCGGTGCGTCGAGCAGCAGGTCGAGCGGCGCGGTCACGGTGAGCTGGACGGCGAGCCGCCAGCCCTGCTTCATGGTGGTCCAGAAGTCGTTGAGCGGCTGGCCGCCTTCCGGATAGGCGGCCGCGAGATAGACATGCGCGGCGTTGAACACCGTCCCGCCGCTCGGGATGCCGAGCGCCTGGGGCGTCACGTCCGGGTTGCGCAGCAGGATGCGCAGCGCCTCGCCGAGATACCGGTGCTCGACGCCGACCGGGTCGGCGGCCTGCTGGTCGCTCGCCGGGCTCCAGGCCGAAATTACGTAGACGATGTCGAGATAGACCGGCGGGTGGGAGTAGGCGGCCGCCGGGCCTCCGGGGTCGGTCTTGTCCCATTCCGGCCGGCGCAGGTGCCGGTTCTCGCGCACGTCCGTCATGAAGATGTTGAGCACGGGCCCGCCGGCGTTCACGACGAAGGCTGGAAAGGTCTCGTCGGGCGCGGCGAAGGAGAAGGCCGGCTTGGCCGGCGTCACCGGCCAGCCGGCGTCCAGGATCTCCTCGACCACCCTGTCCACGAGATCGAGCATCACGCGGCCCCCGCGGTCAGGCTGTCGCGGAGCTCCTGCTCGGCCGCGGGCTTGCCGAGCTTCTGGAATTCGCGACGAAGCGCGGTGACGACGTCGCCTGTCGCGACGTCCTGCTCGCGCTCGGCGGCGAGGAAGGAGGCTGCGACCGCGACGTTCGAGATGCTGCCGCCGCTGAGCTTGAACAGCGAGGCCAGCCGGTCGAGGTCGACGTCGCGCGGCCGCCGCTCGGGGTCGGGCCAGGCGCCTTCCCAGATGCGCCGGCGGTGGGCGGCGTCGGGGAAGGGGAAGTGGATCACGAAGGCGAGGCGCCGGGTGAAGGCGTCGTCGATGTTGGCCCTCAGATTGCTCGCGAGGATCGAGACCCCGTCGAACTCCTCCATCCGCTGCAGCAGGTAGCTGATCTCGAGATTGGCGTAGCGGTCGTGGGAGTCCCTGACCTCCGAGCGCTTGCCGAGGATCGCGTCGGCCTCGTCGAAGAACAGGATGGCGTTGCTGTCCTCGGCGGCGTCGAAGATGCGGTCGAGGTTCTTCTCGGTCTCGCCGATGTATTTGCTGACCGTGTTCGGCACGCTGATCCGGAACAGGTCGAGCCCGAGCTCGCCGGCGATGATCTCCGCGGCCATGGTCTTGCCGGTGCCGGAGGAGCCCGCGAACAGGGCGTGGACGCCGCGGGCGGAGCCGGCGCGGTGGCGCTCGCTCCAGCGCGGGAGCACGCGCTCGCGCAGCTCGACGCGCCGGCAGAGCTCGCGCAGCTGCCTCAGCGAATCCTCGGGAAGAACCAGATCCTCCCACCGCGCTCGCGGCGGCCGGCGGGCGGCGAGCGCGCCGATCCTCTGCCCGGTCTGGGCGCGCGTGGCCGACACGACCCGCCGATAGGCCGACGTCGTCTCCGTGCGGCCGTCCGGCGCCATGGCGGCCGCGACGGCGGCGGCGGTCTCGATCTGGCGGCCGGTCAGGCGGTAGCGCCGCGCAAGGCCCCGGGTCTGGTCCGCCGTCAGGTCGAGGTCGTGCGCGGCGAGGGTCGCGCTCCAGATCGCCTGCCGCGCGGCCGCGTCCGGCCGCGGGACCGCGACCCGGGCGAGGCCGCGCGCGGCCCAGCCGTCCCTCAGCCAGGCCTGGTTTCCGGCGAGGAAGGCCGCGCCGCCCTGCCGCGCCGCCTCGGCGAGGAAGGCCGCGCAGAACGGGCAGGGCTCGCGGCTGTCCTCGTCCTCCAGGCCGTCGAGGAACAGCGCCGCGTCGCGCAGCGCCGCCTCGCGCACGAGCAGGGCGGCGGTCTGGGCCGCCGGCCGGTCGCCCGGAACGGCGGTCTCGTCGATCTCGATCAGCGGCATGCCCGCGAGCCGGGCGGCCTCGGCCGCGATGCGGCGCTTGGCGGACGGGTCCGGCCCGTCGAGCCAGACGATCCCTCCGCGGACGAGCGCCGCGGAAGCCGCGGCGGCGTTCGCGTCTTCCCCCGTCCCGGCGCGCGGGGTCCACGGCGCGAGGCGAGCGAAGCCGGCGAGCCGCTCGTCGATCCCGCCGTCCCCCGTCAGCAGGCGCAGGATCTGCGGATCGAGCGTGAACTGCGTCGACAGCCAGTGGCCGGCGGGCTCGCGCCACGGCTGGATCAGCCGCTCGGCGAGGAGCGGGGCGTCGGGGGCGAGCCTGCGGCGCAGCGCCAGCCGCTCGGCGGGCCCGCGCGCGAGAAGGCCGAGCGCGAGATCGAAGGTCGGGCGGGTCCTCGCCAGATCGTCCTGCAGGAAGCCGTAGAGCCGGCCGAAGCGGCTCGAAATCTCCGGCGCGAGCGCCAGCAGCAGCACGCAGGCGTCGAAGGCGTCGGCGCCGAAGAGCTGCGCGATCCGCGCGAAGTCCGGGAGGTCGTTCGCCGCCGCGGCCCGGTCGACCGGCGCGCGGGACGGGTCCGCCTCCGCAAGCGCCCGCCGCGCCTCGTCCGGGCCCATCACCAGCCCGTGGAACGCGCCCGCCTGGCCGCCCTCATAGCCGCGCGCGACGCGCTCGACCTCCGGGGCGAGCCACGACTCGACATGCGCGAGCGCCTTTTCGAGCTCGGCCCATCTCAGCTCCGACTTCTGGGGTTCGGCGTTCATGACGGCCCGCCTTCGCCGGCCCGGGCGCTCGTCTCGACGACGTCGTCCTCGCGCGCGGCCTGCCCGAGCAGGGTCCGGATCGCCCGGAACAGCCGGTCCACGCCGACGAAGCGGCGCTTGATCTCGGCCCCGCTCAGATAGACGTGCCCGCGCCAGTCCTCGTCGCGGGGCGGCGTGCGGTTCGGCTCGCGCCAGAGCCGCACGATCAGCACGTGGTCGCCGGAGGCGATCGACTCCGGGCCGTCCGAAGAGGGGGATGGGCACGCTTCGACCACCGGCGCTCGCCTCGTTGACCGGCGTCAGCAGAGCCCATGGCGATCTGCGGACCCTAGCCCGCTCATCCTCGGCGCGCCGTGCCGATCAGGCGGGCCGCTCCTTGGGGCCTCGCCGGCGGCCTTCGCGCGGACCGCCGCCGGCGTGGCGGTCCGCTCTCCGCCCGTCGAGGCGAGACTGGCGGGCGGCTCAGGGAACTCTCTCCGGCTTCTCTTCGCGATCTGTTCGCCCGACGGGCGAGCGCAGCCCGGCGGCGCGCGGCGAGCAGCAGCGACGCGGACGTCCTGAGATCGGAGAGGGAAGGCGGAATCGGCTAGCCGCAGCCGCCGAAGGTCTCGCTGAGAAGCGTCGGGATCCGCTCGAACACCGCGCCGCTGCGGATCATCTGGTCGAGCGACCGGGTCTCCGGCATCGGGTCGACGCCGCATTCCTCGCGCAGCGTCGTGCGGCACCGCTCGAACTGCCTGAGCGCGTGGCCGCGCTGGCCGTTCAGCGTGTAGAGCAGCATCGCCGCGCGCTGCGCGGTTTCGCGCATCGGGTCGGTCGAGAGGATGCGGCGCGCGCAGCACAGCGCGTCCTCGTAGCGCGACTGGGCCGCGGCCTGCCGCATCATCAGCGTCAGCGCGCGGACATAGAGCGCCTCGAGGCGTTCGCGCTCCTCCAGCACCCAGTCCTCGTCGAATTCTTCCAGGAATGCGCCGCCATAGAGCTCGATCGTCTGCGCGATCGACTCCGCGCGGCTCGCCGAAAGCGCGATCTCGATCTCGGACGCGAAGCGGTGGGCGTCGACGATCGTCGGCTGGGCGATCTCCAGCAGCACGTTCTGACCGACCGCGCGCAAGGCCGTCTGTCTGCCGGAAGAACCGATCGCGCGCTTGATCTTCCAGAGCGCCGTGCTGAAGGCGGCGCGCCCTTGGTCCGGCGCGCTCTCTGTCCAGAACAGGTCGATCAGCTTGTCGCGGCGATGGCTGCGATTGGGATAGGCGAACAGATAGGCCGCGAGCCGCCTGCCGTTGCGGCCGAGCACCGCCGACTGGTCCCGATGGGACTGCTCGATCGCGAAGCACCCCAGGAGGCGGACCTGCAGCATGGCCGGATGCTCTGTCGATCGCGGATGAGCTGAGGCGTCCACGATAGTCCAGCGCGGCGGCCGCGGCAATCCGCTAGAGGACCAGAACAGAACCAATATAAATCCAGAAAAATTGAGCGATACCACCCACTTGGCGACCCCGCGGGCGGGTCTTTCCGGCTCGTCGGACGACGCGAATTGATGTCGGCGCCTCGCCTTGCGCATGAGCCGGAAACCGGCGGCCGGCCGAACGCCGCCTGCTCGAATTGCAGCCATGTCCACCAAATGAAGAGCCCCGCCCGGCGGACCGGACGGGGCTCTTTGAAAGCCACAGATCGACGCGTCAGATGATCCTGAAATCCGAGGCGTCGAGGTCGGCGTGGTTGCCGATGAGCGCGAACAGCTTGGCCGCCTCGCCGCCCTTGCCGTCCGCGTCGTAGAACAGGCGACCGGTGTCCTGGTCATAGAGGATCTTGTCGTTGGCGTCCTGCTTGCCGAGGTCGAGGTTCTTGAACAGGTCGTCCGAGAGGTCGCCGGCCGAGAACTGCGAGAAGATCGTGCGGTCGAGCTGGATCGTGTCGTCGCCGTCGAAATCGACGATGCGGTCGACATTGCCGTTCGAGAGTTCGGTCGAGAACGAGAACGTATCGGCGCCGCCCTTTCCGTAGAGCACGTCCGAGCCGCCCTTGCCGTCGATGACATTGGCGCGCGCGCTGCCGGTGATGACGTTGACGATGTCGTTGCCCGTGCCGTTGATCGCGTTGGTGATCAGCGTCAGGTTCTCGACATTGGCGGCCAGCGTGTGGTTGACCGTCGCCTCGACGCGGTCGGTCCCTTCGCCCGCCTGTTCGACCACGACGACCCGCGCGTCGCGCACGATGTACACGTCGGCGCCGTCGCCGCCGGTGAGGGTGTCGGCTCCCGCGTAGCCGTTCAGTCGGTTGGCGTTGGCGTCGCCCGTCAGGCTGTCGGCGTAGCGGCTGCCGGAGATGTTCTCGATCGCGTCGAAGAAGACGTCGCCCTCGGCGTCGCCGCCGGTGTTGACGTTGGTCGCGAGATTGACTGTGACGCCCGCGGCCGAATGCTCGTAGCTGACCGTGTCGCTGCCGCCTCGGCCCTCGAAGATGTCGGCGCCTGCGCCGCCCTCGAAGATGTTCGCCGCGCCGTTCCCGTAAAAGGCGTCGCCGACCGACGTCCCGATCAAGTTCTGGATGTTGGAAATCGTGTCGCCAAGGAAGCCGCCAAGGGCCCAGGCGCTGCCGAGTTGGAGGTCGACAACCGCGCCTTCACCGGGGGTGGGAGAAAGGCTCGCGTAAGACAGCGTGTTGACGCCGGAACCGCCGTCGATCTGGTTGAACCCGGCCCCGCCCTCGATCGTGTCGTTGCCCGCGCCGCCGTTCAGCGTATCGTCGCCGTCGCCGCCGCGCAGCAGGTCCGCGCCGGCGAGCCCGTCGAGCCGGTTGGCACCGGCGTCGCCCGTCAGGCTGTCGGCGAAAGCGCTGCCGGTGATGTTCTCCATGTTCCGGATGTCGTCGCCCGCGGCGTCGCCGCCGGTGTTGACGTTGGTCGTGAGATTGACGGTGACGCCAGCGCTGGAGTGCTCGTAGCTGGCCGTATCGTTGCCGCCGCGGCCGTCGATGTAGTCGGCGCCTGCGCCGCCCTCGAAGACGTTCGCTTCGCCGTCTCCCAGAAGGGTATCATTCACGGAAGTCCCGATGACGTTCTGGATGTTGGCGATCGAATCGCCAAAGAGGCCCTCATTGCCGAGAGAAAAGCCGTCCTGGAGATCGACATAGGCGCCGAAAGCGCCGCCGGCGTCGACCGGAAGGTTCGCGTAGGAAAGGGTGTTGACGCCGGAGCCGCCGTCGATCTGGTTTCCGCCGGTCCCGCCCTCGATCGTGTCGTCGCCCGCGCCGCCGTTCAGCGTGTCGCCGCCCGCGCCGCCACGCAACACGTCATTGCCCGCGCCGCCGAGCAGCACGTCGCCCCTGTCGCCGCCGGTCAGTCTGACGGAGCCGATGTTGTCCGAGAAATCGGCAGAAATCGAATAGTCGCTTGAGTTTGTAATAGAAGACCCGTGACGAAGCGCATCAAACGCCGTGCTAGTGTTGTTTTGAAAATAGAAATATGAAGATTGCGCGCCAGGGACTAGAACAACCGAGTATGACGCGTTGACATTCGTGTAAACAGACGGAAATGCGAAATTTTCCGCGAAACTGTTGCCCGGATCGTAGTCACCGACAACCGTAAATCTGATCGACGCCATGATGTGTGTTTCCCGCCCGGCGCCTCATTGGCCACAGACGGCCACGCCCTTCATGGGCACGAAATTACCTCCACGCCCGCAGGCCCGCATTGACCAGGCGTCCCAATCCATCGACAGGGCGTCCCAAACTGCTGCAGACCTGCGAGGCGTGACCGGCGGTCAGCGCGGCTGCGAAATTCTCGCCGCGCAGAGCGCGAGGCCGAGGCTCGCCGCGGCGCAGATCGCCGCGAGCAGCGAGAGGTGGACGCGCTCCGCGCCGAACGCCCGGTCGGTGAGGAAGCCCACGACCGGCGGACCGAGGCCGAAGCCGATCAGCGTGATGCAGCAGAGGAACAGCGCGCTCGCCCGGGCGCGCATCCGGCGCGGCGTCATGGTCTGGATTCCGCTGAAGCCCGCAGGCGTCGCCGGGCCGAGCGCATAGGTCAGCGCGAATAGCCCCGCCAGGGCCATAGCCTTGGACGACGACAGGCAGAACAGCGCTGCCGCCGGCAGCGTGGCCGCGAAGCTTGCGGCCAGAACGACATGCGGCGCCCGGTGTCGGAATCTTCCGCGCAGGCGGTCGAGCAGCCAGCCGCCGGTGAGGTGTCCGGCGGGCGCCGCCAGCAGCACGACGACGCCGAACACGACGCCGGCCTCGGCGATCGACAGCCCGTCCCGGCGCACCAGCACGGTCGTCGTCCAGGCGGTCGCGGACTGGATGATGAAGGTCGCGGCGCCCGCCGCGGCGATATGGAGCGCGTAGCGCCCCGCATGGCGCCTCAGCCAGCCGAGCCACGGCGCGGGCCTCGCCGCGCGCGGCGCGGGCGGCTCCCTCAACATCAGCAGCGCGACGATCAGGATGATGTTCGGCAGGCTCGCGAGCGCGAGCGCCAGCCGCCAGTGCGGGACGCCCGGCCCGAACGGATCGTGGGTCGCGAGCAAAGCGAGCAGCGCCCCGCCGCCGAGCAGCGCGGCGGACCGGCCGAGGGTCGAGCCCGACGTGTAGATCGAGACCGCGCGCCCGATGCTCCCACGCGGCGCATAGGCGCCGATCAGCGAGAGCGCGGCGGGCGACAGCGCCGCCTGCGCGAGGCCGAGCGCGAGCCTTGCTGCGAACATCTGGCCGAAGGTCGCCGCGAAGGCGAAGGCGAGGGCCGCGAGGGTCCACAGGCATGCGCTCAGCGCCACGATGGCGACACGCCGCCCGCGGTCGGCCAGGCCGCCGAAGGCCAGCGTCCCGAACGCATAGACGAGCACGAAAGCCGAGCCCTGCAGCAGCCCGATCTCGAAGTCGGTGAGGCTGAGATCGGTCCTCAGCGCAGGGGCGACCAGCGCCGGCAGGTAGCGGTCGGTGAAGGCCGACAGATGGGCGAAAGCGAGGACGACGACCGCGCCCCACCCAGCGCGCGCCGCGGCCGGCGTCGAAGGAACGGTCACGACGGAACCTGCTGGGCCGTCAGCGCAGGCCGTTCCACCAGCGTTCGAAGCTCGGCGCGGCCGGTTCCGGCGCGGCCGGCGCCGCGAGCCGCCGTCCGGCGCGGAACTCGCCGGGCGTCACGTTATAGGCGGCGCGGAAGGCGCGGATGGCGTCGCTGTCGCTGGCGAAGCCCGCCTCGTAGGCGAGTTCGGCGATCTTGCGGATCTCGTCGGGTCGCGACAGCAGCGCCCGGATCCGCGCCACGCGCCGCGAGCGGATGAAGCGCGCGACGCCGCCGCTCGCCTCAAAGGCGCGGTAGAGCGCCGAGCGCGACCGTCCGATCGCGCGGGCGACCTCGTTCGGCCCGGCGGAGAGGTTGGCGTCGATGAAGGCGCGCGCGCGACGCCGGCAGACGGCCTCGGACGCGTCCTCGCCGAGAACCCGATCGTCCGCGAAGCGCTCGGCCATGGCGAGCCGCAGCAGTTCGAGCGCGACCGCGGCGATCCGGCCTTCGTCCGAGACGCCGTAAGCGCTCGAATTGCGCAGCGTCGAGGCGAGGAAGTCCGTCAGCAGCGCCGCCCGCTCGCGGGGCAGAACGACGCCGTGCAGCCCGTCGGCCTCGCCTGCGGCCTCCTCGACCACCCGGCGCGGGGTCGAGAGCGTGAGGACGCGGGCGCTTTGCGCCTCGGTCGCCATCGGGCGGTTCATGTCGATCAGCACGGCCTCGCCGGGCCCTGCACGCTTCCTCGCGCCGCCCGCCGAGACCAGCAGCTCGCCGGCGAGCGGGATCTGCACGGTGAAATGGTCGAAGCCGTTGCGCAGGACCCGCTTGTCCGAGCGGACATGGCGCACGCCCCGCATGCTGCGGTCGAACAGCAGCAGCTCGTTCAGCCGCCGCCCCTCGACCTCGACCGCGAACGACCGGTCGAGCCGCTCGGCGTCGGCCACAGTCGAATAGAGATCGTGATAGGCGCCGAAGCCTTCGTCATCGGCGAGCGCAGGCGCATCGCTCGAAAAGCGCAGTCTATCCATACCGCTATGCCATGCGCCGAACTGATGCGACCCGCGCGCCGATCATTGACGCCACATCGTCGGAACGCCAGCGAAAAAGCGTAGGCGGTCCGGATCGTCGGCAGTATCCGGGTAACTGCTTAGGCTGCGAGAAGGCTCACCGGCGAACGGGCGGTCAGCCGTCGCGCTCGCGCCTTCGCGCCGTCACGCCGGGCAGCGCCGCGACCTTCGCGGCGATCTCGTCGACGCTCGTCTGCGACAGCCGCACGAAGGTGACGACGATCTCGTCCACCCCGTCCTCGTCCGCCGGGCGCGCCACGAAGGTCCGCACCCGCGAGGCGCGGGGCCCCGCGACCTCGATCAGCTTGTCGATGGTCAGCGCGCCGCGCGGCGCGACGAAGGTCAGGGCCCGGCTGCGCATGCTGTCGCGATAGCGGTCCTCCAGCGGCTTCACGCCCGCCAGGATGCCGATGATGATCAGGGTCGCGGCGACGCCCGCCACATAGAGGCCCCCGCCGATCGCGAGCCCGATCGCCGCCACGCCCCAGATGCTGGCCGCGGTGGTCAGGCCGCGCACGACCTCGCCGCGCAACAGGATCGTGCCGGCGCCGAGGAAGCTGACCCCGGAGATCACCTGAGCCGCGACGCGCGAGGGATCGAACGAGACCTGTCCGGCCGCGCGGATGTCGTCGAAGCCGTAGGCCGAGACGATCATGGCGAGGCAGGCGCCCACGCAGACCATCATGTGGGTCCTGAGGCCGGCGGCCCATTGCAGGCGCTCCCGCTCCACCCCGACCACGCCGCCCGCGGCGGCCGCGGCCCCGAGGCGCATCACCAGTTCGGCGTTCGTCATCGCGATCTCCTGCGCTTCAGCTCACCGCCAGAGCCCGATCTCCTCCCAGCGGCTCTCGGGGATCGCCGCCCCGATCCGGTAGTCGAGTTCGAGCACCTTCAGCCGGTCGGGCGTCGCCCGGCAGCGGAAGGTGAGCCGATACCAGCGTCCGCGGCTGCGGATCGCGGCGCCTCGGCCGACGATCTCGTCGCCGGCGAGCTCCGCCTCCCGCTCGGCGTCCATCACCATGCGGTCGGGATGGAGCGGGCCGTCCGAGGCCGAGATCCGCCGCATCGTCTCGATGTCGCAGAGCTGGTGGAAGCGGGTCTCGGGATCGAGCCTCATCAGGCTGGCCTCGAGCGATTTCTCGAGCGCCGCGGCCGGTGCGAGGCTCGCCGCGAGCGCGAGGGCCGCGAGGCCGGACGTGAATCTCATCCGTTCTCCCATTCGATCGTGGCGCGAAGGCCGCCCAAGGATCCGGCCGACAGGCGCAGCCGCCCGCCGGTCGAGGCGGCGAGGTCGCGCGTGATCGCGAGCCCGAAGCCGGTGCCCGGCGTCGCCTCGTCCCAGCGCCGACCGCGGTCGATCGCAGCGATCTCGGAGGCCGCCATGCCCGGACCGTCGTCCTCGATCGTGATCGTCCCGGCGCCGGCCTTGGCGACCACGCCGATCGCCACGGCGCCCTTCGCCCATTTGCGCGCGTTGTCCACGAGGTTGCCGAGCATCTCCAGAAGCTCGCCCTCGGAGGCCGGATAGAGCGCGCCGGGCTGGGCGTCGACGCGCCACGCGATCCGCCCGGAGCCGGGCAGGCGCCTCATCGCCGCGACCAGCTGGTCCAGCACCGGCGCGACGGGGGTCGCGCGCTTCTGCAGCCCCGCCGCGGTCGCGCTCCGGGCCCGGGCGAGGGCGCGCGACACCTGCTCCTGCATCGCGAGCGACTGCTCGTCGAT
Organism: uncultured Methylopila sp.; assembly: GCA_902168115.1. Taxonomy (GTDB): domain Bacteria; phylum Pseudomonadota; class Alphaproteobacteria; order Rhizobiales; family Methylopilaceae; genus Methylopila. The sequence continues at coordinate 138,189 of CABHPB010000141.1, read as the reverse complement.
CTCGGCGCCGAGCGCCGGATGGCTGTCCTCGATCCGGCGGGCCAGCGCGTCCAGCACCGCCAGCGGCGTCTTGAGCCCATGCGCCATGTCGGCGGCCTGCGTGCGGGCGCGCCCGAGGGCCGTTTCCTGCTGGGCGACGAGGCGGTTGAGATCGTCGACCAGCGGCTGGACTTCGCTCGGATAGCTTCCGTGCAGGCGCTCGTCGCGGCCGTCATGGACGCGCTGCAGTTCCGCGCGCAACGTCCGGAACGGGCTGAGAGCGCGATGCACGAAGGCCGCCATGGCGATCGCCAGAAGAAGCCCGAGCGCGCCGAGCGAGACGGGCAGGAGGCGCAGCACCATTTCGCGGCTCGCGGCGAGCTGGCCGCGGTCCATCGCGACGGTGATGACCACCAGCGGCCTGTCCGGCGCCGATGCGATCCGCACCGTCCGGAACACGGCGATGAGCGGCCGCCCGTCGAAGCCCTCGAGGTCGGTCGTCGCGTGATGGGCCATGTCGGCGTCGGGCGCGCGCGGCAGGGCGATACTCCGGTCCCACAGCGAGCGGGAGCGCAGCGGCTTCCTGCCCTGGCTTTCGATCTGCCAGTACAGGCCGCCATAGGGCGTCGCATAGCGCGGGTCGGCGGGAGGGGTCTCGACCACGATCGCGCCCGACGGGTCGAAACCGACGCCGCCCGCAAGGAGTCTGGCCGTATGGTTCAGCTCGTCGGCGGTGCGACGGTCGAGCGCCGCCTCGAAGATCAGGAACAGCCCGGCGCCGCCGAGCGCCAGGGCCAGCGCCACGAGGCCGGCGGCCGCGACGCTGAGGCGGAGCCGGAGCGAGCCTCGCGTCACCGCGCTTCGGCCGGCACGACATAGCCGTGGCCGCGCCGCGTCTCGATCAGCGACGGCCCGAGCTTCCGGCGGAGCCGCGCGATCAGCGCCTCGATGGCGTTGGCCTCGCGGTCGGAGCCGCTCTCATACACATGGTCGAGCAGGTCGCCGGCCGACACGACGTCGCCGCGACGGTGGAGGAGATAGGCCAGCAGCCGGTACTCGAGCGGCGTCAGCGCCAGCGTCTCGCCGGCCACGGTGACGAGCTTCGTCCGCGGGTCCAGCTCGAGCTCGCCCACGCGCATCAGCGGCGAGGCCTGCCCGACCGAGCGCCTCAGCACGGCGTGGAGCCGCGCGACCAGCTCCTCCATCCGGAATGGCTTGGGCAGATAGTCGTCGGCCCCGGCGTTGATGCCGTCCACACGCTCGCGCCAGCCGTCGCGGGCGGTCAGGATCACGATCGGCGTCGTGTTGTCGGCGGCCCGGAGCTTCTTCAGGACGCTGAGCCCGTCGAGCTTCGGCAGGCCGAGGTCCAGCACCATGGCGTCGTAGGTCTCGACGTCGGCCTGGAACCAGGCGCTCACGCCGTCGCCCACCACGTCCACCGCGAAGCCCGCGCGCTCAAGGCCGCGCCTGACGTCGGCGGCGATGCGCGGCTCGTCCTCGACCACCAGCACGCGCATTCTCAATCGATCTCCAGGATCTGCAGCGACTTGGCGTCGATCTCGACCTCGCGCCGCTCGCCGCCGGGCGTCAGGATCTTGATCTCGTAGATCCAGCGGCCGTCGTCCTCGTCGAGCTCGACCTTGACCACGTCGCCCGGCAGCGCCTTGCGGGCGGCGTCGAGCACCTGGTCGAGCGGCCGGATCTCGCCGCGCTCCAGCGCGCGACGCGCGAGGTCCTGGTCGCTCTCGTCGGCGAGCGCGGGATGGACGGCCAGCGCGACGCTCAGGGCGCAGGCGAGCGCGAGAAGGGGTTTCGGCATGGCCGGAGGCTACGCCCGCGAAGCTGATAAACGGCTGACAGAGCCTATCAGGGAAACATGGGCGCGCGCTGCGAAAAGGGCTCCATCGGTTCACACGAAGGAGCTTCCACCATGACTTGCGCCAAGATCGCTCTCGCCGCCGCCCTGACCCTCGGTCTCGCCGCCCCTGCGCTCGCCGACCGTCCCGGCGCGGACTGGATCGGCATCGAGCAGGCGACCCAGAAGGCCAAGGACGCCGGCTTCGAACAGGTGACCGAGATCGAGGCCGACGACGGCCGCTGGGAAGCCAAGGGCGTCAAGAACGGCAAGACCTACGAGTTCCACATCGACCCGCGCACCGGCGCGATCTCGAACGAGCATCTGGACGACTGATCGGCCTCGGGCGGCCCTGCGAGCAAAACGGCACGGGCCGCCCGCACCCGCCGCCGCGCCGAGCCCGCCCATGGGGCGCGGCGCTGGGGCGGGCGGCGGCGTTCGTCTCGCGCTATCCGTCGCCGCCCGGCACGGTCGAGGCGAGCATCGACCGCACCTTCTGGGCGACCACCTCGAGCGTGAAAGGCTTCGTGATCATCGACATGTTCTGCCCGAGAAAGCCCGCCCGGTCGGCGGCTTTCTCCGCATAGCCGGTCACGAACAGGATCGGCATGTCGGGCCGGGAGCTCCGGGCGGCCTCCGCAAGCTGCCGGCCGCTCATGCCCGGCAGGCCGACGTCGGTGATCAGCAGATCGAGCCGACGCTTCGACGACAGGATCGGAAGCGCAGCCTGTCCGTTGGCCGCTTCGACCGTCTCGTAGCCCAGCTCCTCCAGCACTTCGCGCAGCAGCTGGCGCACGGCCGGCTCGTCCTCGACGACGAGGACGCTTTCCCCGGCGCCGTGCAAGGACGGCGGCGCGCTTTGCTCGGAGGCGGGACCGGAGATCTCGGCCTCGCTCGCCGGCAGCAGGATCGTGACGGTCGTGCCTTCGCCCAGGGCGCTCGAGATCTCGGCCTTGCCGCCGCTCTGGTCCGCGAAGCCGTAGACCATCGACAGGCCGAGCCCTGTGCCCTGGCCGATCGGCTTGGTGGTGAAGAACGGCTCGAACACCTGGCGCACCGTGGCCTCGTCCATGCCGACGCCGGTGTCGCTGATCGAGATCGACACGAACCGGCCGTCGGGCCGTCCGCCGGCGGTCTCGGGCGCCTGTCCGGCGATGCGGGTCGACACCGACAGGGCGCCGCCGTCCCGCATCGCGTCGCGGGCGTTGATCGCGAGGTTGATGATCGCGTTCTCGAGCTGGTTGGCGTCGGCGACGATCGTCGGCAGGTCCTCGGCGAGCTCGGTGCGCAGTTCGATGTTCTCGCCGATCGTGCGCCTCAGAAGGTCCGTCAGCGAGCGGATCAACGCGTTCGCGTCGATCGGCTTCTCGTCGAGCGACTGGCGGCGCGAAAAGGCGAGCAGCCGCTGCGTCAGGTTCGCGGCGCGCTGGGCGGACGCGGTCGCGGCGTCCATGAACCGGTCGATGTCGTCGAGCCGGCCGGACTCGATCCGCCGCCGGATGATGTCGAGCGAGCCCATGATGCCGGTCAGCATATTGTTGAAGTCGTGGGCGATGCCGCCGGTCAGCTGGCCGACGGCCTCCATTTTCTGGGCCTGGCGAAGCTGGTCCTCCGCGCGGGCGCGCTCGGCCATCTCGGACTTGAGGCGGCCAAGCGCCTCCTCGAGTTCGCTGGTGCGCGCCTTCACCTCGGCCTCGAGGACGTCCGCCGCCCGCTGCTGCTCCTCGATGAAGTCGCGGATCACGAACTGCTTCTGCCGCGCCTTCAGCGCCGATGCGACGGCGCTGACCAGCGAGATCACGCCGAGCGGCCGCTCCAGCACGACGACGTTCGTCGCCTGCTCGGGAAGGCGGAGCCGCACCGTGTCCTTCGGCCAGGAGACGGAGTTCGTCCGCGGCGCGGCCAGCATCACGATCGGCACGTCCGACCAGCGCTCCTGGGCTTCGAGCGCCGCGACGAAGGGCGCCGGGTCGGAGGCCAGCGCCTCTTCGGTGAACAGCAGCGCCCCGACGTCGTCGCCGAACGCCGCGGCGACCGCGGTCAGGTCGCGGCAGGCCATCGCCGCGTAGCCTTCCCTTGCGAGCATCGACGCCATGCTGCCGGCGTCGTGGCCGAAAGGGGCGCAGATCAGGACCCGATACCCGAATTCGGCCCTCCTATGCGCCAACTTCGCGGTCTTCCATGAGCGGACTGCGGGATCCGACATATTCCGGCGTCCCGGTCAGAACACCGCGGAACGCGACCAGCGGCTCGCCGATGCGAACGCCTCTTCCGTCGATGCGCAACTCGCGAATGGCGTCCTCGTGCTGGCCGCTCCGGTTTTTGAGGACGGAGATCGCCTTGCGGATGCGGCCTTCCGCCTCGAAGAAGCGGATGAGCAGCACGACGTCCGCGATGTAGGAGGCGTTGACCGATGTGGCCATCGAGCCGATGAGGCCGGACTGCGGGTTGAGCAGGAGCGTCACGACCCCACGCTGGTTCAGATAGGACAGCAGTTCGTGCATCTGCAGGATCAGATGCTGTTCCTGCGGCATGGCCGAGACATAGCCGTTCAGGCTGTCGATCATGATCAGACGGGAATCGCGGCCCTCGACCTCGGAGCGGACCCGCCAGGCGAATTCTCCGGGCGAGACTTCCGCCGGATCGATCTGCTGGATGACCAGACGGCCGCTTTCCAGATGTCCCGTCAGGTCGAGTCCCATCGCCTTCGAGCGCGCCAGCATGGTGCCGATCCGCTCGTCGAACTCGTAGATCGTGCAGTTCTCGCCGCGTTCGCAGGCCGCGAACACATACTGCAGTCCGATGGTGGTCTTTCCCGCGCCCGCAGGGCCGGTCAGCAGCGTGCTCGTGCCGCGCAACGGGCCGCCGCCGAGCAGATTGTCCAGCTCCGGCACTCCGCTCGGGGTCGGATCGCCGATGAACGGCCTGTGGTGATCGGAGGCGATCAGGCGGGGGAAGACGTCGAGCCCGCCGCGGCGGATGGCGAAATCGTGGAAGCCGCCCACGAAGTCGACGCCGCGCATCTTCTGGACCTCGAGCCGGCGACGCGAGGCGCCGAAGTCGAGCGTCAGCCGTTCGAGCGTGATGACCCCGTGGCAGAGACTGTGGAGATGCGCGTCGCGCTGCCCGTCGGCCTCGCCCGTCAGGTCGTCGACAATGATCACGGTGGTGTCGAGCGGCGCGAAGAACTGCTTGAGGGCCAGGACCTGGCGCCGGTAGCGCAGCGGATCCTGGGCGAGCAGCCGCATTTCCGACAGGCTGTCGAACACGACCCGCTTGGGCTTGGTCTTCTGGACGACGCCCTTGATCAGCTCGATCGTGCCGCCGAGTTCGCTCTCCCACGGGTGCAGGATGGACTGCTGGCGGCTGGCGCCGAGCGCTTCCTCCGCGGTCGCCAGCTCGAAGATCGACACGCCGTCGAGCGACCAGCCGTGCGAGGCCGCGACGCCGTGCAGCTCCTCGTCGGTTTCCGACAGGGTGACGTAGAGGCCCGGTTCTCCGCGCGCGACCCCGTCGAGCAGGAACTGCAGCGCCAGCGTGGTCTTGCCCGAGCCCGGCGAGCCTTCGAGCAGATAGAGACGGTTGGCCACGAGGCCGCCACGAAGGATCGTGTCCAGTCCCGTGTTGCCGGAGGGGATGCGATCGGTCTTTTCGGTCATCGGAGTGGATTCTAGGGAACTGAGGATGGTCGGAAAGCGGTTGCGGGCGGGGAGCCTACGCCGCGGACGCAACCGTAAAATAAGCGCAACCTCGAAGCTGCAAAGAAGCCGGCGTCACATCCGTGCGACGCCGACGAAATCCGGACGATGACGATGGGGCAGGCGGGAAAGATCGCGGGCCGTCTGTCGACCTGTCAGGGGCGTCGCGGAGGCCCGCCTATCGGCCGAGCATCGCGTCGCGGGCCGCGCGAAGTCTGGCGAAATCGTCGCCGGCGCGTCAGGCGGGCCTTCGCCCGCGCGCTCGTCGGGCCCTGCGACGCCGGTCGCGCGTTCAGCGATCGGCGTGCGCTCTCTGCACGAGGACGGCCGCCTGGGTCCGGTTCTGCACGCCGAGTTTCCGGAATATCGTCGACGTGTGGATCTTGACGGTCTGCTCCGCGATGTTCAGCGCGGCGCCGATCTGTTTGTTGAGCCTGCCGTCGACGATCATCATCAGGATGCGCGTCTGCTGGGGCGACAGGGACGAGAACCGTTTCGCCAGATCCAGGTCCTGATCGGAGTGGGCGTCCATCGGCCCGATGTTGGGCGGGATCCAGACGTCGCCGTCGAGGATGCTCGCGACGGCCTTCGCCATGACGGACAGGGCCAGCGATTTCGGCAGGAATCCGGAAGCTCCGTAGGCGATCGCGCGGCGTATGGTCGTCGCGCTCTCCTGCGCCGAGATGATCGCGACCGGGATCGTCGGATACTGGGCCTGCAGCAGGAACAGGCCCGAAAAGCCCTGAGCGTCCGACATGCTGAGGTCGAGCAGCACGAGGTCGATGCTGGCGGGTTCGAGCGCTATCGTGCGCAGCACCGATTCCATCGAGCTGCAGGCGATCAGTTCGGTCTCCGGGATCGCGGTGGCGAGCGCGGCGCGCAGGGCGGCCTGCACGACCGGGTGATCGTCGGCGACCAGGATGCGGGTCGTCATGTCTGGTCTCCATCATCATCGCCGTCGAAGCGGCGCAATTGCGCGCCGATCAGAAAGCGCCGAAGCGCCGCGGGCTTGATCGGTTTCGGAAGCACGGCGCAGCCGCGGCTGCGCACGGCCTCGGCGATCTCCTGGCTGCGGTCGGCCGTGACGATTAGGGCGCGCAGATCGCCGCCCCATCGCTTGCGCAGGCTGTCGAGCAGTTCGAGCCCGGTCTCGGCGCCGTCGAGGTGATAGTCGAGCAGCGCGACTTCGGGCCGGCGGTCCCCCAGCAGGGCCATCGCCTCCTCGCCGGTCGGCGCGATGACGGTTCCGTAGCCCCAGCGGGTCAGCAGGGCGGCCATGCCCTCGCGAATGACGGGGTCGTTGTCGACGCACAGGATGAGCGCGGGCGCAGGGGAGGCGGCCGCGAGCGGCATCTCACCTTCGCCGCCGCGCGCGGCGGCCGGGGGCTCGGCGAGCGGGACGCTGATGCTGAAGACGCTGCCCTGTCCGGGACGCGAGCAGAGATCGATCGGCTGTTCCAGCCGGTTCGCGATGCGATGCACGATGGCGAGGCCGAGCCCGTGGCCGCCCTCGTCGCCGGTCCGGGCGTCGAGCCGGCGGAACTCCTGGAAGATCTCGTCTCTCTGCTCTTCGGCGATGCCGATGCCGGTGTCCCAGACCTCGATCCGCAGCCGGTCCCCGCGCAGCCGGCCGACGAGCAGCACGCGCCCGCTCGGCGTGTAGCGCAGGGCGTTGGCGAGCAGGTTCTGAAGCACCCGGCGCAGAAGCTGCGGATCGGACCGGACATAGCGGGCGCAGGGCCGGGCCGTGAGCTTCAGGTTCCGCGATTTCGCCATCGCGGAAAATTCGAGCTCGAGCTGCGCGAACAGGTTCGCGATCGGGAACACGGTCTCCGACACGGGGGTCGCGCCGCTGTCGAGCGAGGAGATGTCGAGCAGCGTGTTCAGCAGCTGCTCGGTGGAGCGCAGCGCCGCGGACGCGTTGTCGACCAGCGAGCGGGCGTTGTCCGGGTCGACGCGCCCGGCGCCCTCCTGCAGGGCTGCGAGGAACAGGCGCGCGGCGTTGAGGGGCTGCAGCAGATCGTGGCTGGCGGAGGCGAGGAAGCGCGTCTTGTCCAGGTTCGCCCGCTCGGCGTCGGCCTTGGCGAGTTCGAGCGCTTCCGTGCGCTCGTGCACGCGCTCCTCCAGCGTGTCGCGCGCGACGCGCAGCGCCTCGGCGGCGCGGTGGCGTTCGGTGACGTCGGTGTAGGTCGAGATGTAGCCGCCTTCGGGCATCCGGTCGTTGACGACCTCGAGCACCGAGCCGTCGGGCCGCTTGCGCTCATAGGAATAAGGCCAGCGCTGGATGGCGATGTCGCGGTTGATGATCAGCGACTTGAGGTCGTCGGCGCCGTATTCGCCGCGGCGGCTGTTGTATTCGACGATCTTCGCAAACGGCAGGCCGACCCGCAGAAAGTCCGGCGGAAGAGCGAGGAGCTTGATCACCCGCGGGTTCCACGCCGCGATGCACACCTCGTCGTCCAGAACGAGAATGCCCTGCGGCATGCTTTCGAGCGCGCCGTCCAGCAGCTTTCGATTGACCTGCAGCACATGCGAGGCTTCGTCGAGCATCGCCATGGCGGCGCCGCGCGTCAGCGTCGGGCCTTCGAGATAGGCGGCGATCACGATGCGGGCCGACGCCGCTCCGATCGCGCCGGCGAGCAGGGTCTCGGTGAAGCGGATCGCCTCGGCGTCGACGAACGTGTTCGCAGGCGAACCGATCGCCGCCTCGCGCTGCTCGAGGAAGGTTTCGAACGCCTTGGCGCCGCGCTCCATGCCGACGAAACGGGCCGCGATCATCTTGAGGTCGTCGATCCTGAGGATCGCGCGTCCCACCCGGAGCGGCTGGACCTGGCCGGCGGACAGGAAGGCCGCGGCCTGGGCGCAGGCTTCGGAGTTCTTCTGCTTCAGCAGCGACATGCCCACGAACAGCAGCGTGTTGACGCCGAGGCTCCAGAACGCCGCATGGGAGATCGGATCGAGCCTGTCTCCGCCGAGCAGCGCCTGAGGCTTGAGCCAGGCGACGCCGAACGGCCCATGCGCCACGAAGTCGGCCGCGAGCGAGGACAGCGCCGCCGCGGACGGGATGAGGAGCATGTACGCCCAGAGCGCCGCCCCGGCGATGATGCCCGCGACGGCGCCGCCACGATCGGCGCGACGCCAGAACAGTCCGCCCAGCAGGCTGGGGCCGAACTGGGCGATCGCCACGAAGGACAGTAGCCCGATCGAGGTCAGCGGGTAATGCGGGTCGATCGTGCGATGCATCGTGTAGGCGAGCAGCAGGATCGCGACGACGGTCGTGCGGCGGATCGTGAGCAGGCTCTTGCTGATGTCGCCGCCGAATCGGCCGCGATCGAGCAGGCCGCCGCGGAGCAGCGCCGGAACCGCGACGTCGTTGCAGACCATCGTGCTGAGCGCGACGGCGGCGACGATCACCATGCCGGTCGCGGCAGACAGCCCGCCGATGAAGGCCAGCAGGGCGACGCCGGTCGAGCCCTTCGCGAGCGGCAGGCTGACCATGAAGGTGTCGGGATTGACGGCGTGTCCGAACGTGCTGAGCCCCGCCACGGCGATCGGCAGCATGAACACGCTGAACACCGCGAGATAGCCGGAGAACAGCCAGGCGGCGTGGCGCGTGTTCTCGACCCGCTCGTTCTCGACGACGGCGACGTGGAACATGTGGGGCAGGCACAGGAAGGCGAGGATGGAGACCAGCGTATTGGACGCCCATGTCGGATGCGTCAGGTCGATCTTCAGCAGGTTCGACAGGGCGGGATCGGACGTCGCCAGGTTGAAAAGCGCGCTTGATCCGCCCAGAACGCCCCAGACGACATAGACGCCGACGATGATGAACGCCGAAAGCTTCACGATGCTTTCGAAAGCGATCGCCAGCATGAGCCCGCGATGATGCTCGCTGGCGTGGATGTGGCGGACCCCGAACATGATCGCGAAGGCCGCCATGGCGACCGCGACCGCGAAGGCTGAGTCCCGCCAGAACGGCAGGTCGCCGCGCGGGCGCCCGACGTCCAGCGTCGCGAGAACGTCGAAGCTCGCCGCGACCCCCTTCAGCTGCAGCGCGATGTAGGGAAGCACGGCGACCAGCGCGATGACGGTGACGAGCGCCGCCATGGGCTGGCTGCGGCCGTAGCGGATCGCGATGAAATCGGCGATCGACGTCGCGTTATGTGACTTGGCGAGCAAGATGATCTTGCGCAGCACCGGCTGGCAGAAGATCAGGACGAAGATCGGCCCAATATAGATCGGCAGAAAATCCAGACCGGTCGTGGCCCGCCCGACCGAGCCGTAGAAGCTCCAGGCCGTGCTGTAGACGGCGAGGGTCAGGCAATACACCACGCCCGCCATCCATGGCGGCAGCGTCGGCCGAGCGCGCTCTCCCCACCAGGCAATGAGGAACAGGAGGGCGACGTAAGCGGCCGCAATCGCGACAATCAACCAGCTTTGCAACGTCTTGCCATCAACCTCGATCTTCGAGCATGCCGCAGTTAAACGACTGCTGGCAACAGCAGACGGTCAAGTAGAGCGAAGGTAGGGGGGTGGCTGACCTAACGTAGCGTTCTGCGGCTTCGCGGTCGCATGATTAGGCTGCGAGAGATCCGACAGGGTCCGAAGAGCGCCCGCAAAAATGGGCCGGGAGGAAACCAATGGGCTCGCTATCACTATCGAGTCGCCCCGCCGTCGCATGGCTGGGGTGGCTCTTCGTCGCCGTTCTCGGATCCTTTGCGCTTGCGACGATAGCTCTGCATCGCGGAGAGACCATCAACGCGCTCTGGCTGGTCGTGGCGTCCGTGTGCGTCTACCTGATCGCGTATCGATTCTATGGGCTGTTTATTGCCGAACGGGTGCTTGCACTTGATCCGTTACGTAGAACGCCGGCTCAACGTCGGAATGACGGGCTCGATTACGTCCCGACCAACAAATACGTCCTGTTCGGACACCATTTCGCGGCCATTGCAGGCGCGGGGCCGCTGGTCGGCCCCGTCCTCGCCGCGCAGATGGGCTACCTGCCCGGCACGCTCTGGCTGCTTGCGGGCGTGGTCTTCGCGGGCGCCGTCCAGGACTTCATCGTCCTGTTCATCTCGACGCGGCGCGACGGCCGCTCGCTCGGCGACATGGTGAAGTCGGAGATGGGCATCATCCCCGGAACGATCGCCATGGTGGGCGTGCTGATGATCATGGTCATCCTGCTCGCCGTGCTGGCGCTGGTGGTGGTCAAGGCGCTCGCGCACAGCCCGTGGGGCACCTTCACGGTGTTCGCGACCCTGCCGATCGCCGTCTTCATGGGGGTCTACGGCCGCTACATCCGCCCGCATCGGATCGGCGAGATGTCGGTGATCGGCTTCGTGCTGCTGATGATGGCGATCGTCGGCGGCGAGTCCGTCGCCCACAGCGCGACCTTCGGGCCGATGTTCACCTTCACCGGCGAGACGCTCGCCCTGATGCTGATCGGCTACGGCTTCGTCGCGTCGGTGCTGCCGGTGTGGCTGCTTCTCGCGCCGCGCGACTACCTCTCGACGTTCCTCAAGATCGGCACGATCGCGGGCCTTGCGCTCGGCATCATGATCGTGATGCCCGAGCTCAAGATGCCCGCCGTGAGCCGGTTCGTCGACGGCACGGGTCCGGTGTTCGCCGGCGCCCTGTTCCCCTTCCTGTTCATCACCATCGCCTGCGGCGCGGTCTCGGGGTTCCACTCGCTGATCTGCTCCGGCACGACGCCCAAGATGCTGGAGAACGAGACCCAGGCGCGGCTGATCGGCTACGGCTCGATGGTCGTGGAGTCGATGGTCGCCATCATGGCGCTGATCGCCGCCTGCGTGATCGAGCCGGGCGTCTACTTCGCGATGAACAGCTCGCCGGCGCTGATCGGCACGACCGCGGAGCGCGCCTCCGAGGTGATCGGGACGTGGGGCTTCGTCGTGACGCCCGACATGCTGAAGCAGATCGCGACGGACGTCGGCGAGAGCACGATCCTGTCACGCGCCGGCGGCGCGCCGACGCTTGCGGTCGGCATGGCGCACATCCTCTCGAACGTCATCGGCGGCGCGTCGATGATGGCCTTCTGGTACCACTTCGCCATCCTGTTCGAGGCGCTTTTCATCCTGACGACGGTTGACGCCGGCACCCGCGTCGCGCGCTTCATGATCCAGGATCTGCTCGGCTCCTACGTCCCGGCGATGAAGAACACCGAGTCGTGGGCCGCGAACCTCACCGCGACCGGCATCGCCGTCACGGCGTGGGGATACTTCCTCTACCAGGGCGTGGTCGACCCGCTCGGCGGCGTCAACACGCTGTGGCCGCTGTTCGGCATCTCCAACCAGATGCTCGCGGCGATCGCGCTGACGCTGTGCACCGTCGTGCTCTTCAAGATGAAGCGGGAACGCTACGCCTGGGTGACGATCGCGCCCTGCGTCTGGCTGCTCGTCTGCACGCTGACCGCCGGCTGGCAGAAGCTGTTCCATGAAAATCCGGCGATCGGCTTCCTCGCTCACGCGAAGAAGTTCTCGACGGCGGTGGCGAACGGCGAAGTCCTCGCCCCTGCGAAGAACATCGAGCAGATGCAGACGATCGTCTTCAACGACTACGTCAATTCCGGCGTGACGCTGTTCTTCATCGTCGTGGTCCTCGCCATGGTGTTCTACGGCGTCGTGGCGATCCGTCGGGCGCTGGCGTCGTTCTCCAGCACGGCTCAGGAGGACGGCGATGCGATGCCTCTGCAGCCCGCTGCTTCTTAAGTCCAAGACGGCGGGTCGTCTCGTCTTGCAGACTGCTCGACTCATGGTCGGAGTTCCGGACTACGATGCCTATGTCGAGCATCTGCGCCGCGTTCATCCCGGCGAACCCGTGATGACGCAGGCCGAGTTCTTCCGGGAACGCCAGGACCGACGCTACGGCGTCGGGCCCGGGTCGGCGATGCGGTGCTGCTGAGACGACCGACGCCTTCTTGCCGCGACAGCGCAGTCACGGCGGCCGACGTCGCACATCCGTCGCCTGCGGCGGCGGCCGAAGACGCAACGATCAAGAACAAGGGATGGGGAGGACGCAATGCGTGACCTGGAGGACGACGATCTCCTCGAAACCCAGGAGTGGCTGGACTCGCTCGACGCCGTGCAGGAGCGGCGCGGAGAGCGGCGGGCCGGCTTCCTGGTCGACGCCGTGCTGCACGCCGCGCGGCGAGACTGGCTGTACGTTCCGAAGTCGCTGACGACCCCCTACCGCAACACGATCTCGCCGGCCGACCAGCCGCCGCTGCCGGGCGACCAGACGCTCGAGCGCAAGCTGCGCTCGATCATCCGCTGGAACGCGCTCGCGATCATTCTGCGCGCCAACAAGGAGAGTTCCGAGCTGGGCGGCCATATCGCGAGCTTCCAGTCGGCCGCCACCCTCTACGACATCGGCTTCGGCCACTTCTGGCACGCCCCGACCGAAGGCCATGGCGGCGACCTGATCTTCGTGCAGGGCCACTCCTCGCCCGGCATCTACGCCCGCGCCTTTCTCGAAGGGCGCCTGACCGAGGAGCAGCTGCTCAACTATCGGCAGGAGTCCGAGGGCAAGGGCCTTTCGAGCTATCCGCACCCCTGGCTGATGCCGGACTTCTGGCAGTTCCCGACCGTCTCGATGGGCCTTGGCCCGCTCATGGCGATCTACCAGGCGCGGTTCCTCAAGTATCTGGAAAGCCGCGGCTTCGCCGAGACGGCCAACCGCAAGGTCTGGGCCTTCATGGGCGACGGCGAGATGGACGAGCCCGAGTCGATGGGCGCGATCTCGCTCGCGGGCCGCGAGAAGCTCGACAACCTGATCTTCGTCATCAACTGCAATCTGCAGCGCCTCGACGGTCCTGTGCGCGGCAACGGCAAGATCGTGCAGGAGCTCGAAAGCAACTTCCGGGGCGCCGGCTGGAACGTCATCAAGGTGCTGTGGGGCACCGGCTGGGACGCGCTGCTGCAGAAGGACAAGTCCGGCATGCTGCTGAAGCGCATGGAGGAGTGCGTCGACGGCGAATACCAGAGCTTCAAGTCGAAGAGCGGCGCTTTCGTGCGCGAGCACTTCTTCGGCAAGTACGAGGAGACCAAGGCGCTCGTCGCGGACTGGACCGACGACGAGATCTGGAAGCTGACGCGCGGCGGCCATGACCCCGCGAAGGTGTTCGCGGCCTACACCGCGGCGGTCAATCACAAGGGCCAGCCGACGCTGATCCTGCCGAAGACCGTCAAGGGCTACGGCATGGGTGAGTCCGGCGAAGGCCAGATGATCTCGCACCAGGCCAAGAAGATGACCGCGAACGCCCTGAAGGGTTTTCGCGACCGCTTCCAGATCCCGGTCTCGGACGAGGACCTCGAGAAGGTGCCGTTCATCCGGCCGGCCGAAGACAGTCCGGAGATGCAGTACCTGCGGGCGCAGCGCGTCAAGCTCGGCGGTTCGCTGCCGCAGCGCCGGCGCAAGTCGGACGCGCTCGAAATCCCGCCGCTCTCAAGCTTCCAGCGGCTGCTCGACAACTCCGGAGAGCGCGAGATCTCGACCACGATGGCGTTCGTGCAGATGCTCGGGAGCCTCGTGCGCGACAAGCAGATCGGCAAGCGCATCGTGCCGATCGTGCCGGACGAGAGCCGCACCTTCGGCATGGAGGGCATGTTCCGCCAGCTCGGCATCTACTCGTCGGTCGGCCAGCTCTACCGGCCCGAGGACGCCGACCAGCTGATGTACTACCGCGAGGACAAGCAGGGGCAGGTGCTTCAGGAGGGCATCAACGAAGGCGGCGCCATGTCGAGCTGGATCGTCGCGGCGACGTCCTATTCGACCAACAACGTCCCGATGATCCCGTTCTACATCTTCTACTCGATGTTCGGGCTCCAGCGCGTCGGCGACCTCGCCTGGCTCGCCGGCGACATGCGGGCGCGCGGGTTCCTGCTGGGAGGCACCGCCGGCCGCACGACGCTCAACGGCGAGGGCCTGCAGCACGAGGACGGGCACAGCCACATCTTCGCGGGCGCCATCCCGAACTGCGTCTCCTATGACCCGACCTTCGCCTACGAGGTCGTGACCATCATCCGGGACGGAATGCGGCGGATGTATCAGGATCAGGAGGACGTCTACTACTACGTCACCCTGATGAACGAGAACTATCCGCATCCCGGCATGGCCGAGGCGGGGGCCGGCGAGTCGGCCGAGGAGGGCATCCTCAAGGGCCTCTATCTCCTGAAGAAGGGCGACAAGCAGAAGTCGGGCAAGACGGTCCAGCTGATGGGCAGCGGCACGATCCTGCGCGAGGTCATGGCGGGCGCCGAGCTGCTCGAGAAGGACTTCGGGATCGCCGCGGACGTCTGGAGCGCGACGAGCTTCAACGAGCTGCGCCGCGACGGCATGGCGGCCGAGCGCTGGAATCTGCTGCATCCGACCGAGGAGCGCCGGAAGAGCTGGGTGGAGGCCAAGCTCTCGGGCCATGACGGGCCGGTGGTCGCCTCCAGCGACTACGTGCGGAACTACGCGGACCAGATCCGCGAATACGTCGCCGCGGCGGGCAAGCGCTACGTCGTGCTCGGCGCCGACGGGTTCGGACGCAGCGACTACCGCGTCAATCTCCGGCGCTTCTTCGAGGTCGACCGGCACTACGTGGTCGTGGCTGCGCTGAAGGCGCTGGCCGACGACGGCGCGCTGCCGGCCTCGGTCGCGGCCGAGGCGATCGCGAAATACGGCCTCGACAGCGCGCGCCCCGCGCCCTGGACCGTCTGACAGCGCCAATCAAGGACAACGCGATGAGCAATCAGTTTGACGTCGAAGTCCCGGACATCGGCGACTTCAGCGACGTTCCAATCATCGAAATCTTCGTGAAGCCGGGCGACAGCGTGAAGGCGGAAGACCCGCTGGTGGCGCTCGAGTCCGACAAGGCGACCATGGAGGTTCCGTCGCCCCGCGCCGGCGTGGTCAAGGCCGTCGCGGTCAGCCTCGGCGACAAAGTGAGCGCCGGCGTCGTCATCATGCAGATCGAGGACGCAGGCGGTTCCGACGAGGCTCTCGTCCGCCCAAACGTGAGCGCGCCGCCATCCTCCGTCAGCGCGCCGTCCGGCGTCGCGGAGGTGCGTGTTCCCGACATTGGCGACTTCAAGGACGTGCCCGTCATCGAGATTTTCGTTAAGGCCGGCGACGAGGTGAAGGCCGAAGATCCGTTGCTGGCGCTCGAATCGGACAAGGCCACGATGGACGTGCCGGCACCGCTCTCGGGACGGGTGCAGGAGATCAGGCTCAAGGTCGGCGACAAGGTCAGCGAGGGCGCCGTCATCCTGACGCTGGCCTCGGGGGACGGGGCCGGCGTGACCGCCGCGTCCCCGGCGCCCGCGGCAGCATCACCGGCGTCGCCGGCGGCGCCTGCCGCGGGCGGAGCGGTCGACGAGGCGGCCTTCGCGCTCGCCTATGCCGGCCCCGCCGTGCGGAAACTGGCGCGCGAGACCGGCGTCGACCTTGGCAAGGTGTCGGGCACCGGACCGCACGGCCGCATCACGCGCGAGGACGTCGAGGCCTTCGCCAAGGGCGGCGGCGCGGCGGCTCCCGTCGCCAAGTCCGCCGTGGCGCCCGCGTCGTCGGCCGGGAGCGTCGGGATCGACCTCCTGCCGTGGCCGAAGATCGACTTCGCCAAGTTCGGCCCGGTCGAGCGCAAGGACCTCAGCCGGATCAAAAAGATCTCCGGCGCGAACCTTCACCGGAACTGGGTCGTGATCCCGCACGTCACGAACCACGACGAGGCCGACATCACCGACCTCGAGCAGTTCCGCGTCCGGATGAACAAGGAGCTGGAGAAGAGCGGCGTGAAGCTGTCGATGCTGCCTTTCATGGTCAAGGCGGCGGTCTCGGCGCTGAAGAAGTTCCCGGAGTTCAACGCCAGCCTCGACGGCGATGCGCTGGTCTACAAGAACTACTGGCACATCGGCTTCGCCGCCGACACGCCGAACGGCCTGATGGTTCCGGTCATCAAGGACGCCGACAAGAAGACGATCCCGGAGATCGGCAAGGAGATGAACGAGCTCGCCAAGCTCGCGCGCGAGGGCAAGATCAAGCCCGACCAGATGCAGGGCGGGACCTTCTCGATCTCCTCGCTCGGCGGCATCGGCGGGGTCTACTTCACGCCGATCATCAACGCGCCCGAAGTCGCGATCATGGGCGTGTGCAGAAGCTACTGGAAGCAGCATTCGGCGGACGGCAAGACCTACGAGTCGCGCCTCACCCTGCCGCTGTCGCTGTCCTGGGACCACCGCGTCATCGACGGCGCCGCGGCGGCGCGTTTCAACGCCCATTTCGCCAGCGTCCTTTCGGACATGCGGCGCGTGCTGTTCTGAGATCGGGGGGCTGAACGATGGCGAACCAAGTCGAAGTGAAGGTTCCCGATATCGGCGACTTCAAGGACGTCGCGGTTATCGAGGTGATGGTGAAGCCGGGCGAGACCGTCGCGGTCGACACCGGGCTCATCATGGTGGAGTCCGACAAGGCGTCGATGGAGATCCCGTCGTCCGCCGCAGGCGTGGTGAAGGAGGTCAGGCTCAAGGTCGACGACAAGGTCAGCGAGGGCTCGGTCATCCTGACGCTCGAGGCGACGGGCGGGGCCGCCGCCCCGGCGCCGGCGCCCAAAGCTGCCGAGCCCGCCGCTGCGTCCCCCGCCCAGGCCGCGACGCCCGCGCCCGCGGCGGCGAGCTATGGGGGCAAGGCCGACATCGAGTGCGAGATGCTGGTGCTCGGCGCGGGTCCCGGCGGCTATTCGGCCGCCTTCCGCGCGGCCGACCTCGGCATGAAGACGGTGCTGGTCGAGCGCTACGCGACGCTCGGCGGCGTCTGTCTCAATGTCGGCTGCATCCCCAGCAAGGCGCTGCTCCACACGGCGGCCGTGGTCGACGAAGCCGCCCATCTCGGCGCGCACGGCGTCTCGTTCGGGCCGCCGCAGATCGATCTCGACAAGCTCCGGGGCTTCAAGGACGGGGTGATCGGCAAGCTGACGGGCGGCCTCGCCGGCATGGCGAAGGCGCGCAAGGTCGAGGTCGTCACCGGCGTCGGCGCGTTCCTCGATCCGCACCACGTCGAGGTCGAGACGGCCTCGGGCAAGAAGACCGTGCGGTTCGCCAAGGCGATCATCGCGGCGGGGTCGCAGGCGGTGAAGCTGCCCTTCCTTCCGGAAGACCCTCGGATCGTCGACTCCACCGGCGCGCTGCTGCTGGCTTCGATCCCCAAGCGCATGCTCGTCGTCGGCGGCGGCATCATCGGGCTCGAGATGGCGACCGTCTACTCGGTGCTCGGATCGCGCATCGACGTGGTCGAGATGCTCGACGGCCTGATGCCGGGCGCGGACCGCGACCTGGTCAAGGTCTGGGAGAAGAAGAACGCCCACCGCTTCGACGCCGTCATGCTGAAGACCAAGACCGTCGGCGCGAAGGCGACGGAGGCCGGGATCGAGGTGACGTTCGAGGGCGAGAAGGCCCCGGCCGGGCCGCAGCTCTACGATCTCGTGCTGGTCGCCGTCGGACGGTCGCCGAACGGGAACAAGATCGGCGCCGACAAGGCCGGCGTCGCCGTCAGCGACCGCGGCTTCATTCCGGCCGACAAGCAGATGCGCACCAACGTCCCGCACATCTACGCGATCGGCGACATCGTCGGGCAGCCGATGCTGGCCCATAAGGCGGTGCACGAAGGTCACGTCGCGGCGGAAGCCGCCCATGGCGAGAAATCGTTCTTCGACGCCCGCCAGATCCCCTCGGTCGCCTACACCGATCCCGAGATCGCCTGGACCGGCAAGACCGAGGATCAGTGCAAGGCCGAAGGGATCAAGATCGGCAAGGCCGTGTTCCCCTGGGCCGCTTCGGGACGGGCCATCGCGAACGGGCGCGACGAGGGCTTCACCAAGCTTCTGTTCGACGCGGCCACCCACCGGCTGGTCGGCGGCGGCGTCGTCGGCACGAACGCCGGCGACCTCATCAGCGAGGTGTGCCTTGCGGTGGAGATGGGCTGCATGCCCGCCGACATCGGCAAGACCATCCACCCGCACCCGACGCTCGGCGAGTCCATCGGCATGGCGGCCGAGGTGTTTGAAGGCCACTGCACCGACCTGCCGCCGCAGAAGAAATAGCGGCCCCCCGCCCCGGTGCCTCGTCTCGCGCACGGACCCGATCCCTGCCGGGAGATCGCGTCGTGCCGACCGATGTCGCCGGGGTGGGAGAGGGGACGCATCGCCGCCGACGGCATGGCGGTGGCGCAGGCGCAGGGCTCGATCTCCGAGCTCACCCGCAAGCTGCGCGCGGCGGCAAGACCGTCCGCTTCGCGATCCACCCGGTGGCGGGGCGCCTGCCCGGCCACATGAACGTGCTGCTGGCCGAAGCCAAGGTGCCGTACGACATCGTGCTCGAAATGGACGAGATCAACGAGGGCTTTTACCGCCGTCGACACCTACTCCGAAGACATGCCTGTTTCTGACCCCTCAGCAGACGTCGGCGGCGTTTGCCTTTCGGCTCTGTTGATGATGGTCTCGACGGAAACGCCCGGCGGATCTTCCAGAGCGTATGAAGCTGGCGCAGGAAGCGACGCGGCCATCGATTTGATCGCTACCGCAGCAACGACCGCTTCGTTTTCGCTGCACGGCGCGCGATCTTTTTTGGCCCCCGCGGGTCACTAAGGACTTGCCGCCAGCGCTGCGGCCAGCCCCACAGCGTTCGAGTGAACAAGCCCGACGGCGTCGGCGGCGTCCGCCTCGATCGGACGCATGACGACAGGTCGCGCGCCGCCGTCGGCTATGGCCTTGGCCAGCGCTGCGTCGGGTTCGGCGTCGCCCAGCACGACCTTCGCCTCCTTGGCTCTGATGAAAGCGGCGAGTTTCGCCAACCTCTCGTCGGTCCATTCCTGCGGCGCTGCGGTGATCGACGCGACGAGGTCGAGGCCGAGGTCGTTGGCGAGATAGCCGTATCGACCGGACAGGGCGATCGCCGTGACCGACGTCGCCGAGGCGAGCTTCTGGTCCGCCTCGGCCTTGGCGCCGATCAGGCGGCGCTTGGCCTCGGCGAGATTTCTGGCGATCCGGTCTTTCGCTGTCGGCGACAGGCGCTCTAGGTCAGCGGCGACGACGTCGAGCATGCGGCCGAGCGCGGTCGGGGACAGCCATGGCGCGGCGGCCTCGCCCGCCGCCGGCATGGGAGAGAGCGCGAGCGCCTCATAGGCCGCCCGATCGTCCGGCGGGGATAGCAGCGCGATGCCCGGCAATGCGCCGTCGAGCGGGCGGCCGGCGTCGATCTCGACGATGCGGATGTTGGCGCGCCGCGCGTGCGGATAGAGCGGATCGTCCGGCCAGAACGACCGGAACGTCACGACCGCGTCCGCGTCTGCGGCGGCCTCGCGCAATCCTGCGGCGCCGCGCCCGGCGAGGAACGAGGTCAGGCGGGTCGCCGGCAGCTTGGCGGGCTGGACCGGCCGGGGCTCGATGTCGGTTCCGGCGGCGAGCGTCGCGACGATCGCCTGGGCGGCCGGGTGGGCCGTCAGCACGAGGAGGCGTTCGGCCTGCGCCCGCGCCGCGCCTGTTGCCAGCAGCCCAGCCGCCAGACACAGGATGACCGCGAGCCGTCTCATGCGCTTTGTCCCCTGAGGCGCGGCAAGGTCGCCCGCGCGAGCGCGGCGAGCAGGAACAGCGAACCGGCCGTCAGGATGATCGCCGCTCCGGACGGCACGGGGATGTCGAGCTCCATCGGCGCGATGACGCCCACGATCGCGCTCAGCGTGGCGAACAGCATTGAAAGGCGCAGGAAGCCGCGCAGCGACGTCGCAACGGTGCGCGCGGCCGCTGCGGGGATCACCAGCAGCGCGCCGACGAGGATCGCCCCGATGATCTTGACGCTCGCCACCGTGACGACCGTCACGAGGATCACGAACAGATAGTCGAGCGCCTTGACCGGGACGCCGCGCACGGCGGCGAGCTCGGCGTTGAAGCTCGCGAGCATGAAGCGGTTGTAGAAGCCGAAGGTGAGCGCCAGCACGCAGGCGCCGACGACTGCGAGGATCGCGATGTCCGCGCCGGTGACGGTCAGCACCGAGCCGAACAGCACATTCTCGAGGATGTGGATGTTGATCTTGCCCGCAAGCACCAGCAGCACGCTGGCGCCGAGCGCGAGCGACATCGAGAGCGCGACGCCGATCAGCGTGTCGGCCGAAAGCCCGGTGCGGTTCCGAAGGTAGTTGAGCGCGATCCCGAACAGCAGGCAGTAGCCGAACAGCGCGCCGTAGGGGCCGCTATAGGGTTCACCGACCAGGATGCCGAGCGCGACGCCGGTCAGCGCGGCGTGGCCGACCGCTTCCGAGAAGAAGGCGTGACGCTTGACCACGACGAGCGTCCCGAGGCTCCCCAGAACCGGGCCGACGATCAGTCCGGCGACCAGCGCATTGACGATGAAGCCGTAGGCGAGCGAGGGCGGCAGCCAGCCGGCCGCCGCCAGCGATTGCACGAAGGCGCGGAAAGCCTCGAAGGCGCCGCTCATGACGCGCCTCCCGCCCGTCGCAGGGCGATCACGTCGCCGTCGCTCGCCGCCGGCCGCGGATGGTGGGAGAACAGGTCGAACAGGCGCTCGGGCCTCAGCTCCTCGCCGGGCGCGCCGTCGAACAGGAGGCTTCGATTGAGCCCGGTGACGCGGTCGGCGAGACGGCGCACGGCGGCGAGGTCGTGCTCGATCCAGATCACGGTCGCGCCCCGCGCCTTCAGTTCGCCGATCAGCGTCTCGAAGGCCTGCGCGCCCGCCTCGTCGAGCGCGGCCATCGGCTCGTCGAGAACGAGGAGTTCGGGGTCGGGGATCAGGGCCTGCGCCATCAGCGCGCGCTGGCGCTCGCCGCCGGACAGCGCGCCGACGAGACGGTCGGCCTTTTCCGCCATGCCGACGCGCGCGAGCGCAGAAAGGATGAGATCCCGGTCGCGCGCTGACGGTCTGAGGAAGGCCGGCCGGCGTGTTGTCATCGCGGCGAGCTCGTCCAGCACCGTCATCGGCAGCCCGCGGTCGAAGTCGAGCGTCTGGGGAACGTAGGCGACCACGCCGGGCGCTCCGGGCCAGTCGACCGCGATCTCGCCAGAATGCGGGGCCCGGCCGAGGAGGGCCCTTATGAGCGAGCTCTTGCCGCCGCCGTTCGGCCCGACGACCGCGTGCAGCGATCCCGCCGCCACATCGAAGGAGACGCCGCGCAGAATCTCGGTCCGGCCGACGACGAGGCCGACGCCCGAAAACGAGACGGACGGTCCGCTCACCGCCCGGCCTCCGGCGCCGGCGACGGCGCGTCGGCGCCCATCTCCTTGATCGCGCGCACGACGGTCGCGAAGTTCTCCGCCATCTCGACCTCGAACTTCTCCGGCGTGTAGGCGCCGTAGATGACGTGGCTGAGCGGGTAGAGCCTGACGCCCGTCTCGCGGCGGATCGTGTCGACATAGGCGGACGGGAAGTTCAGCTCGGAGAAGATGACCTTCACGTCGAGCGCCCTGATCTGCTCGATCGTCTTGGCGAGCTGCGCGGGGCTCGGCTCGACGCCGTGCGCCGGCTCGACCACCGCCGTCACCTCGAGGCCGAACTCGCGCAGCAGGTAGTCATAGGCGCCGTGGATGGTCGCCACCCGGAACGACGCGGCCGGCGCCTCGGCAAGCTGCGCGAGGGCCGCAGCGCGGATCTTCCGCAGCCGCTGGGCGTAGGCGCGGGCGTTCTTCGAGAAGACGTCGGCGTTGTCCGGATCGAGCCTGCCAAGCTCGCGCGCGATGGTCTGGACCTGCGTGATCGAGCCGGTGATGGACAGGAAGGTATGGGAGTTGACGACCTTGCCGGAGACCGACTTGCCGCGCGATTGCGCCATCTGCCCGACCGCGGCGAGCAGGGGCACGTCCCGATTGGCCTCGATCACCGGAACGTCGGGTTTTTCCGAGGCGCGGATCATGCGCTCGGCGAAGTCGTCGTGCCCGATCCCGTTCAGCACCACCACGTCGAGCGCGCCGAGCCGCTTGATGTCCTCGCCGCGCGGCTCGTAGGCGTGCGGATTGAAGCCGACCGGGATCAGCGGCACGACCTCGGCGCGGTCGCCGACGATATTGGCGACGTAGGAATAGTACGGATGCAGCGTCACGCCGATCCGAAGGCGCTTCATCGCGACGGCCGGTCGTGCCGCCAGCAGCGCGAACGCGGCGCCCGCCAGGACTGCGCGGCGCGAGATCCTGTCGCGCATCCGCCTACCTCGTCACGCTGGCGTCGTAGCGCGAGGCGACCTGCTTCCAGCCGCCGGCGATCAGCGCCTCGTTCGACAACCGCCCGGCGGCGCCTGCCGACGGGTGCGCCCAGACGGTGGCCTTGCGGTCCGATCCATGACCGCCTGTGTCGCCGGACGGCGCGGCGATGCGCAGCAGAAGCGTCCTCGCCGTCGCGGCGTCGCCGCTGACGCCGAGATAGCCGAGGGTCTCGCCGTCGCGTACGAGGCTCCACACATGGCCGCCGCGCCTTGCGGCGGTGGCGTCCTTCGCGAAGGGCGGCAACGCCTCCTCCCCGAGCCTGTCGGGCGACGGCGCCTCGCCGGAGGCCAGCTCCGCGCGGATGTCCTCGGCCGCCGCCGCGAGATCGGCGTTGAGCCCTTGCTCGGCGGCGTTGAGGCCGTCGCGGGCGTCGATCCGCCATGCGGCGAGAACGGCCTCGTCGGCCGGGCGCGCCCGGATCGTGGCGACGGTCGCGGCGCAGGCGACGACGAGCGCGCACAGGCCCGCGACGAACAGCGTCTCGCGTCCGGCGCCCGCGGGACGGACCACGACCCGCGTCATGGGATGTCGTTGTGGTCGACCTCGACCACATGTCCGGGGCCGGCGTCGAACAGGACGTAGAAGTCGCCGGGCGGCGACCTGAACTCGACCACGGAGTCCTTGCCGAACTTGCCTGGGATCAGCACGGCCTCGTCGTAGCCGATGACATCGAGCTTCACCCCCTCGGCGCTGGTGCCGTCCGAGAAGCCGCCCTTGCAGCGGATCATCTCGCCATGCTTCTCGCAGGAGCAGAACGGATAGTGCGCGAGCGCCGGCGTCGCGGGCGAGAGCGCGACGATCAGGGCGCCAAGCGCGAGAGCGCGCAACGCAGTCACGGTTTTCCTCCGTTTCTGGACCTCAGCCAGTCCGCGGCGACGGGCGAGGCCTCCGCGAGCGGGAGCGCCTGCGTCTGCATCGAGCCGTCCCAGCCCTCCAGCGTCAGCCAGACTTCGGCGTCGGGGCTCGTGCGCTCCGGGATCGGCAGGCCGGCGGTCTGCCGATAGGGCGAGCCGAAGAAGATCGACCCGGCCGCGCGCAGGGAACGCGGCTTGCCGATCTTGAGATAGGCCGCGCGCACTTCCGTGACGCCCGCGCCGGCGAGCGCGAGCGTGAACTGCTTGACCGGCCCGGCCGGCCCCTGCACCTGCGGCGGAAGCAGGTCGAACTCGGCGAGCCGGACGGACCACGGCCCGACCTTGCGCTCGCCGATCTCGCGCGCGCCAAGGCCAGCCGTTCCGTTTTCGAGGGCGAGCTGACGGAAATAGAGCGGCGTCAGCGCGATCGGGACCAGCACGACGAGGGCGCTGAGATGAAAGCGCCATCGCCTCCAGAAGCGCGACGCCGCAGATCGATCGAGGGTCGCCGCGCTCATTCCGCCGGCTCCGGAAACGGCGCGGGGACCGGGCGGCCGCGCGCCACGGCGACCGTCGCCTGGGCCGTGCGCCTCGTCCACACCATCATGCCGCTGAGCGACATCGCGGTCAGCATCGCGCCGAACAGGAAATAGACGAGCTTCAGCGAAAGCCCGACGAAATCGCCGACGTGGAGCGGTCGCATGCTCTCGGTCACGAGTTCGAGCGCCGACCTGTCGGACACCCGCCGGGTCCACTCGACGTCGTAGGTGTAGGGGTTCACCGCGGCCTGCTCGAAGATCAGCGGATAGCCGCCCCGACCCCAGATCATCACGTGGTTGAAGGCGTTCTGGGGCAGTTCGATCAGGCCGGGCTCGAGGTCGGGAAAGCGCTCCTTCGCGGCGGCGACCGCCCGGTCGACGCTCGGCTTCGGCGGCGTCTCGCCGGCCTTGAGCGTCGGGGCGTGCTCGCGCGCCACGATCGGCGGCGCGCCGACCGTCGAGATGGAGATGGCGTTGTCGAACAGGATGGCCTGGATCAGGAACCAGCCGGCCGTGACCGAGATGATCGCGATGAAGGGGATCGACCAGATCCCGACGAGGCGGTGCAGGTCGCCCCAGAAGATGCGCGAGCCCTTCGAAATCCTGAGGCGCGGGTTCAGGTAGGCGCGCCAGAACTTCTTGTAGACGACGACGCCGGTGATCAGCGATCCCAGCAGCGGAATCGACATCGCCGACACCACGTACCAGCCGATCGCGAACCCGCTGGTGAACGGCGTCAGCAGCCAGCCGTGCAGCGCGCGGGTGAACTGCTGGAAGTCGAACGCGCCCTGCTGGCCCTGGATCTCGCCGGTGAACGGGTTGACGAACAGGGTCGCCGTCGCGCCGTCAGGCTGGGCGACGTCGATCTGGAGCGCGTATTGCGACTTCACCGAACGGACGATCTGCAGCGGGATCGCGCCCGGCCGCTGCCGTTCAACCGCGGCGAGCGCGGCGTCGTAGCCGAGCGGCGTCGCGTCGGCGGACGGCGGATTGGCGCGCACCGCAGGATTCGCCAGCCACACGATCTCCTGGCTGACGGTCGCGATCGTTCCGGTCAGGCACACGAAGAACACGAACGCCCAGATCGGCAGGGCGAGCCATGAATGGACCAGAAACCAGATGCGGGCGGACGAACCGCCTTTCTTGGCCATGCGGTGACGGGTGCCCCTGCTCGAACCTGTCTCGACGAACGGGGCGCAAACAACCATCCCGGCGCCGACTTCGCAATTGCGATGTTCTTGAGCGATTCTAATCTAGATGAAGGTCTCGACCGTCGAGGCCGTGCGTGGATTTGACCTCACCATGAGTAGGTCAACTTGCCGATGATCTTCCGGGACTCCCCGTAATAGCAATACGCGGACGCCCCGAGACAGGCCGCGACGTATCGCTTGTCGAAGACGTTGGTGGCGTTGATCTGGAACCTGTAGCGGTCGCGCTCGTAGCTCGCGGAGGCGTCGAACAGGGCCACCGCGGGGACCTTGAAGCTGTTGACGTCGTCGCCCCAGGTGCGGCCGTTGACGCGCACGCCCGCGCCAAATCCAACGCCCTTCAGGGCTCCAGTCTGCGCCGTGTAGTCCGTCCAGGCGGAGAACCGGTGGGTCGGGATCGTCGGCGGCGTCTTGCCCTCGACGCCCTTGTCGCCGGAGGTGACCTCGGCGTCGACATAGGAATAGGCGAGTGTGGCGTTCCAGCCGGACTTCAGGCTCGCCACCGCCTCGAGCTCAACGCCCTTGGAGCCGACCTCGCCGGTCTGCGTGGTGATCCGGCCGACGGTCCGCGTGAAGTTCTGGCGCTTGAGGTCGAAGACCGAAGCCGTGACGGAGCTGTTCCAGCCCGTCGGCTGGTACTTCACGCCAGCTTCGTATTGCTGGCCGGTCTCGGGCTTGAACGGGGAGCCGGTCGTCCTGTCCACGCCGAGGATCGGGAAGAAGGATTCGGAGTAGCTGACGTAAGGGGCGAGGCCGCTGTCGAAGAGATAGACGAGCCCCGCGCGGCCGGTGAACGCCGTGTCGTGCTGCTTGGTCGAGCTCTTCGGCGACAGACGGTCGTCGGTGTCGGTCGAGGTCCAGTCCTGGCGCCCGCCGAGGGTCGCGACCCAGTTCCCGAAGCGGATCTGGTCCTGGCCGTAGAGGCCGGTCTGGAGCTGGGTGGTCCGCGTGTCCTGGTACAGCGAGAACTTCCCGTGCCGGCTCAGGCCGTAGACTGGATTGAA
Organism: uncultured Methylopila sp.; assembly: GCA_902168115.1. Classification (GTDB taxonomy): domain Bacteria; phylum Pseudomonadota; class Alphaproteobacteria; order Rhizobiales; family Methylopilaceae; genus Methylopila. The sequence goes on along the minus strand of CABHPB010000141.1, from coordinate 111,792 downwards.
GATGTCGATCGGGCCGATCGGATTCTTCGAGCCGGAATCGTCGCCGCCCTTGTCGTCGTAGCGGCCGTAGCGGTGGTCGACGCCGACCAGGAGCGTGTGGTTGAGCGGCCCCGCGTCGAACTTCACCTGGGCCTGGTTGTCGATGGCGAAGGAGTCGATGGAGGAGCGGCCGAAGTCGGCGATGCGCCCGTAGAGATCTCCGCCGCCGGGTATGTACCCCGTGCCGTACGATCCCTCCTGCGCATTCTTCAGCCAGGCGTAGCGGGCGTTCTGTCGGACCGTGAGCCCGTCGTTGACCTTGTGCTCGAAGAGATAGGAGAGCTGCGCCTGCTCGAGCCGGTAATAGTCGCCCGGCTCGCCCGTCAGGCGGCTCATGGGAAGGTAGCGGCCCTTGTTCTTGTAGAGCGTGCCGAGCGCCGGAAGGAACTGGACGCTGTAGCCCTGATCGTCCTTCTGGTAGTTGCCGAGAATGGTGAGGGTCGTGTCCTCGTTCGGCTTCCACGTCACCGCCGGCGCGATGAAAACGCGGTCGTCGTCGAAGTGGTCGACCTGGGTCCGGCCGTCGCGGAACAAGGCGGTGAGCCGGTAGCTCCAGACGCCGTCCGTCCCGGCCAACGGCCCGCCGACATCGAACTGCCCCTCATAGCGATCGAAGCTGCCGAGGCTCGCGGAGGCCTCGCCGAAGGCGTAGTCGGTCGGGCGCTTGCTGACATAATTCAGAATGCCGGCCGGCGCGTTCTGGCCGTAGAGCACCGAGGAGGGGCCGCGCAGGATCTCCAGTCGTTCGGCGCCATAAGGGTCAAGGCTGGAGAACGAGGCGAAGTCCGTGCCGGTGAGGCGCATGCCGTCCCGATAGAAGATCTCGTCGCCGACCTCGAAGCCGCGGACCTGGAAGCCGAAGCCGCGGATGTCCGGCCCGTAGACCTCGCCGGACACGCCGGCGCTGTAGCGAAGCGCGGCGCCGATCGTCTGCGCGCCCTGCGCCTTGATCTGCTCCGCCGGAATGATCGCGATCGATTGCGGGGTCTCGATCAGCGGCGTGTCCGTCTTGGTCGACGACAGGCTGCGCGACGCGACGAATCCGTTCGCGGGCCCGTAGCCCGTCGCATTGGCCGCGCCCGACCTGCCGCCTTGTCCTTGAACCACGATCTCCTCAAGGTCAGTGGCGGTATCGCGCGCCTGCTGAACGAGAAGGATGTCCTCGACCATCGCGTGGTCGTCCGCGCGCATGACGTAGATGAGGCCCGAGCCCCGGAGCAATTGCGAGAGCGCCGCTGGTCCGCCCTCTGCAGCCGCGCATCCGCTCGTGCGCCGTCCCGCGACAGCGCTCTTCTCGAACTCCACGCGCATCTCGGAAACACGCTCGAGCTCGCGCAGAGCCGGCTCGAGCGGTCCGGCGCCGATCTGGATGACGCGAAGATCTTCGGATGGAAGCCGCGCCGCGTCGGCCGTGCATGTCAGGGCGAGGCTCGTCGTCAAGCACATCACGCCGCAGACCACGTGCGTTATTAAGTTCTGCGACATAGCAAGCCCCATGCAACCCGAAGCCGGATGAATAGGAAATCACCTAGAAAGACAACATAATTGGCGGCGCCCGAATTCCGCTAAAGGAAATCGTTGCAGACAAGACACTGTATTGATTTATAATAATTCCAGAATTACAGTTTAACTTGTGCTTGGCTCAAAGTTCGATCGAAAAGCTTGCCGGGAAACCGGGGTTTGATCGAATGGGCAGGCGCGTCAGTCGAGGCTCGTCGCCGGCGGGCGAAATGGGCCGTCATGTCCTGTTCGGACTGGCATGCGCCTCGGCGGCATTGTGCTTGGGCGGAACCGCCCTCGCACAAGTCGAGAGGGGGACCGAGCTCGAAGAGATCATCGTCGAAGGCCGCGGCGGCGCGTGGGTGGGCGGATCGAACCCGGACAGCCCTCTGAAAGCCGAGGGATACGTCGCCGCGAGTTCCGACGCCGGAACGAAGACGCAGACGCCGCTTCGGGAAGTTCCGCAGTTGATCTCGACCGTCACGCGCCAGCAGCTCGACGACCGCAACGTCCAGAGCCTGACCTCGGCGATCGCCTACACGCCGGGCGTGCGCACCAACGCCTCGGGCATCGAGCCGCGGTTCGACACTTTCTACGTCCGCGGCTTCAGCGCCTATGACCAGGGCGTCTTTCGCGACGGTCTGCGCGAGGTGAACGGCCCGTTCTTCACATTCAACACCGAACCCTACGGTCTCGACGGCGTCAGCATCCTCAAGGGGCCGTCCTCATCGCTCTACGGTGGCGCGACGCCGGGCGGCCTGGTCGACATCACGACCAAACGTCCGACCTTCGAACCGTTCGGCGAGGTCCAGACGCAGATCGGGAACAACGACAGGCGGCAGGGACAGTTCGACGTCGGCGGCCCGATCGGCGACGGCAAGGAGTTCGCCTACCGGGTCACGGGACTGCTTCGCGAAAGCGACACCGACGTGCCCGGCACGCCCGACGACAAGGTCTATATCGCGCCGGCCTTCACCTGGAAGCCGAACGAAGACACCAGATTCACCGTGCTGTCCGAGTATTCGCGGATCCGGACCGGCGCGAACCTCTACTACTACAACGACTACCGGAAGGGGCGGCCCTTCGTCACCGACATCTACTCGGGCGATCCCGCCTACAACGCCTTCCGCCAGGAGCAGGCGCGGATCGGCTACGAGCTGGAGCACAAGTTCTCCGACGCCGTCACCGTCCGACAGAAGCTGCGCTACGCCCATGTCGACGGCGACGCGGAATATGTCGACATCAACAACATCCGGCCGGGCGCGAGCTTCGCCGGCCGCACCGCCGGCGCGATCGCAGGGCGCCTCGACACCCTGAACGTCGACAACCAGCTCGAGGTCAAAGGCGATACGGGCCCGGTCTCGCACACGCTCCTGATGGGCGTCGACGCGCAGTATTCCGACATCATCGACAAATGGGGGTCCGCCAATTCGAAGCAGAATCCGGAATGGGTCTCTAGGATCCGGCTCAATCCGCTGACCTATGGCGGCTACATCTGGTCGCCGAACGACAACGACATCAACGCGCACCAGAAGCAGTTCAATCTCGGGGCCTACGCCCAGAACCAGATGAAGATCGGGCAGTTTCTCGCCACCGTCGGCTTCCGGAACGACTGGGTGGACACCGAGACCCACAACCGGCTCGCCAGACGGCCCGCCAATCAGCATCTCGATCAGGACGACAACGCATTCACCGGGCGCGTCGGGCTCACCTATATCGGCCCGTTCGGCCTCAACCCCTATGTGAGCTACGGGACGTCGTTCGCGCCGGAGCTCGGCGTCAACAAGGCGACCCGTCAGCCATTCGCCCCGACCAAGGGCGAGCAGTACGAGGCGGGCGTCAAGTTCGCGCCGGCGAACGCCAACCTGACCGTCACGGCCTCGGTGTTCGACATCACCCAGCAGAACGTGGTCCGCACCGCGCCGGGCGGTTTCGGTTCGATCCAGACCGGCGAGATCCGCTCGAAGGGCTTTGAACTGGAGGCGACCGCCTCCCTCGCCGAAGGGCTCTCGCTCACCGGCGGCTACGCTTATCTCGAGCCGGAAATCACGAAGGGAGAGGCGAAGAGCAAGGGATATCCCGGAACCAGCGGCAAGCAGGTCTCCGCGATCCCGAACCACGCCGCGACGCTCTGGACGAATTACGACTTCCAAGCGAGCTCGCCCTTGTCGGGCCTCGGCGTCGGGTTCGGCGCGCGCTATACTGGCAAGACCTATGGCGACGACGAGAACACGTTCAGAAACAAGGCCTATCTGCTGCTCGACGCGGCCATCAAGTTCGATTTCGAGCGGGTGGCGCCGCGCCTCAAGGGCCTCGCGCTCCAGATCAACGCCCGCAATCTCGCCGACAAGGACGTCAGGACCTGCGAGCAGGGCGCGTGCTACCACGACGAGAGCCGCCAGGTGATCGCCAGCCTGCGCTACCGTTGGTAGCTATGTGCGGCGAACGTCGACTTTGAAGCATCAACGCGACGTCGGCTTCTGGCGCGAGGCAGCCCCAGGATAAGGCCGCATCGCGCCATGAGCGGGCTCCGATCCTTCGCCTGGAAGCAGACGGTTCCTTTCGCGCCAACGCCGCGGACTAGAGCGGCATGCGGAGACGATGACTCCTACGCGCCGTACCTGCGCGTTGAAGCGCGAGCCAGACATCGACGCCAAGACGGTTTGGCCAGGAAAAAGCGCGGCCTTGCCCACGCTTGGCGGGCCCCGAGCTTTCCAGAGACCTGTTGTGGGGGTGGCTGGCGGAGAGGGTGGGATTCGAACCCACGGTACGGTTGCCCGCACAACGGTTTTCGAGACCGTCCCAATCGACCACTCTGGCACCTCTCCGCATAAGGCGAGCGTCGATCCGCGCTCCATACACGCGGCGCTCCGCCCGCACAAGACGCGCGCGGGGCGACTGCGGCGGTTTCTCCACCCGATCCCGCGCTGAGGCTCCCGACGGCGCCGGGCGTCCGGCCGAAGCGGGCGTGTTCCGCCTTGACGGCGGCCCTGCGAATTCGCAGAGGGTCATGACGACCTTCCTCTCCGAAACGCCCGCCGGACGCCCATGGACGCCCTGAAACGCCTCGTCGAAAGCCCGGTGACCGAACGCGTGATCCTCGCGCTGGTCGTCATCAACGCAGTCACGCTCGGCCTCGAGACCAGCCCGACGGTGATGGCGGCCTATGGCGGGCCGCTCCATGCGCTGGACCAAACCATCCTCGCCGTGTTCGTCGCGGAGATCACGGCGCGGCTGCTGGTGCGGCGGCTCGACTTCTTCCGCGATCCCTGGTCGGTGTTCGACTTCCTGATCGTCGCGATCTCGCTGCTGCCGGCGACCGGGCCGCTGCAGGTGCTGCGCGCCCTGCGCGTGCTGCGGGTGTTCCGCCTCATCACTCTCGCGCCGTCGCTGAAGCGCGTCGTCGGCGCGCTGATCGGCGCGCTGCCGGGCATGGGCTCGATCGTGCTGCTGCTCAGCCTCGTGATCTACGTCTTCGCCGTCATGGCGACGCATCTCTACGGCGCCAGCATGCCGGACAAGTTCGGCTCGCTCGGCATCTCGGTCTACACGCTGTTCCAGCTGGTGACGCTCGACGGCTGGTCGGGCGAGATCGTGCGGCCGGCGATGGAGCTGCATCCTTACGCCTGGATCTTCTTCATCACCTTCATCCTCGTGACCTCGTTCACGGTGTTCAACCTGTTCATCGGCGTCGTCGTGAACGCGATGCAGGCCGAGCACGAGGCCGAGCAGATCGAGAAGACCGGCCGCCCGCCGGTCTCGCTCGACGACCTGATGCAGGAGCTGAAGCGCCTTAGGGGCGAAGTCGCTGAGCTGAAGGGCGCGGCGGCCGAGCGGTCAGCCTGACGGCGCGTCCGCCCTCGGCTCGCGGATGGGACAGCCGTTCGCCTGCGAGCGGAAAGCGACGGAGCGGGCGTAGTTTTCCCGCCGCACGCGATTGATCGAGCCGAGCGGTCGGTGCGCGGCGAGCCCGCGCCAGGGCGAGAACGACAGGCCGTCGTCCATCGCCTTCGACTTCTCCTCGGACCATCCGGCCTGCGGCTCGGCGCGGATGCGCGCTACGGGCAGGTAGGGGCTCTTCTCCTCGTCCCAGGCGACCGAGGCGTCCTCGATCGGCATGGCCTCGGCGTCGGTCATCAGCTGGACGCGCAGCTCCCACTCCCCGCCTTGCCCGGCGAAGAAGGCGTTGACCGCCTCGCGGTGGGCGTCGGGGTGGCCCGAGACCTCGATCTTCCTGCCCTTCAAGGCCAGCAGGTTCGCCGAGACCGGCGCGATCGAGAACTTCGCGACGTTCGCGCCGTAGAGATAAGGCGTCTGGCTGAAATAGGTCTCGGAAAGGACGTGGGTCAGCGGATGGCCGCCGAGCGCCACGATCGTCGCGCTCTTGCCGCCGAAGGCTTCGATCCCGGCCTCGACGAGCCTGAGGACGCCCGACAGCGCCTTCTTGGCCCCCTCGGCGCGGTCGGTCGTCTTGGCGAGCAGCTTGAGGTTCTTCAGGAAGGTCGCGGCGTTTGGAGCGGCGAAGGCCGGCGCGTCGGCCATCAGGAAGTCCTGCGTCTGACGCCCTTCCGATCCCTGCAGGCGCTCGCCCTGGACTCCGACGAACTTGACCCCGAGCCCCCGCGGCGCCGAGACGGCGTCGTGCAGCACGTCGCCCGGATTGGTCGAGAATCGCATCAGCGCCTTGTACCGGCCGGGCGCGGCGAACAGCCCCTGCGCCAGATGCGGCGGCAGGCCCTCCAGAACCTCGGCCTCCGCGACGATCAGCGCATGGCTCTTGGCGTGGACGCTGCGCAGGCCGTGGCCGGTGTCCGCGAGCGTCGTCTCGCTGATCGAGCGCAACGTCGCGATCAATTCGTCGCGGATCTCCTCTTCGTGATCCTCGTGGCTCTCCATGTCGGGAGCGAAGGGTAGGGGCGTCACGTCTTCGGCCTGCGCCACGGAAAGCTCCTCGACGAGAAAGATTCCAGAAAGCCTAGGACGTCCTGCGGCGCGGGCAAGCGCCTCACATCAGGTTTGATCCCGGCGACGGCCGTGCTATGGCGGCCGCAAGACGGTGGAACGGGGGCGACATCGTGGCGTCAGCGCGCGGCATGGGACGAAGGCTGGGGGGCGTTCTCGCCGCCTACCTGCTCGTCCTGCAGGCCGTGCTGACGGGCCTCGCGCTCGGCGCGGCGCCGGTCGCCGCCGATCCGTTCTCGGTCATCTGCCAGGGCGCGGGCGCCGTGTCCTCGCCGGAAGCCCCCAAGGGCCATGCCGCGCTGCCGGACTGCTGCGTCGCGGGCTGCGCCATGTTCGGCGGCGGCATGGCGCCTCCGCCGGATGACGCGGCGGGCCTTGGAGCAGGCGCAAGCCAGGTCCGGGCGCCGGCGGCCGCCCATGTCGACGTCGGCCGGGCCGCCGCCGATCGATCGTCACATCACCCGAGAGGTCCTCCGGTCCGGATCTGAACGCGGTTTTCCGCGTCGCGTCCGACCGTCCGACCCAGCGCGACCCCTGGCGCCCAACGAGCGCCCCGGCCGTCCGCCTCTCGTGGAGCAGAAGTCTTGTCCCGCCTCGTCCACCCGCCGGCGTCCCGCGCCGCGCGACCTCGCCTGCGCGTCTCAGGCCGCGCCCTTCTTCTCGCAGCTTCCGCGGCGGCCCTGCCGGGCGCCGCGCTCGCCCAGGAGGGCGGGCCGCAGCAACTCGAGGAGATCAGCGTCGAGGGCCGCGCGTCCGCCGACGCCGAGGCGCCCGCGCGCAAGCTTGAGCGCAAGGCGGAGGCCGCGAGCCGGCTCGGCCTCACCGTCAGGGAGACGCCGGCCACCGTCGACGTCATCACCCAGCAGCGGCTACAGGAGGAAGGCCGGCGCTCGCTGATCGAGGCCTATTCCTCCGCGCCGGGCGTCGTCGCCGGCAACCTGCCAGGCGAGCCGGGCGTGACCGCGATCCGCGGTTTTTCGCGCGGCGCGGTCGGCTATTCGATCGACGGGTTCCGGGCGATCGATCCGCTGATCGCCTCGCGCAACTACGACAGCTACAGCTTCGACCGGATCGAGATCCTGAAAGGGCCGGCCTCGGTCGTGAACGGCTCGGGCGCTCTGGCGGGCACCATCAACGTCGTGACGCGCAAGCCCGAATTCGGGGTCAACAAGGCCGACGGCCTGCTGAGCTACGGCTCGTTCGACAGCGTGCGCTCGGGCGCCGCGTTCAACGTCTCGCCGTCGGAGAACGTCGCCGCCAACGCCAGCGTGTTCTACGGCCGCTCGGACGGCTGGGTGAACGACACCGACAGCCGCAACGTGCAGGTGACGACCGGCCTCGCATTGACGCCGACCGACCGGCTGAAGATCACCGCCGCCTTCGACTATTTCGAGGATCGCTACTCGACGCCCTATCAGGGCTCGCCGCTGCTGCCTGCGGGCGTCGCCCGCGACCCCAGCGGCGCCGTCTCGGGCGAGGGGCTGGTGCTCGACAGGTCGATCCGGAAGAAGAACTACAACGTCGAGGACGGGCTGATGAAGTCCGACGCGATCTGGGCGCGGACGGGCGCGGAGTTCGCTCTCTCCGACGACTGGTCGCTGAAGAGCGAGTTCAGCTACTACAGCGCCGACCGCTACTGGGCGAACTCGGAGGACTTCACCTACAACGCCGCGACTGGGCTGCTCGACCGGTCCACCACCCTGATCACCCACGACCATCAGGCTTGGCAGTACCGGGGCTCGGCGAATTACGACGGCGAGATCGGCGGCCATCGCAACCGCTTCACGGCCGGGTTCGAGTACATGAAGACCGACTTCGGCTCGAACCGGCGGTTCGGGTCGACGACCTCGGTCAATCCGTTCGCGCCGATCCGCGGATCCTTTCCTTCCGACATTCCCGCCAACTTCGACACGCGGCAGAACTTCGACAGCAAGGTCGGCAACGCTTCCGTCTTCGCCGAGAACGCGTTCAACGTAACGCCCGAATGGATCGTCGTCGGCGGACTGCGGTTCGACTCGATCGATCTCGACCGCGTGGTCGAGGATCTTCCGAACGCCACGACCGCGACCCGGACACGGACGCCCTTCGGCAACGACTACAAGGCGACGTCCTGGCGGATCGGGACCGTCTACGACCTCGCGCCGGGCCTCAGCGTCTTCGGCCAGTACACGACGGCCATCACGCCCGTCACGACGCTGCTGCTGTCGAACATGGAGCGGGCGGCGTTCGACCTCTCGAAGGGGCGCTCGATCGAGGCCGGCGTGAAGTCGACCTTCTGGGAGGGGAGGGCGGCCGCGACCGCCTCCGTCTACCAGATCGACCAGGACGACATCCTGACCCGCTCGTCGACGGCGCCGTTCCTGTCGGTGCAGGGCGGCAGCCAGCGCTCGCGCGGCGTCGAGTTCGATCTGTCGGTCGCCGTCACCGAGCAATGGAAGATCAACGCCAACGCCGCCTTCCTGAAGGCCGAGTTCACCGAGCTCGACGAGGCGATCACCCGCCCGAACGGCAAGCCCGACACGGAGAGCCGAAAGGGCAACCGCCCTGTCAACGTGCCGGAGCAGACCTTCAACCTCTGGACCACCTATCGGCTGCCGACCGTCCCCGTCACCTTCGGCGCGGGGCTGCGGCATGTCGGGAGCTTCTACACCAACAACGCCAACACGATCCGCGTGGCCGGCCGCACGCTGCTCGACGCCTCGATCTCCTACGACGTGCCGGTCGGCGGCACGGTGACGCTGCGGGGGCGCAACCTCACCGACAAGTTCTACGGCGAATGGTCGGGCTACAGCGCCTATCAGGTCTATGTCGGCGCGCCGCGCAGCTTTGACCTGACCTACAGCGTGAAGTTCTGAAGGAGCGGGCGATGGGCTTGGTCTCGAACCCGGCGATCTACCGCGCGGTCTGGCGCTGGCACTTCTACGCCGGCCTGATCGTCGCGCCCTTCATGCTGATCCTCGCGGTGACGGGCGCGATCTACCTGTTCAACGACGAGATCAACGACGTTTTCCACGCGGAGAAACGCATCGTCGCCCCGCACGCGACGACGCTGCCGCTGAGCCGCCTCGTCGCGGCGGCGGAGGCGAGCGTCCCGGGAGGGAAGGCGAGCCGGATCGACACTTGGTCCGCGCCCGACCGCAGTGCGCAGGTCTATGTCCGCACGGGGGACGGGGGCGAGCTGAGGGTGTTCGTCGATCCGGGCTCGGGAACCGTGCTCGGCTCCTACGCCTATGAGCGCACGCTGGTCGGCTTCGCCGACCGGTTCCACGGCTCGCTGATGCTCGGCAAGCTGGGCGACGGGATTGTCGAGCTCGCGGCCTGCTGGGGCGTCGTGCTGATGATGACCGGCCTCTATCTCTGGTGGCCGCGCGGGGCCCGGACGCTGGGGCAGGCGCTGGCGCCGCGGCTGGCGGCGAAGGGGCGGCCGTTCTGGAAGAGCCTCCACGCCGCGACCGGCGCGTGGACGGCGCTGCTGATCCTGTTCCTGATCCTGACCGGCCTGCCATGGGCCAATGTCTGGGGGACGCTGCTCAGGGCCGGCGCCGACGTCGCCGGGATCGGCTACCCGGTGAGCCACCGCAACCACGGCGCCGTCCCGGCCTCGACCGAGACGATGAAGCAGGCGACCGGCGAGGCGCCCTGGGCGCTTGAGGAGGCGCCGATGCCGTCCTCGGGCGGGCATGCCGGGCACGGTGGCCATGGTCAGGATGAGCACGCTGGCCACCGCATGACCACCGATGTGTCGCCGATCGGCGTCGATCGCGCGGGCGAGGTTCTGGCGGCCGCCGGCATGGCGCATCCGTATCGCCTGTCGCTGCCGACGGGGCCCTCCGGCGTGTACTCGGCCTATGTCTATCCCGATCAGCCGGAGGGCCAGCGCACCATCCAGATCGACCAGTTCTCGGGCAAGATCCTGAACGATGTGGGCTTTCAGGACTACGGCCCGGTCGCCAAGGCGGTCGAGCTCGGCGTTCAGCTCCACATGGGCAACTATTTTGGCCGCCTGAATCAGCTCGTGATGCTCCTCGCCTGCCTCGGAACGGTCGCGCTGTCTGTCACCGGGCCGATCATGTGGTGGCGGCGGCGTCCGAAGGGGCGTCTTGCGGCCCCGAAAACGCTGGAGCCGGCGCGACTTAAGGTGGTCGCGCTGATCACGCTCGCGATCGCCGCGCTGTTCCCGCTGGCGGGTCTGTCGCTGGTCGCGGCGCTCGGAATCGACTGGTTGATCGGCCGCCTGCGCCCGGCCTGAAGTCAGGCGGCGCCGGCGGCCGGCGCCTGCCCGACGCGCGTGCGGACGAGGGTCCCGTCCTCGGCCATGCGGTAGACGAGGAACTCGGCCGTGCCGATGTTGACGTCCTCGATGTCCATCGGGTCGATCCCGTCGAGCCGCATGAGCATCGAGCGCAGGGCATTGCCGTGGCCGACCAGCAGCGCGCAGCCGCCGTCCCGGATCGCCGGCGCGATCTCCCGCTCGTAGAACGGCCAGACCCGGGCGGCCGTCATTTCGAGGCTTTCCCCGCCCGGCGGCACGGCGTGGAAGGACTTGCGCCAGACCCGGACCTGCTCGGCGCTGAAGCGGGCGCGGGCCTGCGTCTTGTTGAGGCCGGCGAGCTGCCCGTAGTCGCGCTCGTTGAGGGCCGGATCGGAGCGCACCGGCAGGTCGGGCAGGCCGAGCTCGGCGAGGACGATCTCCATGGTCCGGAGCGCGCGGGTCTGGACGCTGGTGAAGGCGTGGGTGAAGCGGAAGCCGAGCCGCTTCAGCTCGCGCCCCGCCTCATGCGCCTCTTCGACGCCGCGCGCGGTGAGCGCCGGCTCGCGCAGGCCCGAGAACAGGTCCTGCAGGTTGTCCTCGCTCTGTCCGTGGCGGATCAGCACGAGCATGCGGCTGAAATCGGTCATGTCCGCGCGACCGGGCGTCACCCGGCCCGAAAATGCTTGGAGAGCTTGAGCTTCTGGCCCTGGTAGTTCGAGGTCTTCAGCTCGCCGTAGAGCGTCCGCGGGCGTTCCAGCATGCGCTCGTAGACGAGGCGCCCGACCGTCTGGCCGTGCTCGAGGATGAACGGCACCTCGTGGCTGCGAACCTCGAGCACCGCACGGGCGCCGGCGCCCCGGGCGTCGGCATGGCCGAAGCCGGGATCGAAGAAGCCGGCGTAGTGGACGCGGAACTCGCCGACCAGCGGGTCGAACGGCGTCATCTCGGCGGCGTGGTCCGGCGGCACCTGCACCGCTTCGCGCGAGGCGAGGATGTAGAACTGGCCGGGATCGAGCACGAGGCCCGTCCTGCCGGCGCGGATCGGCTCCCAGAAGTCGTCGACGGCGTGCGCGCCGGGCGCGTCCATGTCGACGACGCCGGTGTGGCGCTTCGCGCGCCAGCCGACGAGGCCCTCGCCGTCGCCGATCAGATCCACCGTGACCGCGACGCCGCCGCGCACGTCGACGCCGTCGTCGTCGACGAGCCGCGCGCGGGCCTGCAGCTCGGCGAGCTCGGCGTCGTCGAGCCGCGGCTGGCCGCGCCGCAGGCGCAGCTGCGAGAGCCGCGAGCCGGGGCGCACCAGCACCGGGAAGGTGCGCGGCGAGATCTCCGCGAACAGCGGGCCGGCATAGCCAGCGGGAACGGCGTCGAAGGCGCGCGCGCCGTCGGCGATGACGCGGGTGAAGACGTCGAGCCGGCCGGTCGAGCTCTTGGGGTTCGCCGAGGCCGCGACGTCCTCCGCCAGGTCGAGCCGCTCCATTAGCGGCGCGATGTAGACGCAGCCGGTCTCGAGCACCGCGCCGTTGGAGATGTCGATGGTGTGGAGGGTCAGCTCCTCAAGCCGCTCGGAGACGGAGCGCTCGGGGCCGGGGAGGAAGCTCGCCCGCACGCGATGCACGACCGGGCCGAGCCGGAGGTCGAGGCTGGCGGGCTGGATCTGGTCGGGCGCGACCGGCCGGTCGAGCGCGATCGCGCCCTCGGCGATCAGCCGCTCGATCGCCTGCGCAGGCAGGATGCCGCCGATCGGTTCGCTCACGTTCCGCGCTTTCGCCGCAAGGCCATCCAGCGTCTCCCTCGCATGACGCTTTAGCCACTAGCGCCGTTGACGCCAAGCGCCGCCGGGCGTACTCAACCGCATTCTCCCGTGGTTCCTTGGGCCGGCCGGCTTGCTGCCACGTTAAAACAAACTGCTAAAAGGCCGGACGCGCGACGAAGCCCGTTTCCGAAGGCGAGCCGTGCGGCCCGGTCCCGTCCGAGGTCGCATCTCATGAGCCGCATGAGCCTTCCCGCCGATCGTCCCCTCCGCGACGCCACCCGCCTGATCCACGAGGCGGAAGCGCGTTCGGGCTACGGGGAGATGTCCGAGGCGCTCTACCTCACCTCCGGCTACGCCTACGACACGATGGAAGCCGCCGAGGCGCGCTTCGACGGGCGCGACCCCGGCTACATCTATTCGCGCTTCTCGAACCCGACCGTCACGACCTTCGAGAAGCGCATGATCGCGCTGGAAGGCGCGGAAGCTGCGCGCGCGACCGCCTCCGGCATGGCGGCGGTGACCGCGTCGATGCTCTGCCAGCTGAAGACGGGAGACCATGTCGTCTCCGCCAAGGCCCTGTTCGGCTCGTGCCGCTACGTGGTGGAGGATCTGCTGCCGCGCTTCGGCATGCCCTCGACGCTGGTCGACGGCGCCGATCTCGACCAGTGGCGCGCGGCGGTGACGCCACGGACAAAGGTTTTCTTCCTCGAGAGCCCGACCAACCCGACGCTCGAGGTCTACGATATCGAGGCGATCGCGAAGATCGCGCATGAGGCCGGCGCTCTGCTCGTCGTCGACAACGTCTTCGCGACGCCGATCCTGCAGAAGCCGCTGAAGCTCGGGGCGGACGTCGTCGTCTATTCCGCGACCAAGCACATCGACGGCCAGGGCCGGATGCTTGGCGGCATCGTGCTCGGCTCCGAGAAGTTCGTCATGGACCACCTCCACACCTTCATGCGCCAGACCGGCCCGTCCATGTCGCCCTACAACGCCTGGGTGCTGGCCAAGGGCCTCGAGACGCTTTCGCTCCGGGTCGAGCGGATGCAGGAGAGCGCGGGCCGCGTCGCGGACTTCCTCGCCGGCCATCCCAAGGTGAAGAAGCTCACCTATTGTGGGCGCCCGGACCACCCGCAGGCCGACCTCGTCAAGCGCCAGATGGCGGGCGGCGGCACGCTCGCGACCTTCGCGGTCGACGGCGGCAAGGCGGAGGCCTTCCGCTTCGGCAACGCGCTGCGTGTGGTGAAGATCTCGAACAATCTCGGCGACGCCAAGTCGATCCTCACCCACCCGGCGACGACGACGCATCAGCGCCTGTCGCCGCAGGATCGCGCGGCCGTCGGGATCACCGACGCGACGCTCAGACTGTCGGTCGGGCTGGAGCACGCCGACGACCTGCTGGAGGACGTCGAGACCGCCTTGAAGGCCGTCTAGGCCCGAGGCGGGCATGGTAAGCGACCGTTAACCCTCGCGCGCCGTTCGCGCGAACCCATCCCGGGCGGGAGCGTTCGGGGAGTGAGAGCGCCGCACGGCCGTTCGCCCCCGAACCCCCGACGACGATCGATACGCCATGGAATTCCGCATCTTTCCGAAGCCGAAGCCGCCGCCCGAAGACGATGACCGTCCGCCCGTCTTTGGCAGGCGCCCTCCCTACCAGGGAAGGCGATGGCGCCGCCGCTCCTCCGGGGTGAAGATTGCGGAGGTGACGGCGCTCGGCGTCGGCGCCGTCGTGCTCGCCTATCTGGTCGTCGACGTGCTGTAGGCGCTCACGCCCGGCCGCGCGCGCTCAGCGTAGGTAGGACCTGGAGCCTCAGCCAGTTCACGAGCTCGGTGCGGCGCGTGAGCGGATCGAGCACCGAGGGCGCGACGCCGAGCCGCCAGGCGAGATCCTTTCGCTCCGGATCGGCGTCGAGCGCGACCAGATCCTTGATGTAGGAGACGGCCTCGCTTTCGTCGCGGAAGAAGCCTTCGCTCAGCATGATCGGCGTGTAGCGCGTCAGGATCCCGCCGAGCTCGGTGAAGGTGTATTCCGGGTGGAACTGGACGCCCCAGAACACGCCGTTGCCGGACCGGATCTCGGCTGCCTGCACCGCGCAGAGCTCGTTGGTCGCCGTCAGGGTCGCGCCTGGGGGGAGCACCGCGACCTCGTCGGAGTGGATCGCCGGGGCGTCGAACACCTCGCGCCGGCCCTCATGCATGGGATGGGCGAGGCCTTCGGACGTCAGCCGGATCGAGCGCGCGATGCCGATCTCGCGCCCCTGCGGGTTGAGCTTGACCTCGCCGCCGGCGGCCGCGGCCGCGACCTGCAGGCCCCAGCAGGAGCCGAAGAACGGCAGGCCGGCGTCGAACACGGCGCGCGCGAACTCGACCTGGTTCAGCGACTCCGTCTCCGCCTTCCACAGGTTGAGGCCGGAACCGGTGATGGCGACCCCGTCATAGCCGGCGAGGTCCTCGCCGGACGGCAGGTTGGCGCCGAGATCCGCCGGAAAGCACAGGTCGATCTTCGTCTCGAGGTCCAGCGCGCGCGCAAGCTCGGTCAGCACCGCGGCGTAGAACACGCTCGGCGTTTGGCCGGACTTGGCGGCGTGGCGCTCGCGCATGTCGGGCGGATTGCCCTCGGCGACGAGCAGGCGCAGCGGTCGCATCGCGCTCACGCCCGCGCCGCGTCGAGATCGCCGGAGATCGCGGCGCGGAACAGTTTTTCGAAGTCGGCGGCCTTCAGCGGGACGGGATTGCCGCCGGTGGAGGGGTCCGCCTCGGCCTTCGCCGCGAGCTCCGCGATGTTGCGGTCGTCGACGCCGAGCTCGGCCAGCGAATGGGCGACGAACAGGTCGCGCCGGAACTGAAGCACCCACTCGATGAAGCCGTCGAAGCCGCCGTCGATGTCGAAGGATTTGGCGAGCCGCGAGAACCGCTCCTCGATCGCCGGGCGGTTGGCGACCAGCACGTAGGGCATGACCACGCCGTTGGTGAGGCCGTGATGGGTGTCGAAATGCGCGCCCACCGGGTGCGACATGGAGTGGATCGCGCCGAGGCCCTTCTGGAAGGCGGCCGCGCCCATCGAGGCGGCGGCCAGCATGTTGGCGCGGGCCTCGATGTCGGTTCCGTCCGCGACGGCGCGCGGCAGCCAGGTCTTGATCAGCCGGGCGCCGTTGACGGCGATGCCGTCGGCCATCGGGTGGAAGCCGGGCGCCGCGAAGGCCTCGAGGCAGTGCGCGAGGGCGTCGAAGCCCGTCCAGGCGGTGAGCTTGGGCGGCAGGCCGACGGTAAGCTCCGGATCGGAAATCACGACGGCGGGGAGGAGCTTGGGGTGGAAGATGATCTTCTTGTCGTGGGTCTCCTCGTTGGTGACGACCGCGGCGCGGCCGACCTCCGAGCCCGTGCCGGCGGTGGTCGGGACGGCGACGATCGGCGCGATCTTCGCCGCGTCCGCGCGGGTCCACCAGTCGCCGACGTCCTCGAAGTCCCAGATCGGCCGGGTCTGGCCGACCATGAAGGCGACGAGCTTGCCGACGTCTAGGCCCGAGCCGCCGCCGAACGCCACCACGCCGTCCGCGCCGTGCGCGCGGTAGGCCTCGACGCCGGCGACGACGTTGGCGTTGGTCGGGTTGCCCTTCACGTCCGAGAACAGCGCGGTCTCGAGCCCGGCGCGCGACAGCACGTCGAGCGCGCGCGCCGTGATGTCGGCGTCCTTGAGGCCGGCGTCCGTGACGAGAAGCGGGCGCGTGATCCCGGCGGTCGCGCAGGCCGCGCCGAGCTCCGCGATGCGGCCCGGGCCGAACAGCACGCGGGTGGGGTAGTTCCAGGCGGCGGTATAGGCGCTCATGGGGGATGCTCGTTCGATTGTGAGCGGCCAAGGAGCGCGCTCGGGAAATTCTTGGTCGTTCTCCGGCCGGGCCGGAGAGGACTTGTCACGTCGGGCTGCGGCGCCCGGCGCAGACCCTCCGACCGAAGCCGAAGGGCCATGGGGTTCAGCCGAGAGCGGCGGAGGTCACGACGCCTCGCGGAGGTGGAAGCTCTTCGGGCGCGTCAGCTGGTGGAAGCCGATCTCGGACAGCGAGGCGCCGCGGCCGGTGTCCTTGACGCCGGTCCAGGCGAGCGCGGGGTCGAGGTAGTCGCAGCGGTTCATGAAGACGGTGCCGGTCTCGACCCGGTTCCCGAGCGCTTCCGCGGCGTCGACGTCCTTGGTCCAGATCGAGGCGGTGAGGCCGTACTGGCTGTCGTTCATCAGCTTCAGCGCCTCCTCGTCGCCGGAGACCTTCATGATTCCGACGACCGGACCAAAGCTCTCCTCGGTCATCACACGCATCGAGTGGTCGACGTCGGTCAGCACCTGCGGCGCGAGATAGGCGGTGCCTTCCTTGTCGGCGGGGAAGGCCTTCGGATCGAGATGCGCCTTGGCGCCGGCTGCGATCGCCTCCGCGGTCTGGGCGCGCACCACCTCGGCGAAGCGCTTGTGCGCCATCGGCCCGAGCGTGGTGGCGTCGTCGAGCGGGTTGCCGAGCACGTATTTCGACGCAAGCTCGACCGCGCCCTCGACGAAGCGGTCGTAGTGCTTCTCGTGGACATAGACGCGCTCGATGCCGCAGCAGCACTGGCCGGAGTTGAAGAAGGCGCCGTCGACGAGGTTCTCGACCGCGAAGTCGAGATCGGCGTCCTCGCGGACATAGGCCGGGTCCTTTCCGCCGAGCTCGAGGCCGAGGCTCGCAAAGGTGCCGGCGGCCGCGCGCTCCACAGCTTTCCCGCCGCCGACCGAGCCGGTGAAGTTGATGTGGTCGATCGCGCCCGAGCCGATCAGCGTCGCCGACTGGTCGTGATCGAGCACGATGTTTTTAAACAGGCCCTTGGGCAGATCGACCTTGTCCATCGCCTGCTGGAAGCGCTCGCCGACGAGGATCGTCTGCGCGGCGTGCTTGAGCAGCACGGCGTTGCCGGCGATCAGCGCCGGGACGATCGTGTTGACGGCGGTGAGGAAAGGGTAGTTCCAGGGCGCGATCACAAGCACCGTGCCAAGCGGGGTGCGGCGGATAAAGCGGCGGAAGCCGGCCTTCTGCTCGGGCACGACGTCCGCGAGCGAGGCCTCGGCGGTGGCGACGCAGTGCCGAACCCGCTCCTCGACGCCGCGCATCTCGCCGCCGTAGCGCACCGGGCGGCCCATCTGCTGCGCGAGCTCGGGGATGATCTGCTGGTTGAGGTCGAGCAGGGCCGCGAGGAACGTCTCCATCTTCGCCGCGCGTTCGGCGATGGAGACGCCCGCCCACTCGGCCTGGGCGCTTTTCGCCTCCGCCACGGCGGCCTCGATCTCCGCCGCGGAAGCGGTCGGGCGGCGCGCGAATTCGGAGCCGTCGATGGGGGAGATGCAGATCTGGTCGGTCATCATGCTCACTCGTCGTCCCGGCCTGCAGAGCGCTGAGCCGGGTTCGTTGTCAGGAATTGTCGACGCATCCGTTTGACGGCGCCGGCCGTCCCGGGCCGTGGGAGATCAGATGATCTCGAAGTACCGCGCGAGCTCCCAGTCGGTGATCGCCTTGTTGAACTCGCGCTGCTCCCAGTCGCGGCTTGCGGCCCAGTGCTCGACGAAGGCCTCGCCGAACAGCTCCTTGGCGGGCTTCGACTTCGCGTAGCGCTCGGCCGCCTCGCCGAGCGTGCGCGGCAGCGCGCGCTTGGCCGGATGCTTCTTGTCGTAGGAGTTGCCTACGACCGGCGCGTCCGGCTCGATCCTGTTCTCGACGCCCCAGATCCCGGAGCCGATCGCCGCCGCGAGCGCCACGTAGGGATTGATGTCGGCCGCCGCCACCCGGTACTCGACGCGCTGGCTCTTCGGCCCGCCCTCGATGACCCGGAGGGCGCAGGTGCGGTTCTCGACGCCCCAGGTGGCGTCGGTCGGCGCCCAGAATCCGGGAATCAGGCGCGTGTAGGAGTTCACGGTCGGCGAGACCATGGCGAGGAACTCCGGCATCAGCGCCTGCTGGCCGCCGATGAACCAGCGCATCTCGTCCGACATCGAGCCCGGCTTCTTCGGGTCGTGGAACACCGACGATCCGCCTTTGCCGACGAGCGACATGTGCAGGTGGCCCGACTGGCCGGGCCAGTCCTTCGACCACTTGGCCATGAAGGTCGCCATCAGCCCGCGCCGCTGCGCGAGGATCTTGGTCATGGTCTTGAAGAGCACCGCGCGGTCGCCGGCCTCGAGCGCGTCGGACACCTCGATCGCGGCCTCGAGCACGCCCGGGCCGGTCTCGGTGTGCAGCCCCTCGATCGGGATGCGCATGTCCGCGCCGAGCTTGAGCAGGTCGGCGTAGAACTCGGCGTGGACGCCCGAGCGCAGCACCGAATAGCCGAAGAAGCCCGGCGTCATCGGCGTCAGGTTGGCGTAGCCCTTGTCGCGCACCGAGTGCGGCGTCTCCTCGAAGAGGAAGAACTCGAACTCGCAGGCCGCCTTGACGTCCCAGCCGTGCCCGGCCGCGCGGTCGATGATCCGGCGCAGCGCGCCGCGCGGGCAGACCTCCTCGGCCTTGTCGGCGAACTCCGACAGCACGAAGATCATGTCGCCTTCGAGCGTCAGGTCCCGGGCGGTCTCGGGCAGCAGGCGGACCGCCGCGTCCGGATAGGCGGTGTGCCAGCCGGTGAAGCTGGCGTTGTCGTAGAGCTGGTCGTTCGAGTCCCAGCCGAGCACGACGTCGCAGAAGCCGTAGCCCTTCTCCAGCGCCGAGGCGAACTTGTCGCGGCTCATATACTTGCCGCGCAGGACGCCGTCGCCGTCCGTGACGCCGACCTTGACGTGGCTGAGGCCGCGCTTGTCGACGAGCGCGAGCAGGTCCTTGGCGTTCTTAGGCGCTGTCTTGGTCATCGAGTCCGCCTCTTGTCCCGGCCTTGAGCCGGGACCCAGAACCGCTTCGCTCGCCGGACGGTCTCTCCCGCCAGGCTCGTTATCCGGCCGCCGCGCGTCTGGGTCCCGGCTCAAGGCCGGGACAAGAGCGCGGCGGCGTCTCGTTCAGTGCGTCCGGTACTCGGACTTGCCGCCCGACTGGGCGAACTCTTCCTCGGGCGAGAGCACCAGCTTGTGCCGGCCGAAGACGGCGAAGTAGGCGATCGCGACGGCGAACCAGACCAGCACCCAGAGCACGCCCTTGGTGAAGTTCGGGTCCTGCGCCTGGTAGCCGAGCGTGACGACGGCGATCACGATCGTCAGCACGGCTCCCGGAACGCCGAGCGGGCTCCGGTAGGGCCGCTCGATGTGGGGCGCGTTCTTGCGCAGCAAGATGAAGGACGCGGCCTGAGCGATGTAGGAGAACATCGCGCCCGACACCGCCATGTTGAGCAGCACCGAGCCGATCGTCGCCGAGCCCTTCTCGGCGCCGAGCGAGAACCAGATCGCGAGCATCACGCCGAGGCCGACGAAGGCGCCGACGACCATCGCGACGTAGGGCGTCCTGTAGGTCGAGTGCGTGACCGACAGGCCGCGCGGAAAATAGCCTGCGCGCGACAGCGAGTAGATCTGGCGGCCCTGCGCGTAGATGATCGTGTGGAAGCTCGCGATCAGGCCGGTGAGGGCCACGACGCCGAGGATCACGACGCCCGAGTCGCCGTAGATCGCGCGGAAGCCGTCGAGCAGCGGCTCGAGCGAGGTCGACAGCTTGAACGTCCCGACATTGGCGACGGAGGGGTTCAGCAGCACGATCATGAAGGCCGACACGATCAGCGTGAACATGCCGAGGATGATGCCCTTCGGCATGTCGCGCTTCGGGTCGACCGACTCCTCGGCCGCGAGCGGAAGCTGCTCGATGGCGAGGAACAGCCAGACCGCGAAGGGCAGCGTGGCGAGCACGCCCGCGAAGCCGAACGGGAACAGCGAGCCGCCGCCTTCCGGCAGTTCGACGGGGGCGCCGTCCGGGCCGACGCCGATGTTCAGCGCCCAGCGCGAGAAGTTCATGTTCGGGAAGGCGCTGATCCAGAAGAACACCAGCACCGCGAGGGAGATCAGCGTGACCGTCATCGTCACCTTGAACGACAGCTCGAGGCCGAACACGTTCAGCGCGACGAACACCACGAAGAACCCGATCCACAGCAGCGGCGAATAGGCCGGGTCCAATCCGAAGATCGAGACCACGTAGGCGGTGATGAACGTCACGATGACCGCCGGCGTGATGACGTATTCGACGTTCTCGCAGAGGCCGGTCAGGAAGCCGCCCCAGGGGCCCATGGCCGTGCGGGCGAAGGAGTAGGCGGCGCCGGTGTGGGGCAGGGCTGCGGACATCTCGGCGATCGAGAAGGTCAGGCCGAGATACATGATCGCGATGATGATTCCGGCGACCAGCATGCCGCCCCAGCCGCCGGTCGCGAAACCGAGGTTCCAGCCCGAGAAATGGCCGGAGATGACCGCGCCGACGCCGAGCGCCCAGAGGCTCGCGACGCCCGCATATTTGTTCAGTCCGCGTTTCGTGAAGTAGTCGGCGTCGACCGTCTGGTACGCTACGCCCGGCTGCCCGTCCTGCGCCATTTCTGGATCCCCCTGTCGCCATCGCTCGCCTGGCGAGGTCTTGGGTCTCGCTCCGGCCTGCGCATGCCCGCTGAACGGTCCGAACGTCGGATACCCGTCGTGCGGAACGATCGTTCCAGCGCGCGCCGGTTTCTGTCAATATGTGGAATGAAATGAACGTGTGATGTTCCCGAGGGCAGACATGGCCACGAAAGAGGCGCAGGCGGGCAGGGCGACCGTCGCGCAGGAACTGGCGGCGATCACGGCTGATCTGACGCCGCAGGAGCTCAAGGCCGCCGAGCATCTTTCCGCGCATTATCCAGTGGCCGGCCTCGCGCCGATGGCGCGCTTCGCCAAGAGCGCCGGCGCGAGTTCCCAGACGGTGCTGCGCCTGCTCGCCAAGCTCGACATGCCGAGCTGGCGCTCGCTCCAGGACCGGCTGAGGGCCGAACTCGCGGAGGAGCGCGGCTCCCCGCTCGGCCGCTGGACCGCGCATCGCGCCACGAGAGAGGGTGACGGAGACCGGCTGACCGCCTTCGGCGCGCAGATCGCAGCGAACGTCGCCCAGACGTTCGAGGGGCTGGACAGGGCGCAGTTCGAGGCGACCGCCCGCAGGCTCGCCGATCCCCGCCGGCAGATTCTCGTCGTCGGCGGGCGCTTCAGCCAGTCCATGGCGCTGCTGATGGTGCGGCACCTCGAGATCATCCGGGCGGGCGTCGAGGAGATCGGCCAGCTGTCGTCCGTCTGGCCGGACCGTCTGATCGACGTCGGCCGCCGCAGCGTCGTCGTCGTCTTCGACGTCCGGCGTTACGCGCCCGACGTGGTGCGGCTCTGCGCGGTGGCCGCGGAACGCGGGGCCGCCGTGATCCTCCTCACCGATTCGCCGCGCTCGCCCGCCGCCGCGCATGCGACGGCGACGCTCGTCGCGCCGACCGGCAGCGTCGGGGCATGGGACTCCTTCGCCGCCCTGATGGGGCTGACGGAGGCGCTTGTGGCGCGCGTGACGGAACTCACCGGGCAGGAGGCCACGGAGCGGCTCGCCAAGGTCGAGCAGATACGCGCCAAGCTCTGGGAGGACGGCTGAGGCCGGTCAGCCTCCCGGAGGCGCCTGCAGCAGCATGTAGTAGACCAGCGCTCCGACGACCGTGACGATCGCCGCGACCAGCATGATGCGCGTGGTGACGCTCGCGCCGCCCGTCTCGGCCTCGACCGCATCGGCGGCCGCGATGGCGGCCGGGTCCGGAACGTCCGGGGTCGCGGTCGGCGCGATCGGTTTTTCCGCGGGAGCCGGCGCGACGCCGGGCGAAAGCGGCGGCGCGTCGAGAACGGGGGTCGAGGTCTCCGCCGGCTCTTCATGGACGAGCGGCGGCGCTTCCGGCAGGGCCTCCGGCGCAGGCGCTTCGCCTTCCGGTCCGAGCTCCCGCGCCGGCGGCGCGCCAGCGAGATGCGCGGTCAGGTTCTCTGCGAATGTCTCGACCGTCTTGCGGAACACGCCGGACAGCAGACGCTGGCCGAGCTGCGAGATCTTGCCGTTCGCTTCCGCGCGCCCGCTGTAGCTGAGGAGGGCGCCGTCGCCGTCGTCCTCCAGCGTCACCTCGCCGGAGCCTTCGCCGCCGCCGGCGGCGTCGTCAGCGCCTTCGGCCGACAGCGTGAAGCGGTTCGGCGCGTCGGGCGCCGAAATTTCCGCCGTCCCCGCGATGCGGGTGCGGATCGGGCCGACCTTCACGGCGATGGTCCCGGCGAACGCGCCGTCGCCGGTCCGCTCCAGCCGTTCGCAGTCGGGCAGGCAGGCCTTGAGGACGTCGGGATCCTGCAACGCCGCCCAGACGGCCGAGCGCGGGGCGGGGATGCGGTGGGACCCGGAAATGTCCATGGGGCGTCCGTGACGGCGGCGGAGGAGCCGAGGTTTTAGGGCGTTTCGGCGGCCAAGGCCAAGTCCGGTTTTGGATTGTCCGGCTTTGAAACCATGCGGCTTTCGCCCGGCCGTGCGGCTTGCGCGCCGCGGCCGCATCGGTTTCTGCTCGCGCCGACCCTCCGACGGAGCATGCCAATGTCCGAATTCGTCTTCGCGCCGCCGCCCCAGCCCGCAGTCGCGGTGCGCGGAACGTCCGCCCTGTTTCCGGCGCGTCGGGTCTATTGCGTCGGGCGGAACTACGCCGCGCATGCGGTCGAGATGGGCCATGACCCCAATCGCGAGCCGCCGTTCTTCTTCATGAAGACGCCCGACGCCCTGCTGCCGGACGGCGGCGCCTTTCCCTATCCGACCGAAACGAGCGACGTGCACCACGAGATCGAGATGGTGGTGGCGCTGTCCGGCGGCGGCCGGAACGTGGCGGAGGAGGACGCGCTCTCGCTCGTCTTCGGCTACGCCGTCGGTATCGACTTCACGCGCCGCGACCTTCAGGCCGAGGCCAAGAAGCTCCAGCGCCCCTGGGAGGTCGGCAAGGCCTTCGACGCCGCCGCGCCCTGCGGGACGATCGCGCGCGCCTCGGAGATCGGCCATCCGGTGAAGGGCGCGGTGACGCTCGACGTCAACGGCGCGCGCCGCCAGGAGGGGAACCTCGACCAGCTCATCTGGACCGTGCCGGAGATGATCTCAATCCTCTCCCGTCTGTTCGAGCTGCAGCCCGGCGACCTGATCTTTTCCGGCACGCCTGCGGGCGTCGGCCCGGTCGTCCGCGGCGACCGGCTGGAGGGCGCGGTCGAGGGCGTTGGTTCACTTGTCATCACGGTGGCGTGAGCGATGCGTGATTAACGTTCACGTAACCGTCATCGCACGGGGGTAGCGTCCCGCCCGAGCGGACGGAGGACGGCGTGGTCGCGCCGCCTGTCGGGCTCGCCTTGGGGATTGCTATGTCTGACACCACGCACCCGGCGTTCGCCGGCTCGCGGGAGCCGCGCGGCGGCGCCAACCTCGTCGCCACGGGCGCATTCGCCGCCATCCTGCTGATCGGGCTCGTCTATGTCGGCGCGAACCTGCTTCGCGACCTCGAGACCGCGCCGGCCGTCGGCTGGCTGCCCTACGCGCTGCTCGGCCTGGCTCTGCTCATCGCGCTCGGCTTCGAGTTCGTGAACGGCTTCCACGACACCGCAAACGCGGTCGCGACCGTCATCTACACCCATTCGATGAAGCCCAATCAGGCGGTCATCTGGTCGGGAACGTGGAACTTCCTCGGCGTGCTGTTCTCGACCGGCGCCGTCGCCTTCGGCATCGTCTCGCTGCTGCCCGTCGAACTCATCCTCAAGGTCGGCTCCGACGCCGGCTTCGCGATGGTGTTCGCGCTGCTGATCGCCGCGATCATCTGGAACCTCGGCACCTGGTGGTTCGGCCTGCCGTCGTCGTCCTCGCACACGCTGATCGGCTCGATCATCGGCGTCGGCCTGATGAACCAGCTGATGGCTTCCGGCCATGACGGCACGTCGGGCGTCGACTGGAACCAGGCGCTCGGCATCGGCAAGTCTCTGCTGCTCTCGCCCATCGTCGGCTTCGTTGCGGCGGCGCTGCTGTTCCTCGCCATGAAGGTGCTGGTGAAGCGCCCCGAGCTTTACGCCGAGCCGAAGGGCGAGACGCCGCCGCCGCTCTGGATCCGCGGCCTGCTGATCCTCACCTGCACGGGCGTGTCCTTCGCCCACGGTTCGAACGACGGCCAGAAGGGCATGGGCCTCATCATGCTCATCCTGATCGGCACCGTGCCGACGGCCTACGCGCTCAACAAGGCGGTCGAGCCGGCGCAGATGCAGACCTACGCGACCAACGCTCAAGCGGCGGTCGGGGCGCTGAGCG
The DNA here is from genome assembly GCA_902168115.1 of uncultured Methylopila sp. Taxonomy (GTDB): domain Bacteria; phylum Pseudomonadota; class Alphaproteobacteria; order Rhizobiales; family Methylopilaceae; genus Methylopila. The sequence goes on along the minus strand of CABHPB010000141.1, from coordinate 87,023 downwards.
CTCATGCCAACGGCGCGCCCGCCTTCGCCGGCGACCCGCGCGAGACGGTGACCCGCTACGTCGGATCGCGCACGCTCGCGCCCGACACGATCCCGGCGCTGCAGAACCTGATCGGCCTCACCGCCAAGGACGTCGCCGGCTACGGCAAGATGGCCGATGTGCCGCCCTCGGAAGTCGGCAACGTCCGCAACGACATGTACCTCGCCTCCGAGGCGATCCGCCTGATCCAGAAGTCCGGACAGCCGGCGCTCTCGGCCGAAGAGGCGAAGTCTCTGACCGCCTTCAAGGGCTCGCTCGACAACGCCACCAAGTTCATCCCGACCTGGGTGAAGGTGGCGGTGGCGATCGCGCTCGGCCTCGGCACCATGGTCGGCTGGAAGCGCATCGTGGTCACCGTCGGCGAGAAGATCGGCAAGACGCACCTCACCTATGCGCAGGGCGCCTCCGCCGAGCTCGTCGCCATGACCACGATCGGCGCCGCCGACATGTTCGGCCTGCCGGTTTCGACCACGCACGTCCTGTCGTCCGGCGTCGCAGGCACGATGGCGGCGAACAGGTCGGGACTGCAGATGTCGACCATCCGCAACCTGCTGATGGCTTGGGTGCTGACGCTGCCGGTGTCGATCGCCCTGGCCGGCGCGTTGTTCTGGCTGCTCAGGCATATATTCTGAGGTCGATGGATGTCCTCGGCGATCCGCGACTGATTTGCGGCTTCAGCGCCTCGCCCTCGGGCGAGGCGCGTCGTCTCGACTGGGACGAACTCGACAGGGTGATGGCCTCCGGCGAGGGCTACTGCTGGATCCACCTCGACGCCGCCGACGTCCGGGTTCAGAGCTGGGTGTCGAACCAGCCGACGCTGCCGGCGCAGGCGAAGAAGACCCTGCTCGGCGAAGACAAGCTGGTGCGCTTCAAGGAGGCCGGGGAGTACGGCCTCGCCGGCGTGCTCAGCGACCTCCATCACGACTTCGACGACGACCCCTCCGCCGTCGGCGAGCTGCGCGTCTATTTCGACGAGCGCCGGGTGGTGACGGCCCGCCGCCATCCGCTGCAGGCGGTCGACCGGCTGCGCCGCGCGATGGAGCGCGGCCAGTGCGACATCCGCCCCTTGAGCCTCGTCGCGCAGCTGCTGCTGCATCTCTCCGACGCCTTCATCGAGCTGGTTCAGGACGCGACCGAGGACCTCGACGCGGTGGAGTCCGCGATCCTTGACGACGCGGCCGAGGGCGCCGCCGATCTTGGCCGCGTGCGGCGCCTGCTCGCGCGTCTTCGCCGCCATCTCGGGCCGCAGCGTCTCGCTCTGGGACGGCTCGCGGCGCGCCCTCCGCTCTGGGCCGGCGACGAGGACGCCAACGCACTGCGCGACGCGGTCGCCCGGCTGGACGCGGTCGGCCACGACCTGGATCTCGCGCAGGAACGCGCCCGCCAGCTCCAGGACGAGCGCGCCGCGACGCTCGCCGAGATCACCAACCGGAACCTCTACGTGCTCTCGATCGTCACCGCCTTCTTCCTGCCGATGACGCTGGTGACGGGTGTGTTCGGCATGAACGTCGGCGGCCTGCCGGGCGTGGAGAGCGCGCACGGCTTCTTCTGGACCATGGTGCTGATGGGCGCGACCGGCCTCGCCACATGGGGCTTCCTGAAGATCGCGCGGATCATCTGAGGGGCCAGCCGTCTGATGTCAGCGCTGGCCCGGAGGCCATTGCTGAGCGCCGTGCAACACCCTCAGAATCGTTATGGCGCGTGCGTCTTCCGCATAGACGACGACGTAGTTCGAGCGCACGATCATTTCGCGCGTCCCGACGACGCGACCCTTGCGATGGAGCTGTGGATGCTCCGGAAGCGCCGCCACCTTCCTTTCAATTTCGTCCTTGAGGCGTTGCGCCGCGTCGGGGTTGTCGTCGGAGATGTAGTCAACGATCGCCAGCAGATCGGCGCGAGCGGCGTGACGCCATTCAGGAACCGGCACGGCGCTTCCGGTCGATCAGCGCCTGCGCTTCGTCCATGACCTCGGCGTGGGACAAGGCGGGTGCGGCGTCGTCCAGCGCCTCGCGCACCTTGGCGCGGAACCAGGCGTCATGCGCCTCCGTGTCGGCCGTCAGCCCGACTGGCAGTCCGCCTTCTCGCACGACGCGGGTGAGCAGGATGCGCACGGCGTCCGAAACCGTCAGCCCCACGGTCGCCAGCGTTTCCGCAGCATCCGTCTTGAGCTTGTCGTCGACCCGCACGTGGAGCATGGACGTTTGCGACATTGGCGGCGCTCCCAGCTTCAGGAGCGCCATTGTATCTCAGATGAGATGCGCCGGCCAACCGGACGTGGCCCAGTGGATTGCCCCGGCGTCGCGATAGGTCTATGGCGACGGCCTCCGGGCACCATCCGAAGAACCTCAAGAAACCGCACCGTGTCGACCGCAGATTCCGCCGCGCCCGCCGTTCGGGGCAACTCGCCCGCCCGCGTCCTGTTCGCGAGCCTGATCGGCACCACGATCGAGTTCTTCGACTTCTACATCTACGCGACCGCCGCTGTGCTGGTGTTCCCCAAGCTGTTCTTCCCCGGCGCCGATCCGGCGACCGCGACGCTGTCGTCCTTCGCCACCTTCGCGATCGCCTTCTTCGCGCGCCCCATCGGCGCGGCGCTGTTCGGCCATTTCGGAGACCGCGTCGGCCGGAAGGCCACGCTGGTCGCAGCGCTGATGACGATGGGGCTTTCCACCGTCGCGATCGGCCTGCTGCCGTCCTACGGCGAACTCGGCGCGCTCGGCGCTTACGGAAATGCGGGCCTGCTGGCGCCGCTGCTGCTCTGCCTGTTCCGCATCGGCCAGGGGCTCGGCCTCGGCGGCGAATGGGGCGGGGCGGTGCTGCTCGCGACCGAGAACGCGCCTCCCGGCAAGGAGGCCTGGTACGGCATGTTTCCGCAGCTCGGCGCGCCGATCGGCTTCCTGTGCTCGACCGGCAGCTTCCTGTTGCTGACCGATCTTCTCAAAGACGAGCAGTTCCTGAGCTGGGGCTGGCGGGTTCCGTTCGTCGCGAGCGCGGCGCTGGTGATCGTCGGTCTCTGGGTCCGGCTGAAGATCGCCGAGACGCCGGCCTTCCGGAAGGCGATCGAGCGCGAGGAGCGCGAGAGGGTTCCGCTCGCAGCGGCGGTGACGGGCCATGGCGGAACGCTCGCGCTCGCGACGGTCGCTGCCGCGGCCACCTTCGCGATCTTCTACCTGATGACCGTCTTCACGCTCAGCTGGGGCACGTCCGTGCTCGGCTACACCCGCGGCCAGTTCCTGCCGCTGCAGATGATCGGCGTCCTGTTCCTCGGCCTCATGATCCCCGTCTCCGCGCGGCTCGCCGACCGCTATGGCCGCGAGGCCATGCTGATCGCGGCGAGCCTCGGCATCTTCGCCTTCGGCTTCACCTTCGAGAGCCTGTTCGTCGCCGGAAACGCGGCGTCGGTCGCGCTGTTCCTGTCGATCGGCCTCGGGCTGATGGGTCTGACCTACGGCCCGCTCGGCGCGGCGCTGGCGGAACTGTTTCCGACTGCGGTGCGCTACACGGGGGCTTCGGTCGCCTTCACCCTCGCAGGCATTCTCGGGGCCTCGCCCGCGCCGTATGTCGCGACCTGGCTCGGCAAGACCTACGGGCTCGCCTCGGTCGGCATGTACTTGTCGGCTGTCGCGGCGGCGGCGGCGATCGCGTTCTGGCTGATCGCCCGGCGGCGGACCTTCGCGGCGAACGCGGCCGGCGCAGCGGCGTGATCCCCTGGGTCCACCTCGACAGCGCGCTCGCGCCGGGCGGCGATCACGAGCTGCGTCTGCTGAGGCGCGGCGCGGAGTTCTCGATCCGTCTCGGCCACAACGAGCTGATGAACAGCCGCCTGAGCGGCTCGGAAAAGGCGCTCGCCACCCTGACGGCGGCGAAACTGGCGGGCCGGACGGCGCCGAGAACGCTGATCGGCGGCCTCGGCATGGGTTTCACCCTCGGCGCCGCGCTCGGCAGCCTGCCGCCGGACGCCAAGGTGGTGGTGGCCGAGCTGGTGCCGGCGGTCGTGGCATGGGCGCGCGGGCCGATGGCGGAGATTTTCGGATCGAGCCTGGATGACCCCCGCGTGGAGATCGTCCAGGACGATGTCGGGGAGCTGATCCGGTCGGGACGCGGCGGCTGGGACGGCATCATGCTCGACGTCGACAACGGTCCCGAGGCGATGACGCGCTCGGCCAATGACGGGCTCTACGGCCCGCAGGGCCTCGGCGACGCCCACGCGGCGCTCCGCCCGGGCGGCGTGCTCGCGGTCTGGTCGCAGGGTCCGGACCCCGCCTTCGCCAAGCGCCTGTCGCGCGCCGGCTTCGCGGTCGAGGACAAGCGGGTGCGGGCAAGCGACAGCGGCAAGGGCGCGCGGCATGTGATCTGGCTTGCGACTAAGCGACGATAGAGCAATCTTGAACAGGGTCGCCAGTGATTTGGTTTTGGTTGGAATCGAGATGTCTTCCTCTAAGTCCAGAATTGATAAATCTGGCCGCTCCTTAGCCTTTCCGGCAGAATTGACGGAAGAGTCTATCGAGCTTGAAGATGTATTTGACTCGTATCGCGCCTCTTTTTTAGAGCCACTCTCAAGGACAACACTAGAGCTGCAAAACTGGTTGCATGGATATGGAGGTAGGTACTATATCGCGCAAAGATTAAAACGAAAACCTCAAATAATACGTAAATTGAAGAGATTAAGTGTCAGGTTGACGCAGCTTCAAGATATTGGAGGTTGCCGAATTATTGTAGATAATAATAGAGATGTAGATAAGCTGCTGAAGTTTATTCAGGATCACGTAGCGGATAGTAGTACTTTTACTATATCTCGTGTTACCGACTATCGAGATCGAGGGCGTGATGATACAGGTTATCGCTCGGTTCATTTAATTATAGATCGCGCCGGTAAGAATTTAGAGTTACAGATAAGAAGTAGAATCCAGCATTATTGGGCAGAGTCGATTGAGAGAACGTCCGTCATATATGGATATCATCTCAAGGAAAAGGAGGGTGATGAAGCCGTAATTGCATATTTTAAGGTGTTGTCAGATGTTTTCTATGAAATAGAAGGAAGTCGGGAACCTAGCCATCAGTCAAAGATACTTCTCGATGATTTAAGACTGAGGGCGGAAGCGGTGATCTCTCAGTCCGATAAGAACCGAGTTTTCGATAGTTTCGTCAATGAGGATATAGTGAAGACTCTATCGGCTGCAGAGGGTGCGTCTGACGGATTGAATAATTGGCTCATTGTATTTGACTGGAACACGGGAGCCTTCGTGACTTGGGACACGGTCGGCCGCGATCCGCTTGAGGCAGTCAAGAAGTATGTTTCGTATGAAAGGCAATTTACTGCGGCAGACAATTACGAGGTGGTAATGATCGGATCCTCTGATGTTTCTTCAGTGAGAAAAACTCATAGTCATTATTTCGGAATAGACGAGTATGAAAACATACTGGAGAGTCTAGATCAGTCGATTCTTGGATTTGCGACCCGGATGGATATCGATGTTGGTGCAAGGCAAATACTTGCGCTATTGTTTAGGCGGAAATACTGGGGAAAAAAATCTGTATCATTGGATACGCTTAAAAATCATTATTTGAAAAATCTAATGTCGATCGAATCCTCATTGAAGGTGTTAAAGGAAAAAGATCTGATTAACATGAATAGCGCTCAATCTCCTATTTCTTTGAACATAAAAAAGAAGGCAGAAATACAGGCGTATCTCTAGTCGTGTTATCTTCTCAAACGGCGATCGTCTTAGGCTCGAACGGGCAGAGGTCCGCGATCAGGCAGCGGAAGCAGTCCGGCTTGCGCGCCTTGCAGACGTAGCGGCCGTGCAGGATGAGCCAGTGGTGCGCGTGCCGGCGGTAGCGCGCCGGCACGGTTTTCTCCAGCCCGAGCTCGACCGCGAGCGGCGTCTTGCCGGGCGCGAGCCGCGTGCGGTTGCCGACGCGGAACAGGTGCGTGTCGACCGCGATGGTCGGCTCGCCGAAGGCGGTGTTCATCACGACGTTCGCGGTCTTGCGGCCGACGCCGGGCAGCAGCTCCAGCGCCGCGCGCGAGGGCGGCACCGCGCCGCCGTGCTCGGCGATCAGCTTTTCAGACAGCGCGATGACGTTCTTGGCCTTGTTGCGGAACAGGCCGATCGTCTTGATGTGCTCGCGCACGCGGTCTTCGCCGAGCGCGACCATCTCCTCAGGAGTCGAGGCTTCGGCGAACAGCTTTCGCGTCGCCTTGTTGACGCCGACGTCGGTCGCCTGCGCCGACAGCACCACCGCGACCAGCAGCGTGTAGGGATCGGTGTGCTCGAGCTCGCCCTTCGGCTCGGGGTCGCGCGCCTCGAAGCGGCGAAAAATCTCCTCGACCGTCGCGGCCGGCAGGCGCGCCGGTCCACGCTTGCGCGCGGGCCTCTTCGGCGACGGCTTCTTGTCCGGCGAAGGTTTGTCAGCGGAGGACTGTCGGGCGGCCATCGCGCCGTTATACTGAGCCGATGACCGAGCGCGCCACCGACGACGAGGCCGCGGCTTCCGGCGTCCACCGCGAAGTGGGCGCCGAACGGGACGGCTTTCCTGCCGACGAGCAGGTCTTCGCCGCCGAGATCCGCCCGCATCGCTCGCTCGGGCCGAAAGGCGTCGCAATCGTGCTCGGCGCCTTCGGCGTCTTCTCCGCGATCCTCAGCGTTCCGTTCTTCATCATCGGCGCCTGGCCGGTGATCGGATTTCTCGGCCTCGACGTTCTGGCCTTGTGGCTCGCCTTCCGCTTTTCATTCGCGCAGGCGCGGGCCTGCGAGCAGGTGGCGCTCTCCTATGTCGAGCTGCTGGTCCGCAAGGTGACCTCGCGCGGCGCCGCGAGCGAATGGCGCTTCAACCCGAGCTGGGTGCGGCTCGAGAGCGAGCAGGACGAGGAGTTCGGCATGACGCGGCTGGCGGTCGCCTCCCGCGGCTCGCGCCTCGCCGTGGCGGACGCGCTGTCGCCGGACGAACGCGCCGATTTCGCCGACGCCCTCGGCCGGGCGCTCGCGACGGCGAAGGCCGGCCCCCGCCGTCCCCCGACTTTGTGACAGGAAGACATTCCGGAACGTCCACGCCGACGGCGCGTTTGGCCCTTGTGTCGGCGCGCGAAGATCGGGGAGCGGGCCGGCGCTTCGAACCGACCCCCGGTTGCGTCTCAGCTCGAAGGGTGACGAGACATGGAAGGGCCGCTCATCGGCATTTTGATCACCGTCCTGGTGATCGTCCTTGTGCTCTGGCTGATCGGCATGCTGCCGATTGACGGGCGCGCGAAACAGATCGCCCGCATCATCGTCATCATCATCGGCATCATCTCGCTGCTGAAGTATCTGGCGGTCTTCTAAGGGACCGCCCGGTTCAGCTCGCCCGGCGCCGCGCGGCGGCCGGGCGGGCGACCGAGCCCGGCTTGGCGCGGCGGGGCCGCCAGAGAGCCTTTTCCCAACGCAGGGCGTCGCCGACGATCTGGTCGAGATCGGCGTTCTGCGGTCGCCAGCCGAAGGTTTCGCGGATCAGGCTGGCGTCGGCGATCGACACATAGGGATCGCCCTGCCGCGCCGGCGCCTCCCGCACGGGAAAATCCCCCGCGGCCCTGCGCACCGCAGCGACGACCTCGCGCACCGAATAGCCCCAACCGTAGCCGCAGTTCAGCGTCAGGCTTTCGCCGCCGCCCCGAAGGTGCGCGAGCGCCGCGATGTGGGCCTCGGCGAGATCGGAGACGTGGATGTAGTCGCGCACGCCGGTGCCGTCCGGCGTCGGAAGATCGCCGCCGAAGACCTCCAGTCCGCCGTTGAGCCCGAGCGCGGCGCGGGTCGCGACCGTGATGAGGTTCGACGCGCCTGCTGCCCGCTGGCCGTTGCGGCCCTTCGGATCCGCGCCCGCCACGTTGAAGTAGCGCAGCGTCACGTGGGTCAGGTCGTGGGCCGCGGCGGTCTCGCGGACGATCCATTCCGACATCAGCTTCGATACGCCGTAGGGCGAGGACGGCGCGCAGGCGGCCGTCTCCGCCGTCGGCGTCGGCGGGTTCAGCCCGTAGACGGCGGCGGTGGAGGAAAAAATGAACCGGCGGACCTTCGCGGCGACGAGCGCGGCGAGGAGGTCGCGGGTCTTGCCGGTGTTCGCTGCGAAGTAGCCGAGCGGATCACGGACGGATTCCGGCGTTGAGATGCGGGCCGCGAAATGCGCCACGGCGTCGACGTCGTGGTCGGCGATCACCCTGAGGACCAGCGCGGCGTCGCCGACGTCGCCGACGACGAGCGGCACGCCGGCGGGCACCGCCTCGCGCACGCCCGTGGAGAGATCGTCGAGGACGACGCACGGCTCGCCGGCGTCGCGCAGCGCAAGCGCCATATGCGACCCGATATAGCCGGCTCCGCCTGTGATCAGCACCGCCATCGACGGACAGCCCCCTCGGCCAGGACGACAGCGTCCTGCCGCGTCGCACGGACCATAGCCGAAGCGATCTTTCGGTTTGGTTGAGGCCGGATAACGGCTGCGTCAACGCTTCCTTCACCGTGAGCGGGCGAAAATTTCGGGACCGAAGACACGTCCCTCCATACCCCCGGCACCACAGGCGAAGTCCCAATGGCGAATGCAGGCGCGGCAGCGGAAGGCCGGCGCGGCCGGAACCGCTGGTGGCGCAGTCTCGCGGCCCGGGCGACGATCGCCACCGCGGCGATGCTCGGCGCGCTGTCGATTCTGCTAGTCGCGATCGCGGCGACCGGCACGCGCGAATCCGCCGAGCGGACGATCGAGCGGTCGACGGCCGGCGCGGTGGACGAACTGGCCGGGCGCCTCGCCGCCGGCGATCTCTCGCCGCTGGAGATTTCTGCGGCCGCCGCGTCCGGTTCGCTCGACTACGCCTTCCTGGAAAGCGCCTCGGGATCGATCGTCGGCGGACAGCGCCCGGCCGTAGCCTCCGCCGTCACGCTTGACGCCGTCAGCGAGACCCGAAGCGCCGGCGTCGCGCTCGTAGAGCGATCGCGGGATTTCGCGCATGTCGCGAAGGCCGTCATGGTCGGCGGCGAGCCGATGACGCTTCGCGCCGGGGCCTCGCTCGCGCCCGCTGCGGCTGCGGAGTCCGAGACGATCGTAAGGGGCGTCATGGCGGCGCTCGTCTTCATCGGGCTGGCCTTGCCGCTGCTGGCGCTGCTCGTGGACCGGGTCGTCGCGCCGCTGCGGGCGCTGACCCGCGCCGTGACGTCGCCGGGATCCGCCGAGGCGGAGGTCAGGGCCGCCGGCGCCCGCACCGACGAGGTCGGCGCGCTGGCGCGGGCGCATCTCGCGATCGCAAAAGACCTCGCGGAGAACGCCGACGCGCTGCACCGGCTGACCTTCGATGATCCGCTCACCCATCTGCCCAACCGAGCCAGCCTGACCAGCAGGCTCGCAAGCGCCCTGCAGGTCGGAGAACCGCTGGCGCTGCTCGAGGTCGAGGTTCAGGGGCTGTCGCGGATCGCGGCCGGGCTCGGCCGGCAGTCGGGCGACGAGGCGGTCAGGCGCGCCGCCGAGCGGTTGCGGGAGATGGCGACGGACTGGGCGCGCGAATCGCAGTTCGCCGAGCAGCGGCCTCCGATGGTCGCGCGCATTTCGGATACAGCCTTCGCCGTGCTGGCCCACGGCGCCGACGCCGGCGCGGCCGGCGCGCTGGCCGCCGCCGCGCTCGCGGCCTTCGAGTCCCCGCTGTTCGTCGGCGAGCACCATGTCGCCACGACGCTCGCCGTCGGCGTGGCGCTGGCCCCGGCCGATGGCGACGAGGCCGCGACGCTGCTGCGCTCGGCTGCGGCCGCCGTCTCGGCTGCGCGCGCGGCCGGCCCGCAGTCCGTGCGCTTCGCGGGCGCCGAGCTCAACCGGATGGCCTATGGCCGCCTGAAGCTCGAACAGGACCTTCGGCGCGCGATCGAAAATGGCGAGCTCGAGCTTCACTACCAGCCGCAGATCGAGCTCCAGACGCGCGCCGTCTCGGGGGCCGAGGCGCTGGTGCGCTGGCGGCACCCGATCCGCGGCATGGTCTCGCCGATGGAGTTCGTGCCGGTGGCCGAGGAATGCGGGCTGATCGAGCCGCTCGGAACGCTGGTGCTGGCGCAGGCGTCCCGGATGGCGGCCGACTGGCACGCCCGCGGCGTCTCGGCGCGCATCGCCGTCAACGTCTCGGCCATCCAGTTCCGTCGCCCACGCTTCGCCGAGCGCGCGCTCGAGATCATCGCCGCCGCCGGCGCTGACCCGGCCCAGATCGAGCTCGAGATCACCGAGAGCGCCGCGATGGGCGATCCGGCTCACGCGCTTCGGGAGCTCGCGCCGCTGAAGCAGGCCGGGGTCAAGATCGCGATCGACGACTTCGGCACCGGCTACTCGAACCTCTCGTCGCTGACGCGGTTGCCGTTCGACGTGCTGAAGATCGACCGTTCCTTCGTCCGCGACGCGGTCATGGCGGGCGGCGCGCGCGCCGTCGTCAGCGCCATCATGGGCCTTGCCGCCAATCTCGGCTTCGAAACGATCGCCGAGGGCGTCGAGACCGACGAGCAGCTCGTCTTCGTCACGCGCCAGGGCTGCTCGCACGTTCAGGGCTACCTGTTCGGCAAGCCGATGCCGGCGTCGGCCTTCGAGGTCTGGTACGCCGAACGGGCGCTTACGGAGCTCAGAGGCCTCGCCGAGAGGGGCGCGCTCCGGCCGGTGCTCGGCGAAGGCCTCGCCGCCGCGGGACATGCGTGACGCGGCGTCATTGAGCCGTCGCGGCGAAGCGACTAGAACCGCCGGCCTGAGATGCCCGACGGACCAGACGCGAAACCGCCCTCGATGACACCCGTTTCCAATCCGCACGACACCGCCCGGATCCTCGTTGAGGCGCTGCCGTACATGCAGCGCTACGACAACGCGACCATCGTCGTGAAATATGGCGGCAACGCCATGGGCGACGCCGACGCGGCGCGCTGGTTCGCGCAGGACGTCGCGATCCTGAAAGAGGTCGGCATCAATCCGGTGGTCGTCCACGGCGGCGGCCCGCAGATCGGCAAGATGCTCGACCGGCTCGGCATCAAGTCCGAGTTCAAGGCGGGCCTGCGCGTCACCGACGCGGCGACCGTCGAAGTCGTCGAGATGATCCTCGCCGGCTCGATCAACAAGTCGATCGTCGCCTCGATCAACGCCGAGGGCGGCCGTGCGATCGGCCTGTCGGGCAAGGACGGCGGCATGGTCACCGCGCGCAAGGTGACGCGCTCGATGATCGACCCCGAGACCAAGACCGAGCAGATCGTCGATTTCGGCTTCGTCGGCGAGCCTGACAAGGTCGACCGCACGGTGCTCGACTGGGCGATCTCGTCGGACCAGATCCCGGTCATCGCCCCGGTCGCGCCGGGCGGCGACGGCACCCAGACGTACAACGTCAACGCCGACACCTTCGCTGGCGCGATCGCCGGCGCGGTCGACGCCAAGCGCCTGCTGCTGCTGACCGACGTGCCGGGCGTGCTCGACAAGGACAAGAACCTGATCGACCAGCTCACGATCGAGCAGTGCCGCGCGCTGATCGCGGACGGCACGATCTCCGGCGGCATGATCCCGAAGGTCGAGACCTGCATCTACGCGGTCGAGCGCGGCGTCGAGGGCGTCGTGATCCTCGACGGCAAGACGCCGCACGCAGTGCTCATCGAGCTTCTGACGGAAGGCGGCGCCGGCACCCTGATCACGCGCTAGACGCCCGGCGTTTCAAGCAATCAGGCCGCCGAAATGCTCGGCGCATACGTAGAAACGCCGATGGTCTTCCAAACCCTGCGCTGAAGCCGCACTCTTCCGAGCAATGGCCCGATGAACGATGGGGCGATCGGGAGGCGGCGATGAAAACGGTTGCTTGGCTATTCGGCGCGTTTGCGCTCCTTGCGGCCGGCCCCGCAAGCGCGCAGGAGCGATCCGACGCCGGAAAAGAGGCGGACGCCCGCGGATCCTGGGTCGCTGCGCTCGCCAGTCTCGACCAGAAATTCGTGATCTATTCCTCGGGCGCAGGCCTGCGCGGATCCGGCGCCGCCGGCGGCTTTTCGTGGGACGTCACCGGTTCGATCTCGGGGCGCAAGATCAAGATGACGTGGCCCTACCGGGAGGTCGGCTACACGGTGTTTCTCGAGGCCACGCTCGACAAGTCCGGCAGGAAGATGCTGGACGGAACCTGGTCCGACTCCAACGGCATCCAGGGCAAGTGGACGGCCGGAAGAGACCCCGGCCGCAGCAAGGACACGCTCCTCGTCAACGGCGAGGTGAAGGGCGGCAAGAAAAAGGGGGCCACCGTCACGCTGACGCAGAAGGCGGAAGACGGCTCCGTCCTCGCGATCCAGCAGACCCAGCTCGACGACGCGGGCGAATACGAATTTTTGGTCGATATCGACGGCAAGTATCTCGTGGAGGCGTCGGCCGGTTTCTGCGTCGACGGCCCTTCGACCTGCAAGCGCCAGAGCAAGGTGTTCAAGCTGCAGGATTCCGGCCGCGGCCGCGAGCAGGAGAAGACGGTGAACTTCGTGAGCGAGAAGGATTTTTAGCCCGGCGCTGACCGAAGCGGCCTTCGGCCGCAAGCCTGGGGTTTCGCGGCGCGCGCGGAGTTTCGATAGACTGCCGCGCATGAACGTCGTGCAGTTCAAACGTCCCGAAAACCGCCAGGCCCCGCCCGTGAAGGCGCGCCGGTCGTTCGCCGAGTTCGCCGGAGCGATGGCGCTGACCGGGCTCGTTTTCTTCCTGCTGCCGATGCTGTGGTCGGGGATCTCGACGCAGCTGCTGGCGGTGATCCACCTGCTGATCGCGGTCGTCTATTTCCAGCAGGGGCCCCGGATCGCGGCCGGCGTCTGGATCGCGCTGACGCTCGTCACGCTCGTCGTCGTCTCGGCGCCATCGCCTGTCACATATCTTCTGGAGCGCGGCGCACGCGCCTTCGACGCGGCGCTCGTTGCGCCCCGGTCGGGATGATCCGGCGCAGGAATTCATGCGGCGCATGGCGCGGTAAGGATCGCCTAACCATATTGGCGTGACGCTTAGCCACTGGGACGAGAGGATCTGGCCGGCGCTTCATGACCATCATGCCCAAGGATGCGAACTTCACGCCCGTCGAGGCGCACGCCCGCGCCGCCGAGGCCAAGGGCTTCGACCATGTCGACACCTGGGTGTTCGACCTCGACAACACGCTCTATCCGGCGTCGTCCAGACTGTTCGACCAGATCGACGCGAAGATCACCGCCTATGTGATGGCGCGCAGCGGGCTCGACGGCCTGTCGGCGCGCGCCCTGCAAAAGTTTTACTACCGCAAGCACGGCACGACCCTTCGCGGAATGATGACCGAGGATGGGCTCGACCCGGACGAGTTCCTCGCCTTCGTCCATGACATCGACCATTCGGTCCTCGCCCCGGCGCCCGCTCTGGCCGAGGCGATCGCCCGGCTGCCGGGCCGGCGCTTCGTGCTGACCAACGGCTCCCGCCGCCACGCCGAGAGCGTGATCGCGCGGCTCGGCGTCGACCAGTTCTTCGAGGACGTCTTCGACATCGCCGCGGCCGGCTACGTGCCGAAGCCTGAGGCCGAGGCCTATCGGCTGTTCCTCGACCTCCACGGCATCGAGCCGGCCAAGGCCGCGATGTTCGAGGATCTGTCCAAGAACCTCGTCATCCCCCACGCGCTCGGCATGCGCACCGTGCTGGTGACGCCGCAGGACGGCGAGCCCGAGGGGCTCGAGCGCCTGACCGCGCCGGACGACGCCGACGCCGCGCCGCATATCGACCACATGACCGACGACCTGCCGGGCTTTCTGGCGGGCCTGGCGCTCGTGGCGGCGGAGTAGCGAAGGGTTCTAGACGCCGATCACCTTCGCCTGCGCGCGAAGGTCCGCGATCGTCGCCGTCGGCGTGATCGCCTCCGGATCGAGCCGGACATGCACGACCGCCGGCCGCCCGCAATTGCGCGCCGCCGAGAAAGCGGGCGCGAACTCTCCCGCCTCGCTCACCGAAAACCCCTCGGCCCCGAACGCCCGCGCGTAGGCCGCGAAGTCAGGGTTCTCCAGCGCTGTGCCGAACGGGCGCTCCGGATAGGCGCGCTCCTGATGCATCCGGATCGTGCCGTACTGGCCGTTGTCGAACACCAGCACGACCAGCGGCAGGCGGTGCTGGACGGCGGTCGCGAGCTCCTGCCCGGTCATCAGGAAGCAGCCGTCGCCCGCCAGCGCGACGACCTCGCGCTCGGGATGGACGCGCTTGGCCGCAACAGCCGCCGGCAGGCCGTAGCCCATGGAGCCCGAGGTGGGGGCGGCCTGCGTGCCGTAGCGGGTGACGCGGTGAAAGCGGTGGAACCAGGCGGAGTAGTTGCCGGCGCCGTTGGTGACGATCGTGTCGGCGGGAAGTTTCGCGAAGGCTTCGAGCACCTCGGCCATCTGGACCGCGCCCGGATGCGGCGGGACTTTCGCGCTCCAGGCGAGATAGTCCGCATGGGCCTCCTCCGTCGCGGCGGACCATGCGATCCGGGTCGGCGGCTGGACGGCCTCGAGCGCGGCGGCGAAGGCGTTGGGCGAGGCATGGATCGCGAGCGCTGGCTGATAGACCCGCCCGAGCTCCTCCGCGTCGGCGTGGACGTGGACGAGCGTCTGGCCGGGCGAGGGCACGTCGAGCAGCGTGTAGCCCTGCGCCGGGATCTCCGAGAGCCGCCCGCCGATCAGCAGCACGAGGTCGGCCTGCTTCACCCGCTGGACGAGCTTCGGGTTCGGCGCGATGCCGAGATCGCCGGCGTAGGACGGATGGTCGGCGGAAAACAGCATCTGCCGGCGGAAGGTCACGGATACCGGTAGCGCGAACCGGTCCGCGAAGCGCGCCAGCCGCGCCGCCGCGCCGTCCGACCAGCGCCCGCCGCCGACGATCGCGATTGGACGCTCCGCCGCCCACAGCAGCTTCTGCAACTGCGCCATGTCGGAGAGGCCAGGCCAGGTCTCCGCCGGGGTCACCGCGGGCGCGTCAAAAACCTCCGCGCGCTCGACCAGCATGTCTTCCGGCAGGGCGATCACCACCGGGCCGGGCCGTCCCTGCGTCGCCGTGCGGATCGCCCGTGACAGCAGTTCCGGGATGCGCGCCGCGTCGTCGATCTCGACCACCCACTTCGCGACCGAGCCGAACACGGCCCTGTAGTCGAGCTCCTGGAACGCCTCGCGATGCCGGAAGCCGCGCTCGATCTGGCCGACGAACAGCAGCAGCGGCGTCGAGTCCTGCGCGGCGACATGGACCCCGCTCATGGCGTTCGCCGCACCCGGTCCGCGCGTGACGAAGCAGAGGCCCGGCTTGCCGGTCAGCTTGGCCGAGGCGTCGGCCATCATCGAGGCGCCGCCCTCCTGCCGGCAGATCACGAAGTCGAAGTCTTTCTCCCGCATCGCCTCCAGCACGGCGAGGTAGCTCTCGCCGGGGACGCCGAACCCGGTCGCAAGGCCGTTCGCGAGCAGGCCGTCGACGAGGATTTCGGCGCCGGTTCGGGAAGGGGGCATGGCTGTCCTCGCATGCAGCGCCGGCCGGCGACCCGATCAACATCGCTTGATGCGGGCGGGGAGGGGAGGCCGTCGCTCAGGCGAGGCATAGGGTTTGCAAGAGCGGATGGCCAGTCCGGCGCGTTTCCCCCTCCAGTTGGATTCGACGACATGTTCAGAACAGCCGCCCTTCTCGCCGCCCTGCCGCCGCTGATCCTCTGGGGCGCGACGGCTCCGGCGGACGCCGACGTGCTGCAGGACATCAAGGCGCGCGGCGTGCTCGTCGCCGGCATCAAGGCCGACTACAAGCCGTTCGGCTTCCGCGACCCCTCGGGCCAGATCGTCGGCATCGAGCCGGACCTCGCGGCCGACATCGCCAAAAGACTGGGCGTGAAGCTCGAAATCGTGGCCGTTGTGTCCTCGAACCGCATCGAGTTCGTGAACCAGGGCAAGATCGACGTGGTCATCGCGACCATGTCGGACAAGCCCGAGCGCCGGCAGAGCGTGCTCGCCATCGACCCGCAATACTATTCGGACTCGGTCAACGTCCTGCTCAACAAGAAGGCGTCCTTCTCAAGCTGGGAGGAGCTTCGCGGCAAGACGCTCTGCGGCACCTCCGGCGCGTTCTACAACAAGGAGGTCGAGGCCAAGTACGGCGCGATCGTGAAGGCCTTCGACGGCTCCGAAAAACCGCTGTTCGCGCTGAAGCAGGGCGAATGCGTCGGCTAACTCTACGACCAGACCTTCGTGCAGGGGAAGCTGCTCGACGAGGAGTGGAAGGCCTCCTACCACATGCCGCTGGCCGGCATTCTCGAGACGCCCTGGATCCTCGGCGTGAAGAAGGGCGAGGACGCCTTCGCCAAGTTCCTCTCCGAGACGACGCAGGACTGGTTCAAGCAGGGCCTGATCGTCGCCGAGGAGAAGAAGTGGGGCATCGCCCCGACCGACTACGCCAGGCGCATGGCGGAAAAGGCCAAGGGCTCCTGAGCTGTCCGCGCCGGGCGGCGGCTCACGCGGTCGCCCGGCGTCACTTGTTCGGATCGGGCGCGATCTCGACCGGGACGCGCGACAGGAACATGCGGCGCACGAAGCGCGGCAGGACGCGGCCGGCGCGGATCGCGGCGACGATCTGCCAGGGGAATGCGATGACGGCCGCGCCCCCGTCGATCTTGCGGCGGATCAGCCTCGCGGCCTCGTCGGCCGTCATCTCGAACGGCTTTGGGCCGAGATAGCGCTGGCTCATGTCGCTGGTGACGAAGCCCGGGCAGATGACGCTGACCGTGATCCCGTCGGCGGCGACGAAGTCGCCGAGCGCCTCTCCCCAAGCGAGCACGCCGGCCTTCGAGGCCGAATAGGCGGCCGTGTCGCCGACTGGCTGGAGCGCCGCGAGCGAGCTCATCACGGCGATCCGGCCGCGCTTTCGCGCGCGCATCGGATCGACCAGAGGCGTCACGGTCGCGATGGCGCCCTCGAGATTGATCCTGAGCTGCCGCTGGGCCGTGGCGAAGCTCTCGAAGCCGCGTCCGGGCTCAAGGCCGCCGGAGACGCCGGCGTTGGCGATCACGAGATCGACCGAATGGCCTGCGTCGAAGGCGAGGATCGCCTCGGCGAGCCGCTCATGCTCGGTGACGTCGATCGCCGCCGTCTCGACCGACGCGCCCTTCGCGGCGCACTCGGCGGCGACCGCCTCGAGCCGCGGCAGGTCGCGGCCGATCAGCAGCATCGCGACGCCCGGCCCGGCGTAAACGCGCGCGAGCGCCGCGCCGATGCCGCGGCCGGCGCCGGTCAGGACGATGGAGGTCGGGGCTTTTCGGCTCACTCGCCGGGAACGGCGGAGCCGGCCTCGCGGAAGCCGGGCTCGGCGGTCCACTCGAGCGCGACGGCCCGCGCCTGCGCGGCCGGCGCCATGGCGACGAGGCGCGTCATCGCGTTCTCGACGGCGATCGCGATCGCCTCGCGCGAATAGAAGCCGCCATTGAGCTGAGTGCGCGCCGACACGACCTTGCGGAAGTTCTGCACCGTCTGAGCATCGGGCGCGCTCGGGGCGTTCCAGAAGGTCTCGAGCGTGCCCTGATGGGTCAGGCCCTCGATGTCGTAGATCGCCTGGCCGAGCGCCACCGTCGGGCGCCCGCGGTCGATCGCCATTGTGCCCATCGTCGAGTTCACCACCACGACGCCGGCCGCTCCGTCGACCAGCGCCTGTCCGTCGCCGCCGTCGAGATAGACCAGCCGGTCGCCGAGACCGGACTTGTCGGCCGTGATCTTGGTCTGGCGGCGGCGATTGACGAGGCCGTTGTCCAGCGGGTGCAGCTTGACGACCAGCTTGGCGTTCGCCGGCGCATGCGCCGCGAAGGAGCGCGCCACGAGGTCGACGACCTCGGTCATCGAGCTGAACGGGGAGTGCAGGCGGATCTGGTAGTCGCTGTCGAGCTGGAGCGGCAGCAGGAAGTAGGGCGCCTTGGATCGCTTCAGCGTGCGCTCGACCGTACCGGCGCGCTTCGCCTCGGCCTTGCCGCGGACCTTGCGGCCGACCCAGCCCGCGTATTCGACGAGGCAATGGTTCGGGCGGTAGCGGCGGTAGAACGGGTAGAGGTACGGGACGAAGGTGTTGCTCAGATTGTAGAGCACGTCCCAGAAGGTGCGGGCGCGCATGTCGCCGTGGATCGGCAGCGGCTCGGCCGGGTCGGAAACCTCGGCGGCGATCCGCTCCAGCGACTTGGGGTCGCGCGGGAGGCCGGAGAAGCCGTTGACCCCGCCTTCCTCCATCGTGATCCAATGCGGCCGGAAATAGCCTTCCTCGAACACGTGCACGTTGACGCCGCGCAGCTGCGCGGTGGCGATCGCGACGCGATGGTAGGGCCGGCCGTCGCCGAACAGCACGAGGTCGGTGACCCCGCGCTCGTCCATGAACTTCGAGAGGAAGCCGCGCCAGTTGTCGAACCGGCCGCGATAGTCGACCGCGCCCGGGATGTTCCAGAAGATGCGGTCGCCGAGATTGAGGTTGATGCGCGAGACGCCGTAGCCCTGCGCCTTGAGCGCATGTCCGAGGCGCACGAAAAAGGGCGACGCGAGGCCCTGGAGGAACAGGAACGTGCGGCCGGGCCGCGGTCCAGACTGCTCTCCGCCGCTGATCATAAACGGATACCCCGTTCGAGCCGCCAGAACCCGGCGACCCGATTCGCATGCTGCCCCCATGTCCCACGACCGCGACGGAAACTCACGCCAGGCGGGTCGTGCAGGCGGATCAGGGCGTTGCATCCGCGGCCCGGCGCGATTAGCGCTGACCGCGACGACGGCTTGAACCGACCTCGGACCCGCCTTTTGAACCACAGGCCCGGAAAAGTGGCAATCGTTTCGCGCCTTTTGCGCGAACGGGACGCAGACGTCGCGGCGATTGCGGGCCTTCCTGCAACACGAGTCGTGAATAGACACACCGATATCCTCGGTGTTTTTACGCATGCTGGCGATCCGCTGGAAGTCGAGGCGCAGCGACTGGCGGAAGAGCGAAACGTTCCGCTGCGAACGCTTTCGGATAATACTATAAATCTAGTCGTATTAAATCTTCGCGGCCGGCCGCTGAGCTATCGCGCGCGCGGCCTCCCGGCCGCCGGGCCGATCGGCTCGGCAACCGGCGATCCCGCCGCCGCGCTCACAGATCTCCTGGAGCGCGCCGGTCCCGGCGAAATCCTCCTTCCGGCGGGCTTTGACCCATCCGATCCCGAACTCGTCTGGCTCGATCCGTACGACCGCCGGCGAATCGGCGCGGCGCGCGCGCTGGAGATCGCCTTCGACATCCTGCGCCATCGCGAGCGCACCGCGCGGCGCTCCTTCGGCGTCGGGTTGACGAGCTGGAAGCGGCCGATCGTGACGCGGTTTCTGAACGGTCCGAACGGACCCCCGGTGTTCTCCAGATCTCCGGCGCCGGCGGCGCGCGAGGCCAAGGCCTCGTCCGGCCGCGTCGTCGCCTGGGCGTCCCGCAGCATCGACGCGGCGGAGCAGGCGGCCCGCGCCGAGGGCGCGCCGTTCGGCAGGCTGGAGGACGGTTTCGTGCGCTCGGTCGGGCTCGGCGCCGCCTTCGTGCCGCCGCTCTCGCTCGTGATGGACGAGAGCGGGATCTACTACGACCCCTCGCGGCCGAGCGACCTGGAGAAAATCCTGGCCACGGCCGAGATCCCGGCGACGCTGGTCGAGCGCGCGGGACGGTTGCGGCGCAGGCTCGTGGCGGAAAGCCTCACCAAGTACAATGTGGGCGCGGCCTCCGAGCCGGTGGTGCCGCCCGGCCGCTACGGGGTGCTGGTGCCGGGGCAGGTCGAGGACGACGCGTCCATCCTGAAGGGCGCCGGCGCGGTCCGGACGAACCGCGACCTTCTGGCGGCGGCGCGCGCCCGCCGACCTGACGCCTTCATCGTCTACAAGCCGCATCCGGACGTTGTGGCGGGCTACCGGATCGGCGCCGTGACCGACGCGGACCTTCGCCATCTCGCGGACGCCGTGGTGGTCGGCGGGTCGATCGTCGCGCTCTACGACCAGTGCCGGGCGGTCGAGACCATGACATCGCTGTCCGGCTTCGAGGCGCTGCTGCGCGGGCTCGACGTCGCGACCCATGGCCAGCCGTTCTACGCCGGCTGGGGCCTGACGGAAGACCTCGCGCCGCATCCGCGACGAGGCCGGCGCAGGAGCCTCGACGAACTCGTCGCCGCAGCGCTGATCCTCTACCCGCTCTACTGCGATCCGGGCACCGGGCTACCCTGCGGACCGGAGACGGCGCTCGACCGCCTGGTCGAGCAGAAGGCCCGCGCCGCCTCGCCGTCCGGCCGTCTCGCCGCGCGGCTGCGCCACGTCTATGCCCTCGGGCGGCACCGGCTGCTGGGGCCGATCGCGCGGAGACTTCGGTGATCGCGCTCGCAATCGCCTTCGCGCTGTCCTTCGCGCTCTCGCTCGCGCTCGAGCGCCAGCCGCCGCGTCTTTCGACGCTGCGGGCGCCGGCGCGGGCGCTCATCCTCCGGCTGCTGGTCCACGTGGTGATCTTCGCCGCGGCGTTCTCGCTGTCCTGGCGCCCGTGGCATGCGGCGCTGGTGACCTGCGTCGTCGCCTTCCTGTTCGGCGCGGGAAGCGCCATGAAGGCGCGCATCCTGGGCGAACCTGTCGTGTTCTCGGACTTCGCGCTGGTGAAGCTCGCGATCCGGCACCCGCGGCTCTACTACGCCGAGAAGCTGGCCGAACCGAAGGCGCTTGCGGTGTTCGCGGCGCTCGCGGTCGCGACGGCCGGCTGGTTCGCCGTCGAGCCTTCGATCCTGCCGGCGGGCGGATGGCCGCTCGTCGTTGTGCCCCCGTTGGTCGTCGCGCTCGCCGTGCTGGCGCTGCGATCCCGGTGGGCGGCGCGGCTCGCGCGCCCGCTGCTCGGCGAATCGCCCGACCTCGACGGCGAGATCGCCCGGTTCGGCCTCGGCGCCACCATGGCGCTGCACTGGCAGGCTTGGCGCAGCGATCCCCGGCCCTCGGCGGCGGCGAGCCACGCCATGGCCGAGGCGCGACCGATCGGCCCGCTCGCGCCCGACGTCGTCGTCGCCATCCAGTGCGAGAGCTTCACCGACGTCGCGGCCCGCGGGGCGGAGGGGCCGGAGCTCCCGGAATATCGGCGGCTCTGCGAGGAGGGGCTCGCCTGGGGCCGCTGCCGGGTGCCGGCGGAGGGCGCCTATACGATGCGCGCCGAGTTCGGGTTCCTGACCGGACTGCCGACCAAATCCCTCGGCTTCGACGCCTTCGACCCCTATCTCGTCTCGCCGGACTACGCCGCCGCCTCGCTGGCGGTCCGGTTCAGGCGGGCCGGCTGGCGGACGGCGCTGATGCACCCTTACGACCGGCGGTTTTTCGCGCGCGACGAACTCGCGCCGCAGCTCGGCTTCGACCGTTTCATCGACGGGGAGGCCTTCGCTCCGTCGGACCGCTTCGGACCCTATGTCGGCGACGCGGCGGTGGCCGACGCCGTTTCCGCCGAGATCGGCAGGGCGGACGGCCCGCTCTTTCTGTTCGTCGTGACCATCGAGAATCACGGGCCGTGGGGGCCGGGGCGCCTGCCGGGCGTTGACGTGGGGGAGGATCAGTACGCCATCCACCTCGCCAATTCCGACCGAATGATGGGCCGCATAGCCGATGCGCTGAGGGCCCGCCCGGGCGGCGGGACGCTGTGCCTCTACGGCGACCATGCGCCTGCCCGCACACTGCTTCCGGCGCTGCCCGACCGGCGTGCGGCCGACTACGTGCTGTGGGATTCGCGCCGGATCGCAGCGTCTTCCACGCCCCGCCTCGACCTCGACGTCGACGCCGTGAGCCGCCTGATGGTCGAGCGGACGCATCGCTGATTGTTGCCTAAAAAACGCACGGCGGACGCCAACCGATGGCGCAAATGCGACTGCTGGGCCGAGCGCCGCTCCGTTAGTTGTGAGGCAATGCCTTCGGTGCTAACCGGGACGCTCGGGGTTGTACGAAGCGTGAGGACTAATGCGGTCCACGAACGTAACCGGCGTGGCGATAGCCTGCGTCGTAGCTGGCCTGCTGGCGGGCTGCTCGGCGTTGCCGGCGACGGGTCCTTCGACCCAGCAGATCACGACGACCGGCGAGGGTAAGGCGCTCACCGACTACGTGCTGGTCAATCTCGACCAGCGCGCGGTCGATATCCTGTCCCAGTACCGCGTGACCGCGTTCTCGCAGCGCTTCGCGGCGCCTCGGCCGAAGCCGAACCAGATCGTTGGCATCGGCGACGGGCTTTCCATCACCATCTTCGAAGCCGGCCAGGGCGGCCTGTTCTCGAGCGAGTACGGCGCGCGCGTCACCTTCGCGCAGCGCGTCGATTCGGACGGGACCATCACCGTGCCCTATGGCGGGAAGATCCGGGCTTCCGGCTCGTCCCCGCAGGAGATCGAAAAGCGCATCGTCGCGGCGCTCGAGGGCCGGGCGATCCAGCCCCAGGCGCTGGTCGCGATCCAGGAGACGGTCGAGCGCACCTATGTGCTGGCCGGCGAGGTCGCGAACGGCGGCCGCAAGCCGATTTCCGCCGCGGGCGACCGCATCCTCGACGCGATCGCTTCGGGCGGCGGGCTTCGCGCCGCCGCCTACGAGACGCGCGTGACCCTCCAGCGCGGCAACGCGCAGGGCTCCGCGATCATGAAGGACCTGATCGACAATCCGCCGGAGAATGTCTTCGTGCTCCCGGGCGATCGCATCTATGTCGCCCGCGACCCCGAGATCTTCCTGGCCTTCGGCGCGGTGACGCGGCCGGGCCCGGTCGAGTTCGGCTCCGAGAAGGTCACGCTGCTCGAGGCGGTCGGCAAGTCCGGCGGCCTGGTCGACAACCGGTCCGATCCGGGCGCGTTCTTCGTATTCCGCTACGAGCCCGATTCGGCGCTCAAGCAGATCAAGCCGGACTATGACGGGCGGTTCGGCGCAAAGGTGCCGGTGGTCTATCGCGTCGACCTGCGGGACCCGCGCGCCTACTTCTACGCCAAGGGCTTCACCGTGCGCGACCGCGACGTGCTCTATGTCGCGAACTCGGCGCTCACCGAGCTGCAGAAGTTCCTGACGATCATCGGCCAGGCGCGCAATCTCGCCTCGACCTACGAGACCCTCGACCGGACCCTCATCAATCCGAGGAACTGAGCCGGGACCGGCCTTGCGCCGGTCCCTTCTCCGCCGAGGATCAGGTTCGATAGACCGCCGCGCCGCCGGTCAGTCCGGCGCCTGCGGCGGCGAGCAGCAGGGTCTCGCCGCGCCGGATCGGCCTCGCCTCATGCGACAGGCTGAGCGACAGCGGAATCGTCGCCGCCGACGAGTTGCCATAGTCGGCGACCGTGCTCACCATCACGCCGTCGGCGAGGCCGAGCTTGCGGCCCACGGCCGCGAAGATGCGGGCGTTCGCCTGATGCGGCGTGAAGCGGTCGATCGCCTCGACCGCGACGTCCGCCTCCGCCATCGCCTCGCGCGAGCATTCGGTCATCAGGTGGACGGCGCCGGCGAACAGCGCTCCGCCGTTCGAGATCGCCATGCGCGTGTCCTCGATCGGCATGTCGGCCGTGAACGGACGCTCGCTGCCGCCGGCCGCGATCGAGACGAGATCGTAGCCCGCGCCGTCGGAGGCGAGCGACTGCCCGAGCACGCCGGAGCCTGCGTCGTCCGTCGGACCGAGCAGCACGGCGCCGGCCGCGTCCGCGAACAGCGCAGCCCCGCCGCGTTCGGCGAAATTGATGCGGCGGCTGAGCAGGTTCGCGGCGATCACCAGCGCCGGGCGGCCATGGGCGCGGACATGCGCGTCGGCGAGCGTCAGCGCATAGACGAAGCCCGCGCAGGCGCCCGCCATGTCGACCGCGCCGGCGCGCGTCAGGCCGAGCTTGTGCGCGACCAGCGGACCCGAGGGCGGCAGAAGCCGATCCGGCGTCGAGGTGGCGAGCAGCAGCAGCGAGACGTCGCCGCGGCCGAGCCCCGACGCGGCGAGGGCGCGCTCGCCGGCCTTCGTCGCAAGGTCTGTCAGCGTCTCGTCGGGCCCGGCCCAGCGCCGCTCCCGCACGCCCGTGCGCCGCTCGATCCAGCCGTCTTCGAGGCCGAGGTCGCGCTCGATCTCGGCGCTCGCCACCCGGCGCGCCGGGACCGCATGGCCGAAGCCGAGGATGGTCGTTCCGGCAGCTTTCATCGCGGCGCTCCGAACCGGTCCGCCGCCTCTGCGATGGCGTCGTACAGCACGTCGAGCTCCGCCTCGGTGATGCAATATGGCGGCATCAGATAGATCACGTCCCCGAGCGGCCGCACGAGAAGGCCGCGCTCCAGGAAGAATGCGCGCAGTCTCGGACCGACGTCCGCGAGATATCCCGGGTCCGAGACGTGTAGATCGACGGCTGCGATCGTCCCGCAGCGACGGACGTTGCGGAACCGTGGGTCGGAAGCCACGCGCGACACCCGTTCGCCCTGCATTTCCGCCAGCCGTGTGATGCGCTCTCGGACCGGTTCCTCGCGCCAGACGTCGAGATTGGCGAGCGCCGCGGCGCAGGCGATCGGGTTCGCGGTGTAGGACGAGGAATGGAAGAAGGTCTTGGCCCTGTCGCTCGACCAGTGCGCGTCGAAGATCGCCTGCGTCGCAAGCGTCGCCGCGAGCGGGATCGCGCCGCCGGTCAGTCCCTTCGACGTGCAGAGGATGTCGGGCGACAGGCCGGCCTGCTCGCAGGCGAAGAGGGTTCCGCTCCGGCCCCAGCCGGTCATGACCTCGTCGGCGATCAGCAGCGCGCCGTGCGCCCGGGCGGCCTCCGCGAGCCGCGCCAGTGTCGCAGGAGTGTAGATGCGCATGCCTCCGGCGCCGAGCACGAGCGGCTCGACCAGCAGCGCGGCGAGGTCGCCTCGTGAGCCTGCGCGCTCGATCGCGTCGAGCGCCGCCTGCTCGCCGCCGTCGCCCGGAAACGGAACCCGCTCGACCTCGAACAGCAGCGGCGCATAGGCCGCGTTGAACACGCCGCGTTCGCCGACGCTCATCCCGCCGATGGTGTCGCCGTGATAGCCGCCCTCGAGCACCGCGACCCGCGTGCGCGCCTCGCCGAGGTTGCGGAAGTAGCCCAACGCCATCTTCAGCGCGACCTCGACCGCGGTCGACCCGGAATCGGAGAAGAACACGTGCGACAGGCCGGCTGGCGCGATCTCCACGAGGCCGGCGGCCAGGCGTTCGGCCGGCTCGTGCGTCAGCCCGGCGAAGATGACCTGGTCGAGGCTCTCCGCCGTCTCGCGGATCGCCGCGATGATACGCGGGTGGCGGTGGCCGTGGGTCGTGACCCACCAGGACGAGATGGCGTCGAGGATCTTCCGTCCGCTCGCGTCGGTGAGCCACGCGCCTTCGGCGCGGGCGATCGCGGGCGGGTCGGGCTCGAGCGCGTGCTGCGTGAACGGACGCCAGACGGCGGAGGAGGACATGCGGGCGTCGGCTTTGCTGCGGGAGACGGCGCATCCCTAGCGCCAGCAGGCGCGTGAGCCAAGCGCGCGGCCCGAACGTCAGCGTCGCGGGGACCTGTTGCCGAGGAGGTCAGCGCCGTCTATCGAGGCGCGCGCCGGCTTTCGGCGGATGAGACCGGGAGGCTGTCATGGCGATCAAGCGCATCCACGACGACGCCTCGTGCTTTCGAACGCACGAGCAAACGGCGTAAGTCGTTCCCGTCCGAGACCCGCGTCAAACGCGGTGTCCGCATCGTCCACGGCGACGTCGAACTTATCGAGAGGCTCGGCCGCAAGGATCCGTGCCCCTGCGGATCGGGCCGCCGGTTTCAAGGCGTGTTGCCTTGAGGCCGGCCGCTTCGACGGCGCCGAAAGCGCCCACTACTTTTAGAGATTGAGGCCGTCGAGCCAAACGCCGCCGCCGCCGGGTCGAGCCCGGCGGCGAGGGTTCGCGACCGCTCCTCACCCGACGAAGAAGTTCCGGAACTGCCAGGGATCGCTCTCGTCGATCTCCTCCGGGAACAGGCCCGGGCGGTTCTCGAGCGGCGTCCAGTCGGTGTAGTAGCCCTTCACCGGCCCGAGATAGGGGCGCTGGATCTCCAGGCAGCGCTTGAAGTCCATCTCGTCGGTTTCGACGATGCCCTCGTTCGGGTTCTCGATCGCCCAGACCATGCCGGCGAGGATGGCGGAGGTCACCTGCAGACCGGTCGCGTTCTGGTAGGGCGCAAGCGTGCGGGTCTCCTCGAGCGAGAGCTGCGAGCCGTACCAGTAGGCGCCCTTGCCGTGGCCGTAGAGCAGCACGCCGAGCTCGTCGACGCCGTCGGTGAGTTCGTCCTCGTCGAGCACGTGCAGCTTGTCCTGCACCTTGCCTTCCGCGCCGAACAGCTCGTGCCAGGACAGCACGGCGTCGTCGGCCGGGTGGTAGGCGTAGTGGCAGGTCGGGCGGTAGACCGCCTTGCCGTCCTCCCAGACGGTGAAGTAGTCGGCGATCGAGATCGACTCGTTGTGGGTGACGAGGAAGCCGTACTGGGGACCCGGCGTCGGGCACCAGGTGCGGACCTTGGTCGCCGCGCCCGGCTGCATCAGGTAGATCGCCGCCGCCTTCGGATCCTCATGGGTCTTGCCGTTGGCCGGCATCCACTTCTCATGCGTGCCCCAGCCGAGCTCGGCCGGCTGCAGCCCTTCCGAGATGAAGCCCTCGACCGACCAGGTGTTGAGGAACACGCCGCGAGGCTTGGGGTCCGTGGTGCGCTGGGTGTCGCGCTCGGCGATGTGGACGCCCTTCACGCCGATCTGCCGCAGCAGCGCCGCCCACTCCTCGCGGTTCTTCGGCTCGGGAACGTTGAGCTTAAGGTCGGAGGCGATGTTCAGCGCCGCCTGCTTGACGAAGAACGACACCATCCCGGGGTTCGCCCCGCAGGTGGAGACGGCGGTCGGTAGGCCCTTCGGCGAGCGGCGGCGAAGGTCGAGCGTGATCTCGCGCAGCGCGTAGTTCGAGCGCTCGGACGGGCCCTTGGTCTTGTCGAAGTAGAATCCGAGCCACGGCTCGTTGACGGTGTCGATGTAGAGGCAGCCGAGCTCCTGGCAGAGCGCCATGAGGTCCGCCGAGCCGGTGTCGACCGAGAGGTTCACGCAAAAACCGCGACCGCCGCCCTTGGTGAGCAGCGGAGTCAGCAGCTCGCGATAGTTCTCCTTGGTGACGTGCTGCTGGATGAACGGCACGCCGTGCTTGTCGAGGATGTGCTTGTTGAGGTCGGACGGGTCGATCGCGACGATCCGGTCCTTGTCGTACTCGAAGTGGCGCTCGATGAGGGGCAGCGTGCCGCGTCCGATCGAGCCGAAGCCGATGATGACGATGGGGCCGTCGATCTTTGCGTAGACGGGCCAGTCGGTCATTTGGGGCTCCTTCGGCTCTCGCGCTGCGTCGCAGCGATAAAGCCGATGGAGGCGCCATAATCAACCGAGGGCGGTCGCTCCGCGCCTCACCCCCAGCGCTTCGCGATGAGATGGTCGAGCGAGACCACGCCCGGCCCGCGGGCGATGACCAGCAGGAAGCAGGCGGCCCAGGTGCCGTGCGTCGGCCAGGCGTCCGGATAGACGAAGATCTCGATGACCAGCGTCATGCCGAGCAGCGCGAGCGCCGAAAAGCGGCTGGCGAGGCCGATGACGAGCAGCGCGGGGAACAGGTGCTCTGCGATCGCCGCGCCATGCGCCGCCACCGTCGGGTCGACCAGCGGGAGCTTGTACTCTTCCTGAAAAAGGAACACCGCGCTGTCGGAGAGCGCGAAGACGTTCAGCCCCTGCGTCTTGGTCTGGCCGGACTGCCAGAACACCGCCGCCGGAAACACCCGCGCCGCCAGCGCCAGCAGCGAATAGGGGATGGCCTCGAACAGGCCGAACAGGCGGCGGATCGCCTCCGCGGGGCCGGACAGGACGGGCGGGCGGACGTCGATGGCGCTCATGGCGCGTCTCCCTGTTGCGAGGGCCGGATCGCGACGACGAGGCCGCCGCCGATCAGGCCGATCAGGTTTTCCGTGAGGTCGAAGCTGCGCGCCTCCTGCGCGGCGCGGCCGGCGGCGTCGGCGAGCGTCGCGCCCCCGGCGAGCGCCACCAGGAACGCCGCGCCGCCGTCCGGCAGCCGGCGGACGAAAACGTCAAGCTCGGGCCGGCAGACCAGCGCGTCTTGCGGCGACCAGTCGGCGATGGGGCCAAGCTCAGCTTCGCCGGAGTTCATCGCCCAGATCGTCACGAGCGGATGCCCGGACCGCACCACCTCGACCGACGGGTGGAGCGCAAGGCGGACCTCGTCGAGCGCGCCATCGAGAGCCGCGAAGGCGGAAGCCGGCAAAGGATCTGCGTCGGCGGCGTGATAGGCTCGGGTCCGCGCCGCCTCCAGCCGCGTGATGTCGGCGAGATAGGAGACCTCGTCGAGGCCTGGCGCCTGCGCGACGAACTCGGGAAAATCGTCGCCATACATCATCATCAGCGGCGAGCGCGGTGGATGCTGCGCGACATAAGCTCTGGCGAGTTCGTCGAAGAACGCTTCGCCGACGATGCGCCGCGCGGCTGGAAACCGCGTCGCGAGCGCGCCCATCAGCGAGACGGCGACGTTGTTGCGATAGACCGAGAAGCGCCGCTCCGGGCGCCGGCCCGACGACGGAGCCAAGTGGGCGGGCGCTCCGCGGCCCGGGTCGCGGAGGGCGGCGCCGAAGGCGGTCTCGGTCGCGGCGGACATGGCGCGGGGCCTCAGGCGGCGCGACGGCGCGCGGCGCCGGCCATCAGGGCGTCGGCGCGCTTCGCTTCGGCGGCGAGCGTCGACCAGTCGGGCACGTCGTTGTCCCATTCGATGAGGCTGGCGATCGGGCCGGTCCGCGCCAGCACACGCTCGTAGAGCGTCCAGACCGGATCCGCCACGGGCGCGCCGTGGGCGTCTATCAGCAGCGGCGCGCCGGCGTCGTCCTCCTGCGCGTCGTGCCCCCCGAGATGGATCTCGCCCACGAAGTCGAGAGGAAACGCCGCAAGATAGGCGTCGGCGGAAAAACCGTGATTGGTCGCCGAGACGAAGACGTTGTTGACGTCGAGCAGCAGTCCGCAGCCGGCGCGGCGCGCGATCTCGGCGAGGAACTCGGTCTCGGGAACGTCGCTTTCGGCGAAGGTCACGTAGGTCGCCGGGTTCTCCAGCAGCATCTTCCGGCCGAGCGCGTCCTGCGTTTGGTCGACATGCGCGACCACGCGTCGAAGCGTCTCCTGCGTGTAGGGCAGGGGCAGGAGGTCGTTGAGGAAGTCGCCGTCATGCGTCGACCATGCCAGATGCTCCGAAAAGCTCTCCGGTGCGTAGCGGTCGCAGAGCGTCCTGAGGCGGGCGAGGTGGTCGCGGTCGAGCGGTCCGGCCCCGCCGATCGACAGGCCGACGCCGTGGATCGACAGCGCATGGTCCTCGCGCAACCGCCCGAGCATCGCGTGCGGCGGTCCGCCCGCGCCCATGTAGTTCTCGGCGTGGACCTCGAGGAAGCCGTCGAAGCCGGCCTCGAGGATGGCCGCGAAATGCTCCGGCTTGAAGCCGACGCCGGATGTGGCGGGGAGGGCGGTCGGGGTCATGAGGTCGGCTCCGGAGGCGGCATGGGGATCCCTGCCCGCGGCAGCGGGGAGAGTGGCCCCGACGCAGCCGGGGACGGGTGGGTACTTGGATCGTGAAGCGCGGCGTCGACCGCGCGCCTTGTTCTGAACCGACCCCACCCGACCTCGCCTTCGGCTCGGCCACCCTCCCATCTTCGAGAGAGGGATCAGGGAAGAAGCGTCACATCTTGATCGGCTCGAGCGAGCCCATGCCCTTCGGGGTCTTCATGGTGGTGCAGGTGCCCTTGGCCACGGCCTTCCAGGCGTTGCCCTGGTAGTCGACCTTGGAGGTGCCGGCGCAGGTGGTGCCGGGGCCGGCGGCGCAGTCGTTCTGGCCCTTCATGGCGACGCCGTAGCACTTCTCTTTGCCGGCCATCTTGTCCTCGGCGGCCGAGGCCGAGACGATCGACAGGGCGGCGAGCAGGGAGCCGGCGAGCGCGGCGTTGACGGTGCGAGCAGGCATGGTGTTTCTCCTGAGTTCTCCGATCGAGCCGTCGCGCGGCTCGTGACGGAGGTTTCGCCGCGACGGGCCGGGCCGTTACGTCCGTCACGCATCCGTGTAGAAAAAAGTTCGGCCCCGCCGCGCCGCCTCGCGCGCGTAACAAGCCGCCGACTTCGGCCGTAGGCCTCGTCAAAGGACCTTGCGTGAAGGAACGGGAAGCGGACTGGTCGGACTGGATGGCGTCGGCGCTCGCAGGCGACGCCGCGGCCTATCGGCGTCTGCTGTCGGCGCTCGCTCCCTTCGTGCGGAGCGTCGTCCGCAACCGGGCGGCGAGCTACGGGCTCGCCTCCGCAGATGTCGAGGACGTGGTGCAGGAGACGCTGCTTGCGATCCATCTGAAGCGCGGCACCTGGGACGAACGCCAGCCCGTCGGGCCGTGGGTCGCGGCTATCGCGCGCAACAAGCTGATCGACGCGCTCCGCCGCAAGGGACGGCGCGTCCACGTGCCGGTCGAGGACTTCGCGGAGGTCCTGCCGGCCGAGGCCGGCGACGACGACGGCCTCAGGCCCGGCGAGGCGGAGAAGCTCATCTCCGTCCTGAAGGGCCGCCAGCACGAGGTGGTGAAGTCCATTTCGGTCGACGGCGCCGACATCGGCGAGACGGCCGAGAAGCTGAGCATGAGCGAAGGCGCGGTGAGGGTCGCGCTGCACAGGGGCCTGGCGGCGCTCAGCCAAGCCTACAGGAGTTTCCGGGAATGAGGACCGAGGATCTGATCCGCGCGATCGCCGCAGACGCGGCGACGCCGCCGAAGCGCCTGGCGCCGGCGGTGTGGATCGCGCTCGCGGTCTCCGCGGTCGCGGCGTGGATCGCCGCGTGGGGCATGCTGCCGCCGCGTCCGGAGGTCGATCCGTCCTTCGCGGCGGTGCGCTTCCCGATGAAGTTCGTCGTGACCTGCGCATTCGGCGCCGCTGCGGCTGCGCTCGCCATGCGGCTGGCGCGTCCGGGCGCGGCGCTCGCCCCCGCCCGTGTCGCCCTGTTCGGCGCAATCGCGGTGCTGGCCGCCGCCATGCTCGTCGAGATGTATGTCACGCCGAGCGGGCTGTGGCGCGAGCGGGTGATGGGGATCAACTGGCTCGTCTGCCTGGTCCACGTGCCGCTGTTTTCGGCGGCGCCGCTCGCCGCGATCCTGCTCGCGATGCGTCGGGGCGCGCCGGGATCGCCCGCCGGTCTCGGGGCGGCGGCCGGGCTGCTCGCCGGGGCGATCGGCGCGACGGCCTACGCCGCCTTCTGCCCGAACGACTCCCCGCTCTTCGTCGGCGTCTGGTACACGCTCGCCGTCTGCCTGGTGACGGTCGTCGGCGCAGCCGTGGGGGCGCGCCTGCTGCGCTGGTGAGGCGAGCCTCAAGCCCTTCATTCGAGTTAACTTTAACTTAAAACTTCGCGCCGCCGGGAGGCCCCGGGCGGCGCCATTCCGGCCGCCTCTCGGCTACATCGCTCCTGCGAGAAGTCGTCGCTGGAGGGGTCGATGGGCTGGAAGCAGCTTGGTGGCTGGAAGACGCTCGGGGTCGCCTTCGTCGCGAGCTTCCTCACGGTGTCGACCGCGCAGGCGGGACTGTTTGACTTTCTGTTCGGCCGCCGCGAGCCCGCGCCCGTCGCAGCGCCCGCGCATCCGGACGTGACGATCGCAAAGCCCGTCGCGAAGAAGCCGCTGCGGACCGCCAAACACCGCAAGCCGACCGGGCTCGTCATGCTCAATCCGCTGTCTCCCTTCGACGCCAAGCAGCAGATGGCGCGGGTCATCGACCCCGTCGCAAATCCCGACTGGCACCTGATCGACCCGACGCTGAAGCGCGGCGACATCCTGGTGCTGACCGACCGCGTGGTGGTGTTCAAGGGCGGCCAGATTGGCGCGCCGAAGAGCTACGTCTCGCTGGACGAGACGCGGCTCTACAATCGGCGCGAGCGGCTGCTGATCGCCGAGATGACCAGGCAGCCGGTCCAGCCCTTCCTGCTCGCGGACAAGGCCGGCCCGCGTCAGCCCCGCGTCCTGAAGTCCGCGAGCCTAATCAGGCCGCTCGAGCTGCGACCCGGTCTTTGACGGACTTGCGCGGCGCGAAGGCGACCGCGCCGGCGCCGCGCACCTCGCCGGACGCGCCCGCGAGCGCGCCGGCCTTGAGCTCGAGCGCGAGAAACCTGTCCCGCTCCACCGGGCCGGGCATCTCAAGCTCCGCCGTCGCCTCGCCCGAAAAGCCGAAGCGCTCGTAATAAGGCCGGTCGCCGACCAGGATGACGGCGTCGTGGCCGAGCGCCGCGGCCCGCGCCAGGCCTGCGCGCATCAGCGACGAGCCGACGCCGCCCTCGCGGGAGGCCGACTCGACCGCGAGCGGTCCAAGCATGAGCGCGGGCCGCTCCGTTCCGATCGTCACGTGCCAGAAACGCAGCGTGCCGATCATGCGGCCGGTCTCGTCCACCGCCTTGAGCGCGAGGCCGGACGCCGGAATCCGGCCCTCGCGCAGACGCTCGCAGGTCTTGGTGAAACGGCCTGCGCCGAAGGCGCGGTCGAGCAGGGCCTCGCGGGCCCCGGCGTCAGCCGGAGCCTCGTCAAGAATGACGGCCATGAAACCCTCCTGATGGGGGTCAGACGACCTTGCGGGTCACTTTGTGGGACGAGCGGTCCCCCGTGGGGGACCTTGAGGGCTCAGATGACGTGCGAGGCCAGCGGCGCGAAGCCGTTGAACGCGACCGCCGCATAGGTGGTCGTGTAGGCCCCGCAGGCCTCGATCAGCACCTTGTCGCCGATCGAGAGGCTGACCGGCAGCGCGTAGGGCGCCTTCTCGTACATCACGTCGGCCGAGTCGCAGGTCGGGCCGGCGAGCACGCAGGGGGCCACCGCGTCGCCGTCATGGGCGGTGCGGATCGGGTAACGGATCGCCTCGTCCATGGTCTCGGCGAGGCCGCCGAACTTGCCGATGTCGAGATAGACCCAGCGGATCTCGTCCTCGGCGTCCGACTTCTTCGAGATCAGCACCACTTCGGCCTCGATCACGCCGGCGTTGCCGACCATGCCGCGGCCCGGCTCGATGATGGTCTCCGGGATGCGGTTGCCGAAATGCGCCTTCAGCGCCTCGAAGATCGCATTGCCATAGGCGTCGACCGCCGGGATGTCCTTCAGGTAGCGGGTCGGGAAGCCGCCGCCGAGGTTCACCATCGACAGGTAGATGCCGCGGCGCTCGCACTCGCGGAAGATCTCCGCGGCGGAGGCGAGCGCGGCGTCCCACGCGCCGACATTGTTCTGCTGCGAGCCGACATGGAACGACACGCCGTACGCGACGAGGCCGCGGGCGTGGGCGTGCTCGAGCACGTCGGCGGCCATCGCCGGGACGCAGCCGAACTTGCGCGACAGCGGCCACTCGGCGCCGGCGCCGTCGGCCAGGATGCGGCAGAACACGCGGGCGCCGGGGGCGGAGCGCTCGATCTTCTCGACTTCCTCGCGGCAGTCGACCGCGAACAGGCGCACGCCACGGGCGAAGGCGGCGGCGACGTCGCGCTCCTTCTTGATGGTGTTGCCGAACGAGATGCGGTCGGGCTTCACGCCGGTCGCCAGCGCCATGTCGATCTCGACGACCGAGGCGCAGTCGAAGCACGAGCCGAGGTCGGCCAGCAGCTGCAGGATCTCCGGCGCCGGGTTCGCCTTGACGGCGTAGAACACGCGGGTGTCCGGCAGGGCGCGGGCGAACTTGGCGTAGTTCTCGCGCACGATCTCGCTGTCGACGACCATGATCGGGCCGTCGGCCTGGGCGTTCCGGAGGAATCCTCGGAGGCGGTCGTTCTCGAGGGCGTCGAGGTGAGAGGTCATGGTCGTCACGTCCCAAACACGATGTGCGTGGTGGATCGGCGCGCCCTCGATCCGCGCGGTGTGGAGACACGCGGTTCGAAAGTTGCGTCGTTCCGTGGCCGACCTCTCGCGAAGCCGAACCGCTCGATCACGCCGTAGTCACGACAATCCCCGGACACGGATGTCCGTTGTTGGGGAACCGTCGCCACGCTTGGTTTGGGAGTTACCCGCGCCACGCGCCCGGCAAGGAAGTAGTCGCCTCTTTAGTGTCGCCGGCCTTTGGAGAGCCGACAGAGACCAAAAAAGCCCTCTACGTCGTTGCTTCACGTCGCGTCCGCCGCCGGAGAGGCGACTTAGAGCCGGTTGGGATTTCCGGCCATCGGGTTGCCCGGCGGGGAGTTCCCGCCAACCCGACACACGACACAGGCACGCGCGAAATTGGGCAAGCGGGGAGATAAGGGCGTTCGCCCCTCCACGCAAGCGAAACCTTTGATTTGTGACAGTGTTTTTTCCTAACGGAATCTTAATCGCCGAGGGCGTCCCGGCCAGGGCTCTCCACCTTGCTCGAAATCGAGGCGGCGGCTACGACTCGGCTCCCGCCCGAGAGCCCTCGGCCTCTTTCGACGATCAAGCCCGGACAGTGATGCCCGACACGATTCTTCCGCCCGTCACGCGCCGCCGCGCGCTCGCTCTCGCCTCAGGAGTCGCAGCCGCAGCGCTGCTCAGCGCAGACCCGCTGCGCGCCCAGCAGCAGCCCTCGCGGCCCTTCGCATTCGACGACGTCGTCCAGCGCGCGCGCGATCTCTCGACCCGTCCCTACGACGCCGGCGGGAAGGAGTTGCCGCAGGAGCTGCACAAGCTCTCCTTCGACCAGTACCGCAACATCAACTTCCGGCCCGAAAAGTCGCTGCTCGACGCCGGCGGCAGCCCGTTCCGGCTGCAGCTGTTCCATCCCGGCTTCCTGTTCGTGCGGCCGGTGGTGGTGAACGTCGTGCGCGACGGCATCGCGGCGCCGGTGCCCTACGCCGCGGCCATGTTCGACTACGGCGGGCTGAAGCTCGCCAAGCCGCTGCCGGTCGACCTCGGCTTCGGCGGCTTCAAGCTCGCCTATCCGCTCAACGACCCGCGCAACTTCGACGAGCTGATCTCCTTCATCGGCGCGAGCTACTTCCGCGTGCTCGGCCGCGGCGACGTCTATGGCCTGTCCGCGCGCGGCGCGACGGTTGGCACCGGCGGCCCGGTCGGGACGGAGGAGTTCCCGGAGTTCCGCGAGTTCTGGATCGAGCAGCCGGGCGCGAACGCCAGCCGCGTCGTGATCTTCGCGCTGATGGACAGCGTGTCGCTGACCGGCGCCTACCGCTTCGAGGTCTATCCGGGCGAGGACACGGTGGTGGAGGTCTCCGCCACGATCGTCCCGCGCAAGCCGATCGAGAAGCTCGGCATCGCGCCGCTCACCTCCATGTTCTACTACGCCGAGCTGAACCGCTCGAGCTTCACCGACTTCCGCCCCGAGCTCCACGACAGCGACGGCCTGCTGATCCACACCGGCACGGGCGAGTGGCTCTGGCGCCCGCTCGTCAATCCCGAGCGCGACCCGGAGACTTCGCAGTTCCTCGACCGCAACCCGAAGGGGTTCGGGCTGATCCAGCGCGACCGGAACTACGACCACTACCAGGACCTAGAGCTCGGCTACGAGAACCGGCCGAGCTACTGGATCGAGCCGCATGGCGAATGGGGCGAAGGGCGCATCGAGCTGTTCGCCTTCCACACCGGGGACGAGACCAACGACAACACCGTCATGTACTGGGTGCCAAAGGCGCCGGTGGAGCCGGGCAAGGAGCTCGCCTTCGCCTACCGCCTGACCTGCATGCCCGACGACACCCAGATCAACCGCGGCGGGCGCGTCATGAACACCTTCTCGGCCCCGGCCGCCGCGCTCGGCGCGCCGGAGGGGCCGGGCGAGGGAACCCAGCGGTTCCTGATCGACTTCGTCGGCGGCGAGCTCGCTTACTACCTCAAGGACCCGACCAAGGTTTCGATCGTCTCGTCGGTGTCGTCCGGCCAGCTGATCCGCAGCTTCCTGATGCTCAATCCGAAGGTGCGGGGCTTCCGCGTCGGCATCGACGTCCGGGCCGAGAAGGGCCAGACCGTCGACATCCGCTGCTTCCTGAAGGCCGGCGACCGGGCGCTGACCGAGACCTGGACGCTGCCCTTCCGCCGCCTCGAGCCGCTGCCGCCTCCGCCTCCTCCGCCGCCTGCGCAGCCAGAATCGGCCGCCCAGACCGCGCCAGCGCCTGCCGCTCCGGACGCGCCAAAGCCGCAGCCGTAAGGGACAGCTTACCCGCGTGCGACCGCCACGCCCTTGATCAGGGCGTGGACGACGCGGCCGGGGGCGAGGCCGAGCTCGTCGGCTGAGCGGCGCGTGATCTCCGACTTCAGGACCGCGCCGCCGACGTCGACCAGCACGGTCGCGTAAGGGCCGTCGCCGCGCGCGATCTTGCGGACGACGCCAGGCAGGACGTTGCGGACCGAGGAGCGCTGCGGCGGATCGAGCGACAGCGCGACGTCGCGCGCGAGCAGCCTGAGCGCCGCGACGCCGCCGACCTCGCCCAGCACGCCCGGCGCCCAGACGCGATGGCGCCCCAGCGCGAAGCCGGACAACTGGTAGCGCTCGTCGATCTCGTCGATGACGGCCTCGACCACGACGCCGTCGAGGAAGCGGTCGCCGGCGCTGACGAGGCCCGCCGAGGCGATGGCGGCCTCGACCGCGCCCTGCGCCGAGACCTTTCCGTCCTCCAGCACGACCAGCCGGTCGGCGAGCCGCCGCGCCTCCTCGAGCGCGTGGGTGACGTAGAGGACGGGCAGGGCGGTCTGCGCCGCCACCTGTTCGAGGAACGGCATGATCTCGGCCTTGCGCTCGCTGTCGAGCGCGGCGAGCGGCTCGTCGAACAGCAGCGCGCGGGGCCCGGACAGTAGCGCGCGACCGATCGCGACGCGCTGGCGTTCTCCGCCCGACAGCGAGCGCGGCCGCCGGCCGAGCAGCGGCGCGATGCCGAGCGTCTCGACCACCCCGTCGAAGTCCGGCCTGCTCGCCCCGCGGCGCCGGCGCCCGAACATGAGGTTGGACTTCACCGACAGGTGCGGGAACAGCCGGCTGTCCTGGAACACGACCCCGATCCGCCGCTTGCGCGCCGGCAGGTCGATGCGGCGGGATTTCTCGTAGAGGGTGTCCGATCCGAGCGTGATGCGGCCGTCGTCGGGGCGCGCGAGGCCGGCGACCGCTGCGACCAGCGTCGACTTGCCGGCGCCCGAGCGTCCGAGCACCGCGGTGACGCCCGGTGGCGCCTCGAACACGACGTCGAGCGAGAAGCTGCCGACGGTGCGGAGGATGTCGATCGACAGGGTCATCCGTCGATCCTTCCCGCGAGGCGGCGCGCGAGGATTTCCGAGGCGATCAGCGCCGCGAGCGACAGCGCGATCGAGATCAGCACGAGCCGGAACGCGGCCTCGTCGCCGCCCGGCGTCTGGGTCAGCGTGTAGATCGCGGCCGGCAGGGTGCGGGTCTCGCCGGGAATGTTCGAGACGAAGGTGATCGTCGCGCCGAACTCGCCGAGGGATTTCGCGAAGGCGAGCACGATCCCGGCGAGCAGGCCGGGGACCGCGAGCGGCAGGGTGACGGCGAAGAACACCCCGAGGCGGCCCGCGCCGAGCGTCGTGGCGGCGTCCTCGAGCCGCCGGTCGACGGCCTCCAGCGACAGGCGGATCGCGCGCACCATCAGCGGAAAGCCCATCACGGCCGCAGCCAGCGCCGCGCCCGTCCAGCGGAACGAGAACACCAGCCCGCAGCAGGCCTCGAGCGCCTGGCCGATCGGCCCGCGGCGCCCGAAGCCCACCAGCAGCAGATAGCCGGTGACGACCGGCGGCATGACGAGGGGCAGGTGGACCAGCCCGTCCAGAAGCGTCTTGCCCCAGAATTTTCCGCGGGCGAGCGCGAGCGCGACCAGCACCGCGAAGGGCAGGCTGGCGAGCGTGGCGACGCTCGCGACCAGCAGGCTGAGCCGGATGGCGATGAGATCGTCCGGCTCCAGGCCGAGCCCTGCCGCAAGCGTCTCCAGCGCGTCAGCTCCCCGAAGGCGGCGCGATCACCGTGAAGCCGGCCTCCTCGAAGGTCTTCTTCGCGCCCGCCGACGACAGCCTCTTCAGGAAGGCGTCGGCGCTGGCGCTGGTCGCGCCCTTCAGCTTCGCCGCGGGATAGATGATCGGCGGGTGGCTGTCGGCAGGGAAGGTTCCAACGATCTTCACGCCTTTGTCGGCGGCCGCGTCCGTCTTGTAGACGATCCCGAGCGGAGCCTCGCCGCGCGAGACCAGCGCAAGCGCCGCGCGCACGTTTTCCGCGCCCGCCACCTTTGCGGAGACGCTCGACCAGATTCCGAGCTTCTCGAGCGCCGCCTTGCC
This sequence comes from uncultured Methylopila sp., assembly GCA_902168115.1. GTDB lineage: Bacteria > Pseudomonadota > Alphaproteobacteria > Rhizobiales > Methylopilaceae > Methylopila. The sequence goes on along the minus strand of CABHPB010000141.1, from coordinate 48,733 downwards.
GTATTTGCCGGCCGGGACCGAGGAGACCTCGCCCATGGCGAGACGCCCGTCGCCGAGCAGGCCCGCGAGGTCCGCGCCCGACTTCAGCTCGACGTCGCCCTTCGACCAGTCCTTCGAAGCGACGAGGACGAGGCGGTTGCCGAGCAGGTCGACGCGGGTCGACGGGACGGTTAGGTCCTTCTGCGCGACATAGTCCATCCACGGCACGTCGGCCGAGATGAACAGGTCCGCCGGCGCCGCCTGCTCGATCTGCTTGGCGAGGGCGGAGGAGGCGGCGTAGCTGACCTTGACCTCGACGCCGCTCTCTCTGGTCCAGTCCTTGGCGATGGCGTCGAGCGCGTTCTTGAGCGAGGCGGCCGCGAACACGACGACCGGGGCCTTGGCGTCGGCCGCGGCCGCGCCGGAACCTGCGGGCGCGTTCGCCTCCTGGGCGAACGCCGCGAAAGGCTGCGCCGCGATGGCGAAGGCGAGGGCGGCGCCGCCGAAAATCCTGCGGGTGATGATGGACATGGGCTTTCGTCTCCGCGGGCGCCTGCGGCCGCCGCGCGATCGTGTGGGAGCGGAAAGCCGCCAAGGCCTCCATCGGGGCCGTGCGGAAACGCCTTCAGGCCGCCCTCAGCGGCGGCGGGCGCGACGATGCCAAACCCGCCGCGGCGGGGCAAGCGCCGGCCGCGGCGCGCCACCGCGACGTCTTTGCAACACCCCCCGGAAAGATCGATCTCAACGGATCCCTAACCGAATCCGGACGTTTATAGCGTCGTGGCGAACCGGCCGTTTCGGGGATGTAAGTTTATGCGTGTCGCGATCTTCCTGTGCGCCATCCTGGCGTTCGTTCTGGCCGCGGCCGCGCTGCCGACCAGCCTGCCGGCCGAAGCCGGCGCCTCGCAGCAGAACCGCCCGCAGACGGTCCGCAGCGCACAGGGCCTGAAGGCCACCGTGGCCGCCCTCGAGAGCGCGCTGCGCCGTCGCGGCGTCGAGACGCTCGTGAAGGTCGAGCGCCCGGGTCCCGCCGGTCCGGCCACGCTCGTGATGTTCGTCGACCCGACTCACCAGGGCGAGCCCAGCGGCTACGCCATGGACGAGATCGAGCCGCGCCTGCGCGTGCTCGTCTCCGAAGACCGCGGCGCCGTCTCGATCGCCTTCGACGACGCCCGCACCCTTGCGCGCCGCGCCGGCCTCGACCTCGAGCAAGCGACCGCCGCCAACCGCTCCCTGCTCGACGCGGCGACGGAAGCCGCCGCGTCCTGAACGGACGCGTTTGAGGCCGCCCGGGCTCGCCGCGGCCTCAGTCCTTTCGAAATTCCCTGTCGTGGACGGGAGCGCCTGAAAGCTCCCGGTCCAGCGCCTCGCGATAGGCGAGGCAGCCGCGCAGGAATTTTGGCCACGGTGGAACGGCGACGCTCGGGTCGATCCGCTCCGGCAGCAGCCCCCAGAGCTGCGGGTGATGCCAGCACAGATCGTGGCCGCTCGAATCGCGATGCTCGCGGATGCCACGTCTGAGCCTGCGGACCTCGGCAACGAGATCGTCCCGGCTCATGGCGTCGAGGTCGTCGTCCACGGCGCGCCTCCTTCACAATCTGTTTCATATGTCTTCACGCGGGCGGAACGAGAGTCCACTCTGTGCGTTCCAAGAAGCTGGCCCCGAATGCGGGCGAACCGTGCGGGGCCTCGTCGCGAGGAGACGCCGCATGTCGACGCCTGACTCCACCGATACCCGCGCTACCGACTCGCAAGCCCTCGATCCCCACGCCCCCGCGACCTTCGGGGAGCGCGTCAGCCGCATTCTCGGCGCCGTCGCGGGAGACCCGACCGCGCGCGCCGAGCTCGACATGGCGCGGGTGCTCGAGGAATTGAAGGTTCTCGGCGCCCAGCCGATCGAGGACTGCACTCCGGAGGAGGCGCGCCGGCAGCCGTCCCCCGCCGACGCCGTCTCCTCGCTGATGGCGAAGTGTGGCGTCAGCGATCCCGACGACGACATCCCGACGCGCGACGCGAGCTATGAGAGCGGCGGCGAGACGCTCGGCCTACGCGTCTACAGGCCGGCGAACGGCGGCGAGCCGCGCCCGATCGTCGTCTATTATCCCGGCGGCGGCTGGGTGCTCTCGAACCTCGACGACTACGATTCGAGCGCGCGGGCGATCGCGGCCCGCACCGGCGCCGTCGTCGTCGCGGTCGAGACACGCCGCGCGCCCGAGCACAAGTTCCCGGCCGCGCATGACGACGCCGTCGCGGCATATGAGCACGTCGTCGCGCACGCCGCCGAGTTCGGCGGCACGCCGGACGTGGTGGCGGTCGCCGGCGAGAGCGCGGGCGGCAACCTCGCGATCAACGTCGCGGTCGCCGCGCGCGACCGCGGTCTGCAGTCGCCGGTGCATCTCGCGCTGATCTACCCGATCGCGGGCGTCGACATGACCACCCCCTCGTTCCGCATCAACGAGTTCGCCCGCCCGGTGAACAAGGCGATGATCGAGTGGATCTTCGGCCATGCGCTGATGAGTCCGGCCGAAAAGGCGGACCCACGGCTCGACGTCGTCGGCCGCGCCGACCTCGCCGGCCTTCCTCCGACGACGCTGCTGACCGCCGAGATCGATCCGCTGCGCTCCGAAGGGCTGGAGCTCGGCGAACGGCTGCGGGCGGCCGGCGTCGACGTCAATGGCGTCGACTTCGAGGGCGTCTCGCACGGCTTCTTCGGCATGGGCGCGATCGTGCGCCACGCCCGCACCGCGCAGGAGATCGTCTGCCGGGACCTCGCCGTCGCCTTCGCGCCGGACGGCCGCGGCTGCCGCGCCGGCCGGGCGCTGTAGCGCGCGTTTCCGGCGGCCCGCTCGCGCGGGCCGCCGGCCTGGCGATCTTCGGGGCGAGGCGACTTTCGGGGCTTGGCGATGGAGCTGACGACCCAGTGCTGCGTCGCCGGAGGCGGGCCGGCCGGGCTGATGCTCGGCCTGTTGCTCGCGCGCGGCGGCGTCGACGTCGTCGTACTGGAGAAGCACGCCGACTTCCTGCGCGACTTCCGCGGCGACACGATCCATCCCTCGACGCTCAACATCCTCGACGATCTCGGCCTGCTCGACTCCTTCCTGCGGCTGCCGCATCAGGAGGTCGAGACGCTGACCGGCTTCGTCGAGGAGGAGCCGTTCGTCATCGCCGACTTCCGGAAGATCGACGCGGTGCTGCCCTTCATCGCGCTGCTTCCGCAGTGGGATTTCCTCGACTTCATCGCAGGCGAGGCCGAGCGCTATCCGAACTTCCGCCTGATCCGTCGGGCCGAGGCGAAGGAGCTCATCCGCGATCGCGGACGGGTCGTCGGGCTGAAGGCTGAGACGTCCGACGGCCCGCTCGAGGTGGCCTGCGACCTCGTCGTCGGCGCGGACGGCCGTCGCTCGACGATCCGGTCCGCCGCCGGCTTCGAGGTCGAGACGCTCGGGGCGCCGATGGACGTGGTCTGGTTCCGCCTGCCGCGTCACGAGAGCGACGGCGAGGCGACGGGCGGGCGGTTCTCCGCCGGCGGCCTGTTTGTCACCATCTATCGCGGCGACTACTGGCAGTGCGCGCTGGTGATCCCGAAGGGCGGCTGGGACGCCGTGAAGGCGGCCGGACTCGACGCGTTCCGGGACCGGATCGGTCGCCTCGCCCCGCCGCTCGCCGACCGCGCGACGCTGATCGACGGCTGGGACAAGGTCAGCGTGCTCTCCGTCGCGGTCGACCGGCTGAAGCGCTGGCACGCGCTGGGCGTGCTCTGCATCGGCGACGCGGCGCACGCCATGTCCCCGATCGGCGGCGTCGGCATCAACCTCGCGATCCAGGACGCGGTCGCGGCGGCGAACATCCTCGCCGAGCCGCTGCGGCAGGGCAGGGCGAGCGACGACGATCTCGCGCGGGTGCAGGAGCGCAGGCTGTTCCCGACGCGCGTGATCCAGCGGCTGCAGATCGCGGTCCAGAACCGCGTGGTCTCGCCGGTGCTGGCCTCGACCGAAAGGTTGCAGCCGCCCTTCATCCTGAAGCTGATGCGCGCCGTGCCCGCCCTGCGCGCGATCCCGGCGCGCATCGTCGGGATCGGCGTGCGGCCGGAACGTGTGACGGCGCCCGCGGCCGCGACGCCGAGCTAGGCCTTACGGCCGTCCCGGCTCCTCCGGCGAGCGCGCGTCGATCGCGAGCGCGTGCACCGGGCCAGCGAGTTCGCCCGCGAGCAGCTGGTTGACGCGCCGGTGCCGGTCGACGCGGCTGAGGCCGGAGAACGCCCCGGAGACGATGTGGACCCGGAAATGCGTCTCGCCTTCCGGCCGCGCGCCGGCGTGGCCGGCGTGCAGGTGGCTCTCGTCGATGACCTCGAGCCGCTCGGGCTTCAGCGCCTCGGTCAGAGCGGTCTCGATCCGCGCGCGCACGCTCATGTCGGTCTCTCCCCAACGCCTTTCGGGACGCGGGAGATGTCGACCGCGCAAGAGCGCGTCAAGCCCCCCGAAGCCGGCGGGGCCATGCGTCGCGCGTTCTTGTTCCGTTATGCCACGACGCCCATAATGGCGTCGTCATGAAGCTCGACAGCGAATGGTTCGACAAGGTCCGGGTGTCCCGGGGCGAGGAGCGCCCCGAGCCCCAGGCCGCGCGCTGTCAGCATCCGGGCTGCCGGGACGCCGGGCTCTACCGCGCGCCGAAGGGCCGGGACCGCGAGAACGAGTACTGGCGGTTCTGCCTCCAGCACGTGCGCGAGTACAACCAGTCCTACAATTTCTTCTCCGGCATGTCGGACGAGGCGCTGCGCGCCTATGAGCGCGACGCCCATGTCGGCCACCGTCCGACCTGGGCCATGGGCCGCAACGGCGGCCCCTCGGCCGAGGCGCGCAACGGCGCGGACCGCAAGCGCGGGCGCAACCGCGGCTGGGCCGGCGAGTTCGCCTTCGAGGACGACCTCGGCGTCTTCGGCGAGGACGGGCCGCAGGCGAGGCGGGAGCCGCGCCGCGAGATCAAGAAGGTCGAGATGAAGTCGCTGGAGGCCCTCAACCTCGGCGCCGGCGCGAGCCGCGAGGAGATCCGCGCCCGCTACAAGGAGCTGCTGATCCGCTTCCACCCGGACACCAACGGCGGCGACCGCGGCGCCGAGGACAAATTGCGCGAGATCATCCAAGCCTATAACTATCTGCGATCCGTCGGCCTCTGCTGATTTCACGGCTCCGGCGCGCAGTTCGCGCCGCAAGACGGGCGCGCGGGCCGGACCGGCCCGCCACGGACGCGCCCGACCAGGAGATTTCATGACTGTCGCCCTCGAAGCCACAGCGACCGAAGCGCCGACGCCCGACATGAAGGTGTCCGCCCGACAGGTCTTCGGCATCGACACCGACATGGAGGTGCCGGCCTTCGGCGAGGCCAAGGGCGCGGTCCCGGATCTCGACCCGGACTACCTGTTCGACCACGACACCACGCTCGCGATCCTCGCCGGCTTCAAGATGAACCGCCGCGTGATGATCACGGGCTACCACGGCACGGGCAAGTCGACCCATGTCGAGCAGGTCGCGGCGCGGCTCAACTGGCCCTGCGTGCGCGTCAACCTCGACAGCCATGTCAGCCGCATCGACCTGATCGGCAAGGACGCGATCGTCCTCAAGGACGGCCAGCAGGTCACCGAGTTCCGCGACGGCATCCTGCCCTGGGCGCTGCAGAACAACGTGGCGCTGGTGTTCGACGAATACGACGCCGGCCGGCCGGACGTGATGTTCGTGATCCAGCGCGTGCTGGAGGTCTCGGGCAAGCTGACCCTGCTCGACCAGCGCAAGATCATCCGCCCGCATCCGGCGTTCCGCCTGTTCGCGACCGCCAATACGGTCGGCCTCGGCGACGCCTCGGGCCTCTATCACGGCACCCAGCAGATCAATCAGGGCCAGATGGACCGCTGGTCGATCGTCACGACCCTGAACTATCTCGCGCACGACAAGGAGGTCGACATCGTCCTCGCCAAGTCGCCGCACTATCAGCAGGTTCCGGACGGCCGCGACACCGTCTCCAAGATGGTGCGGCTCGCGGACCTCACGCGCCAGGCCTTCATGAACGGCGACCTGTCGACCGTGATGAGCCCGCGCACGGTCATCACCTGGGCCGAGAACGCCGACATCTTCTCCGACATCGGCTTCTCGTTCCGGCTGACGTTCCTGAACAAGTGCGACGAGCTGGAGCGCGGCCTCGTCGCCGAGTTCTACCAGCGCTGCTTCGGCAAGGAGCTGCCGGAGAGCGCCGTCAACGTCGCGATGAGCTGAACAGGCCGTAGAAGACCGTCCGCGCGTGATCTCCAACCGCAAGCCCGGCGAGAAGCCGCCGCCCCCGGCCGAACCGTTCAAGCGGGCGGTGACCGGCTGCCTGCGGGCGATCTCCGGCGATCCGGAGGTCGAGGTCGCCTTCGCCTCCGAGCGCCCGGCGCTGATGGGCCACAAGGCCCGCCTGCCTGAGCCGCCGCGGCGGCTCGATCCGCGCGACGTCGCGATCCTGCGCGGCTACGCCGACTCGATGGCGCTCAGGATCGCCTGCCACGACCAGGCGACCCACGCCCGTCTTGCGCCGCAGGGAGCCGAGGCCAAGGCCGTGTTCGACGCCGTCGAGCAGGCCCGCGTCGAGGCGATCGGCGCGCGGCGCATGGCCGGCACGGGCGAGAACATCACCGCGATGCTGGAGGACCGCTACCTCCGCAGCCCGCACGCCGACGTCACCGACCGCGCCGACGCGCCGCTCGAGGACGCCGTCTCGCTGCTCGTGCGCGAGCGCCTGACCGGCCGCAAGCCGCCCGAGGCCGCGCGCAAGCTGGTCGATCTGTGGCGGCCGTGGATCGAGGAGAAGGCCGGCGTCAACCTCGCCAAGCTCGACCGCCTGCTGGAGGACCAGGGCGCCTACGCCCATGCGATCCGCGACCTGCTGTCCTCGCTCGACATGGGCGAGGAGCTGGCGGCCGACCGCCAGTCGTCCGACGACGAGAACGAGGGCGAGGGCGACCAGCCGCCGCCGCAGGACGGCGACGCCGCCGACGCGCCCGACGAGGCCAATGACGGCGCCGACGAGAGCGAGACGGAATCCTCCGCCGAATACGAGGACGATGCCGAGCAGATGGAGGCGGCCGACGCGCCGCCGACCGACGCGCCGGACGACGACGAGCTCGGCGAGGCCGAGGAGGCGACCGAGCCGTGGCGTCCGAAGGACGACCCGCGCAAGGACCGCGAGAAGCTCGAGTATTCGGCCTTTACGACCAAGTTCGACGAGGAGGCGCTCGCCGAGGAGCTCTGCGACGCCGAGGAGCTGGCGCGGCTGCGCTCCTATCTCGACAAGCAGCTCAACCAGCTGCAGGGCGTGGTCGGCCGGCTCGCGAACCGGCTGCAGCGGCGCCTGCTCGCGCAGCAGAGCCGCGCCTGGGACTTCGACCTCGAAGAGGGCATGCTGGACCCGTCGCGGCTGTCGCGCGTCATCATCGACCCGATGAGCGCGCTGTCCTTCATGCGCGAGCGCGACACCGACTTCCGCGACACCGTGGTCACGCTGCTGCTCGACAATTCCGGTTCGATGCGCGGACGGCCGATCACGGTGGCGGCGACCTGCGCCGACATCCTCGCCCGCACGCTGGAGCGCTGCGGGGTGAAGGTCGAGATCCTCGGCTTCACGACCCGCGCCTGGAAGGGCGGCCAGTCGCGCGAGCAGTGGCTCGCCGCCGGCAAGCCGATGGCGCCGGGCCGGCTCAACGACCTGCGCCACATCATCTACAAGGCCGCCGACGCGCCCTGGCGCCGCACGCGCAAGAACCTCGGCCTGATGATGCGCGAGGGGCTGCTCAAGGAGAACATCGACGGCGAGGCGCTGTCCTGGGCGCATGACCGCCTGCTGGCGCGCGCCGAGCAGCGTCGCATCCTGATGGTGATCTCGGACGGCGCGCCGGTCGACGACTCCACGCTCTCGGTCAATCCCGGCAACTTCCTCGAGAAGCACCTCAGGCGCGTGATCCACGAGATCGAGACCCGCTCGCCGGTGGAGCTGATCGCGATCGGCATCGGCCACGACGTCACGCGCTACTATCGCCGCGCCGTCACCATCGTCGACGCCGAGGAGCTCGGCGGCGCGATGACGGAGAAGCTCGCCGAGCTGTTCGACGAGACGACGACGCCGGCGCCGCGGCGACTGCATTGAGGCGTCTTGCGCTCGCCGCGCTGATCGCGGCGACGCTCGCCGGCTCGGCGCCCGCGCAGGACGCTTCAGGCCCGGCCCCGATCGATGTCTCGGCCGTGCAGATCGACCGGTTCGGCGCCGCGACGCCGGTCGGCGCGCGCTACGGCTCCCTCACGTTCCTCGGCGGCATCAAGCTCGTCTCGTCCGATCCGGATTTCGGCGGCCTGTCCGGCTTGCGCCTCGAGGCGGACGGCGAGGGCCTCACCGCGATCAGCGATCGCGGCAACTGGTTTCGCGGGAAGCTGACCTACGCAGATGGCCGCCTTGCAGGCGTCGCCGACATGCGGCGCATGGCGACGCCGGGCCGCGACGGCCGGCCCCTGCCGGGCCGCAGGGGATTTGACACCGAAGGTCTCGAGATTGAGGGGCGCACCGCCTGGGTCACTGCCGAGCGGGTCAACTGGCTGACCCGCTACGCGCTCGACGCCGACGGCTTTCCGTCAGGCGCGGGGCAGGCGATGGCGCTGCCGAAGGCGCCGCCCGGCGTCGCGCGCAACGGCGGCTACGAGTCGCTGGCGCGGTCGCGGGACGGCGGCCTGATCCTGATCGCCCAGACCAGCCGCAGCGACGACGCCTTCCCGGCCTTCGTCGTCGGCGGCAAGAAGCCCTTCGCCTTCTCGCTTGCGCGCTCGGACGATTTCCGGCCGACCGACCTGACGCGTCTGCCAAACGGCGGCTTCGTGCTGCTTGAGCGACGCTACCAGCCGCCCTTTTCGCTCTCCGTGCGCATGAAGCGCATCGCCGAGAAGGACGTCGCGCCGGGCGCCGTCGTCGACGGTCCGGTGCTGATGGAGGCGAGCCTCGCGCAGGGGATCGACAATTTCGAGGGGATCTCGGCCCATCGCGGAGCCGACGGCCGCACGGTGCTGACGGTAGTCTCCGACGACAACTTCCATCCCCTGCAGCGCACGCTGCTGATGCAGTTCGCGCTCGACGAGTAGGTCGGTGTGGCGAACGGTCCTAGCGCTTCCGCCTCGGATCCGAGCATTCTGCCGTGGGCGGACGTCTCGGCCGCCGTCGGCGCCGGCCGACGTTTCGGGGAAGCGCCATGCAGGAGCTCTATCAAACCCAGTATTACACTGAGGCGCTGACCTTCCTCGCCACCGCGGCGATCATCATCCCGCTCTTCAAGAAACTGAAGCTCAGCCCGATCAACGGCTTCATCCTGTCGGGCGCCATTCTCGGCCCGTTCGGGCTGGGCGGCCTGCACGATTCGAGCGGGCTCCTCGACCTCGTCACGATCAACAACACGGGCGAGATCGCCAGAATCGCCGAGCTCGGCGTCGTCTTCCTGATGTTCATGATCGGGCTCGAACTCTCGCTCGAGCGCCTGTGGCACTCGAAGAAGTTCGTGTTCGGGCTCGGCTCGGCGCAGATCGTCCTATGCTCCGGCGCGCTGGCCTATGCGGCCTACCGCACGGGGCTGTCCGCGGCCGCCGGCGTCGTGATCGGCGCCGCGCTCTCGCTGTCGTCGACCGCGATCATCATCCCGACGCTCGCCGAGGAGGACCGCCTCCACCTCGTCTCCGGGCAGGCGAGCTTCTCGGTCCTGCTGTTCCAGGACCTCGCGGTCGCCCCGCTGCTGGTGATGGTCTCGCTGATGGGCGGCGGCGGGGGGGAGGATCTCGGGGCGAGCCTGTTCCGATCGCTCGCGCCGGGCGTCGGGGCCGTGGTCGCGCTGATCGCGGTCGGCCGGCTCGTGTTCCGCCCGCTGTTTCACTGGGTGGGCGCGACGCGCAGCGCCGAGCTGTTCATGGCGCTCTGCCTGCTTGTGATCCTCGGCACGGCCTATGTCACGGCGGCGAGCGGTCAGTCGATGGCGCTCGGCGCCTTCCTCGCCGGCCTGCTGCTCGCCGAGACCGAGTTCCGCCGCCAGATCGAGGCGATCATCGAGCCGTTCAAGGGGCTGCTGCTCGGGCTGTTCTTCCTGTCGGTCGGGGCGACGCTGGACCTCGGGCAGGTGTTCGGCCGCTTCCCGGAAGTGGCCGGCGCGACCGTCGCCTTCATCCTGATCAAGGGCGCGGTGACCTGCGCTGCGGCGCGCGCGACCGGGCTGTCCTGGAACGCCGCCAAGGACGCGGCGCTCGCGATTGCGGGCGGGGGCGAGTTCGCCTTCGTCCTGCTGAGCCCGTCCATGTCAGGCCAGATCGTGCCGCTCGAGGCCGCCAACACGGCCATGGCCGGGGTCACGCTCTCGATGTTCCTCGTGCCCTATCTGATCGGCCTCGGAGCGCGGTTCCCGAAGCGCGCAGCGGCGACGACCCAGGAGCTCGAATACGAACCGCCGGCCGGCGAGAACGGCCCTGCGGTGATTCTCGCCGGCTACGGCCGGGTGGGCTCGATCGTCGGGCGGATGCTCGCGCGCAACGACATCCCCTTCATCGCGATCGACGACGACGTCGGCGTGGTGGCGCGGCAGAGGCGGCATTCCGGGCCGGTGTTCTTCGGCGACGCCGCCAACCAGGAGCTTCTCGTGCGCTGCGGTGTGCGGGAGGCGAGGGCGCTGGTCGTGACGGTCGGCGACCGCAACGTCGTCAACGCCGCCGTCACCGCAGCAAGAGCGGAGAACCCGCTGCTGCCGATCATCGTCCGCGCGACGGACGTGCGTCACGCCAAGAAGCTCTATCGCCTCGGCGCCACCGACACGATCGTCAAGGACATCGATCCGAGCCTCCATCTCTCGGAGCTCGTGCTGATGGAGGTCGGGGTCCCGTCCGGCCGCGTCGTCGCATCGATCGACGACCAGCGCGACAGCTACCGGGTCGCGCTCAGCCGCGGCCGGAAGCGCGGCGCCTGACGCCCGATCGCCGTCGGGACGTCTTGTCTGCGAAGCAGGAGGAGCGGGCGGCGAGCGTCGCGCCCGCATCGCGAGGGTCGGCCCGCAATGCCGGGCGGCTCACTTCGCCTCGTCGATCCTGGCGAGGCAGCTCTGCTCGGCCTGCTCCATCTTCGGCCGCATCTCGGCCTGCATGTCCGCGGGCTGCTTGCCGCGGAGCCGGTCGAGGTCGCCGGCGGTGACGCGGGAGGCCATCGCGTCGGCGTAGCATGTGCAATAGGCGGTGATAGTCTCCGGCGGCACGGACGCGTTGTCGGGGCTCGCCTTCTGCAGGGCGACGCACCCGTCGACCGCCGATTTGAGGAAGCCGGCGCGCGCTTCGCCCGACAATGGCGGACCGGCGTCGCGCGCGGCGTTGAAGCGCCAGATCGAGACGCCGAGCGCGATCAGCGCCAGCAGCACGATCCCCATCGCGATCCGTCGGGCCATCGCGCGGCTCCTCAAACGAAAACCCCGGCCGCGAGGGCCGGGGCGAAGCGTTTCGCGAAGCGAGGAGGCGTCACTGCTTGGTGGCGACGCCGAAGTTCGCGAACTTCTTGTTGAAGCGCGACAGACGGCCGCCACGGTCGGTCAGCTGCGCCGTGCCGCCGGTCCAGGCCGGATGGGTCTTCGGGTCGATGTCGAGCTGCAGCGTGTCGCCGGCCTTGCCCCAGGTGGAGCGGGTCTCGTACTCGGTCCCGTCGGTCATGACGACCTTGATGACGTGGTAGTCGGGATGGATGTCGGCCTTCATGGCGGTCTCTATCAGCTTCTCGGTCGCGTCGGCGCGTCCCGCGCGGCGAAGGTGCGAAAATGGCGTGAGGCGCGAGCCTATAGCTCAATCGGACGCTTCGGACAACCGCCGCGCCGATGCGCCGCGAAAGGCGGGGTGGAGATTGCAGGCTCCGCAAGGCATAACCCCGCGCATGTTCTCTGGAAGCGTTATGACCAAGGCTCCCGATGGCCCGCCGCAGCCGCGCCGCTGAACCTGGCCGCGACGACGCCGCGCCGTCGCGCTCGCTGAAGCCGCTCGCCGCGCTGCGGCCATTCGCGCTGGCGCACAAGGGCCGTGTGGTCGGCGCGCTGATCGCGCTCGCCGTCGCCTCGGCTGCCACGCTCGCCATTCCGGTCGCGATCCGCCGGCTGATCGACTTCGGCTTCTCGGCCGAACACCCGGGCATGGTGAACCAGTATTTCGCGGCGATGCTCGCGGTGGTGAGCGTGCTCGCCTTCGCCAGCGCCGCCCGCTACTGGTTCGTGACGACGCTCGGCGAGCGCGTGGTCGCGGATCTGCGCAACGCCGTCTTCCGCCATCTCACCGAGCTCACCCCGGCCTTCTACGACGGCCAGCGCTCCGGCGAGATCGTCTCGCGGCTGACCGCCGACACCACACAGATCAAGTCGGCCTTCGGCGCGACCGCGAGCCAGGCGCTGCGCAACCTGTTCCTGTTCCTCGGCGCGGCCGTGATGATGGTCGTGACGAGCCCCAAGCTCTCGGCCTGCGTGCTGGTCGCGATTCCCGTCATCGTGCTGCCGCTCGCGGGCTTCGGGCGCTCGGTGCGCCGCCGCTCGCGGCAGGCGCAGGACACGCTCGCCGACGCTTCCGCGCTCGCCGGCGAGGCGATCGGCGCCATGCGCACCGTCCAGGCGTTCAACGCCGAAGGCGTCGTCGCCGGCCGCTTCTTCGTCGCCGTCGAGCGCGCCTACCGTTCGGCCGCAAGCTCCATCACCGCCCGCGCGATCCTGACCGCGGTCGCGATCTTCCTCATCTTCGCGAGCGTCGTCGGCGTGCTGTGGTACGGCGCGAACGCCGTGCTCGCCGGCCAGATGTCGGCCGGCCAGCTCGGCCAGTTCGTGCTCTACGCCGTGTTCGCCGCCGCCGCGATCGGCGAGCTGTCGAACGTCTGGGGCGAGATCAGTCAGGCGGCCGGCTCGGCGGAGCGGCTCGGCGAACTGCTGCGGATCCCGCCTGCGGTCTCGAGCCCGGTCCATCCGAAGCCGCTGCCCGAGCCCTCGCGCGGCGCGCTCGCCTTCGAGCATGTCAGCTTCGCCTATCCGGGCGGCGAGACGGCGGCGGTCGAGGATTTGAGCTTCAAGGCCTCCGTCGGCGAGACGGTCGCGATCGTCGGGCCGTCCGGGGCCGGCAAGAGCACGCTGTTCCAGCTCGCCTTACGGTTCTATGACCCGGCCTCCGGGCGCGTCACGCTCGACGGCGTCGACCTCCGGGAAGCCTCGCTCGCCGGGGTGCGGGCGCGGATCGCCTTCGTGCCGCAGGACCCGGTGCTGTTCGCGGCGAGCGCGTTCGACAACATCGCCTTCGGCCTGCCCGAAGCGGAGCGCTCCGAGGTCGAGGCGGCCGCGCGCCTCGCCGGCGCCGACCGGTTCATCGCCGCGCTGCCGCAGGGCTACGACACGCCGCTCGGCGAGCGTGGCGTGACGCTCTCCGGCGGACAGCGCCAGCGCATCGCGCTCGCCCGCGCTTTGCTGAAGGACGCGCGGGTGCTGCTGCTCGACGAGGCGACCTCTGCGCTCGACGCCGAGAGCGAGACGCTGGTGCAGGAAGCGCTCGCCGCGACCGCCGCCGGGCGCACCACGCTCGTGATCGCGCATCGCCTCGCGACCGTGCTCGCGGCCGACCGCATCCTCGTCATGGACGGCGGGCGCATCGTCGAGCAGGGCTCGCATACCGAGCTCGTCGCGCGGCGAGGGCTCTATGCGCGGCTCGCGGAGCTCCAGTTCGGCGCCGGCGATCCGGGTCGCCGGATCGAGGCGGTCGCCGGGTAGAGCTTTTCCGACAGCCGTCATGCCCGCGCTTTAGCGCGCGTATCCGCGACTTTGACGGCGGCGCGCTCGACAGAAAGAAGCCGATCCAGCCGGGACTGACCCCCAAAGCCGTCAGGGGTGCCGTCGCGCGCCGGCCGCGGACGAGACAATCTTCTCGATCTCGCGCTGCATGTATGGCTTGGAGATGAAGGCCGCGTCCCTCAGCGCCTCGGGCCGGTCGTTCGAGTCCGAGCCGGAGACGAAGGCGAAGGGCAACTTGCGCTCCTTCAGCGTCTCGGCGAGCTCGTAGGACTTCCCGTCCAGGACGTCGATGTCGAGCAGCGCGAAGTCGAACTTGGCCACGAGCGCCTTCTTCGCCTGCGCGATCGAGCGGCAGGACGTGATGTCGGCGTCGGTCCAGCAGGCGACGATGGTGGCGAGATCGAGAGCGAGGACAGCGTCGTCCTCGAGGATCAGAACACGAAATGGCGCCATAACTCGGTACTCCGGCGGTAACGCGACCCGCCTCACAACGCGCGAGGCGGGTCGGGGTTTCGTGGTTGCCGGAATATGACGCGAAAAAATGAAAATTTCTTAACGCGTATTAGGACTTATGGCATGCCAGACCCCACCGTAAAGGCCGCCTGCGCCAGCGCGCCGATGGCCTCCGGAGGTCACATCACCTTGACGGTGGTGCCGACGTTCACGCGGTCGTAGAGGTCCGTCACGTCGTCGTTCGTCATGCGGATGCAGCCCGACGAGACGGCGTGGCCGATCGTCCAGGGCTCGTTGGAGCCATGGATCCGGTAGAGCGTGCTGCCGAGGTAGAGCGCCCGGGCGCCGAGCGGGTTGTCGGGGCCGCCGGCCATCATCACCGGGAGCTCGGGCCGGCGCTCGCGCATTTCGGCCGGCGGGTACCAGTCCGGCCACTCGCGCTTGGCGGAGATCTTGTTCACGCCCTTCCAGGTGAAGCCTTCCTTTCCGACGCCGACGCCGTAGCGGATCGCCGTGCCGTCGCCCTGGATGAGGTAGAGGTAGCGGGTGCGGGTGTCGATCACGATGGAGTTCGCCGGCTCGCCGCCGCTGTAGCGCACGGTCGTGCGCGCGAACTTGGGATCGACGGTGCGGCGGCCCTCGCTCGCGCCGAGCGCGGAGGGCGGCCCGGCGAGCCGGCGCGGGGCGCTGCGGATTTCCGGGTCGACCGATTCGTACTCGTATTCGCGATCGCTGTAGTAGCGCCGGCCACGGCCGTAGGTCCTCGGCTCGACCTCGTACTGGTAGTCCTCGGCCGACCGGTAGCGGCGGACGGTCGGCGCGCGACGGGGCAGGTCGCGGTAGTAGCCGCCGCCCTCGTCGTCGAACATGTCCTCGGAATAGGCGCGACGGCCATAGCGCCGCGGCGCGCCGTAATCCTCGTCGTCATAGCGCTGGTAGGTCTGGACGGTCTGCGGCAGCGCCTCGCGCGGCGCTGCGATTTCCGCGGGAGACGACAGCATCTGGGCCGAGGCCGGCCCTGCGAGGCCGAGCGCGAGCGCGCCGCCCACGATGGCCCATGCGAATGCGCGCACCAATGTCACTTCAGGAACTCCTCGAACCCCCGCGACGAGCCCCGTTCGGGATCCGTCGGCCGACCCTGCCGGCCGGCGTTAACGCACTGATGCCGCGAACGGTTGCCCGCCTCTCTGGCTATACGAGGGCGACGTTGCGTCCCTGCTTCACGGTTAGGCGATTTCGGCGCCCATGTCGCCATTTTGCATCGGCGAAGGTTAGCGCCGTTCCTCCGGCGCGACCTCGATCTTCACATGCTGCGGATAGAAGGCGAGCCGCCCCGCGATCTCGCTGACCGCGGGGTAGGGCCGCTCGTAGCTCCAGACCGCGTCCTTCGCCGTCGAGCCCACCGCGTTCAGGCTGAAATAGCTCGCCTCGCCCTTGTAGGGGCACGTGGTGCGCAGCGCGCTCGGCACGAGCAGGTCCATCCGCGCGTCCGACCGCGGCAGGTAGAGGACCGGCGGGTAGGACGCCTCGCGCAGCTCGAGCGCGTCGCTCGTCGAGACAAGAACGGTTTCGCCCGCCCTGACGACGACGCGGCCCGCGACCGGGTGGATGGAGATCGGATGACTGGAGTCAGGTGTGCGCATGGTCTCGCCGCCGGTTCTACGCGTCCCCGCAGCCTCATGTAGATCGCGCCGCCGCGTGCGAAAGATCGCTTTTGACGATCATCGATCCATATGAAGTTGCGTGGGCGCCGACGTTTCTTATCGACGTCGCATTCGGAAAGTCGAACACAGATGAGCGACCTGATCGTCAGGGAAGCCAGGGACGACGACGCCGGCGCGCTGGCGACGCTCGTGCGGTCCGTCGCGCAGGGCCAGCCGGACGGCGCGGTCGAGGCGGCCGGCCGCCCTTCGCTCGACCGGCCGGCCAGCGCCTTCGCCGAGCGCGACGGCCGGCTGTGGCTGGTGACGAGCGGTCAGGAGGCGGTCGGCGCGCTCGGCGTCTACCGCGGCGCGCGGCCCGAGGAGTTCGATCTCGCCTTGATCGGGCTCGACCGCGAGCAGCGCGGTCTCGGCCTCGCCACCGCCCTGCTCGCCGGCGCCGACGCCTTCGCCGCGGCGTCGGGCGGATCGGCGCTCGGCGTGTGGGTCGACACGCGCCTCACTGAGGCCATCGACTTCCTCGAGCGGCAGGGATTCGTGAAGGACCCGGGCGTCAAGGGGCGGCACGACGGATCGGATGCGGTGGAGGTCAGGTTCTCCCGGCCGATCGCGACAGGCGCGGTCGCCGGCGAGGAGGTCAGCCGACCGCCTTCCGAAGCTCGCCCAGACGCCGCCGGGTGACCTGCCAGGAACCGTAGCCGAGGCGCTCCTCGATCTCGCTCTGGGCCTGGCGCCAGAGCGGCAGCGCCGCCTCGAGGGTCTCGACGCCCTGCTTGGTGAGCGTCGGCCGCTGGCGGCCGTTCATGCCCTTTTCCGGCGCGACCAGGCCTTCCTTGCGCAGAAGCTGGAGGTTGCGGACCAGCGTCGTGCGCTCGATGTCGATGAGCTCGGCGAGATCGGTGATCGACGCGGCCTCGCCGGCCTCGATCGCGGCCAGCAGCACGAACTGCGTCCCTTTCAGGCCGGACGAGCGCAGCGCCTCGTCGTAGAAGCGCGTCACCGCGCGTGACGCCATCCGGATGTGCGAACAGGCGCACATGTTGTGGATGTCGACGATTTCTTCGCGCGACGGCATGGCGACAAGTCTTGCGAAGACGTCGCGCGGAATCAAGCGACCGGACGCCGCCGTCGGGCGCTCGGAGGGCTTATTCCACCATTGCGCG
Source organism: uncultured Methylopila sp. (assembly GCA_902168115.1). Lineage (GTDB taxonomy): Bacteria > Pseudomonadota > Alphaproteobacteria > Rhizobiales > Methylopilaceae > Methylopila. The sequence continues at coordinate 31,649 of CABHPB010000141.1, read as the reverse complement.
CACGTTCCGAAGCCGGCGTTGCTGCATTGCAACAACTGATCGGCTCCGGCCGCGCGCGACATGGGAATAGCGCGGTCTCCGCGCAGGGTCGCCTGCGACGATCGAAAAGATTGCGGCGTCATTAATTCTATGGTTTTTGTGTGTTATTGGCATGGAGCATGCGCGTGCGCAGAAAGTGGTTCGAGAAGGCGAGGGCGAGCGGCGCAGAGATCGCGGTCGACGGATACGAATTCGCGCTGAAGCGGGGCACGCGGCCGAGCCGGGACCTGGTGGTCGCGTTCTCCTCCGGGCGCCGCTTCGCGCTGTACCGGCACGACTTCGGCCGCGACGCGCTCTACGTGGCCGATCCGGAGCTTCGCTACTTCCTGAAGGACGCCGACGGACTGGCGCGCGAGATCCTGCGCTTCGTCGAGCGCGAGGGCTATGAGCGCGTCCTGTTCGCCGGCTCGAGCAAGGGCGGCTTCGGCGCCCTGTCTGTCGCCCGGCTGTGCGCCCGGCGGCGTCCATCGCGGACGTTCCATGCACTCGCCTTCTCGCCGCAGGTGAGGCTGTTCCCGCACAATCCGTCGCTGTACTTCAGCAGCTATCGCCGGCTTGAGCGGCGCGGCTCCGCCAAGCCCCGGCTGATGCGGGACCTGCGCCGCCACGGCGACGTGTCGAGCGCCGGCTCGCATCCGAACCTCGTGGTCGAGATCGTGTTCGCGCGGGACGCGGAGGTCGACAGGGCCGAGGCGGCGCGCCTGCGCGGGTCGAACGTCGTCCATCGCGTCGTCGCCGGCGCGACCCACGGCACGGCCTTCCATTTCATGTGCCACGGCATGGACCGGACCGAGATCCGCGAGCGGATCAGGCGGGCCTATCGCCGCTCGGGCGACGCCGACGTGCGGCAGACCCGACCCTCGGACATGCGCGCCATGGTCGAGGAGGTGGCGCGCTCGGCCGTGAAGGAGCCGCCTCTCAACCTTCTGATCGACCACTTGCTGGGGCGTCGCCCGGCGCCGATGACGCGCGGCGAACGCGTGGCCGCCTCGGCCCGGCGATGGTTCGACGCGCTGGCGGTTTCGGCCGAAAAAACGCGGTCCTTCGCGCTCGGCCAATCTTGACTCGGCCAGGGGTCGATCGTATCTCGCGGGCGCTTTGGCACTCCTGAAAAGGGAGTGCTAACAGTCGTGACGGCCTCGGCCCGTCGCGATATGTGCAACGCCAAGCAAATCAGCGCACCGCGCGAGAGGATTTGACCCTATGAGCTTCCGTCCGCTGCACGACCGCGTGGTCGTCCGCCGCCTCACCGCCGAAGAGAAGTCCAAGGGCGGGATCATCATCCCGGACACCGCCAAGGAGAAGCCGCAGGAAGGCGAAGTCGTCGCCGTGGGCCCCGGCGCCCGTGACGACTCCGGCAAGATCGTCGCGCTCGACGTCAAGGCCGGCGACAAGATCCTGTTCGGCAAGTGGTCCGGCACCGAAGTCAAGATCGACGGCGAAGAGCTGCTGATCATGAAGGAGTCGGACATCATGGGCGTGATCGTCTGACACTCCTGAGCATTCCGGCCGGCCGCGCGCTCTCCCCCGATCGCCGCGCGCCGGTTCTCCACGAAACATCTGACAGGAATTGAGAACATGGCTGCGAAAGACGTACGTTTTTCCGCCGACGCGCGTGAGAAGATGCTCCGCGGCGTCGACATCCTCGCCAACGCCGTCAAGGTCACGCTCGGTCCGAAGGGCCGCAACGTCGTGATCGAGAAGTCCTTCGGCGCTCCGCGCATCACCAAGGACGGCGTCACCGTCGCCAAGGAGATCGAGCTCGAGGACAAGTTCGAGAACATGGGCGCCCAGATGGTGCGCGAAGTGGCCTCGAAGACCAACGACCTCGCCGGCGACGGCACCACCACCGCCACCGTGCTCGCCCAGGCGATCGTCCGCGAGGGCGCGAAGTCGGTCGCGGCCGGCATGAACCCGATGGACCTCAAGCGCGGCGTCGATCTGGCCGTCGCCAAGGTCATCGACAGCCTCAAGGCCTCGTCCAAGAAGATCGCCACCTCCGCCGAAGTCGCGCAGGTCGGCACCATCTCGGCCAACGGCGACGAGTTCATCGGCCAGGAAATCGCCAACGCGATGCAGAAGGTCGGCAATGAGGGCGTGATCACGGTCGAGGAGGCCAAGAGCCTCGAGACCGAGGTCGAGATCGTCGAGGGCATGCAGTTCGATCGCGGCTACCTGTCGCCGTACTTCATCACCAACGCCGAGAAGATGATCGCGGACCTCGAGGACCCCTACATCCTGATCCACGAGAAGAAGCTCTCGGGTCTGCAGGCGATCCTCCCCGTTCTCGAGGCGGTCGTGCAGTCGGGCAAGCCGCTCGTCATCATCGCCGAGGACATCGAGGGCGAGGCTCTGGCCACGCTCGTCGTCAACAAGCTCCGCGGCGGCCTCAAGGTCGCGGCCGTCAAGGCGCCGGGCTTCGGCGACCGCCGCAAGGCCATGCTCGAGGACATCGCGATCCTGACCAACGGCCAGGTGATCTCCGAGGACCTCGGCATCAAGCTCGAGAACGTGACCCTCGACATGCTCGGCCGCGCCAAGAAGGTGACGCTCGAGAAGGAGAAGACCACGATCGTCGACGGCGCCGGCGACAAGTCCGCCATCGAGGCCCGCGTCGGCCAGATCAAGGCCCAGATCGAGGAGACGACCTCCGACTACGACCGTGAGAAGCTCCAGGAGCGTCTCGCCAAGCTCGCAGGCGGCGTCGCGGTCATCCGCGTCGGCGGCGCGACCGAGATCGAGGTCAAGGAAAAGAAGGACCGCATCGACGACGCGCTCAACGCGACGCGCGCCGCGGTCGAGGAAGGCATCGTTCCGGGCGGCGGCGTCGCGCTGCTCCGCTCGAAGAAGGCGATCGCCGACCTCAAGTCCGACAACTCCGACATCCAGGCCGGCATCAACATCGTCTTGAAGGCGCTCGAGGCTCCGATCCGTCAGATCGCCGCCAACGCTGGCGTCGAGGGCTCGATCGTCGTCGGCAAGCTGCTCGAGAACGACTCGGCCACCTACGGCTTCAACGCCCAGACCGAGAAGTTCGTCGACATGATCGAGGCCGGGATCGTCGACCCGACCAAGGTCGTGCGCACCGCTCTCCAGGACGCGGCTTCGGTCGCAGCGCTGCTCATCACCACCGAAGCGATGGTGGCCGAGCTGCCGAAGAAGGACAGCGGCGCTCCGGCGATGCCGGGCGGCGGCATGGGCGGCATGGACTTCTGAGGAAGTCCGGCTCCAGAAAATGAAGAAGGCCCCGGCGAAATCCGGGGCCTTTTTCTTTGTCGAACTGGTCAGATCCTCAGATCTGCCAAAACGGGCGCACGCCCTGCGACAGCATCGGCTTGGCGTGGAACAGCCGCGGCAGCCTCGCAGGGCGTTTCGGGGCCGGATCCAGACGCTCGCTCGCGGCGGCCCAGATCGGCAGGATGCGCTCGGCCTCGAACGGCTGCGACTGCGCGTGTCCCCACGACCCGGCCGACTCGTCCAGCAGCCAGACCGCCGCCGTCTTCAGGTTCGCGCCGTTGACCGCCTCGTAGGACCACAGGTCCTCGCCGTACTGCTCGGCAAGCTCCGCGAGGTTGATCCAGCCCTGCAGGTTGAAGCAGCAGTAATGCTCTGTTTCGGCCCGATCGAGCTCCTGCGGCTGCGCGCCGTCGGCGTCGAAATGCGCCGGCAGCCGCCGCCTCGCGCGCCGCAGCGCGTCCTCGACCACGTCGGTCCAGCCGAGAAAGGCCGCGATGGCCGCGACCTGGAGATCATAATAGACGCCGTGATTGTTGGTCGCCCGCGCTTCCCCCTGTCCCTGCGAGGAGCGCAGCAGCCAGTCGAGATAGTCGGCGAGCCAGTGGTTGAAGGCGGCGAGCGTCGGAGGCTCCAGCGCGCCTTCGGAAGCCATCAGGCGCACGGCGTCCAGGTAGTAGAAGAAGTCCTTGAGCTCGATCAGGCCGGAGCAGGGCCCGATGTTCCTGTTGTGGCCCGGGCGGATCTGGGCGTAGCGCAGATGCGGCCGCATCCGCGTCTCGGGATCGACGAAGAACGTCTCGAGCAGCGAGGCGGCGTGGTCGAGATAGGCCGGCCGCGGCTTGAAGCGCCAGGCGAGGCACAGGACGTAGCTGTCGTCGAACAGGTTCTGCACGCGCGTGCGGTCGTAGAGCTCGCTCTGCTCTCCGTTGAGCATGGTGCCCGGCGCGCGGCGGCCGTCACGGCGCACATAGGGAAGCCCGTCGGGCGTGTCCGGATTCGGCCAGTAATAGGGCGCGAGGTGCATGTAGTCGCGCTTGTCGCCGCTCGGCGGCGTCGCGGTCTTGTGCGTCACGGAGTAGGGGCCGCGCTGCAGGGCGCGGTCGGCGCGGGCGAGGAGATCGGACACGAGGACGGCGAGATCGGCGTCTCCGCCGGATCGAAACTGCCGGATGCGGTCGTAGAGCCCGTGCGCCTGCAGCCGTCCCCTATCCTCGAAGCCGTCGAAGAATCGGTCCGGCGCTGCGGCCTGAGCCATCGCGTAGATCATGTGCGCACCCGTGATTGTGCGGCAGGACGGTATTCGCGTGACGCGGAGATGACGCATGGTCAACCCCGACGTCGGATGCACCTCGTCGTCCCGGCCCTCGGCCGCGCAGGGACGAATTCGAACGAATCAAAAGCTTTAGCCCCGGCCCGCCGGTCCGCGACGAGGTCGCGACGCTGCGGCGTCCGGCGCAGGATTCCTGTGGGGAACTCTTAGAGCGGGCAGGGAGTTCCGCGATCCGGAACGCGTGGCCCGGCTTCAGGGTGTAGCTACGCGCCCGCTCTCCGCCGCGTCATACGGCTCGCCTGCGCTCCCGCGCCGCGCTGACCACGCGCGCGAGCGCCCATACGCCAAGGTCCGCGAGCGCGAGCGGCCGGCAGATCCCGAAGCCCTGAAGGCCGTCGCAGCCGACTTCGCTGAAGAGCGCCTGCTTCTCGGGGCTGTCGATGCCCTCGGCGACGATTCGCATGCCCTGCGCATGGCAGAGCGCGACCAGGGCGCGCAGCGTCTCGCTGGAGCTGACGAGACGCTCGGCGAAGATGCGGTCGAGCTTGATCGTGTCCACCGAGTATTCGGTGATCTGCTGGATCGAGGTGTAGCCGGCGCCGAAGTCGTCGATCGCGATCCTGACGCCGATGTCGCGCAGCGCCCGCACGCTCCGGTGAACCTCCGGGCGGGAGCCGGCGGCGAAGGTCTCGGTCAGTTCGATCTCGACAAGGGCCGGATCGACGCCGCGGACCGACAGGCGCTCCGCCAGATAGTCGCGAAGCGACATGGTGCTGAGTTCCGCCGAGGACACGTTGATGCTGACGACGATGTCGGCCCCGAACAGCGCGGCGAGGCGCTCGTGCTCCGTCAGCGCCCTGTCGATCACCCACCGGTCGATCACGGCGAAAAGCCCGTTGCGCTCCGCGATGGGGATGAATTCGTCCGGCCTGACGTCCCCGAGCGTCGGCGACGTCCAGCGCAGCAGCGCCTCGCATGCGACGACGCGACCGTCGACGTCCACGATCGGCATGAAGACGAGCCGGAACTCTTCGTCCAGGTCGAGGACGCGCAGGGCGTCCCGGACGGCGCGCTCGCGGCTGCGCTTCTCGAGCAGCTCGCGCGAGAAGCTGGCCCAGCGGTTCTTGCCGGCGGCCTTGGCCTCGTACATCGCAGCGTCGGCGTCCGCGAGCAGCTCGTCGAGCGAGACGGCGGTCTCCTGCGTCGTCGAGGCGACGCCGATGCTCACCCCGATCGGGAAGCGCTCGCCGAAGCCTGAGGCGCTGACGGCGAGCAGTTCGCTCGCGACCTCCTTGGCCGTCGCCGCCGCATCCCCGCTCTCGACCAGCACTGCGAACTCGTCGCCCGAAAGCCGCGCGAAGATGGTCCGCGCGACGTTCTCGCGGCCGGCCGCGTCCGTCACCACTTCGGCGAAGCGCCCGGCGAGCTCCCTCAGGAGGCCGTCGCCGATCTCGTGGCCGAAGCGGTCGTTGACGAACTTGAAGTTGTCGACGTCGATGAACAGCAGGCCGCACTGCGAGCCGCGCCGGGCCGCGGACTCCAGCGCTTCGGCGGCCAGAACGTTGAAATGCGCGCGGTTGCTGATGCCCGTCAGCGTGTCCGTCCAGGACGCGGTCTGGATGCCGTTCAGCGACTGCACGAAGTCGTCGTGCAGGTTCTTCATGTTGATCGAGAGGCTGCCGATCTCGCCGCCTTCCTCCGCGATCGCGATCGAGGCGCGCTCGCCGGCGAGCACGTCGGTCAGTTGCCGGTCGAGCCGCGCGATCGGGCGCGTGATGAAGCGCCGGATCAGCGCCATCAGCAGGCTGATCGACAGCAGGCTGACGACGATCGTGCCGACCGCCAGCCAGAACTTGAGCGGCCAGAGCCGGTCGCCGAAGTAGCTTTCGGCGGGCGTCATGCGCGCGAAGGCGCTCGAGGCGAGCTCGGTCGAGGCCGACAGCCCGTCGGTCGGGGCGAACCGCTTGTCGGCGATCTCGAGCTTCGCTCCGTACTCGGCCTCGAGCTCCCGCTTCATCGCCAGGAACCGCTCCGGCCGCACCGCCGCCATCAGCAGCACCGCGGCGTGGGTCCGGCTCGCGAGCGGCCTGTTCATGGTGAGCGGATCGACGAAGTCGGCGTGGACGATCCAGGGCCTGCCGCCCTCGGGCGAAAGGAACGCCCAGGAGCTCTTGCCACGGTCCGTCATGACGCGCCGGGCGAACGTCACCTGTTCGGGGTCGATCTCGGCGAAGGGGTCGGTGCTGTTCTCGAAATAGTGCTCGACGCTGAGCGCGCTGTTCATGATCGAGAAGGTCAGAAGCGAGCGCTTGTCGCCCGCGACCGAGTCGATCGCCTGCTGCAGGCGCACGCCGAGCGCGTGGCTGCGATAGGCGTCGTCGGTCTCCTGAAGGAAACTCCGCAAGGCGCCGCCGCCGGTCATCGCGTGCAGGAAGCTGCGGTCGACGCCGTCGTCGCTCTCGAACAGGACGCGCAGATGCTCGAGCTGCTGGCTGAGCCGGGCCTGTTCGAGCCGCTGCTGGCTGTCGCGCTGCGAAACGTAGACGAGACACGCGGCTATGGCGTAGCCGGCGAAGACCACCGGGAAGATGAGGAAGAAAGCGCGTCTACCGAGCGTCACGGAAGTTCACCAGCGAGCTGATGATCCGCCTTCGGGTCTGGATTCCCTCCGGCGTGAGCTCGCGCGGTGCCTCGCTCTTCGCGAGCACGTCGGCCGGCGGGTAGATCATCTCGTTCTTGCGCATGTCCTCCGGCACCTTCGGCAGGGCCTTGAGGTTCGGCGTCGGGCGCTGCTGGGCCATGGCGTTGATCAGGGCGTTCGGCTCGGCGGCGATGTGGTTCAGGAGGTCGAGCGCCAGCGCCTTCTGGGGCGAGGAGGCGACGACGCTCATGCAGTCGAGCCAGTAGAGCGAGCCCTCGCGCGGCAACGCGAACTTCCAGGCGCCGCTCGACTTCGGCATGTCGTTCAGCGCGAACTGATCGCCGCTGTAGCCGAGCGCCATGTAGATCTCGTCGCCATAGGTCGGGTTCTGCGACGAGGTCAGAATGTAGTCGTAGGTCCGGACCGCCGGCTCCTGCGCCTTCAGCAGCTCGAACGCGGCCTTGAGCGTCTTGGGGTCGGAGGCGTTGATCGACTTGCCGAGCGCGACCAGCGGGGCGACGAACATCTCCGTCGGGTCGTTGTACATCGCGACGTGGCCCTTCAGGGCGTCCGCTGGCGACATCAGGTCGTTCCAGGACGTAGGCGCGACGCTCATCCGGTCGGAACGGTAGAGAATGCCCATGGTTCCCGTGAAATAAGGCACGCCGTACCCGCCGCAGCGCCCGCGCAGATCTTCGGGATACTCGGCCAGAGACGAGACTTTCTTCTCGTCGAGCGTCTCGAGCACGCCGCGGCGGCCGTAAAGCCGCGCGCCGTTGTCGCCGATGACCACGAGGTCGACGCTGCTCAGCGGGTCGGTCAGGATCTCGTCGCGCGCGTCGCCGCTGTCGAAATAGGTCTGCCGCACCGCGACCCCGGTCTTCGCCGTCCAGGCGTCGAGGATCGACTGGTCGACATACTTTTCCCAGTTGAGCAGGTTGAGGGTTTCCGCCCCAGCCGGCGCCGCGGCCGAAAGCGCGGCCAGCAAGGCGCAAATGAGTCTCTTCGGCATGACGCCTGCCCGTTGTTGATCAGCTGATCGTCGCACCGCGGGCTTAAGAACTCGTGTTGCAGTATTGAGGTACCCGTAGTCGGGACGACAGGTCAGGCGCAGGCGCACGACGAAAAAGGCCCCGGACGGGTCCGGGGCCTTGTCTCGACGTCGGACGATCGAGCCGGATCAGCTCCGGCCGGGACCCGCCGCCGGCAGCAGCGTCGGCGCCGCGCCGAGCGTGTCGCGCCAGTGCTCGCGCACCTTCGCGACCATCGCTGGCGGCAGCGGCACGTAGCCGAGGCTCGCCGCCTGCACGACGCCGCGCTCAAAACCCCAGTTGAAGAAGTCGAGGGCGGCGGCGGTCCGCACGGAGGCCGGCCTGTCGTTCGGGACGAGGACGAAGGTCGTCGTCACGATCGGGTAGGCGGCCTCGCCGGGTGCGTCGAGCAGGGACAGGCCGGCATCGTTCGCCGCATTCCAGTCGGCGCGCTCGGCGGCCGCCTGAAAACTCTCCGGGCTCGGCGCGACGAAGGCGCCGGCGGCGTTCTTCAGCGAAGCGGCGACGAGGCCGGCGCGCCGGGCGGTGGCGAGGTCGACATAGCCGATGGCGTTGGCGGTCTTCCTCACCGTCTCGGCGACGCCGTCATTGCCCTTGGCCGCGACGCCGGCCGGCCAGGGGACGGCGAGGCCCGCGCCCACCGGCTTCCAGGCTTCGCTGGCGCCCGACAGGAAGGTCGTGAAGGCGAAGGTCGAGCCCGACCCGTCGGAGCGGCGGACCGCGACGATGTCCGCGTCGGGCAGCGCGAGGTCAGGATTGACCGCCCTGATCGCCGGGTCGCTCCAGCGCCGGACCTTGCCGAGATAGATGTCGGCGATGAGTTCGCCCGAAAGTTTCAGCGCGCCGGGCCGGACGCCGGGAAGGTTAACGACTGCTGCGATGCCGCCGATCGCCACCGGGAACTGCGCGACGCCGTACTGCTTGAGCTCGTCCTGCGACAGGGGGACTTCGGTCGCGCCGAAGTCGACGGCGCGGTCCTTGAGGCGCATGACGCCGGCCTGCGAGCCGACGGCCTCGTAGTCGAGCCCGCCGGAAGGCTGGGATTCCGCCGTCCACTGCGAGCGCAGAAAATCGTGGTTCCAGCGGTTCAGAAGCGGCTGGACGAAGGTGGAGCCGGAGCCCGAGACGGTCTGGGCGGCGGCGGGCGCGACCGCGAGCGCCGCGCCCGCCACGGCGAGAGCCGCGATGGCGATGCGCGCCGCCCTGACGGCGCGCCCGTCGAGCATGGAGCCGATCATGTCGCTCTCCTCGCTCGCGCCGTCACGCCGGGACCGGGGCGAGGCCGAAGCCGCCGCTCTCGCGCGGGGCCTGCGCCTCGGCCGGGACGGCGCGGGAGACCGAGCGGCGCTCGGCGTCGATGCGCTCGATCAGGAAGTAGGCCCGCTCGGCGCTTCCCAGCAGGGCCAGGATCGCGCCGCGCTCGACCCATGGCAGGGAGCCGTTGAGCCTGAGCGCCTCGGCGCGCAGCTCGCCGAGGGCGGCGACGCGAGGCGCAGCCTCCGCCGAGAGGTTCTCGCGGCGCGCCTGCGCCGGGTCGACCACCACGCGCAGCGCGTCGGCGACCTGGTCGAGCATCGCGTCGACCAGCGCGCGGCCTTTCTCCTCGAACGGCTGGCGCTCGACGCGGCGGGCGATCTGGTAGAGCGCCTCGCCGAGGCTGGCCGTGTGATCCTCCTCCTCGATCAGGCTCGCCACCAGGTCGGCGCGCTCATAGGGCATCTCGGCCTTGAACATGCCGGAGGTGTAGGCCCGGATCTCGCGGTTGAGGATGTCCATCTGGCCGTAGTGCTCCTCGACCTTCTCGGGCGCGTCCTCCTTGCCGCGCGCGATGTCGAGGAACTTCATTGCGGCCTCGAGATAGCGCTCGTTCTCGCGCAGCACGCTCGGCACGGCGGTCTCGATCTTCGCGGCGGCCTCGGCGGTCAGGTGCTTCGGGACCGAATAATCCTCGACGTCGTCCAGCGAGGAGGCGCCGACCTTCATCAGAACGCTCTCGAACACGCCGACGAAGGGGTAGAGCAGGATGACGTTGAAGATGTTGAAGAAGGTCGAGTAGAGGCCGATCGCGACCGGCACCAGCGGGAAGGTCTCCTTGCCCTTCACGATCACCGGCACGCCCGGATCGCCGCCGAACCACTGCATCGCCCAGGTCAGAACGTCCATCGAGACGAAGAACAGCGGTATCGTCACCATCACGCCGATGATGTTGAACGAGATGTGCGCGTAGGCGGCTCGCTTTGCGTTCTTCGACAGGTTCAGCGAGGCGAGCCACGAGGTGATCGTGGTGCCGAGGTCGGCGCCGAGCGAGAATGCGACGGCGGTCTTCCAGTCGAGGATGCCGGCGGCGCCGAGGCCCATCACGATGCCGATCGTCGCCGAGGACGAGTGGATCATGGCGGTGACGCCGGCCGCGATCAGCACGCAGTAGAGCAGGTTGACGTAGCTGTCGGCCTTCAGCGACGAGATCACGGCCATGATCTCGGGCATGGAGCGCAGCGGCTTCAGGCCGCCGGTCATGAGGTTCAGGCCATAGAAGATCAGCGAAAAGCCGATGCAGGCGAGTGCGATGTTCTTCACCCGGTCGGACTTGGCGAAGATGTAGAGCAGCGCGAACAGCCCTGCGAACAGCAGGCCGAGCGGCCCGAGCGGCAAGGCGATCAGGCCGTTGCCGAGCGTCGTGCCGATGTTGGCGCCCATGATCACCGAGATCGCGGGGCGAAGGCCGACGACGCCGGCGTTGACGAGACCGACGACCATGACCGTCATCGCGGTCGAGGATTGGATGACGCCGGTGATGAAGGTGCCGGCGACGACGCCCTTGGCGGGCGTTCCGGCGAACTTGGCGAGCAGCGCCCGCATCTTGTTCACCGCCAGCGACTGGATGCCGTTGGACATGAATTCGAGGCCGAGCATGAAGATGCCCAAGCCTCCGATCACCGGCACGATGATCTGCGTGAAGATGTCGACCTGTTGCATCGGACCCCGCTCCGAATGGCGATGTCCGAACCGTTCGGGCGCCGCGCTGACCGAACAGACGCGACAGGACGGCGCGCGCCGCCACACGGCGGCCCGGCGTCGCCCCCCACACGCCTGCACGGTTAACCGCCTATTTCCGGCACGTGACGCATGGGTGACAAACGCGGCTGGACACGAACTCGTGTTCGTTCGTCTTGCGATCAGCAACAAGAGCCCAAGTCGTGACGGAGCACGCGTCGGCCTGAAAGCCGCCTGCGTGGCGGGCCTGCTTTCAGCGCCGCACGCCGGTCAGGCTGCGCGAGGCCGGGGCGCCGAAAGTCCTTCGGAAGTCATGGGCGAAGTGCGCCTGATCGGCGAAGCCGGCGTCATGGGCTGCGGCCGTGAAATTGGCGCCGGCGACGACCGCGTCGATCGCGCGGCGCATCCGGAGCCATGCGCGGTACCGGCTGAAGGACGCGCCGATCTCTTCCGCGAACAGGCGGCGCAGGCGCGAGGCCGACAGGTTCGCGACCGGCGCGAAGGCGGCGAGCGGCGCCGCCGGTTCGCTCGAGGATGCGAGAGCCCGCGCAACCCGCAAGATTCTTGGATCGATCGACCGCCGGGCTCGCGCGCCGCCATAGGCGAGCAAGTCGTCGAGGGCCGCGTCCGCCCAGCCGAGGCTCGCGTGGTCCTCGTAGAGCGCGCGGATGAGCGAGACGACGTTCGAGCGTCCGACCAGCGCGCCGCGGACCTCCTCGCAGCCGGCGAAGAGCGGCGCGAAGACGTGGGCGCTCGCGAGCGTCGGCTCGACATAGAGCACCGCGATCGGCTCGCCGCCCACCTGAAGCTCATGGACCTTTCCCGCCGGCAGCATCGCCGCATGGCAGGACAGCCACTCGCCGGCGCCGTCGAGGCGAAGCCCGAACGGCGCGCCGAGACTCGACAGGAAGACGGGCGCGCCATGCTCGTGCGGGGCGTTGTAGTCGAGCGGCCCGACGAACAGCGTCCGGCCGGCGTCGAGCCGCCACAGCGGGCGCAGGTCCGCAGCCTCTGCGTACAAGCGCTGCGCCGCTCCGGGCATCTAGCCTCTCCCCGCTTTCGTGCAGGGGAGAAGATATCGATGGCGTCGGAAAATCCACCGGTTCTCAGCCGGCGCGCGGCTCTTGCGGGGCTCGCGGCGCCCGCGCTTCTGTCGGTTGCGTCAGCCTCGCCCGGCGCGGCGCGGGAAGCGGCGGCTGCGCCGGCGCCGCCGCCTCCGTTTCACCGCTTCGCCTTCGGACGGCTGAGGGTCACGATCGTCTCCGACGGCGGCGCGATGGTGGACGGGCCCTGGCCGATCGTCGGCGAGGACCGTCCGGCCGAGGAGGTCGAGCGGCTGATGGCGGACAACCTCCTGCCGCCGAAGCGCTTCTGGCCGGGCTTCAGCCCGATCGTCGTCGACGACGGCGCGACCCGGACGCTGATCGACGCCGGCAACGGCGCGGACGGGTTCATCCCGCGGCCCGCAGGCGGACGGCTTGTCGAGGGTCTGCGGGCGGCGGGTTACGAGCCCCGCGACATCGACGTCGTCGCGCTCACTCACGGACATATCGACCATATCGGCGGTCTCACGGAGGGCGGCGCGCCGGTCTTCCCGAACGCGCGCTACGCGATCGGAGCGGTCGAGCACGCCTTCTGGTCCGATCCGGAGCGGCTGAAGGCGGCGGACGGATCGGTCGAGCTGAAATCCGCGCGCCTGTTCGCCCGCGTCTTCCCGTCACTCGCCGACCGGACGACGCTCCTCAAGCCAGGCCAGGAGGCGTCGCCGGGCGTGACCGCGCTCGCGGCCTTCGGCCATACTCCCGGCCATCTGGCCTTCCACATCGAGAGCGACGGGCGGCGGCTGCTCGCCTGGGGCGACTGCGCGCATCACGAGGTCGCCTCGCTGGCGCATCCGGAATGGAGCGCCCTGTTCGACATGGACAAGGATCAGGGAAAGGCGACGCGGGCGCGGATCTACGACATGGCCGCGGCCGAGCGCCTGCCGGTCATCGGCTATCACACCTCGTTCCCCTCGCTCGGCTTCGTCGCGAGAAACGGGAGCGGCTTCCGCTGGATCGCCGAGACCTACCAGCTGGCGGAGTGACGACCGGGCGTCGCGTCAGCCGCCGAAGACGAGGTGGACGCCAAGCGCGAGCATTCCGGCGAAGAAGACCGTGCGGAACGTCTTCTGGTCGATCCGGTCGCGCAGGGCCTGTCCGAGCGCCATGCCGATCGCGGCGGGAACCAGCGCGAGCAGCGAGCCGCCGAGATGCGGCGCCGTCAGAGCGCCGTTCAAAGCGAGGCCGACGCCGAGCGCCAGCGTCGAGACGGTGAAGGACAGGCCGAGCGCCTGGACCATCCGGTCCTTGTCGAGGTCGAGCGACTGGAAATAGGGCGCTGCCGGCATCACCGCGACGCCGGTCGCGCCGGTGATCGCGCCGGTCACGAGCCCGACCGGCGGAGAGATCCAGGCCTCGCGGCCCGCGGGCGAGGGCAGCTTGCGCCCCGCCAGCCCGAACAGGGCGTAGGCGACGAGCACGCCGCCGAGGCCGAGGACGGCCAGATGAGCGGACGGGCCCGTCAGCACGCCGGCCGTCGTGACCGCGCCGACCGCGACCATCGTCATCATCGGCCAGAACCGCCTCACCGTCTCGGCGCGGGCGGAGCCGGTCGCGAACTGCCAGATGTTCGTCGCGAGCGAAGGCAGCAGCATCAGCGACACCGCCTCATGCGGCGCCGCGACGGTCGCCAGCAGCCCCATCGCGACGGTCGGAAGACCCATGCCGGTCACGCCCTTGACCATGCCGGCGAGCACGAAAATCAGGAAGAACAGGGGGAGCGAGACGTCGACCATGGAAGGAAGTTGAAGCAGGCGGCGAGATCGGCGCAATGTGGAAGTCGCGGAGCAAGGCTTCGGCGAAACCGAAGGCAGGGGCGCGATGCGGTTCGATCTCGTCGACCTCAGGCTGTTCGTCCATGTCTGCGAGGCCGGAAGCATCACGGCCGGAGCGGAGCGGGCGGGTCTCGCGCTGGCCTCCGCGAGCGAGCGCGTTCGGGCGATGGAGCTCGACGCCGCGACGGCCCTTTTGGAGCGCGGCCGCCGCGGCGTGCGGCCGACGCCGGCCGGGCGGGCGCTCGTCCATCACGCCCGTATGATCCTCGACCAGTCCGAGCGCATGCGCGGCGACCTCGCCCAGTATGGCGACGGCCTCAAGGGGCATGTGCGGATGATGGCGAGCAGCGCGGCGATCGCCGAGCACCTGCCGGGCCCGCTCGCGGCCTTCCTCACCGCCAACCCGCAGGTCGACGTCGACCTGGAGGAGGGCACCAGCCGCGACATTTACCTCGCCGTCGCGGCCGGGAGGATCGACCTCGGCATCGGCTCCGACCAGGTCGACGCCGGCGAGCTCGAACTCGTCCCCTTCGCGCGGGACGCGCTCGTCGCGATCGCGCCGCAGGACCATCCGCTCGCCGGCGCGAAGAGCGTCTCCTTCGCCGAGACGCTCGCCTTCGACCACGTCGGGCTGAGATCGGGCGCAGGGCTGTCCGACTACCTGTCGGCGCAGGCGCGCCGGCTCGGGCGCCGGCTCGCCTGCCGGGTCAGGGTGGCTTCGTTCGAAACCGTCTGCCGCATGGTGGAGCAGGGGGTGGGCGTCGGGATCTCGCCCAACATCGCGGCGACCCGCGCCAGCCGCAGCATGACGATCCGCATCGTGCCGCTGACCGACGCCTGGGCGCAGCGCGACCTCGTCATCGCGACCCATCCGACGCGGGAGCTTCCGCCGCACGCCCGCTCGCTGGTCGACTTCCTGACGGCGAGCGCCGAGCTCTAGCCGGGCGTCTTTGCGCGGCGCCCAAACGCGCTACACCGCGCGCAGCGGCCCACAGAAAGAAAAAGAGCAGATATGTCGGCCTCGCGCCTCTCTTGGACGCTTTCGCGCCTCATGCGCCGGATCTGGTTCAGGGCAAGCCTGTTTTCGCTCGGCGCGGTCGTCACAGCGCTCCTCGCCGCAGTCGTCAGCCCCGCGATCCCGCCCTCGGCGTCGTCGAAGATCGGCGCCGACGCCGTCGACAACATCCTCGGCATCATCGCCGCCAGCATGCTGGGCGTTACGACCTTCTCGCTCGGCGCTATGGTCTCCGCCTTCTCGGCCGCGACGAGCAACGTGACGCCGCGCGCCTCACGCCTCGTCGTCGAGGACCCGACGACGCAGAACGCGCTCGCGGCCTTCCTCGGCTCCTTCCTGTTCGCGCTCGTCGGGATCGTGGCGATCAGCGCCGGCTTCTATGACGAGGCCGGGCGGGTCGTGTTGTTCGCCGTCACCATCGGCGTCATCGTGCTGATAGTCGTCACGCTCGTGCGCTGGATCGATCACCTGTCGACGCTCGGTCGCGTGACGGAAACCACGGCGCAGGTCGAGCAGGCGGCCGCCGCCGCCATGCGCGATCGGCGCGACAATCCCTTTCTTGGCGCCGCGTGCTGGCGCGACGCCGCGTCCGGACCGCCCGAGGGAACGACGCCGGTGTTCGCGAGCGAGATCGGCTATGTGCAGCACGTCGACATGGCGGCTCTCGCCGAAGTCGCGGACGAAACCGACGGGCGCGTCTTCGTCGCCGCGCTTCCCGGCGTCTTCGTCGATCCGAGCCGGCCGGTCGCGTGGCTGGCCGGTCTCGGCGAGGACGCAGCCGAGCATGTGCGCGCCGCCTTCGCGATCGACGACGTCCGCTCCTTCGACCAGGATCCGCGCTTCGGGCTGTGCGTTCTCTCCGAGATCGGCTCGCGAGCCCTTTCGCCCGGCATCAACGATCCCGGCACGGCGATCGACGTCATCGGCCGCGGCGTGCGCACGCTTGCGATCTGGGCGGAAGGGCGGCCCGACGCCGAGCCCGAATTTCCCCGCGTCTTCGCGCCGTCGATCGAGCCGGACGATCTGTTCGACGACCTGTTCAACGGCATCGCGCGCGACGGCGCCGGCGTGGTCGAGGTCGGGGTGAGGCTCCAGAAGGCGTTTCGCACACTCGAAGGGATCGGCGACGGGCGCTTCGCCTCGGCGGCCCGGCGGCATTCCCGGCTCGCGCTGGAGCGTGCCGGGACCGCGCTCAAGATCGAGGACGATCTCCGGCGCCTCCGCGCCGCCGCCGAAGCGTGACCGCGACGACGTCTCGGGCCGGATAGGAAAAACCCCGGCGCGTCTCCGCGCCGGGGCCTCTCGTCTCGTCGCTCACGCTGCGTCGGGCGCCTTGAGGCGCACGAGCTTGGTGAGCAGGGCGTCGAAGCCGCCGCTGTCGCCCGCGTGGAGGTCGATCCGGCCGACCTTCTCCACGAGCTTCTCCAGCGACTCGAGCTCCTTCAGGCGAAGCAGGAGAGGGTTCTCCTCCATCACCTTGGCGGTGTTGAGCAGGGACCGGGTCGCCGCGGTCTCCTCCTGGCGGCGGATGTTGTTCGCCTTCGCGAGCCGCTCCGCCTCCACCACCTTGTTCACGAGCTCGCGGATTTCGCCGGGAAGGATCACGTCCTTCACGCCGAGCTCCGTGACTTCCACGCCCGCCGCCGCGACCTTGCCGGCCACGACAGCGCGCAGTTCCTCGTTCAGCGCCTCCTTGGCGGAGAGCGCCTCGTCGAGGGTGCGGCTCGCCACCGCCTCGCGGATCGCGAACTGCGCCAGCCGGTACAGCCAGCCGTCCACGTCCGCGACGGTCTCGGCCGCCTTCACCGGATCCACGATCCGGCGGAAGGCGGTCAGCGTCACGCGCAGCGCCACGCGGTCCTTGGTCAGCATCTCCTGCGCCGTCACCTCGAGAGGCTGCGGACGCAGGTCGACCCGGCGGACCTCGACCTTGCGGTCGACGGTCCAGAACGCGTGGCGGCCGGGCGCGAGGCGCTCGACCAGCTTGCCGTCGACGAACAGCAGGCCGGCCTCGTGAGCCTCGACCACGGTCTCGCTCGCAAAGCGGGTCTGCGTGCGGTCGAGCTGCTTCAGGTGGCGCTCGGCCACCCGCGGCTCGGCCGCGACGTCGACGCGCTCGACCTCGACGCGGGTCACCGCGGTCCAGAACACGCGCTTGGCCCAGGGGCCGAGCAGGTGCGTCGGACGGCCGTCGAACCGCACGATCGCGACCTCGCTTGCGCCGGTCTCCACCACGGCGAAGTTCTCCGCCGCGACGTCGGGGCGCGCGCTCGCGAGAGCGAGGTAGCGGTCGACCGCCATCTCGCCGCCGATCACGTCGACCAGCTCGGCGGAGAGCCGCGCGAGAGGGTCGAACAGCCGGTGACGGCCGGGGCCGAGCAGTCGCTCGAACCGGCCGTCGCGGGTCAGGATGGCGCGCTGGCCGTCCTTCACCGTTACGTTCAGCATCCAAAGACGCCGGTTCATGACACGCCTCCATGCGTTCGCGCGCGGACCATTCCGCGAGCGGCGTTCAGTTCTGTTTCAGGACGTCAGGTTCCGGACGCGCGCTTCCCGCAAGGCCATGCGGGCCGGGGCTTGAGACACGTCAGGGGGACGGCCGTGCGACGCGAGCGGACGCTGTCGCCGAAGCGAGCGCGGCCGGTCGCGAAGACGGTCCGGCGCCCGGCCGTGGCGGTATCCGCCGCGGCGCAGAGCCGGTCTCACGGTGTCTACGAAATGGAGGCGGGAAAGCCCGAAGGCTTGACCGGAACCGGATCGGCGACTGAAGCGCGCGTCCGGTCCCCTTTCAGAGGAGTACGGCCTTTACGACCGTTCCGGAGCGTTATGGAGCGGGATTCGAACCCGCGACACGATGATTAACAGTCATCTGCTCTACCCGTCTGAGCTATCCTGGTGGGCATGACCGGACTCGAACCGGCGACCTCCGGGCTTTCGGCCCGGCGCTCTACCACTGAGCTACACACTCGACTCCGTTCGGCGGAACACGGCGACCCAGAGGGACCGCGCCGGCCGGGCGTTTCGAACCCGCACCCGAAGGCCTCGCGAAGGAGCGCGCTTATGACGGCCTCGCGCCTCGATTGCAAGCTCAGATTTGAATCATTCAAAAAAATCTCGCGGGCATGTCCTCCGCATGGCGCCTTCGGAGGGTCGTCGTTTAGCTTAAATCGTGCATTTGCTACGGTTCGCCGCCGATCCGAGGTAACGTGATCGAGAGCGGCGGGACGAAACCGGCGCCGCTGTGCAAAGAGCGCCGGAAGCGGGGATGCGTATCGGAGCCTCGGATGAGCCCCAAGGGCTTGGTTAGTCTCGTCATCACAGGCCTGCTCGGCGGCGTCGCGATCGCGGCGGAACCCGTGCGCGACGAGGCGACTGGCCTCGTCCTGCAACCGCCGGACGGCTACGAGGCCCGCAAGGCGGAGGGCGATCCGCGCTATGCGGCGGTCTACGCCGTGCAGAAGAAGGGCGAGGTCGAGACCGGCTGCAAGATCGCCTTCCAGGCGAGCCAGGCTCCCGGCGCCGACCCGAGCGAGGCGCTCAGCCAGACCGACATCAACGACTTCACCAAGAAGAAGGAGTGGACTGACCTGATCCGCGCCACCCTCGCGCTGCGCTACGACGTCTCGACCGTCGAGCCGTTCGAGCACCAGGGCCTGATGGGCGCTGCGGTCGTCGCCGACTTCAAGCCGATCGAGGGCGAGCCGCAGTCGACCGAGGTGCGGTCCTATCTTGTCGTGCTCGACACGCCGAAGGGCCGCACGACCATCGTCTGCGTCGGCGAGAAGAAGAGTTTTGCGGGCCGCAAAAGCGAGTTCGAGTCCGTCGCGCGGTCGGTGACGCCGCCGAAGTGAGACACCGGAGTCGTTCGGGCGCGCAGTCTTAGCGGCGACGTCGATAGGGTCAGCGATCGGCGCTATCCTTCCGGCCGCAAGCGTGTCACTCGTCCTTGCTGTCGCGTTCTGTGCGCGTGACGTAGGGAATGCCGAGCCGCTTCGCCAACGCCTTGACCTGATCGACCGTCCGCCCAAGACGCATTTGCTTGCGACCTTTGTTGTTGTGGTGACGGCGCGTCTTGAGGCCCTTGGGAAGCTTCGGTTGATTGAACGTCACCTAACGCTCCGATCACTTCCGCTAAAGCGCGCCTGAGCGCTGCCGGCCCACGATGACTCAGGGGCCCTGAAGATCAAACTGGCAAGCTCAACATTGCGCGAAGGCTTTGCGGCCATACGGTCGAGCGCGCTAGGGTCCGCCAGCTATCGTTCGTATATGACCCGGGGCGAGCAAACCGTGACCGAGACGACCCGCCCTGACGCCCGCGCCATTTCGCTCTACGACCGCTACACCCATGGCGAGATGGGCCGCCGCGACTTCCTCGAGCGGCTGACGGCGCTCGCCGGCTCCTCCGCCGCCGCGACGGTCTTGCTCTCGTCGCTGTCGAACGACTACGCCCGCGCCACGATCGTCGCCCCGGACGACAAGCGCCTCGCCATCGACCGCGCGAGCTATCAGGGCGCGAGCGGCGAGATTTCCGGCCTGCTCGCCCGGCCGAAAGGCGGCGGAAAGCGCCCGGCGGTGATCGTCATCCACGAGAACCGCGGCCTCAATCCGCACATCCAGGACGTCACGCGGCGTCTTGCCGTCTCCGGCTTCCTCGCCTTCGGCGTCGACCTGCTGTCGCCCGCAGGCGGGACCCCGGAGGACGAGGACAAGGCGCGCGAGATGATCGGCGCGCTCGACCTCGAGAAGACGACGCGCGATCTCGTCGAGGCGGTGACCTTCCTGCTGTCGCATCCGGAGTCGAACGAGAGCGTCGGGGCGGTCGGCTTCTGCTGGGGCGGGGGAATGGCGAACCGCCTCGCGGTCGCCGCGTCCGACCTCAAGGCGGTCGTCGCCTATTACGGCCAGCCGCTCGCTCCCGAGCAGGCCGCGCAGGTGCAGGCGCCGCTGCTGCTGCATTACGCCGGCCTCGACGAGCGCATCAACGCCGGCGTTCCCGCCTTCGACAAAGCGTTGAAGGACGCGGGCAAGGAATACCAGATCGAGATCTACGAAGGCGCCAACCACGCCTTCAACAACGACACCAACCCCGCGCGCTACGAGCGCAAGGCGGCCGCGCTCGCCTGGGACCGGACGATCGCCTTTCTGGAAAGCCACCTCGGGGCGGCCGTTCCGCCGACCCGATAAATCGCGCACAAATTTTTTTCCACGATCCGGGAACCGGGGCCCCACGTAGACGTTGTCGCGATGAAGGCTCTGCAATGGAGCTTTTCGCAAAAGGCGGCCAGCTCCCCCGACTGGCCAGCCTAGACGAGGCGGAACCGCTACCCCCCGAGGCGGTTCCGCCTTTTCATTTTCAAGGGTCTTTCTCCCGATTTTGAGAGCATCGGCGCGGGCGCTGGCCCGTAACGCCGGGGTCGGCTGTCGTTCCGACAGGCGCGATTTCACGACGTTTCAGGCCGTCACGACCGGCTAGCCGGACATCCGCGATTTTGCTTGTCGAAGGCACCGTCCAAGTCGCGGATACCAGCGCAAGAGCGCGGGCCCGACGTCGGCGACAGGCCTAGCCTTCCTCAGACCTGACGTATCGCAACGTTCCAGCGCGGCGCGACGGTTTGCCGGTGTCGTTCGGGTGGTTCTCGCCGTCCGTCACGGGAACCTCGGCGAAGTCGAACGGGCTGACCCCGTCGAGGCAGGCGACGTTCACGGCGTAGCCGTTCGGGTCCGAGCGCCGCTGGTGATGGGTGTAGATCCCGCAGCGGGAGCAGAAGAAGTGCTCCGCCGCGCCGGTGTGAAACCGGTAGCTCGTCAGCGCATCCTCGCCCTCGAGGATCTTTACCCCGCCGGTCTTCGCCATGGCGACGACGGCGCCCCGCATCCGGCAGTAGGAGCAGGTGCAGCGCAGAATGGTGTCGAAGCCGTCGCTGAGCGCGGCCTCGAACCGCACCGCGCCGCAATGGCACCGACCGGTCAGTGCGTCCGTGTCGTCTGCCATGTGCAGTCTCCTCCTTTTAGAGCAAGGTCAGACGCCAATCCGCCGCTCGGCTTCGGCGTAGCTACGGTGGATTTGCTCAGGGATCGAGAGGACGACAGGGCAGATGCGACGTGAAACCCTTGGCTTGATCGTGGCCAAGACAGGGTCCGTGGCGCTACCAGCTCGGCAATTCACCTTCCACCATGTCACTGCCGCAAATGCTGGCCCCGGCGAACTGGGCGCCTTTTAAGGTCGCTCCTTCGAAGGTCGTGGCGTCCAACGCCGAGCCGCGAAAATCGGCATCGGTCAGATCGGCGCCGGAAAAATCGCAAGTCTTGATGTTGGCGTCGCGAAAGCTTGCGCCGCGAAGGTTGGCCCGCCGAAAGCGGCCGACCAAAAAAGACCCTGAGAAATCGGCGCCGGCTAAGTTGGAGTCATCAAGCTCCAGAATGTCTGGATCTTCGGTTTCTGTTTCGCGGAATGACCGCTCTCCACTGGCGTAACGAGCCAGCAGCTCTGCTGTCGAGTTCATCGCGGAACAGTGCGTGCGTTGCAGGCCGTCTTCAAGCGGCGCGCTAGCCCTTTGGGCCCCTAAAGCCCCTCGACTGCGTCCGCAAAGGTCGCGACGAGCTTGGGCTCGGGCTCGAAAACGTCTTCCAGCGTCGCGACCGTGATCGTGCCGGCGCCGGCGGCGGACAGGGCCTCGACCAGCGGGAACACCGCGCGCTTGGGCACATGCAGGACCAGCGGCGCGCCGGCGGCCGGGGCGCCGAAGGGGGCGCGGGCGTCGAAGCGGGCGCCGAGGTCGACGATCAGGCGCTCGACCCGGCCCTCGAAGGCGGCCCGCACCTCGCGCACCGCGCGGGCGCGCACCTCCGCGGAGATGCGCGTCAGGATCGAGCGGCCGGCGGCCTTGGCGGCCGGGCCCCAAGAGGCCTTCAGGCTCGCGACCAGCTGGGCCTCGCTCTTCAGCATCACCCCGTCGTCGAGGATCTTCAGCGCGTTGGCGGCGAGCGTCGCGCCGGTCGTCGTTATGTCGACGATCACATCCGCCGCGCCTGCGGCCGGCGCGCCCTCGGTCGCGCCCGAGCTCTCGACGATCCGGTAGTTGGTGACGACGACCCCCGGCCGGCCCTCGCGGCCGAGCTCGCCGGCGAAGAAGCGGCGGGTGAGGTTCACGTATTTGGTCGCGACGCGGAGGCGCCGGCCGTGGCGGCGGCGCATGTCCTCGGCGACGTCGTCGAGGTCGGCCATGTCGCGCACGTCGATCCACGACTTCGGCGCGGCGACGACGACGTCGGCGTAGCCGAAGCCGAGCGGCTGCAGCAGCTTCACCGAGGCGTCGGCGTCGGGGATCGTCTCGCGGATCAGGTCCTCGCCGGTGACGCCGAGGTGGATCGCGCCGCTGGCGAGCTGGCCCGCGATCTCGGAGGCGGAGAGATAGGCGATCTCGACGTCCGCGACGTCTGCGATCGCGCCGCGATACTCGCGCGCCCCGCCGCTGCGGGTGAAGACAAGCCCCGCGCGGGCGAAGAACGCCTGCACGTTCTCCTGCAGCCGCCCCTTGGACGGCACGCCGAGGATGAGGGGTCCGCTCATCGACCGGCCTCCGGGAAGCGTCCGAGCCAGAGCGCGAAGCCGACGCCGGTGACCGGCGTCGGAGAGCCGAGCGCGCTCAGCAGCCCGTCATAGCGGCCGCCGCCCGCGAGCGGCTGTTCGCCGGCCGCGCCCGAAAGCTCGAAGACGAGGCCGTCGTAATAGTCGAGGCCGCGGCCGAAGCGGGCCGAGAAGCGCATCGTCTCGACCGGAAGGCCCGCCGCCCGGAACGCCTCCAGCCGCTCGCCGAGCCGCGCGACCGCGGACTGGACGGGGAGGGCGGCGCCAGCCGCGATGGTTGTCAGGGCGCCGAGCGCTGCGGGCGCGAGGTCGTCCACGGCGAGCAGGGAGCCGAGCATCTTCTTGGCCTGCGGCGCGAGCGTCACGGAGTTCGCCGCCGCCCGCTCGAGGAAGCGCTCGGCGATCTCGCCGGCCGTGCGCCCGCCGACCGCAGCGATCCCGGCGAGCGAAAGAAGATCCTCGATGACGGCGCGGCCGGCGTCCGGCCCTGCGGACGCGAGCGCCGCGAACAGGCCGGCGTGCTCGGTCTCTCCCGGCCTTGCGACGCAGAGCTCTTCGATCGAGCGACCGCGCTTCAGGGCGCGGCGCACGCGGCCGCGGAAGGCGGCCGGCGCGTCGAGCGCCTCGACCGCCGCCTCGACGATCGCCCGGTCGCCGAGCCGGACCAGCGGGGCGGGGACGCCGAGCGCGGCGCAGGCTTCGAGCGCAAGGGCGAGCGCCTCCGTCTCGGCCGCCGTCGCGTCGGCGCGGCCGAACATCTCGACGCCCGCCTGAGGCGCCTCTCCGCCGTTCGCGCCGTGGCGGAACACCGGGCCTTCGTAGAAGTAGGACGACGCCGCGCCGCTCTTCGCGCCCGCCATGTGGACGAGGGCGGTCGGGATGGTGAAGTCCGGGCGCAGGCAGAGCTCCCGGCCGGCGGCGTCGGTCGTGAGGAAGATCCGCTGGCGCAGCTCCTCGCCCATGACGTCGAGGAACGGTTCGGCCGGCTGCAGCACGCCGGGCTCGACGCGCGCGAAGCCGGCTGCGACGAGGCGGTCGACGATCTGGTCGGGCAAAGCGGGCTTACGCGACATGGCTCTTGCGCAGTTGGGTTTTTGCAGTCCGGGGCTTCGCAGGCCGGGGCGGTGAAGTTCCCGGCCGATCGCCCGCGCCTCTAGCAGGCGCGCCGCTCCGGCGCGACCATTTTCGCGCTCGCACGCCAGCCGCGCCGCCTTTACGGCGAAACACGGCCTGTATATGCAACGTTATAACATAACCAACTTGAAGGATGCGCACATGACCGACCGACGCCTCCCCGTGACCGTGCTGTCGGGATTCCTTGGAGCGGGCAAGACCACCATGCTCAATCATATCCTCGCCAATCGCGACGGCCGCCGGGTCGCGGTGATCGTCAACGACATGAGCGAGGTGAACATCGACGCCGACATCGTGCGCGCGGGCGACGTGCTTCGCGCCGAGGAGACGCTGGTCGAGATGTCGAACGGCTGCATCTGCTGCACGCTGCGGGACGACCTGCTGACCGAGGTGCGCCGGCTCGCCGAGAGCGGGCGCTTCGACTGCCTGGTGATCGAGTCGACGGGCGTGTCGGAGCCGCTGCCGGTCGCCGCGACCTTCGATTTCCGCGACGAGGACGGCGCCTCGCTCTCGGACGTCGCCAGGCTCGACGCCATGGTGACGGTCGTCGACGCGACCAGCCTGCTGCGCGACTTCTCGAGTCGCGATTTCCTCGCCGCCCGGGGCGAGAGCGCGGGGGAGGGGGACGTGCGCACCCTCGTCCACCTGCTCGCCGACCAGATCGAGTTCGCCGACGTGCTCGTCGTCAACAAGGCCTCCAGCGTCGATGCGGCCAGGCGCTCCGACGTGCGCGCCGTGGTGCGATCGCTCAATCGCGAGGCCCGGCTGATCGAGGCGGATTTCGGCCGCGTGGACCTGAGCGAGGTGCTCGACACCGGCCGCTTCGACTTCGACGCCGCCCGTCGCCGGCCCGCCTGGATGACGGAGCTGTTCGGCTTCGCAGAGCATGTGCCCGAGACCGAGGAATACGGCGTCTCCAGCTTCGTGTTCCGGGCCCGCCGGCCGTTCCATCCGCAGCGCTTCGCGGACTTTCTCGCGCGCGACTGGCCGGGGCTCGTGCGCGCCAAGGGCCACTTCTGGCTCGCCACCCGGCCGGACTGGGCGGGGGAGATGTCACTGGCCGGCGCCGTCTGCCAGACCGAGGGCGGGGGGATCTGGTGGGCTTCGACGCCCCGCGAGCAGTGGCCGGAGCACGCCGAATGGCGTGACTGGCTGCAGGAGCGCTGGGTCGAGGGTTGGGGCGACCGGCGACAGGAGCTCGTCTATATCGGCGTGCGGCTCGACGAGCAGGCGATGCGCGCGGCGCTGGAGGAGGCGCTGGTCGGGCCCGAGACCGCGGAGGCGGTGGACTGGACCGCGCTGCGGCGGCTGCCCGATCCCTTTCCGCTCTGGCGGCGCGAGGCGGCCTGAGCGCAGGTTCGGGGAATTGGCCGGCGCGTGCAGCCGGCGCAACGGGCGCGAAACCGGGTGTTCAGGAGGTCAAGGTGGTCACGCTGTCCACCGCTCTCGCCGCCCTGTCCACCCGTCCCGCGAGGGCGTAGAACGGTCGCGTCATGGCCATCCTGTTTCGCCGCCAGCCGGAAGATCCCGCCCGCGCCGACAATTCGCGGCGCGTCGCGGAGCTCATCCGGACCCGTCTGTCGCTCGGGGACGACGACGCCGTGACGGTGAGCGAGATCGCCTGCGGCGACCCCGAATGCGGCGGCGCCGAGACCTTCGCGCTGGTGATGCGCGCCGGCCGCAAGACCGAGGCGATCAAGTTCAAGAAGCCGATGGCGTCCGTCACGGAAGACGACGTCAGGACGGAACTCGAAGGACAGGGCGCGGGGCGGCCCTAGACCGCCCCGAGCTTTCTCCGCCTCAGGCGAAGGCGCCGTTGATTCCCTTCGGGTAGAAGCCGCCCTTGCCGTCGCCGCCGAGATAGACGATCGACTTCACCTGCGGCACGGAGCGGCTGAAGGCGATGCCGTTGTCGTCGGTCGGGACGAGGTTGGCCTTGCGCTGGATGCCGATGCCCTGATCGATCGGCGAGGAGCCGTCCAGAGAGTCGCGGGCGTCCGAGATCGCCTTGGCCTCCTTGATGAGGCCCTTCTGGAACAACAGCGTCCGGATGATGCCGGCGTGATAGGCCTCGACGCCGAGGATTCCGGCCGCCGCTTCCAGAAAGCCCTTGTCGGCGAGCAGCGGCGCGGCGCCCTTGTAGGCCGTGACGCCGACGTCCTCGAAGATAAAGGAGGCGAGCAGGAAGTTCGTCTCGTTGGCGAAGGCGTCGAATTCCTGGTCGCCCTTGACGAGCCCCGCGGCTTTGGCGGCGGCGGTGAAGCTCTTCTTCAGATCGATCTGCGGGCGCGCGACCGCGCCGCCGCCGAGACCTGCGCGCAGGAAGCGCACATGGGCGAGCTCGTCGCCGGCGATCTCTTCCGCGTAGAGCTTGATCGCGGTGGTGTCGAACTTGACCTTGCGGCCGCCCTTGACCCCGCCCTTGTCGCCGACGCCGCCGGTGTCGGAGTCGTCAAGGCCGGTTCCGGTCGTGGCGCGCAGGTAGAACTCGGCCTCGAGATATTCGAGGTTGAGCGCGAAGTTTAGCACGTCGCCGTCTGTCACGGCCTGCGCCGTCGCGGCGCTTGGCCGCCCGGCTACGCCAAGCGCGGCGGCGCCCGCGGCCGCCAGCCCGCAGGTTCGAAGAAATGCTCGTCTGCCTGCGGTCAAGTCCACGCGCACGGCCTCAGCCGCTACGGTGCTCGTAGCGTCGGTCATTTGCATTCTCCATCCCTGTCAGTTGTTGGCGGCCGTCGCGCCGAACTCGAACGCCGCATACGCGGCGCGGAAGCCTGAAGACGGTACGCAGGGATGGAAATGCTGGTTCATCAAAAATATTGCGCGCAAGATATTGTGCGAGGACGATCCGTTCTGGCCGGCGCGACGTAGTTCGAAAAACTTTGTCCGGGATTCGACTTGGGGGGACCAAGGAGCGCCGGCCATGCGAACCACGCTGCTTATGTCGTTCTGCGCCTTGTCGGTCGCAGCGCTCGCTGGGTCGTCGGCCCGGGCCGAAGATCTCGGCGGCGCCGAGCTCAAGGACAGGATTTCGGGCCGGCAGGTCTATCTGGCGACGCCGTTCGGCGGCGAGTTTCCGCTGAACTACCGGTCCGACGGCACGGTCGACGGGTCCGGCAAGGCGATCGGCCTTGGCCGCTTCATGCAGCCGACCGACAGCGGCAGCTGGTGGGTCGACGGCTCAAAGCTCTGCCAGAAGTGGAAGAGCTGGTACGCCGGCAAACAATTCTGCTTCACGATCCGATCGACCGGACCCGCGCAGATTGCCTGGACGCGCGACGACGGCCTCACGGGTACAGCACGCATCGCGCAATGACTTTTGTCCCGGCTCGAGCCCGGGACAGGACAGACTGCGTCAGGCGTGGCGGGCGAGGATCGCCTTCACTTCCTCGACCAGCCGCCCCTGCGGCACCGTCACCTGCGCAGGACGGCTCTCGGTCCATTCGGCGCGGTCCGAGATCGCCTGCGCGGCCTTCGCGCCCTCGACGAGGTCCTTCAGCGTGACCTCGCTTTTCTCGCGCTCGTCGGAGCCCTGAATGACGACGCAGGGCGAACTGCGGCGGTCGGCGTATTTCATCTGCGCCTTCATGCCGGAGCCGCCGAGATAGCATTCGGCGGCGATCCCTGCGCCGCGCAGGGTCGAGGCCAGCGCCATCGAGTCGCCGATCCGGTCGCGGTCGAGCACCAGCACGACGACCGGGCCGGGGGCCTTCGCCTCGTCCTTCCTGAGCGCGGCGAGGGCCGCGAGCAGGCGCGACATGCCGATGGAGAAGCCCGTCGCCGGCACGTTCTCGGCCATGAAGCGCCCGACCAGCCCATCGTAGCGGCCGCCGCCGCCGACCGAGCCGAACTGGATCGGACGGCCGTCCTCGTCCTCGATCTTGAAGGTCAGCTCGGCCTCGAAGACCGGGCCGGTGTAATATTCGAGGCCGCGGACGACGGAGGGGTCGATCGAGACCCGGTCGGCGTAGCCGGCCGCCTCGATCAGTCCGGCCATCTGCGACAGCTCGGCGGCCCCCTCCGCGCCGGTTGGGGTCGAGGCGAACTCGTCGGACAGTTTCGACACGGTCTCGCCGTTGGTCGGGGCCTTGGCGCCGAGGATCGCGAGAACGCGGGCGGCCGCGGCCTCGTCCAGCCCCGCGCCCTTCGTGAAGTCGCCGCTCTCGTCCTTGCGCCCGGCGCCGAGCAGCGCCCGAACCCCGTCCGGTCCCAGACGGTCGAGCTTGTCGACGGCGCGCAGCACCGTCAGGCGGCGTCCGGCGTTGTCGTCGCCCGCGAGGCCGATCGCCTCCATGACGCCGTCAAGGATCTTGCGGTTGTTGACCTTGATGACGTAATCGCCGCGCGCGACGCCGACGGCTTCCAGCGTGTCGGCCATCATCATGCACATCTCGGCGTCGGCCGTGACGTTCGGCGCTCCGACGATGTCGGCGTCGAACTGCAGGAACTGGCGGAAGCGACCCGGGCCCGGCTTCTCGTTGCGGAACACCGGACCGAACCGGTAGCTGCGATAAGGTTTTGGCAGCCGCTGGAAGTTCTCCGCCACGAAGCGCGCCAGCGGGGCGGTCAGGTCGTAGCGCAGCGACAGCCACTGGTCGTCGTCGTCCTGCAGCGAGAACACGCCGGCGTTCGGGCGGTCCTGGTCCGGCAGGAATTTTCCGAGCGCGTCGGTGTATTCGAAGGCCGGCGTCTCGAGGCCTTCAAAACCCCAAAGCTCGTAGGTCTCGCGGATCGCGTCGGCCATCTCGCGCACGGCCTTGAGCTCGGCCGCGCCGCGGTCGGCGAAGCCGCGCGGCAGGCGGGCGGGGGTCAGGTCGGCGCGGCGGGTCATCGGAAGGCGTCCAAATGCGGCTGTAGGTCGGGCGAGAGCCTGCCTCTAGCGCCCCTTGCGCATCCGCGAAACCCCCGAGGCGCGCGAGAGCCGTCTTCGAGGCTCAGACGGACTTGCCGTAAAGCTCCGCGATGACGTCCTCGCCGACCGCGAAGGCCGAGCTCGCGCCCGCCGGGGACGCGGCGACGACCACGCGCACGCGCTCCGACGGCGCCCCGACCACCACGGACCGCTCGCCGGAAAAGGCGTAGACGCCGGTCCAGCGTGACAGCACCTCCTTCGGACGCTTGCCGAACACCTCTTCGAACTCGTCGAGGATGAGCCCGTCGATCGCCTCGCTCTGGAACGGGTCGGGCGTCGCCTCGATCTGGCGGCTGCCCATCAGCACCACCGACCCGTCGGCCGACTGGGAGGCGAGCATCGAGACGCCGTGCCGGAGGTGATCGGGCTGCTCCGCCTCCAGCTTCCCGCGCAGCGCGTCGGCGCCGTCGAGGCCGCCGAAGGCCGGCAGCCGCGGGATGGCGAGGTCGCTCGCCACCGCGCCCGGCAGCTCGAACCCGTCCTCGCAGCGCACGCGCAGCATCTGCGACTTCGCGCGCGTTAGCCCCGTCCCGACCAGCGCCTCGCCGCCGAGCGAGCGGAAGTCGTCGCCGGCGCAGACGACGACCGCGTCCGCCGCGATCGGGCCGCGCGAGGTCCGCACGAGGCCGTCTTCGATCCCGGTGACGGCGGTCTCCCACCGGAAGGCGACGTCATGGGCGTCGGCGAGCCAGGCGGAAATCTTGGACAGGGCGGCGCGCGGCTCGACGCGGATCTCGTCGGGGCTCCAGAACACGCCGGCGATGTCGCCCTTGAAATGCGGGAACAGGGCGTGCGCGTCGTCCGGGCGATAGAAGGCGCAGCCGGCGCCGCTTTCGGTCGCGACGAAGGCTTCCAGCACGGTGGCGGCCTCGGCGCGGCGCGCGACAACCGCGAGCCCCTCATGCTCGATCCGCACGCCCGCCTTGGCGCAGACATCGGCCCAGATCTCGCGCGAGCGCTTCGCGCGCCGCCATGAGGCGCCCGCCGAATGGCCGGCCACGGTGATCAGCCCGGCCATGCGCAGCGACGCGCCGACCGCGCGCGCCTCGCGCTCGATCACGACGACGCGCCGCCCGCCGCGCGCCGCGGCCAGCGCATGCGCGAGACCGACGACGCCGGCGCCGACAATTGCGAGATCGTATCTGTCCGCCATCCCAATCCTTCGCCGAAGAGGCCGGACGCTGACCGGATTGCAGCGGGGCCGTCAAGCTCGGAGGGCGCCGTGTTCGCCGGGCGATGGCGCCGCCCCTCCGCGAAAGCGGTGGGTGGCGCAGCGGCGCGCGGTTGATCCAATAAGGTATTATCGTGCTGCGCGACTGCCGTGGGCCGCGATGACTTGGCCGCGCCAACAAAAAGTGAACCGGCGCGACGCCTCGGACGTCGCCCGAAGTCCTTGATCCACAAGTTGCTTTACGCGGCGCCCAGACTTTGTGATGATTTCGGGTATCGAGTTATCGGATACTTTCGCCTGCGTCTTCAGATTGCATGTCTGGCGTCCGCCCCCAGCGCCGGAAGAATCCTGGTCGCGGCGAAGTCCGCGGCCTGCTCCGCATCGGTTGAAGTCGGCCCCCGCCGATCGCGTCGTAAATCCTGCGCGTCAGTCGCAAGGAGGTCGTGATGGCTGTGACGACGACGTATTCGCTGGAAACTCTCGAGGAAGAAATAGTTCCTCCAGAGGTCAATACAATTTCTCCAGAGCACAGCCCGTCCCTGCTTGGGCTCGATAACGGCGGGCTGGCGCTTCTATACGGGGTAGGTTCCCGCAATGATGTCTTATTTTATGATGACAAATTCGAAGCCATCGGCAAGGTTACCGTAGACTTCGACTACGGAGTTCGCGATCTCACCCAGCTTTCCAACGGGAACGTGCTGATCGTCGGAGAGGAAGTGGGGGGAGAATCCCGCGCTTATCTATTCACCGACACTGGTGCGTCGGTCGGCGATCCGAGCGGGTTCAGCGTCGCAGGAAGCGCGGTCGCGGAACTGGCTGACGGCGGATTCGCCTTGGCCGACAGATTTGAAGACGCGCTGTTCGTTCAGCGCTACGACGGGGCGGGAAGCGAGGTCGGAGCGCCGGTCCAGATTGGCGCAGGACTTTCCGACACGAGAGTGTTCGACGCCACGACGCTGAGCGACGGCGGATACGTGGTTTCGTACTGGAGTGACCAGACGACCGGAAGCGCGACGCTTCGCGCGACGGTCTTCAACGCCGACGGAACCGTTCGCGTGGCCGACGCCGTGCTGGCGAGTGGACAGCAACATACACTTGGAGGTTCGATCGCGGCGCTCACCGACGGCGGCTTCGCGCTCACGCTCGCTGAAGGTGATCCGTCCGAATACGCCGAATACGTCACGCTCCGTTTGTTCGGTGCGACTGCGGTCAACGAGACGCCAGGCTCGGCCATCCACATCGACGGGCGGCCTGACACTGAGGAGTTCTTGCCGCAAGTCACGGTGCTGGAAAACGGCTACGTGCTGGTGGCTTGGCAGGGGAAAGCATTTGATCCTGGCGTCCCGGACGAGGAGGGGAATCCTTCGGAAGACGAATTTCGAAGCGATGACATCTTCGGGGCTCTGTACGACCAGGCCGGTAATCTGCTGGTAGGACCCACCGAGCTCGCCAACATCGGGCTGGAAATGACCGAGTCGCCATCGGTCGCAGCTTTGGCCGGCGGCGATTTCGCCTTCGCTTATGACACTTACGGATACCTCTACGAAGATCCCGGACTCAACGACAACCCGAACATCAGGGCCTCTATCCAGTCCTTCGTCCGTACCTCCGTCGGCGACGGCGCGGACGACCGGATCGTGGGCGACGAGCTCCGTGACAAGATCGAGGGCGCCGGCGGCGCGGACCTGCTCTCCGGCGGCGGGGGCGCCGACACCATCCGCGGC
>CABHPB010000140.1 GCA_902168115.1 uncultured Methylopila sp. | reverse complement strand
GGGTGGGGATCGTTCAAGACGTGGCGTCCGCCGTGAACGTCGAGCTCCATCCTGAGGCCATCCCCACCCTTACCCTCCCCTTGGCAAGGGGAGGGAAGCCGGGAATGAGCCGCGAGCCTGATCACTCCGCCGGCTCCGCCGCGGCGGCGGGCGTCCTTGCGAAGCGGGCGCGGACCCGCTCCATCGCGAGATAGACCACCGGCGTCGTGTAGAGCGTCAGCAGCTGGCTGAGCAGAAGGCCGCCGATGATCGTGACGCCGAGCGGAACGCGCAGTTCCGCGCCGGGTCCCGACGCCAGCGCGAGCGGCAGCGCGCCGAGCAGGGCCGCGAGCGTCGTCATCATGATCGGCCGGAAGCGCAGGGCCGCCGCCTCGACGATCGACGCCTCGGGCGCAAGGCCCCGCTCGCGCTCGGCGTCGATCGCGAAGTCGATCATCATGATCGCGTTCTTCTTCACGATGCCCATCAGGAGGATCACGCCGATCAGCGCGACGATCGAGAGGTCGAGCCCGAACAGCCACAGCGCCAGCAGCGCTCCGACGCCGGCCGAGGGAAGGGTGGACAGGATCGTGAGCGGGTGGATGAAGCTCTCGTAGAGCACGCCCAGCACGATGTAGATCGCGATCACCGCCGCCAGCACCAGCCATGGCTGGCCCTTCAGCGAATCCGCGAACTCCGCGGCGTCGCCTGCGAAGCGGCCGACAGTGGTCTGCGGCAGCTCGATCGCGGCCTCCGCCTGCTCGATCGCAGTGAGCGCGTCGGACAGCGAGGCACCCTCGGCGAGGTCGAAGGAGATGGTCGTCGCCGGGAACTGCTCCTCGTTGTTCACGACGAGACCCACCGGCTCGACGACGACGCGCGCGACGGCGGAGAGCGGCACGGGGGTCGCGGTCGCGGTGGTGGCGGAGGTCGACGAGGTCGATGTCGTGTCGGACGTGGCGGCGGTCGGCGTGACGTAGAGCCGGCCGATCGCGTCTACGCCGCGCGACTGGCCGGGTCCGGCCTCGAGCACCACGCGGTACTGGTTGGACTGGCCGTAGATCGTGGAGATCTGGCGCTGGCCGAAGGCGTCGTAGAGCGCGTCCGAGATCGCCTGCGCGGTGACGCCGAGCCGGCCTGCGGCGACGCGGTCGATCTCGACGCGCGCCTGCAGGCCGTTCGGCCGCGAGTCCGAGCCGACGTTCAGCAGCGAGGGCGACTTCGCCAGCTCAGCGACGAGCTTGCCGGCGTTGCGGGAGAGCTCCTTCGCGTCGGCGTCGGTCAGCGTGTACTGGTAGCGGGCGCGCGAGGCGCGGGTCGAGATCTGCAGGTCCTGCGTCGCCTGGAAGACCACACTGACGCCCGGGATCGACCAGACTTTTCGCGACAGCCGGTCAATCACCTCCGCGGCGCTCGCGTCGCGCTCTGCGTGGGGCTTCAGCACGATGGTGAGGCGTCCGGCGTTCGAGGTCGGCGTCTGTTCCGAGACCCCGAGGACCGAGACGACGCTCTTCACCGCCGGATCCTCGCGGACGGCCGCGACAAGCTCGGCGTCACGGCGCTTCAGCTCGGCGAAGGAGACGTCCTGCGCCGCCTCGAAGGTCGCGGTGACGAGGCCAGAATCCTGGTCGGGCAAAAACCCCTTCGGCATGGCGACATAGAGCCACCCCGTCGCGACCAGCGTCGCGAGGGTGATGACGATGGTCGCGAACTGGTGGCGCAACACGAACAGCAGCGAGCGCCGATAGCCCGCGATCACCGAATTCGTCGCGCGCTCGGCGGCGCGGCCGGCGGCGGAGCCTTCGCCGTGCTTCGGCGCGCGCAGCAGGCGGCCGCACATCATCGGCGTCAGGGTGAGCGAGATCACCATCGAGACGACGACCGCGATCGTCAGCGTCGCCGCGAACTCGCGGAACACGCGCCCGATCAGCCCGCCCATGAACAGCAGCGGGATGAACACGGCGACCAACGAGGCGGTCAGCGAGACGATGGTGAAACCGATCTCGCGGGCGCCCTCATAGGCCGCCTTCAGCGGCGGCTCGCCCTCCTCGATGTGGCGCTGGATGTTCTCGATCATGACGATCGCGTCGTCGACCACGAAGCCTGCGCCGACGACCAGCGCCATGAGGGAGAGGTTGTCGAGCGAGAAGCCGAAGGCGTGCATCACCGCGAAGGTCGCGATCAGCGACAGCGGCAGCGCGACGCCGGCGATGAAGGTCGCGCGCAGGGTTCTGAGGAACAGCAGGACGACGAGGATCACCAGCCCGACCGAAAGCGCGAGCGTGAACTCGACCTCGTGGATCGACGCCTTGATCGTGTCTGTGCGGTCGTCGACGACGGAAACCTGCACGCCCGCCGGCATGGCGCGCTGGATCTCCGGCAGCGCCTTCCTCAGCGCCTCGACGGTCTCGACCGTGTTCGCTCCCGGCTGGCGCTGGACGTCGATGACGATCGCCGGGCGGCCCTGGTAGCTCGCGGCGACGCTCTCGTCCTCGAGCCCGTCCGTCACCTGCGCGACGTCGCGCAGGCGCACCGGCGCGCCGTTGCTGGAGGCGACGATGACGTCCGCATAGGCGCTCGCCGTCTCGATCTGGTCGTTGGCGGAGATGGTGAAGGACTGCCGCGCGCCGTCGATCGAGCCCTTCGGCGTCGAGACGCTGGCGCCGGCCACGGCGGTCCGCAGGGAGGCGAGGGTGAGGCCGTAGGCGGCGAGGCGCGAGACGTCGGCCTGCACCCGTACGGCGGGCTTCACGCCGCCGCCGACCGTCACCCGCCCGACGCCGACCACCTCCGCGAGGCGCTGGGCGACGAGCGTGTCGGCGAGGTCGGAGACGTCGCGCACCGGCACGGTGTCGGAGGTGAGCGCGACGGTCAGCACCGGCGTGTTGGCTGGGTTCACCTTGGAGAAGGTCGGCGGGTAGGGCAGGTCGCGCGGAAGCGTAGAGTTCGCCGCGTTGATCGCCGCCTGGACGTCCTGCGCGGCGCCGTCGATGTCGCGGTCGAGATCGAAGCGCAGCGTGATCCGCGAGAAGCCGAAGGAGCTCGCCGAGGTCATGTTGGCGAGCGAGGGGATCTGGCCGAGTTGCCGCTCGAGCGGCGCGGTGACGAGCGCCGCCATGGTCTGCGGGTTGGCGCCGGGCAGGCGCGTCGTGACCTGGATGGTCGGGAAGTCGACCTGCGGCAGCGACGAGACCGGGAGCCTCAGATAGCCCAGCACGCCGGCCAGCAGCACCGCGACGGCGAGCAGCGTCGTCGCCACCGGCCGCGCGATGAAGGGCGCCGCGATGCTCATGACGGGGCGCCCGACTTGGCGCCGCCGCGTCCGAATCCCTCCCCTGGGACAGGGGAGGGTGCGGGTGGGATGGGCTTTCGGACCAAGCTCCACGCCGGGCGTCGAGCGCTATTCTGGACAATCCCCACCCTTACCCTCCCCTTTGCAAGGGGAGGGATGGCGTCATCGTC
>CABHPB010000139.1 GCA_902168115.1 uncultured Methylopila sp. | reverse complement strand
TGGGAAGCAGCGACTCGATCAGCCGCCACTCCGCTTCGCTCAGATCGTAGCGCGCCATCTAAGATCCTCCCTGGACCTTGAATCAGCGCTGCATGCCACCCGCAACCTTTATGAGTTCAGATCCTAGACGATCAGGCCGGCGTAAGGCGCCACGCTCTCGCTGCCCGGGAAGACCTTGTCGCGCAGCACGGCGGCGGAGAGGCCGAGATGGTCGGCCAGCACGCCCTTCAGGACGGCGCGCAGGTCCGTGGTCGGCGCAAGATCGCGCCCCTCGAGCAGCTGCGTCTCCTTGAGGCCCGGCCAGTCGGCGATGACGCGCCCGCCCTTCACGGCGCCGCCGAGCAGGAAGGCGACGGTGCCCGTGCCATGGTCGGTGCCGTCCGCTCCGTTCTCGCGGGCAGTGCGGCCGAACTCCGTGACGACGACGACCGCCGTCTCCTTCCAGGCGTCGCCGAGGCCGGTCCGCAGCGTGTCGAGCGCGAGATCGAGCGCGCCGAGCAGGCCGGCGAGTCGGCCGTCGCTGGAGCCTTCCTTCACATGGGTGTCCCAGCCGTCATAGCTGAGCGCCGCGACGCGCGGGCCGTCGGACGCCGCCATCAGCCGCGCCGCGCCTTGCGCCAGCGAGACGAAGCCCGCCTGCAGCCGCTTCACGCCCGGCGTCGCGGCCTGCATCGCCCCGTCCGCGTTCGCCATGCGGTCGATCTCGACGCCCGCCTCGAAGGCGCGTGAGAGCTCGGGGTCGCGCGCGGCGTAGAGCGCGGCGAGGCGGTCGATCGTGTCCTCCTTGGCTGCGTCGAGTTTTGGAGGAATCCAGGAAACGACAGGCGCAGGGCCGCGCAGGATGAGCGGCACAGTCGCGCCGATGCCGAGGCCCTTCGCCGGCGCCGCGCGGCCGGCGGTCGGCAGCTCCGCCATGGCGCGGTTCAGCCAGCCGGTGTCGAGCGCCTTCGCCGAGGTGCCGTTCTCCAGCGCGTCCTGCCCGTCGAAATGCGAGCGTTCGCGATAGCCGGTCGCGGCGGCGTGGACGACCAGCGCCTCACCGCGCTTGACCATGCCGTGGACCTTCGCGAGAGCCGGATTGAGCGCGAACATGCCGTCGAGCGGCAGCGCGGGCTTTGGCCCAGCCTGCTTGATCGCGATGTCGGGCCGCAGCTGCTCGTAGGTCGGGTCGCCGATCGGCGGCACAGCGGAAAGCCCGTCGAGCGCGCCGCGCAGGATGACCACGACGAGGCGCGGATCGCGCGCGCCGGCGGCGCTCGCCACGCGCGGCATCATCAGCGCGGCGGTGAGCGAGGTCGCGCCGGCCAGGAAGACGCGGCGGCTCGGGCAGAGGACCGCGTCTGCGCGGGCGAAATCGGCAAAATCCGGTTTGGCCATGGTCACCTCCTCTGCATCTCGGGCGACATGACCAGCAGCGCGAAGGCCTGCTCGCGCGAGCCGGCGCGCTTCACGGCCGTGCGTGTCTCGTCGCTCATGGTCTCGCCCAGGATGTCCTCGGCGAGCGCGTTCGGGTCGATCGCGTCGGCATGGTCGCGGGCGAGGTCGGCCGCGAAGTCGAGCCGGTTGGTCTGGGCGTCCGGCGCGATCCAGTCGCGCCCGACGATGGAGTAGCCCTTGGGCTGCGAGGCGCCCCACATCGGCTGGCCGAGCGCGTTCAGCGCCTCGATCAGACGTTCGGCCTTGGGCTGGCGCCCGACCAGCCGGATCGAGGCGAACACGAACTCCTGCGGCGAGCGCATCTTTGCGCGCGGCGCGTCCCAGGCCTCATCGGACGAGACGAGCGCGCCCGCGACCTCCTTCAGGTCGCCCCCGGTGTCGCGGAACGTGCGCTCGAGCCTGTCGACCAGCGCCGGCGGCGGCTCGTCCGCGACGAAGGCGACGGCGAGCTTGCGGGCGAGGCGCGCCGCCGTCGCCGGATGGCGCGCGAGGTCGCGCAGGATCGCCTCGCCCTGCTCGGCGCCGCCCTCGGCGTAGCGCTTGCCCATGACGGTCCGCTCGCCCGGCTCGTGGGCGCGCGGCGTGAAGTCGAACTGTTCGAGATTGTCGGCCCGATAGCCCTTCTCGACCCGCCAGCCGGTCAGCGCCTTGGCGAGCTCGATCACGTCGGCCTGCGTGTAGCCCGCGCCGGCGCCGACCGTGTGGAGCTCCAGCAGCTCGCGGGCGTAGTTCTCGTTCAGCCCCTTGCCGTTGCGCCTCGCGGCCTCGCTGTTCGGGCCGATCGAGGCCTGGTTGTCGAGATAGTGGGTCATCGCCGAGTGCCTCGCCGAGGCGAGCAGCATGTCCTCGAACCGGCCGAGGACATGGGGCCGGATCGCCTCGCGGTCATAGGCGCCGGCGACCCAGCGGATGTAGCCGCCGCCCTTGGTCGAGACGGTGAGATGGTCGCCCCAGAAGGAGACGAGACGCTCGACGAAGCCGATCTCGGCGTTGCGCACGCGCACGAAGCGCGCGGCCGCCTCGTCGTCCATCGGCTGGGTCGGGATCGCCGGCGCGTCGGAGTCGTCGAGCCCCACGCGTCCGGGCTTGCCCTTCTTGCCGGCCTTGGCCGGCGCGCGGCCGTCCATGTCGCCCGACATGTCGTTCCCGGCCATCTCCGGGCCGGCCATGGAGCCGCCCATGTCGGGATCGGCCATGGCCTCGCCCGAAGGCTTCTTCGCGGACTTCTCCTGCACAAGCAGCGCGGCCTTCTGGACGAGCTCCTTCGGCAGCCGGCCGTCGGCGACCATGGTCTCGATCACCACGTTCCGCTTCTCGCGGACCTTCCGGCCGGTCAGCAGCTGCCGGAGCGCCTTGCGCTCCTGGTAGTGGCGGGAGCTGTCGGCCGCCGAGACCAGATAGGGGTCCGGGAGCAATGCTGCGTCGCGCATCGCGAGTTCCGCGCGCACCGCGCCGCGCGGATCGGAGGCGATGCGTCGCATGTCGCCCGGCCGCGGCCCGAGACCGAATCGGGTCAGCGCGACGAGCGCGCCTGAATTTCGACGGGAGTCCGCGTCCGTCGCCATGGATGAGACGCCTCCTGGCGCAATGAGACGGGGCGGGAGCCTATCCCTGCCGCAGCCCGTCCGCGAGCCACGATTTCCGGAAGCCGGACCGCCCCGTTCGAACCTCTTACGCGCGTGCCCGCCCGGTCCTGCGTGCGGCGCCGCGAAAGCCGGAAATCAGCGCCCCGCTCCACCCTTCGTTAACGCAAAAAACCGCTTAATCGGGCCTGCGAACCGGGCGGCGTTTCGGCCCGGCAAGAGGGTTGTGAGCTCATGCGTTTCAACGGCCAGCCGCCTTCCCCCCAAGACGAGCGGCGTCCGGCCGGCGAGCCCAACCTGCTCCGCTCGCGCGCGCCCTCCCCCGTTGTCCGCTCGGTCCGGACGCCCGATCGCGTCCTTCAGGAGCGTCGCGCCCGCGCCGCGGAGGCGGCCGGCGAAGCGGCGCTTGCGACGAGCGTCGAGCCGGCCCAGACCGAGCCGTCTGAAAACGCGAGCTTCCACGAGCGTCACGAAACCCCGAGCTGGCTGCGTCCCTTCGCCAGCGCCCCGAACATCCGCTTCACCCGCACGCCGGACCGGATCCTGCGCGGCCGCCACCATGGCGCGGGCGCCGACGACGAGCAGCCGATCGAGCCGGAGGCGGCCGCCGACGCGATCGCCGGAATGGCTTTTCCGGGCGATGCGCCCCATGCCCGGACCATTCCCGAGCCGATCCAGCGACTCGCCGACACGATCCGCATCGGCGAGCGCACGCCGACGCCCGTCGAGCAGGACAATGCCCCGGTCATCGAGGCCGACGAGGTCGAGATGCGTCGCGGCGACGACGGCGAGACGGTCGGCTCGGTTCTCACCGGCTCGCTCGGCCAGCCCTTCGTGAGCTTCGCGCCGGTCACCTACCGCGCCTCCTTCGGCTGGGCCGAGCCGGCGCCTGCGCCCGCCCCTGCCCCCATC
>CABHPB010000138.1 GCA_902168115.1 uncultured Methylopila sp. | reverse complement strand
GGACGGGCAGGTCGTTCCAGAACCGGGCGAGACGCGAAGGCCGTCGGGCGAGGGCGGGCGCCGCCTGCGCCGCCGGCTCATCAAGAGCGTCGTCGATCCGCGCCCAGAGGGCGTCGGGCGGCGCGACCGGAGCGGCGGCGGCGTCGAGGACGAGCAGGCGATCGCGCCATTCGGCGATCGCTGCCGCGGCGGCCGGCTCGCGTTCCGCCCGGCGCTCGAAGGCGGCGCTCTCGTCCGGTTCGAGCAGGCCGAGGACGAACTCGCCGGCGATATCCTGAAGGGTGCGGCGATCCTCGGTCATGACATGCATGTCCGCAGCGAGGCGAGCGAGCGCCGGATCCAGGCCTTGACCGTGCCGAGCGGCGCGCCGAGCCGTCCGGCGATCTCGCCATGGGTCAGGCCGAGGCAGTAGGCGAGCAGCACCGCCTTTCGGCGGACCGGATCGAGCCGCGACAGGCAGCGCTTGAGCGCGTCCGAATCTGCCAGCCGGTCGAAGGCGTCCTCGGTCGCCTCGTCATGCGCGGCATAGCCTTCCAGCTCATGGTCCTCGACCGGCACGTGGCGGTCGTCGCGCAACTGGTTGAGAGCGCGGTTGCGGACCACCGCGAACACCCATGCGCGGCCCGAGCCGAGCGACGGGTCGAAGTTCGCCGCGCGCCGCCAGATCTGGACGAACGCCTCCTGCAGGACTTCTTCCGCGACCTCGCGCCGGCGCACGATGCGCGTCGCCATCCCGAGCAGCGTCGAGCTCTCGCGGTCATAGATGGCCTTGAGCGCGGAGCGATCGCCTCTGGCGCATCCGCCGAGCCAGTCGGCGATCGGGTCGAGGCGGGTCTGCAAGGGAACGGCTGTCATCTGGCTCGGAACGAGTGGGGGCTGTCGGCACGGTACCCGCCGCGCGCGCGAACAGATGCGCGATCCGGCGGGAAATCGTCATCAACAAATTGGGATAGGCCATGCTGCATCCAGGCGCGAGAGCGGCCGTGTTCTTCCGTCGCGACGCCGCCCGGCGTTGACCGAATCCTGAGGGAGAACTCCATGACCGCCTCCAAGACAGCCTTTGCGGCCGCAGCAGCCTTCGGGGCCCTGTCGCTCGGTTTCGCCGCGCCGGCCCATGCCGACAGCGTCGTCGCGCTGATCGGCGGCAAGTCGCTCGCGATCGTCGATCCGGACAGCCTGAAGGTGACGGGCAAAGCCGAGGTCACCGGCGCCGACGCCCTCGTCGGCATCGACGTGCGTCCCGCCGACGGCATGCTCTACGGCGTGACCGCGGCCGGCGACATCGTCACGATCGACCCGTCGAGCGGCAAGGCGACCAAGAAG
>CABHPB010000137.1 GCA_902168115.1 uncultured Methylopila sp. | reverse complement strand
GGGCGGCGTGCTTGTTCAGCGTCGCCCACATGTAGTCCTGGTCATAAGGAACGCGCGCCTGCCGCAAGTAGCGCGACAGCGCACGGACCAGCGCGACGTCGCGCCAGCCGAGGCCGGCCTCGAGCGCGAGCGCGTTGTAGCCGTCGCTCTCGGCCTCGCCGTTCAGCACCGCGATCAGCAGCGCCTCCAGCCGGTCGTCGAGGTCGCGGGTGAACTCGACCGGCTGGCCGCTGGCGCGCTCCAGCGTCATGTCGTGCATCCACACACGCTCTTCCCGGGACTTGCCGGCGCGGTCGACGCGATAGGTGCGCTCGTCGATGACGCGAAAACCCATGTTCTCCAGCATCGGCACGCGACGCGACAGCGCGATCGGCGCGCCATGCGAGAACACCTTGAGCCGCGTCTCGCCCTCGTCGGCGCGGATGTAGAAGTCGATGCCGAATGCGCGGTTGGCGCCGAGCTTCTCGATATGGCCGACGTCGGTCACCGCCTCCGCAGGCGTCGTGCGCGCCTCGTAGGACGGGCCGAAGGCTTGGCCGTAGACATGCGCGAGCGCGCGCGCCTTGGCGGCGGGCATCGTCTCTGCGAGCGCGACGCGCAGCGTGTCGGCCCAAGTGCGGACGATGCCTGCGAGCTCCGTGTCGAGCTCGTCGCCGTCGACCTGCTGGAGCGGGGCGTTGACCTCGGAGCCGAT
Organism: uncultured Methylopila sp.; assembly: GCA_902168115.1. Taxonomy (GTDB): domain Bacteria; phylum Pseudomonadota; class Alphaproteobacteria; order Rhizobiales; family Methylopilaceae; genus Methylopila. The sequence continues at coordinate 487 of CABHPB010000137.1, read as the reverse complement.
GATAAAGTGCACGCGCGCCAGCGGCCCCTCGGGGAAGGCCGGGTAGTAGGCCGAGACATGGCCGCCGAAGCGCTTGGCGAGATGCTCGCCGATGCGGGCGCGCACGTCGGAATCGTAGAGTTCGCGCGGCACGTAGACGAGCACCGAGACGAACCGTCCGAACGGGTCGGGACGGCTCAGCGCCTTGACGCGCGGGCGCTCGTACAGCGCGAGGATGTCCATCGCGACAGCGAACAGCGTGTCGACGTCGGACTGGAACAGCTCGTCGCGCGGATGTGTCTCGAGCACCGCGGCGAGCGCCTTGCCGGAATGGCTCTCGCGGTCGAAGCCGGCCTTCTCGACGACCTGGAACACCTTGCGGCGGATCAGCGGCGTGGATCGCGCCGGGCGCGTGAAGGCGCCGCCGGTGAACAGGCCGACGATCCTGAGCTCGCCCTCGAGCTGGCCTTTCGCGTCGAACCGCTTGACGCCGACATAGTCCATGTAT
>CABHPB010000136.1 GCA_902168115.1 uncultured Methylopila sp. | reverse complement strand
GCCCTGGACCGGCTTCAGGTCCATCCCATGATCGACGTCGTGATCACCAGCCTTCAGCTCGAGGGCTTGAGCGGCGTCGAGCTGACGCGCGCCGCGAAGTCGATCGCCGGGCATAACCGCGCGCTCTCGGTCATCGTGATGTCGTCCTCCTCCGACGGCGACACGCTGGTCGACGCGCTCGACAACGGCGCGGACGACTTCATCGGCAAGCCGCCCGCGGCCGCCGAGCTCCTTGCGCGGCTCAGGGTCGCCGAGCGCATGCTGACGCTGCAACGCGACCTCATCCGGCTCGCGACCATCGACGCGTTGACCGGCGCGCTCAACCGGCGGGCCTTCTTCGAGGCCGCGGAGGCCTGCGGGCGCTCGGAGACCGACGCGGTCGCGATCTTCGACATCGACCGCTTCAAGTCGATCAACGACCGCTACGGCCACGCCGCCGGCGACCTTGTGATCTCGGAAGTGGCGCGCGTCGCCCGCATCCGCACGCCGTTGTTCGGGCGCATCGGCGGCGAGGAGTTCGCCATGCTCCTGCCGGGCGAGACCACGCGCGGGGCCTTCGCGATCTGCGAGGAGCTGCGCGCCGACATGTCGATGCTGTCCTTCGACGAGGTCGACCGGCGGCTCGCGCCGACCTGCAGCTTCGGGGTCGCGGACTGGGGCCGCCACGAAAGCGTGGTGGACGCGCTCGGCCGCGCCGACGTCGCGCTCTACAAGGCGAAGGCGACGGGCCGCGACAAGGTGGTGGCGGCCTCCGCGGACGCCTGATCGCCCGCGCGCGACGCGTGGCCCTGTCACCCGGCCCTGCGATGGACTAGATCCTTCGCCGAACGGCGCGGACGCGCCGACCCAACCTTCGCGCCGGAAGCTCATGACCGAGACCATCAAGACCGACGTCGTCATCGTCGGGGCCGGGCCCGTCGGCCTCTTCGCCGTGTTCGAGCTCGGCCTGCTCGACATCCGCGCCCATGTCGTCGACATCCTCGACCGGCCAGGCGGGCAGTGCGCCGAGCTCTATCCGGAGAAGCCGATCTACGACATTCCGGGCCTGCCGGTCGTCACCGGCCAGCAGCTCACCGACAACCTGCTCGAGCAGATCAAGCCGTTCGGCGCGCAGTATCACTTCTCGGAGATCATCGCCGGCCTCGAGAAGACCGGAGACCACCGCTTCCTGCTGACGACCGACGCCGGCACGCGCTTCGACGCCAAGGTCGTCGTGATCGCCGCCGGCGGCGGCTCGTTCCAGCCGAAGAAGCCGCCGATCGACGGCGTCGAGGCGTTCGAGGAGAAGTCGGTCCATTACGCCGTGCGCAAGATGGACGTCTTCCGCGGCAAGCGGGTGCTGAT
>CABHPB010000135.1 GCA_902168115.1 uncultured Methylopila sp. | reverse complement strand
CCGTCTCGTGGGCTCGGAGATGTGTATAAGAGACAGACCGAGATCCATGAGCCCGAAGGGCTCTCGAACGGAGCGCCATTCCATGACCCCCTTCAGCCGGCGCGGCCTTCTTGCGGCCGCCGCAGCCTTTGCGATCGGCATCTGCGGCGCGGCGCAGGCGCAGCCCAAGGAGATCCGGCTCGACTGGGCGACCTACAGCCCGGTGTCGATCGCGCTGAAGGAGAACGGCTTTCTCGAAAAGGCGCTGGAGCCCGAGGGCATCTCGGTGCGCTGGGTGCAGTCGCTCGGCTCCAACAAGGCGCTCGAGTTCCTGAACGCCGGCTCGCTCGACTTCGGCTCCTCGGCCTCGGCCGCCGCGCTGATCGCACGGGTCAACGGCAATCCGGTGAAGTCGATCTACGTCTATTCCCGCGCCGAATGGACCGCGCTCGTCACCAAGCCCGACAGCGGGATCTCGGGCGTCGCCGACCTCAAGGGCAAGCGCGTCGCCGTCACCCGCGGCACCGACCCGCACATCTTCCTCATCCGCGCGCTCGCCCGCGAAAAACTCTCCGACAAGGACGTCAAGCTCGTGCTGCTCCAGCACGCCGACGGCCGGCTCGCGCTCCAGCGCGGCGACGTCGACGCCTGGATGGGCCTTGACCCGATGATGGCCTCGGCCGAGCTGCAGGACGGCGCGAAGCTCGTGTTCCGCGATCCCGCGCTCAACAGTTGGGGCGCGCTCAACGTCCGCGAGGCGTTTGCGGCCGAGAACCCGGCGCTCGTCGACAAGGTGCTGGCGGCCTACGACCAGGCCCGCAAATGGTCGCTGGCGAACCCGAAAGAGCTCAATGCGCTGCTGGCCAAGGCCGCAAAACTGCCCGAGGACGTCGTCGCCCGCCAGCTCGAGCGGACGAAGATCGCCTACACCCCAATCAGCGACGCGGACGTGGCGGCGGTGACGGCTGCCGGCGAGGCGCTCGCCGAGGCGGGCGTGCTGCCGGCGACCGCCGACGTCGCGAAGGCGACCAGCGACCTGATCGACCGCCGCTTCGACGCGAAGTTCGTGAACTGAACCGAAGGAGCGTCGGCCGATGAGCGATTTCGCCCTGTCGAGCGCCGGTCGGCGCCTCCGCCTTCCGGCTTTTCCGAAAGGCCCGGGACTTTCCCGCGCGCTGCTCGGCCTCGCGCTGCCGCTGGGCGCGGCGCTCCTCTGGGAGGCGCTGGTCCGCTTCGGCGTCTCTGACGGCCGCCTCGTCGCGCCGCCGAGCCGCATCCTCGAGACGCTGGTCGCCCTGTGGCGGAGCGGCGATCTCGCCGTCCATCTCTGGACGACGGCGTGGCGAGTCGCCGCCGGCTTCGCGC
>CABHPB010000134.1 GCA_902168115.1 uncultured Methylopila sp. | reverse complement strand
GAGATCTACACAGAGTAGATCGTCGGCAGCGTCAGATGTGTATAAGAGACAGGGGGAGGGAGCGCGCTTCAATCCCCAACGCCGTCATCGTCTGAAGACGCAGGCTCCGCACTGTCCTCGTCGGTCGGATTGACCGGCCGCTCGAAGGCCATCGGCAACGACGCCGTCTTCGGCGCGAAGACCAGCCGTAGCGCTTGCTCCGGCGGGGGGCCCGAGCCGCGGCGCTCCCAGGGCCGGGCGCCGGACGGGTCGCGCGCTGGGACGGCGCGGAAGGCGGCGTCGTGGCGTGTGAGCTCGAGCGACCCTGTCGCGTCGAGCGCGTCGCGGTCGATCACCGCGGCGGTCTCCGCGCAGGCCGCCGGCGCCTTCAGCGACGTGACGATCAGCGCGGCGATCCGGCAGTCCTCGTCGAAGGCGCGCGCGTCGTTGACCAGCGAGGCGATCCCGCCGCCCGAGAGCGGCGCGGTGCAGCCGTAGTCGTCGCAGCGCACGTCGCTCGCCGCGCCCTTCTGCGGCGGCGTCGCGGCGTCGGCGGCGAGCCAGACCCGGCCCGAAAAGCTCGTCGGCTTCTCGGCGACGAGCTGCAGCCGGCCGTCCGGGCCGCGCGCGGCGAGCGAGCGTCCGCCGGCGTCGATCACGAGGTCCGGCCGCGCCGGAAACGCCGCCAGCGCGAGCGCCGCCGCGAGGACCGGAACGGCCGCCCATCGCAGCGCCGTGCGCCAGAGGCAGAGCCACACGATCCCGAAAGCGAACAGCGACAGCGCGCCCTGCCCGAAGGCCAGCACGTTTTGCTCCGAGCCGGGCCAGGACGCGACGGCCTTCGCTACGGCGAGCACGCCCGAAAGGCCGAGCCCCATCAGGTCCCACCAGACGCCGTCGAGCCCGAGCGGGGCGAACATCAGGCCGCCGACGACGCTCGGCATGACGATCAGGCTGAGGAGCGGCGTCGCCAGCGCGTTGCCGGCGAGCGCATAAGGCGTGACGCGGTGGAAGTGATAGGCGGCGAAGGGCGCGGTCGCGAGCCCTGCAATCAGCGTCGTCATCACCGCGAGCACGCAGGCGGTGGTCGCGCCGCGCCAGAAGCGCGCCGCGGCGGTCTCCAGCGCCGGGGCGGCGGGACGGTCCCGCCGGGTCTCGAACCAGGCGACGAGCGCCGCCACCGCGGCGAACGACATCTGGAAGCTCGGGCCGAGCATCGCCTCGGGCGTCCAGACCAGCACGAGGAGCGCCGCAAGCGCGAGATTGCGCGCCGAGATCGCCGCCCGGCCGAAGATGATCGCGAGGAAGGCGATGGCGATCATCACGTAGGACCGCTGGGTCGCGACCTCGGCCCCGGAGAGCGCGAGGTAGAAGGTCGCGCCGGCGAGCGCGAAGGCGGCGGAAAGCCCCTTGATCGGCCAGCGCAGCGCGATCGCGGGAAACAGCGCGAACGCAGCCCGGGCGAGCCAGAACAGCGTGCCCGCGATCAGCGCCATGTGGAGCCCGGAAATCGACAGGATGTGGCTGAGGCCCGCCGCGCGGAGTTCATCCTCGGTCGCCTGGGGGATCGGCCCCTGAACGCCGGTGACGAGGGCTGCGGCGACGGTTCCTTCCGGCCCGCCGATCGCGGTCGAGATGCGTGCCGTCAGCCGTTCCCGCAGCCGCTCCAGCGCGGCCGACGCATCGCTCCAGAACCCTTCGCTGTCCGCGCGGCCGAGCGCCTTCACGTTCGAGGGCGCGAAGGCGCTGGCGCCGAGCCCCTGGAAATAGGCGACGCGCGCGAAGTCGTAGCCGCCGGGGCGCACCGGCCCGTCGGGCGGACGCCACCAGGCGGTGAGCGAGACTCGGTCGCCGGCGGAGAAGGCCGGCCTGGCGCCGAGCGTCACACGCACCTTCCGCGGCCCCTCCCCGTCGTCCATCGATCCGAAGCGTTCGACGGCGAGCGTCACCCGCCGGCGGCCCTGCTGGCGCGGCTCGACCGACAGGACGCGTCCGACGACCTCCGCCCTCACCGTTCGCTGGAGGAGCGGCGCGTCCGCGCGCAAGGTCGCCGTCTTGGCGGCGAGGAAGCCGCCTGCGGCGCCGGCGAGCGCGAGAGCGAGCCCGAGCGCGACGAAACGCCGGCGCAGGGCGACGACCAGCGCGGCAGTCGCGACGAAGACAGCGGTCGCGGCCCAAAGCGCCGGCTCCCGCGCCGCTGCGAAATAGACGGCGACGCCGATCCCGACGGCGACCGGCAGCCAAAGCGCCGGCCGGCCCGCCTCGGCCTCCTCCGCGAGCCGCGCCAGCAGCCAGTCGCGCGAGGAAGAGGCGAGCCGCGTCGGGGATGCGCCGTCCGCGCGCGCGCCCGCCGGCGCGCCGATCGCGCCGACCCTCGGCCTCGCACGCTCTGGACCGCGCGCCATGGGCGTCTTTTCCCCCGTCCGCGCGTCATGCTACACGGTCGCGCCCGCGCGGCCAGCCGCCGCGCTACCCGCTCCCTTTTTCAGACGGACGCCCGACGTGACCGAGACCGTCGTCACACGCTTCGCGCCTTCCCCCACCGGCTTCCTGCACATCGGCGGGGCGCGCACGGCGCTGTTCAACTGGCTGTTCGCCAAGTCGCTCGGCGGCAAGATGCTGCTGCGCATCGAAGACACGGACCGCGCGCGCTCCACGCAGGGCGCGATCGACGCCATTCTCGACGGGCTGAAGTGGCTCGGCCTCGACTGGGACGGCGAGCCGACCTTCCAGTTCGCGCGCGCCGACCGGCACCGCCAGGCCGTCGAGCAGATGCTGGCCGACGGGCGCGCCTATCGCTGCTACGCCAGCGCCGAAGAGCTCGAGCAGATGCGCGCGACCGCCCAGGCGGAAGGCCGCCCGCCGCGCTATGACGGCCGCTGGCGCGATCGTCCGGCCTCCGAGGCGCCGGCCGGAGTCTCGCCGGCGATCCGCCTCAAGGCCCCGACCGAGGGCGAGACCGTGATCGACGATCTCGTGCAGGGCCGCGTCGTCATCCCCAACAAGGATCTCGACGACCTCGTGCTGCTGCGCTCCGACGGGACGCCGACCTACATGCTCGCAGTCGTCGTCGACGACCACGACATGGGCGTGACCCACGTCGTGCGCGGCGTCGACCATCTGACTAACGCGGCGCGGCAGACGCAGATCTATCAGGCGCTCGGCTGGAGCGTGCCGAAGATGGCGCATATCCCGCTGATCCACGGGCCCGACGGCGCCAAGCTCTCCAAGCGCCACGGCGCGCTCGGCGTCGAGGCCTATCGCGAGATGGGCTTCCTGCCCGAGGCGCTCCGCAACTACCTCGCCCGGCTCGGCTGGAGCCATGGCGACGACGAGATCTTCTCGACCGAGCAGGCCGTCGAATGGTTCGACATCGGCGACGTCGGCCGGTCCGCCGCGCGGTTCGACCAGGCCAAGCTCCAGAACCTCAACGGCCATTACATGCGCGCGACGCCCGACGACGAGCTGCTCGCCGCGTTCAAGGCCTCGCTGCGCTACCTGCCGGGCGGAGAGGACGCCGCCGCCAAGCTCGACGCGACCGGCCGCTGGGACGCCTTCGCGGTCGCCCTGCCCGGCCTGAAGGAACGCGCGAAGACGCTGGCCGAACTGCTTGACGGCGCTCGGTTCCTGCTCGACGACCGCCCGCTCGCCGTGGAGCCCGCGGCCGAGGCGCTTCTCACCGCCGACGCCCGCGTCCTGCTCGGGGCGCTGTCCGAGCGCCTCGCGGCGCTCGATCCGTGGACAGCGGAGGGCGCGGAGGAGATCGTCCGGGCGGTGGCCGAGGACGCCGGCGTCAAGCTCGGCGCGGTCGCGCAGCCATTGCGCGCCGCGCTCACCGGCCGCAAGACCTCGCCCGGCATCTTCGACGTCCTCGTCGCGCTCGGACGCGAGGAAAGTCTTGGCCGCATCGCCGATCAGGCCGCGCCGTCGCGCGCCGCCTGACCCGGCGCCGGCGAAATCTCGTGAGCCGATAGCGGCGCTCAAGATTGCACCGCAGCAAAACTATAGTAGGGTCTCGCGGGACCATTATCCCGGCGTGGAACGAGACCCTTTCGACGGGAGTTTCGCAGCCGGACGTATGGGCGCGACCCGCAGTTTAGCGAAAGGCTTTGGCGAATGAACGCACCCGCCAGCACGCTCAAATTCAAGGAAGCCGAGATCAGCTCCGACCAGCCGGGCAAGCTGTCGGTGGGCGGCGTCGACATGGACCTGCCGATCCGGCATGGCTCCGTCGGCCCGTCGGTGCTCGACGTCCAGACGCTCTACAAGAACACCGGGATGTTCACCTACGACCCCGGCTTCACCTCGACCGCCAGCTGCGAGTCGAAGATCACCTACATCGACGGCGACGAGGGCGTGCTGCTCTATCGCGGCTACCCGATCGACCAGCTCGCCGAGAACGGCGACTTCCTCGAGACCTGCTACCTGCTGCTGTTCGGCGAACTGCCGACCTCGGCCCAGAAGGCCGACTTCGACCGCCAGGTCACGCGCCACACCATGGTGCACGAGCAGATGTCGCGGTTCTATTCCGGCTTCCGCCGCGATGCGCACCCGATGGCGGTGATGTGCGGCGTGGTCGGCGCGCTGTCGGCGTTCTACCATGACAGCACCGACATCTCGGATCCGGAGCAGCGCCTGATCGCCTCGATCCGGATGATCGCCAAGACGCCGACGATCGCCGCCATGGCTTACAAGTACTCGATCGGCCAGCCGTTCGTCTATCCGCAGAACTCGCTCGATTTCTCGGCCAACTTCCTGAACATGACCTTCGCGGTGCCGTGCGAGGAGTACAAGGTGAACCCGGTCCTCGCGCGCGCGATGGACCGCATCTTCATCCTGCACGCCGACCACGAGCAGAACGCCTCGACCTCGACGGTCCGCCTCGCGGGCTCGTCCGGCGCCAATCCCTTCGCCTGCATCGCGGCCGGCATCGCCTGCCTCTGGGGCCCGGCGCATGGCGGCGCGAACGAGGCGGCGCTCAAGATGCTCGGCGAGATCGGCACCGTCGACAACGTCAAGAAGTATGTCGACAAGGCCAAGGACAAGAACGACCCGTTCCGCCTGATGGGCTTCGGCCACCGGGTCTACAAGAACTACGACCCGCGCGCCAAGATCATGCAGAAGACCTGCCACGAGGTCCTCAACGAGCTCGGCATCAAGGACGATCCGCTGCTCGAGGTCGCGATCGAGCTCGAGCAGATCGCGCTCAAGGACGAGTACTTCGTCGAGAAGAAGCTCTATCCGAACATCGACTTCTATTCGGGCATCACGCTGAAGGCGATGGGCTTCCCGACCGACATGTTCACGGTGCTGTTCGCCGTCGCCCGCACGGTCGGCTGGATCGCGCAGTGGAAAGAGATGTTCGAGGATCCCTCGCAGCGCATCGGCCGTCCGCGCCAGCTCTACACCGGCGCGCCCGAGCGCGAATACGTCTCCATCGCGCAGCGCCGCTGAACAGCGGGAAATCGCCGATATCGAAGAAACGCCCGGGTCCTCGACCCGGGCGTTTTCTTTTGCCTACGCGATCAGCTGTCGACGATCATGGCCGAGATCTCGGCCTCGCAGACGATCTTGCCGTCGACCTTCGCCTCGCCGCGGAACCACCACATGTTCGCGCGCTTCTTGATCTGGGTCATGTGGTAGCGCACCACGTCGCCGGGGACGACCGGCTTGCGGAACTTCGTCTTGTCGATCGTCATGAAGTAGACGAGCTTCGGCGAGGCCTTGGCGGTCTGGGCGGCGATGCACATGCAACCGGCCGTCTGGGCCATGCCCTCCACCAGAAGCACGCCCGGCATCACGGGCGCGGCCGGGAAATGGCCCTGGAAGTGCGGCTCGTTGAAGGTCACGTTCTTGACGCCGACGCCCGACAGGTCGCTGTCGATGTCCTCGATCCGGTCCACCAGCAGGAACGGGTAGCGGTGCGGCAGATAGGACAGGACCTTCATGATGTCGGCCGCCAGCAGCGTCTTGGGCCCGGCCTCGGTCGCGGCGCCCGCGGTCACGTCTTCGCTCATGCTTGAACATCCTTGATCGGCCGCCGGCGCGCGTCGCCGGAAAGGCCGCAGATCGAGAAATCCGGAATCGTCGAGCCGTCGGCGAGCGCGATCCCGCCATAGACCAGACAGCCGCGTCCGATGACGACGTCGTGCGGGATGCGCGCAAGCGCGTCGACCCGGCTTGCCTCGCCGACGATGGTGTCCCGGTCGCGGCCCCTGCAAATGGCGGCGTTGGCGCCGATCGCAACGTCGTCCTGGACGACCACCCGACCGAGCGACGGCTCGCCGCGGGCGCCCATCCCCTCGCCTCCGATCGCGACGTTCGGCTCGATCACGACGCGGTCGCCGATCAGCGCGTTGGCGACGACCGAGCCTGCGCCGATCGCGCTGTCGCGGCCGACCCTGACGCCGGCCCCGAGCACGGCGTTCGCGCCGATCACAGCCCCACGCCCGATCTCGACGCCCGGGCTGATCACCGCTCCCGGATCGACGCAGACGTCAGGCTCGAGCCGCGCTTCGGGATGGACCGAGGCGCCCGCTGCGATCCCCGGCCCGAACAGGCCCGTCGGGCGCAGCGCCGCCGGGAACAGCGCGCCTGCGATCGCAAGAAAGGCGCGCCGCGGATGATCGCTCGCGAGCACGACGGCGGTCGCCGGCGCGAACTCGGCCTCGGACGGCGAAACGATGCAGAGGCCCGCGTCCGTCGCGGCCAGCGCCGCGCGCCTGTCGGGCGCGGCCGACAGGTCCTCGGCGAACACGGCGTCGCTAGGGCCCGCCCATTCCAGAGAGCCGACCCCCGTCACCTCGAGCGTCCGCTCCGTCCCGACCAGCCGCGCGCCCGTCAGCGCCAGCAGCGCCGGGAGATCGAGCGACGTCGCGGGGACCAGGAAGCGCGGCTCTGACATTGGCCTCGGATGGATGAGGGTAACGAAAAACGGGCGACGGATGTCCGTCGCCCGCTCTCAAGCTAGAGTATGCGCCCGCGGGCGGACAGATCAGAAGCGCGTGCCGCCAGAGAAGCGGAACACCTGCGTCTCGTCGTACTTGGCCTTGGACAGGACCTTGGCGAAGTCGAAGCGGATCGGGCCGAGCGGCGACTGCCAGAGCAGCGAGGCGCCGACCGAGGAGCGGATCTTGTTCTCGTCCTCGGCGTTCACGGTCAGCACGCCCTTCTTGCCCGGAGCGACGCGAAGGCTCTGGACGCCCTCGTAGTCGAACACGGAGCCGGCGTCGGCGAACAGGGCGCCCTTCAGGCCGATCTCCTTCGGAAGGCCGAAGATCGGGAACTGGACCTCGGCGCTGCCGCCATAATAGGTCGTGCCGCCGAGCGGGTCGTTGTTCGGGCTGCCGCCGCCGTACTTGCTGAGGCGGTTCGGGCCGCGGTTGATCCAGCGCGTCACGTCGCGCGGGCCGAAGCCCTGGGGCTCGAAGCCGCGGACGAGGTCCGGGCCGCCCGCGAAGTGGTCGAGCACCGCCAGGTCGTCCTTGCCGAACGCCTTGATGTTGCCGGCCTGCACGCGGAGCATGCCGATCAGGTTCTCCCATCCCAGCGGATGGTAGTAGCGGCCGTCGAAGGTCGTGCGGACGAACTTGGCGTCGCCGCCGAGACCCGCCACGTCGCCCTTGAGCTCGCCGTAGAAGCCGAGCGTCGGCGCCTGCGGGTTGTCGAGGGTGTTGTAGATCAGCGAGAGGCCGGCGAGCGAGGTCAGGCGCTTGCCTTCGGACTCGAAGATCGCAGCCGAGGCGCGGTCCGGGTTCACGATCAGCTTGTTGCTGAGGTGCTTCTGGCCGTCGCCGGGCCCGGTGTTCTTCGGGTTGAGGCCGCGGATGTAGAGCTGCTCGAACTCGCCCGGAATGTCGAGGTCCTGCTGATAGACCTGGTAGCGGGCGCCGATCGAGATGTCTTCGGTGATCGGCAGGCCGAAGCGCAGGCCGCCGCCATAGGTGTCGAGCTTGTACGAGGTGTAGTCGGTCTCGTCACGCTTCTTCACGAACAGGTCGACGCCGGCGGAGACGCGGCTGCCGAGGAAGTACGGCTCGGTGAAGGAGAAGTCGAAGCCCGACACGTTCTGGCCGAACTGCGCCGCGATGCGGGCGTACTGGCCGCGGCCGAGGAAGTTGCGCTCGCCGAGCGCGACTTCGCCGATGACGCCGTCTTGGGTCGAGTAGCCGCCGGCCACGGAGAATTCGCCGGTCGCCTGATCCTCGACGTCCACGTTCACGATGACGCGGTCGGGCGAGGAGCCGGGCTCGGTGCCGATCTTGACGGTCTTGAAGAAGCCGAGGGCCTTCAGGCGACGTTCCGCACGGTCGATGAAGACCTGGTTGTAGGCGTCGCCTTCGCCGATATCGAACTCGCGGCGCACGACGTAGTCACGCGTGCGGGTGTTGCCGCGCACGTTGATGCGCTCGACATAGACGCGGGCACCTTCCTCGACGACGTACACGACGCCGATGGAGCCTTCCGCCGTGTTGCGGTCGCCGCGCGGACGGACCTGCGCGAAGGCGTAGCCGCGCGAGGCGAGGTCGAGCGACATGGCCTCGACGGTCTTGTCGATCTCGGAGGCGTTGTAGGTCGAACCCGGCGAAGACTTGATCTTGCCGCGGAGCGTCGCCCCGTCGACGTCCGGCACGCTCGACTCAACGTCGACGGCGCCGAACTTATACTTCTGGCCCTCCTCCACGACGATGTTGACCGTGAAGGCGTTGCCCGACTGGTCGAGCGAGGCGTTGGCCGAGACGACGCGGAAGTCGGCATAGCCGTGGTTCAGGTAGTATTTGCGGATCGCCTCGAGGTCCGCGTTGATCCGGTCCGGATCATACACGTCCGAGGTCTTGAGCCAGCTCAGCCAGTTCGACTCGGTGGTCGACATCTGGTCCCGCAGCGTGCCGGACGAGATGTTGGCGTTGCCCTCGAAATTGATGCCGGCGATCTTGGTCTTCTCGCCTTCGTTGATCTCGAAGACGAGGTCGACGCGGCCGCTGGCCTGCGAGATGGTCTTCGGCTCGACCTTGACCTCATAGCGGCCGGAACGGCGATAGATGTCCTGGATGCGCTGGGCGTCGGCCTGCACGACGGCCGGGTTGAACGGCCCGCGCGACTTGGACTGCACCTCGGCGGCCAGAACCGCGTCCTTGACCTTGCGGTTGCCCTCGAAGGCGACGCGGTTGATCACCTGGTTCTCGGACACCGTAACGACGATGCCGCCGCCGACGCGGCTGACCTTCACGTCGGAGAACAGGCCCGAGGAGTACAGGCCGCGGATGCCCTCGTCGACGACGGACTGCGTCAGCGGGCCACGGCCGGTGAAGTAGGAACGGACGGTCTCGTCGTCGACGCGCTGGTTGCCACGAACGGTGATGCCACCGCTCTGTGCATAAGCCTGCGAGACCCCGGGAGCTCCGAATCCCGCTCCTGCCGTCAGGGCGCCCAGGGCGACCGACGAGGCAAGCGCAAGCCGCCCGAAAACTCGAACCATACGCATCATGGGCAGACGGACCCCCGTGCCGTTACCCGCGTCATCTCCCATGGCGAACGCCGTGGAAAACCGCGGAGCGACCCTGTCCGCTTCTATCGAACTTTGACGCACGTGCAAACTCGCTACTCAACGCCGGGCGGACGAATGGGCCGAGCCGTTGCCGCTCTGCCACGCCGCCTTGTGATCAGCCTAGGGAGGAAAGGTGAACGATGTCGTTCCAAGTGGCGAAAATCATCAGGACCAGCACGAAGGCCAGTCCGATCCGCATGCCGATTTCCTGCGCGCGCGGCCCGAGCGGGCGGCCGCGGACGGCCTCGAACGCATAGAAAAGCAGGTGTCCGCCGTCGAGAAGGGGAATCGGCACGAGATTCAGCAGGCCGATCGAGACAGAGAGAATCGCCGCGAGGCTGAGCAGCGCGACGAAGCCGAGCGTGGCAAAATCGCCTGACGTTTTCGCGATCCGGATGGGACCGCCGATCTGGTCGGCCGATTCCCGGCCCACCACCAACCGCCCGAGATAGGCGCCGGTGCGCGCGATCTGGAACCAGGTCTCCTGCGCGCCTGCGACGACGGCGTCGATCGGCCCGTACTTCTCCATCCGCACGTTCTGCGGATTGGTCGAGCGCTTGATGCCGAGCAGGCCGATCCGGAGCTTGTTGCCGAAGGCGTCCTTTATCTCCTTGAGCTTCGGCGTGGCGGTCAGGTCGACCTGCTGGGCGCCGCGCTCCACGGTCACCTTCAGCGGCGTGTCAGCGCTGACCTCGACGATGCGCTGCATGTCGCTGAACGAGGCGATCTTCACGCCGTCGATCGCGATCACGAGATCGCCGGGCTTGAAGCCGGCGGCCTCCGCGGCGCTGCCCGGATCGACCTGGTCGACCGCCGCGTCCGTGATGGCGCGGCCGACGAACATGAAGATTCCCGCGAAGATCGCGATGGCGAGCAGGAAGTTGGCGAAGGGGCCGGCCGCGACGATCGCCGCGCGCGCCGGCAGCGGCGCGAAATAGAACGTGCTGCGCCGCTCCTGCGAACTCATGCGCGCAAGCGCCTCCGGGTCCGGCGCGGCGCTCGCCACGTTCTCGTCGCCGGCGAACTTGACGTAGCCGCCGAGTGGAATCGCCGCGAGCCGCCAGCGGGTGTCGCGCCGGTCGTTCCAGCCGAACAGCTCCGGTCCGAAGCCGATCGAGAACGCCTCGACCTTCACGCCGCACCAGCGCGCGACGAGGAAGTGGCCGAGCTCGTGGAAGAACACCACGACCGTCAGGACGAAGAGGAAGGGAACGATGTACGCCCCGGCCGACCAGCCGGCCGCCCACATTTCATTCAGGAAGGACATCTCGTTCCTCGATCTCGCCCGGACGCCTGAAGATCATGGCGCTTTGCGGCGAATTCTAGTGAGCCCGAAACTGCGCGACGGGCAAGCGCTCCGAGGCGATGCGGCGCGCCTCGCGGTCGAGGGCGAGCGCGTCCTCCACGCTGGCGGGGGCGGCCGAGCGCCCCCTGAGCGCGACGCCGAGCGTCTCCTCGACGATCCGCGGGATCTCCATGAAGCCGATGCGCCGGGCGAGGAACAGCGCCACCGCCACCTCGTTCGCCGCGTTCAGCACGGTGGGCGCGGCGCCGCCGTCGGCGAGCGCCTCCTGCGCGAGCCGCAGCGCCGGGAAGCGGACGAGGTCCGGCGCCTCGAAGGTGAGGCTCCCGAGCTGGGCGAGGTCGAGCCGCGCCGCGGGCGTCGCAATACGCTCGGGAAAGCCGAGCGTGTGCGCGATCGGAACCCGCATGTCGGGCGGCCCGAGCCCGGCGGTGACCGCGCCGTCCTTGAAGGTGACCAGCCCGTGCACCGCCGACTGGGGGTGCACCAGCACGTCGAGCCGGTCCGCCCCGATGGCGAAAAGGTGATGCGCCTCGATGAGCTCGAGGCCCTTGTTCATCAGGGTCGCCGAATCGATCGTGATCTTGGCGCCCATCGACCAGGTCGGGTGCTTCAGCGCGTCCTCGGGTCGCGCCTCGGCGATGCGCTCGGCGCTCCAGGTGCGGAACGGCCCGCCGGAGGCGGTCAGCGTCATCGTCTCGACGTCGTCGACGCTCTGGCCGCCGAGCGCCTGGAGCAGCGCGTTGTGCTCCGAATCGACCGGCAGCAGGCTCGCCCCGCAGCGCGCGACCTCGGCCATGAAGGCCGCGCCCGCGCAGACGAGGCACTCCTTGGTCGCAAGCGCGACGGCGCCGCCGCGCCTGACCGCCGCGACGGTCGGCGCAAGGCCGGCCGCGCCTGCGATCGCGGCCATGGTCCAGTCGACGGGAATCGCCGCGGCGTCGATCACCGCCTGGTCGCCGGCGGAGGCGATGACGCCCGATCCCGCGAGCGCGGAGATCAGCGCCGGCCCTTGCGACTCGTCCGCGAGAACCGCCCGGCGCGCGCCGAGCCGGATCGCGGTCTGGGCGAGCGCAGCGGCGTCGCGCCGTCCGACGACCGCCTCGACCTCGAAGCGCTCGGCGTGGAGTTCGAGCAGGTCGACCGTCGCGCCGCCGACCGAGCCGGTGGCGCCGAGGACGGTGACGGTCCGCCGTTCCGCAGCGTTCACCATCGCAGAAGCCCCTGCCCCGCCGCGTCGAAGCCGCCGCGCGCGAGCCCGACGGCGGCGGCGAGCGTCGCCGCGAACAGGAAGCCGTCGAGCCGGTCCATCAATCCCCCGTGTCCGGGTATGAGCTTGCTCGAATCCTTCGCGCCGTAGACGCGCTTGATCCCCGATTCGACGAGATCCCCGACGACGACCGCGACCGAGCAGGCGAGCGCGATCAGTCCGACGGGCCAGAGGTTCGGCGCCCCGGCCCAGGCCGCGACGCCGACGCCGGCCGCCACCGCCGCGACGGTTCCCCCGATCGCGCCCGACCACGTCTTCTTCGGCGAGATCTTCGGGGCGAGCTTCGGCCCGCCGAAGGTGCGGCCGGCGAAGAAGGCCGCGATGTCGGTGCCCCAGACCACGGCGAACAGCCAGACCGTCGCGAGCAGCCCGTCCTGCGGGTCGCGCCGCAGGAGAATCGCCCCGGCGAAGACCGCGGCGCCATAGGGAATCGCGAGCGAGGCGAACGGATCGGGCCGCGCCGAGAGCGCGACGACGCCAGTCCCACCAACGACGATCGCAAGCGCCACGAACGGCGCGGTCGGCAGGTACACCCCGAGCCAGAGCGTCACGCCCGCGACCAACAGCGTCGCCGCCACGAGCCAGGCGCTCAGCCGCCGTTCGCGCGGCTCGGAAGCGACCAGCCAGGCCCATTCGACCCCGACAGCGACGCCGGCCAGCGTCCAGAACGCCGCGAAGGCGAGTCCGCCCGCCCAGGCCGCGGTGAGCGCGGCGGCGATCATCACGAGGCCGGACACGGTCCGGACCGCAAGCTCCGACGTTCGCCGGCCCGCGGCGGCGGGCGCCTCGTTCACGCGCCGGCCCGCGCCGCGAGGCGTCCGCCATAGCGCCGCTGCCGCGAGCGATAGCTCGCGACGGCCTCCTCGAAGGCCTGCTTGTCGAAGTCCGGCCAGTGCATGGGAAGGAACGCGAACTCCGCGTAAGCGCTTTGCCACAGGAGGAAATTCGAGATCCGCAACTCGCCGCTGGTGCGGATCACGAGGTCCGGATCGGGGATGTCGGCGGTGTCGAGATGGTCCGAAAACAGGCCGGCGTCGATCTGCGCCGGATCGAGCCTGCCGTCGCGCGCGGCCTCGGCGATCCGGCGGACCGCGGAGACGATCTCTTGCCGCGCGCCGTAGTTGAAGGCGACCACGAGGTCGAGCCCGGTGTTGGCGCGCGTCGTCGTCTCGGCCTCGACGAGGAGGCCGAGGATGTCCGGCGGCAGGTTGCCTCGCTCGCCGATGACGCGGATACGGATGTTGGCCTTGTGCAGCTCGGCGAGGTCGCGCCGGATGAACAGGCGCAGCAGGTTCATGAGGTCGGTGACCTCCTCGGCCGGGCGCGACCAGTTCTCGACCGAGAAGCTGTAGAGCGTGAGGTGCCGGACGCCGAGCTCGTGCGCCGCGCGGATCGCCTTTCTGAGCGCGTCGACGCCGCGGCGATGCCCCTCGAGGCGCGGCAGTCCCCGCGCCGCGGCCCAGCGGCCGTTGCCGTCCATGATGATCGCGACATGACGCGGCGGCGCTTCCGGCACGCCGGGCTCGGGCGCTTCGTCGGTCCATCGCGGCAGGTTGGTCGGCGTCATCGCGCAGCGGCCCGGAGATGCATGTCGCGCAAGTCCCGCTCACAAGTCCCGTTCATGGACCCGTCGGGGGTCCGCCGCTTACAACGCACCGCGGCCGACCGACCCGCGCGGAGCCGCGCGACGCCGGCGCGCGACCCGCGACGCGCGCAATCTATCACACCTGCAGGATATCTTTTTCCTTGGCGGCGAGCGCCTGGTCGATCTCGGCCACCGCCGCATCCGTCGCCTTCTGGACCTGCTCGGCGAGCTTATTATGCTCGTCCTCGCTGACGTCACCGTCCTTTTCGGCCTTCTTCAGCACGTCGAGGCCGTCGCGCCGCACATGGCGGACGGCGACTTTCTGGTTCTCGGCGTATTTGTGCGCGACCTTGACGAGCTCCTTGCGGCGCTCGGCGTTGAGCTCGGGCAGCGGAATGCGCATCAGCTGCCCCTCGGTGATCGGGTTGAGGCCGAGATTGGCCTCCCGGATCGCCTTGTCGACGGCGTTGACCATCGAGCGGTCCCACACCTGCACGCTCAGCATGCGCGGCTCCGGCACGCTGATGGTCGCCACCTGGTTCAGCGGCATCTCGGCGCCGTAGGCCGTGACGTGGATCGGGTCGAGCAGGTTCGCCGAGGCGCGCCCCGTGCGAAGGCCCGCGAGGTCGGTCTTGAGCGAGGCGACGGCGCCGGTCATGCGGCGCTTGATGTCTTCGAGGTCGAACTGACCGGCCATGTGGGGCTCCCTTTGACGGGCGGTTGGGGGCCGCCTCTTCAGCTCGCGACGGTGGTCGCGCGTGCTCCGCCGCAGACCGCCGCCTGGATCGAGCCGGGCTCGTGAATGGAAAAGACGATTACCGGAAGGCTGTTCTCGCGCGCAAGCGCGAAGGCCGCCGTGTCCATCACCTTGAGGTCCTTCTGGATGACCTCGTCATGCGTCAGACGCTCGAGCCGGGTCGCGCTCGCGTCCTTTTTCGGATCGGCGGTGTAGATGCCGTCGACGTTGGTCGCCTTCAGCAGCGCCTCGCAGCCGGTCTCGATCGCGCGCAGCGCGGCGGCGGTGTCGGTCGTGAAGAACGGATTGCCGGTGCCGGCCGCGAAGATCACGATGCGGCCTCGGTCGAGATGGGCGAGCGCGCGCGGGCGCGTGTAGGTCTCGCACACGGCCGGCATGTCGAGCGCCGACAGCGCTCGCGACTGCACGCCCCGCCGCATGACCGCCGCGTTGAGCGCGAGCGCGTTCATCACGGTGGCGAGCATGCCCATGTAGTCGCCGGTCGCGCGGTCGACGCCCTTGCTGGACGAGACCTGCATGCCGCGGAAGATGTTTCCGCCGCCCACCACCACGCCAAGTTCGACGCCGAGCGCGTGCGTCGCCGCAAGGTCGTCGGCGATCGCCTCGACGGTCGGCTGGTGCAGGCCGAAGGGCTCGGGGCCCATCAGCGCCTCGCCCGACACCTTCACGAGGACCCGGCGATAGAGCGGCTTTGCGTCCATCTTCGGGGGATCCTCGCGGTGGGGTGCTGGGAGTTTCGTCATCGCCGGCTTGCGAAACCGGAAGGTTCCGGCTTCGCGTCTTGAGGGAGCCCGGAAACATCCAGGTTCCCGCCGGCACTCCATCGCCAGGGATGGAGGCCCGGGTCAAGCCCGGGCCTGACCGAGCGGAGAGGTCGCGCCGCTTCGGGCGCCCACCGGCGAACGCGGCGTCTTACTTGACGCCCGACGCCGCCGCGACCTCGGCCGCGAAGTCGCTCTCTTCCTTCTCGACGCCCTCGCCGAGCGCGAGACGGACGAAGCCCGCGACCTTCACCGGGGCCCCGGCGTCGCCCTCGGAGGCCTTCACGGCCTGGGCGACGGTCTTGGACGTGTCGTGCACGAAGGGCTGGTCGAGGAGGGTCGCCTCCTTGAAGAAGCTCTTGATGCCGCTCTCGACGATCTTCTCGATGACGTGCTCGGGCTTGCCGCCCTCGCGCGCCTTGTCGGCGAGCACGGCCTTTTCGCGCTCGATGACCGAGGGGTCGATCGAGGCGGCGTCGAGGCCGGCCGGGTTGGTGGCCGCGACATGCATGGCGACCTGCTTGCCGACGCCGGCGAGCGCGTCCGCCTTGCCCTCGGACTCGAGCGCGACGAGCACGGCGATCTTGCCGAGGCCCGGCGCGACCGGGGCGTGAACGTAGGTTCCGACGACGCCGTTCGGCACCGAGATCGCCTGCGCGCGGCGCAGGGTCATGTTCTCGCCGATCTTGCCGACCGTCGCCTGGATCTTCTCGGAGACCGTGCCGCCGCCCGGATAGGAGGCCGCGAGGATCGCCTCGACATTGTCGCCGATCTTGAGCGCGACCTGCGCGATGGCGGCGACCATCTCCTGGAACTCGGGATTGCGGGCGACGAAGTCGGTCTCGGAGTTGACCTCGACGGCGACCGCCTTGCCGCCCTCGGCCGCGACCGCGACGAGGCCCTCGGCCGCGGTGCGGCCGGCCTTCTTGGCGGCCTTGGCGAGACCCTTCTTGCGCAGCCAGTCAACCGCGGCCTCGATGTCGCCGGCGGTCTCGTTCAGCGCGTTCTTGCAGTCCATCATGCCGGCGCCGGTCTTCTCGCGAAGCTCCTTCACCATGGCGGCGGTGATGTTTGCCATATCATCCTCGAACAAAGTGGCGTCGCCCGGAGGACCGGGCGACGCGAAACAAAACCGATGGTTCCGTCACAAACGTGACGGAGGAACGAAACGTCAAGCCGCGAGGACGGCGAGCTGTTCGCGGGCCTGCGCGGCCCAGCCCTCGCGCTCGAAGCGGCCGTTGAGCTTGAGCTCCGCGTCGGCCTTCTTGATGTCGTCGGCCGACATGGCCGCGAGCTGCCAGTAGTGGAAGACGCCGTATTCGTTGAGCTTCTGCTCGAGCTGCGGGCCGACGCCGGACAGCTTGGACAGATCGTCCGGCGCGCCGCGCGGCGCGGCGAGCAGCTCGAAGGCCTCCTCGGGCGCCTCGACGACGCCGTCGGTCGACGCGACGACGGCGGTCTCGGCGACGGCAGGCTCGAGCGTCGGCTCTTCCTGGGCGCCGAGGTCGACGCCGCTGTCGCCCTGGCCGCGGCCGATGCCGTCGATGGCGGCGCGGGCGATCAGGTCGCCGTAGAGCGCGAGCGCGCGGCCGGCGTCGTCATTGCCCGGGATCGGATAGGTGATGCCTTCCGGATCGGAATTGGTGTCAAGGATCGCGGCGACCGGGATCCCGAGACGACGGGCCTCCTGGACGGCGATCTGCTCCTTGTTGGTGTCGATCACGAAGATCAGGTTGGGCAGGCCGCCCATGTCCTTGATGCCGCCGAGCGTCTTCTCGAGCTTGTCGCGCTCGCGCGACAAAGTGAGGCGCTCCTTCTTGGTGAAGCCGTGGGCCTCGCCGGCGAGCATCTCCTCGAGCTTGCGCAGGCGCTGGATCGAGCCCGAAATGGTCTTCCAGTTGGTCAGCATGCCGCCGAGCCAGCGGGAGTTCACGAAGTACTGCGCGGAGCGGCGCGCCGAATCGGCGACCACGTCCGCGGCCTGGCGCTTGGTGCCGACGATCAGCACGCGGCCGCCGGCCGCCACGACGTCGCTCACGGCCTGCAGCGCGCGATGCAGCATCGGCACGGTCTGGGCGAGGTCGATGATGTGGATGTTGTTGCGGGCGCCGAAGATGTACGGCGACATCTTCGGGTTCCAGCGGTGCGCCTGGTGGCCGAAGTGCACGCCGGCCTCGAGCAGCTGGCGCATGGTGAAATCGGGCAGAGCCATGGTGTCGTCTTTCTCCGGAAGCCTCCGCGGGCGTCGCCAGGGCCCCTCATCGGGCCCTCGCGCCGGAACGGCTTGGTTATCGCCGCAGATCCCGCGTGTGAGATGGCGCGGCTTATAGGCGCCCCGGCGCCCAAAAGGCAAGCCTTCGCGGGCGATCAAACGCCCCGAGATCGCCGGAACTCACGGCACGGGCGCCACACGCCCGGCGCCTCGGCCCAAAAGGCGGCCTGTTCAGGCCGCGACGACGTCGACCACGCCGGGCACCGTCTTCAGCGCGCCCGCGATCTGCGGCGAGACCCGGTATTTTCCGGGCAGCCGGATCTCGACCTCCGCCCCGGCGTCGAGCAGCATGACGAGCGAGACCTCGCCGTCGCCCTGTTCGAGCCGCCGCGACAGCGCCTCGAACGGCTCGGGCGATCTAAGGAACACGCGCACCGACTTCTGGTGGCGCTCCGCCGCCTTGTCGAGCGGCTCCACCGTCTCGAGCCGCACCCGGACGTCGTCGCCCTCGAGCGCGGCCGAGACCGAGACGATGACGGGCGTGTTGGGCTCCAGCAGGTCGCGGTAGAGCGCGAGCCCCTCGGAGAAAATGACCGCCTCGTAGTGACCGGTCGGGTCCGAGAGCGTCACGACGCCCATGCGGTTGCCGGTCTTGGTCTTGCGCTCCTGCCGCGACAGCACGGTCGCGGCGAGCCGGCCCGCGGTCGCGCCCTGCTTCACGGCCGCCGCGAACTCGGCGTAGCGCTTGACGCGGAGCCGGTCCATCAGCCCGACATAGTCGTCGAGCGGATGGCCGGAGAGGAAGAAGCCGACCGCCTCGTACTCCTTCTTGAGGCGCTCGCCTGCGGTCCAGGGCTCGTGCGGCGCGGGCCGGATCGGCTCGTCGGAGGCGCCGAAGAAGTCGGACTGGCCGGTCGCCTCCCCGCCCTTGGTGCGCGCCGCCATCGCCATGACGCTTTCGACCGAGGCGAGCGCGCGGGCGCGGTCCGGCACGAGCGCGTCGAGCGCGCCGGCCTGGACGAGGCTTTCGAGCGCGCGCTTCGGCAACTGGCGCACGTCGATCCGGCGCGCGAAGTCGTTGAGGCTGGCGAACGGACGCTCCTTCCGCTCCGCCACGAGCCCCGCCACCGCCGAGCCGCCGACGCCCTTCAGCGCCGAGAGCGCATAGAGGATCTCGCCCTCAAGCACGTCGAAGGCGACGTCGGAGCGGTTGACGCAAGGGGGACGGACCTCGATGCCGAGCCGCACCGCCTCCTGCCGGAATTCCGCCAGCTTGTCGGTCGAGCCCATGTCGAGCGTCATCGAGGCAGCGAGGAACTCGACCGGGTGGTTCGCCTTCAGATAGGCGGTCTGGTAGGCGACCAGCGCATAGGCCGCCGCGTGGCTCTTGTTGAAGCCGTAGTCGGCGAACTTCGCCAAGAGGTCGAAGATGGTCGAGGCGTCGCCCTTGCCGATCTGGCGCTCGACGCAGCCCGACACGAAGCGCTCGCGCTGGGCGTCCATCTCGGCGCGGATCTTCTTGCCCATGGCGCGGCGGAGCATGTCGGCCTCGCCGAGCGTGTAGCCCGCGAGCGACTGCGCCGTCTGCATCACCTGTTCCTGGTAGATGATGACCCCAAACGTCTCGCCGAGGATCGGCTCGAGCTTGGGATGCGGATAGTCGGGCTTTTCCAGCCCGTGCTTGCGCACGCAATAGGTCGGGATGTTGGCCATCGGGCCCGGCCGGTAGAGCGCCACGAGGGCGATGATGTCCTCGAAGCGGTCCGGCTTCATCTCGGCGAGCGCCCGCCGCATGCCGGCGCTTTCCAGCTGGAACACGCCGACCGTCTCGCCCCGCGACAGCATGGCGTAGGTCTTCTCGTCGTCGATCGGGATCTTTCCGAGATCGAGCTCGACGCCGCGGCGCTTCAGCAGATGGACGGCGGTGGTCAGCGTCGTCAGCGTCTTCAGGCCGAGGAAGTCGAACTTCACCAACCCCGCCGGCTCGACCCACTTCATGTTGAACTGGGTGACCGGCATGTCGGAGCGCGGGTCGCGATAGAGCGGCACGAGCTCGTGCAGCGGCCGGTCGCCGATCACGATGCCGGCGGCGTGGGTCGAGGCGTGGCGATAGAGCCCCTCGAGCTTCAGCGCGATGTCGAGCATGCGTCCGACCGTCGGGTCGGCGGCGCGCGCCTCCTCAAGCTTCGGCTCGTCCGCGACCGCCTGCTTCAGCGTCACCGGGTTGGCCGGGTTCTGCGGCACCAGCTTGCAGAGCTTGTCGACCTGCCCGTAGGGCATTTCGAGCACGCGCCCGACGTCGCGCATCACGCCGCGCGCCTGCAGCGTGCCGAAGGTGATGATCTGCGCCACGCGGTCCTGCCCGTAGCGTTCCTGGACGTAGCGGATCACCTCCTCGCGCCGGTCCTGGCAGAAGTCGATGTCGAAGTCCGGCATCGACACGCGTTCGGGATTGAGGAAGCGCTCGAACAGCAGCCCGAAGCGCAAGGGGTCGAGGTCGGTGATGGTGAGCGCGTAGGCGACGAGCGAGCCGGCGCCCGAGCCGCGGCCCGGCCCGACCGGGATGTCGTGGGACTTCGCCCACTTGATGAAGTCCGAGACGATCAGGAAGTAGCCCGGGAACTTCATGCGCTCGATGACGCCGAGCTCGAAGTCGAGCCGCGCCTCATAATCAGTGACGGAGAGCCCCGGCGCCGGCTCGTGCGACTCCAGCCGCGCCTTCAGGCCCGCCACCGCCTGGCCGCGCAGCTCCGCCGCCTCGTCCTGGCCCACGGCGAAGCGCGGCAGGATCGGCTTGATGGTGCGCGGGCGATAGGCGCAGCGGCGGGCGATCTCGATCGTGCTTTCGAGCGCCTCGGGCAGATCGGCGAACAGCGCCGCCATCTCCGCGCGGGTCTTGAAGTAGTGCTCGGCCGACATCTGCCGCCGCTCGGTCTCGGCGAGCACGCGCCCTTCGGCGAGGCAGATCAGCGCGTCGTGCGCCTCGTGGTCGGCCCGCCCGGCGAAGCGCACGCCGTTGGTCGCGACCAGCGGCAGGCCGCGGTCGTAGGCGAGAGCGACGACTGCGCCCTCGATCGCCTTCTCGCCGGCGAGGCCATGGCGCTGCAGCTCGACATAGAGCCGGTCGCCATAAAGGTCCTGGAGCCGCGACAGCCGCGCCGCCGCGACGTCCTCGGCGCCCTCCGACAGCGCCCGGTCGATCGGGCCGTCCGGGCCGCCGGTCAGCGCGAGAAGACCGTCGCGGTATCGCTCCAGATCCTCGGGCGACACGAACGGCGCGCCGTCGCCCTCCCCCGTCAGGAAGGCGTGGCTCGAAAGCGCCATCAGGTTGCGGTAGCCGGCCTCGGCCGAGGACAGCAGCACGATCGCCGGCCGTCCCTCGTCGCGCACCGGCCGGCCGGAGCGCTGCTCGCGGTCCTTGAAGTCGACCCGCAGCGTGAGGCCCACGATCGGCTGCACGCCGGCGCCCGCGAGCTTGTCGGAGAACTCCAGCGCGCCGAACAGGTTGTCGTCGGTCAGAGCGACGGCCGGCGCATGGTCGGCCTTGGCGAGGTCGGCGATGCGCGCGACCTTCAGCGCGCCTTCCAGCAGCGAATAGGATGAGCGCAGGTTGAGATGGATGAAGCCGGGATCAGCCTTCAGTCCCTCGATCTCGGC
Organism: uncultured Methylopila sp.; assembly: GCA_902168115.1. Taxonomy (GTDB): domain Bacteria; phylum Pseudomonadota; class Alphaproteobacteria; order Rhizobiales; family Methylopilaceae; genus Methylopila. The sequence continues at coordinate 15,860 of CABHPB010000134.1, read as the reverse complement.
CACGCGCGCCTCCCTTGTCCCACCCGGACACTAGTCGAAACCGCCCGCCCGCGCCTTCGCCCGGGCGCCCGTCCACAGGATTGCTCAGACCCGCATGACGGCGTCGGCCCACACGAACACCGCGCCCATGAAGGCCGCGACGGCCCCGAGTTCCGCCATGCCGAGCGCCCAGTCGCGAATGCGTTCGATGTCCATTGCCTGCCTCCTGTCCCCTTATGTTCGGTATTTGTTCCCTTCCTGATCGCAAGTGTCAAGCGCCGGTTTCGCCCCGGCGCGTCCGCATGGCTGAACATCGTTAATTTTCGGAACGACGCGCGTCAGGCGTCGACCAGCACGCCGTCGCGCAGCGTGATGCGGCGGTCGAGCGTCGCGGCGAGATCGAGGTTGTGGGTCGCGACGATCGCCGCAAGACCCGAAGCGCGCGCCAGCGTCGTCAGGGTCTGGAACACATAGGCCGAGGTCACCGGATCAAGGTTGCCGGTCGGCTCGTCGGCCAGCAGCAGCCGCGGGGCGTTGGCGACCGCGCGGGCGATGGCGACGCGCTGCTGCTCGCCGCCGGAAAGCTCCGCCGGGCGATGCCCGAGCCGGGCGCCGAGGCCGAGATAGGACAGCAGCTCCCCTGCCCGCTCGCTCGCCTCCTTGCGCGAGAGCCCGCGGATGAGCTGCGGCACCACGACGTTTTCCAGCGCCGAGAACTCGGGGAGCAGGTGGTGGAACTGATAGACGAAACCGACATGGTTGCGGCGCAGCGCCGTGCGGGCGTCGTCCGAGAGTCCGACGGTCGGCTCGCCGTCGAGAAACACCTCGCCGCCGTCCGGTCGCTCCAGCAGGCCGGCGACGTGGAGCAGGGTCGACTTGCCGGCGCCCGACGGCGCGATCAGCGCGACGACCTCGCCGGCGTGAAGCGTGGCGGAGGCGCCGGCCAGCACATCGAGCGTGCTCTCGCCCTGGCGGTAGCGGCGCTCGACGCGGTCGAGCACGAGCAGCGGCGCCTCGGCGTCGTTCTGCGCGTCCTGGTCGAAATCGGCCACGTCGGTCATTCGTATCTCAGCGCCTCGACCGGATCGAGCCGGGCCGCGCGCCACGACGGATAGAGCGTGGCGACCACCGACAGCACCAGCGCCATCAGCACGACCGAGGCCGTCTCCCGCAGGTTCGGTTCGGCCGGCAGGCGGCTCAGGAAATAGATTTCGGGCGAGAACAGCTCGGTGCCGGTGAGATAGGCGAGGAAGGCGCGGATCGACTCGACGTTCCAGCACACGATCATGCCGAGCGCGAAGCCCGCGAGCGTGCCGACCACGCCGATCGAGGCGCCGGTGATGAGGAAGATGCGCATCACCGAGCCGCTGGTCGCGCCCATGGTTCTCAGGATCGCGATGTCGCGGCCCTTGTCCTTCACCAGCATGATGAGGCCGGAGATGATGTTCAGCGCGGCCACCAGCACGATCAGGGTCAGGATCAGGAACATCACGTTCCGCTCCACCTCGAGCGCGGAGAAGAAGGTCTTGTTGCGCGCCCGCCAGTCGACCATCCAGGTCTCGCGTCCGGCCGCCTTTTCCAGCGCCGGCTTCAACTCGTCCACCCGATCTGGATGGTCGAGATAGACCTCGATCGAGGAGGCGTCGTTCTCGCGGTTGAAATAGGCCTGCGCCTCCGCGAAGGGCAGGAAGGCGAAGGCGGCGTCGTATTCGGACATGCCGATCTCGAAGATCGCCTGCACCTGATAGCCCTTGATGCGCGGCGTGACGCCCATCGGGGTCACGGCGCCGCGCGGGGTCACCAGCGAGATCGTGTCGCCGGCGCGCACGCCGAGCTGGTCGGCGAGGCGCCGTCCGATCAGGATGCCGCCGGCCTCGTCGAAGCCTTCGAGCGTGCCTTCCTTGATGGTCTTGGCGACCAGCTGCAGCTTGCCGAGGTCCTGCGCCCTCAGGCCCCGCACCAGCACGCCGTTCGAGGCGGCCGGCGAGGAGGCGAGCGCCTGACCCTCGACCAGCGGGATCGCGAATTTGACGCCCGACACCTTCGAGAGCCGGTCGGCGACCTGTTCGTAGTCGGTCAGCGGGCCGTCCAGCGGCTGCACGACGACATGGCCGTTGATGCCGAGGATCTTGTTCAGCAGCTCGGTCCGAAAGCCGTTCATCACCGCCATCACGATGATCAGCGTCGCCACCCCCAGCATGATGCCGAGGAAGGAGAAGCCGGCGATGACGGAGATGAAGCCCTCCTTGCGGCGTGCGCGCAGGTAGCGGCCCGCGATCAGCCATTCGAAACCTGCGAAGGGCTTCGTGCCGCCGGCGGCGTCGGCTTGAGCGTCTGCGTGGGACATCGAGGCGGCGAACGCTCTGTTGAGGATGGGACGTCGGCAGCGCGCCGGCCGCCACGCGACCGTCTAAGCCTTCGAATTGCGTCGTAACCAAGGTGGCGCGCCGGATGGCACGCCTTTCGAATCGGCGCCCGGCCGACCTGAGGCCGCATATTGAAGGCTCGGGGCGGCGCGAACCAGCGCCCGCTGGTCGCCTTCCCCTGAGAACTCGGCCTTCCGCGCGACCGCAATGGACGCATTGCGCGCAATTCAATGGCCTCGCCGACATCGCGCTCCATGTTCAGTTCGAAGGAAGGCATGGAGGACAGACCCGATGATCCGACTGACGATGCTCGCGGCCGCCGGCGTCCTCGCGCTCGCGACGGCGGCGCAGGCCGCGCCCGAGCTGGTGCGCGTGCGCGGAACCATCGAAAGCGCGACGGACAGCTCCGTCACCGTGAAGACGAAGGACGGCGCGACGCAGGAGATCGCGCTGAAGCCCGAGACCGGTTTTCTCAACGTCGTGAAGTCGAGCCTCGACCAGGTCGAGGACGGCAAGTTCATCGGCACGGCCACAAAGGGCGACAACCCGCCCGTCGCGCTCGAGGTGGTGATCTTCCCCGAAGCGATGAGGGGCACCGGCGAGGGCCATTACCCCTGGGACGAGATCGCCGACACCACTGCGGCCGGCGGGGGCTCCACCACCAAGAGCGCCATGACCAACGGAACGGTCAAGGCGCCAAAGGCCGGCGGCGCGACGACCAAGAGCGCGATGACCAATGGCGCGGTGAAGTCGAGCAGCGGTTCGGGCGGCGAGAAGACGATCGAGGTGACCTACGACAATGGCCAGTCGAAGACGATCAAGGTGCCGCCGACGGCGCCGATCGTGACCTTCGAGAAGGCGGACAAGTCGATCCTCGTGAAGGGCGCGCCGGTGTTCTCGATCACGACGCGCGACGGCGAGAAGCTGAGCGCCAGGGTTGTCGCGGTCGGCAAGGACGGCGTCGTTCCGCCGATGTGAGGGCGGTCGCCAAGGCTCCGGCGCGCGGTATCCGCGTAACGAACGTGCGGGCCGGAACGAATGCCGCAGAGATATCCGACTTAACCAGACGACGGCGCAGCCGCCGGTCGGTCCGGAGTGGTTTGATGGTCTCGACCGAGACAAGCGACGAGGACGCCGGCCCGGCGGGCTTCCGCTGGGTGTTCCGGCATCCGGCGACGATCCGCATCTCGCACTGGGTCAACGTCGTCTGTCTGGCGGTGCTGCTGCTGAGCGGCCTTCAGATCTTCAACGCCCACCCCGCGCTCTATTGGGGCGAGGTCTCGACCTTCGATGCGCCGCTTGTCTCTATGACCGCGACGGAGGCCGAGCCGCCGCGCGGGGTCACCACGGTCTTCGGCAAGAGCTTCGACACGACCGGCGTGCTCGGCGCTTCGAACGACGCCGACGGCGAGCGCGTCGGGCGGGGTTTTCCGTCATGGGCGACGCTGCCGGGCTACCAGAGCCTCGCGGAAGGCCGGAGCTGGCACTTCTTCTTCGCGTGGGTCTTCGTGCTGAACGGACTCGTCTATCTCGCCTACGGGCTCGCCAGCGGCCAGCTCAGGAGGCGGCTGGTTCCGACCGGAGGCCAGTTGCGCCACATCGGCGCGAGCGTGATCGAGCATCTCAGCTTCCGGTTCCCGAAGGGCGAAGAGGCCACGCGCTACAACGTCCTGCAGAAGCTGACCTATCTCGTGGTCGTCCTCGTCCTCCTGCCCCTGCAGTTGCTCGCCGGGCTCGCGCTGTCGCCGGGCTTCAACGCCGCAGCGCCTTTCGTGCTCGACCTGTTCGGCGGAAGGCAGTCGGCGCGGACGATCCACTTCGTTCTCGCAAACCTGCTGGTGCTGTTCGTCCTTGTGCATGTGGCGATGGTCGTGGCGTCCGGCTTCTGGAACAACCTGCGCGGCATGCTGACAGGCTGGTTCCGGATCGAGCGGACGCCCGGAGACGTCGCATGAGCCGGCTTCCGACCCGCCGCGCCGTCCTGATGGGCGCAACCGCCGCCGGCGCCTCGCTGCTCGCGGGCTGCGACCAGCTCGGACAGATCCCGTGGTTTCGCCGCACGCTCGACGCCGGCGAGGACGCCAGCCAGTTCGTCCAGCGTTTGATGCTGACGCAGCAGACCCTCGCGCGCGAGTTCGCCGAGGCCGACATCTCGCCTTGGTTCAAGCCGAACGGCACGATCGATCCGGTGGACGAGGACTACAAGGCGCTGGCGGCGAAGAATTTCGAGGGCTTCCGGCTCAAGGTCGACGGACTTGTGGAGACGCCGCTCGACCTCTCGCTCGATGATCTGCGCAGGATGCCGTCGCGCACCCAGATCACCCGGCACGACTGCGTCGAGGGCTGGAGCTGCATCGGCAAGTGGACCGGCGCGCCCCTCGCCGCGCTGATCGAGCGCGCGAAGCTGAAGCCTGAGGCGCGCTACGTCGTGTTCCACTGCGCCGACACGATGGAGAACGCCGACGACGGATCGCCGGTGCGCTACTACGAGAGCGTCGATCTCGTCGATGCGGTCCATCCGCAGACGATCCTCGCCTATGAGATGAACGGCGAGCCGCTGAAGGTCGCGCACGGAGCGCCGCTGCGCCTCAGGGTCGAGCGCCAGCTCGGCTACAAGATGGCGAAATACGTCATGCGGATCGAGGCGGTCGCGAGCTACGCGGACGTCGGTGGCGGCAATGGCGGTTATTGGGAAGACAACGGCTACGCCTGGTACGCCGGAATCTGATTGGCAAGAAAAAGTTCCAAATAAATATTCGAATTATTTTCCGCCGATTGCGTAACCGATACGCGGTTACCTCCGTATCAGTGGTCATTGGACACGCTGCGCCGGTGAAGAGCGCATCGATTCAAACATGCTGACGGCTATGTCTTTCGACATATCCGGATAAAACATGCGCGTCTGCGCAGAAAAATTCTCAGGAGGAACTATGACTTTCAAAAACACTTTCACGACTGGCGTCGCCGCTGCGATCCTGGCCGCGTCCACGAGCTTCGCGATGGCGCAGGCCACCGGCAAGGAGAACAATGCGACAACCGGCTCCGAGCCGGGCGCCGGTCCGGCCTCCGGGGCGGAGAGCAAGGGCACGCCCGGCGAGATGAAGGGCGGCGAGATGAAGGGGTCGTCCGGCTCGATGGAGATGAAGAACGACAAGCCGACCTCCGCCGGCTCGTCCGACAGTCAGGCCAAGGACCTTCGCGGCCACAGCGAGACGCCGACAACGGGCTCCGGCAAGTAAGCCTCTTCGCAATCCGCACCGAAGCGCCCCGCCAGCTCGCCTGGCGGGGCGTTTCATTTCGCGGCCGGCGCGTGCGACCCATGAAGTGATGGAACGATCGCGCGCCCCGGACACTGTCCTCACGAGCGCCTTTGCGGCTCGCAAAAAACAATAAGATTGAGGTATTACAATGAGAAAGCTTGTTTCAGCCGTTCTGATCGCATCGCTCGCGCCGATCGGCGCCGCCATGGCGCAGTCCGGGCCGGTCGACGGCAAGGGCCAGGCCGGCGGGACCAACAACACCGGTCATGTCACCGGCGGCAGCGACAGCACCATGACCACCCGTTCGGGCGAACAGCGCCTCACCACCGGCTCCGTCGCGACGGATCGTTCGACCGCGTCCGAAGAGATGCGGGACGGACGCATGCCGGAGCCGCGCGAGAACAGCTCCGCGCCGACCACCGGCGCCGGCCGGTAGCCTCCGACCGACCGCGGACTGACGTCGAGGGCTCCGATCCGGCGATTGGGGCACTCCATGCGCTCGGCGGCCGTCAGGCCGGGCCGGTGGCGCGGTCGGGTGCCGCGCGAAGGCGCAGCAGCGCGTCCGACGCCAGCGCGCCCGCCGCGCAGCAGACGAGGAAGATCCAGCCCGACAGCGCGCCGGCGTGAATTCCCGAGAGCAGGACGCCGACCGTGCAGCCGAGGCCGGTCATGGCCCCCCATCCCATCAGGACGCCGCCGAAGAGGCCCCTCGCCGCCTGGCCGAGGGTCGGCGCCGCCGGCGCGAACCGTCCGGAGACGAGCGCCGCCGCCAAGCTCGCCGCGACGAGGCCGAGCACGAACAGGCCGTTGTCGGAGAGCAGCGTCTCCTTGATCGCCGTGGCGCAGCCGCGAAGGCCGTCGAGGCCGTGCAGGGTCTCGGGCAGCAGGCCGCCCCGGGCGGCGGCGGTGCGCGCCGCGCTGCCGAGCTCCGCGGTGACGCCGAGCGGCGCGACGCGCACATAGTAGAGCGTCGCGATCGCGCCGACGAGCAGGCCCGTAGGAACCGCCGGCCAGCGCCGCACGAGGATCGCGTGCGTCACGCCGGACGGCGCGAGCGGAACCGGCTCCGCCCCGACCGGCCGGCTGCGCGACAGGACGAGCGCGGCGAGCGTCGCAAGGGCGGCGAGCGTCGCGACCAGCCAGCCGCCATAGCCAAGATGGGCCGGCAGCCAGACGGGCGGGGCCTCTGCGATCGCGACCACATAGACCGCGTTCCAGCTTGCAAATCCGAGCGTGAAGCCGACCAGCGCGCCGATCAGAGCGAACGGCGAGGTCGGCGAGCCCTCGCCCAGCCGGTAGAGATGCGCCGACAGGCACGAGCCGGAAATCGACATGCCGACGCCGAAGACCAAGGCGGCGAGCGCGAGCGCAGGTCCCGCCGGTCCGATATGCGCCGTCGGCGGCAGGCGGCCGCCGAACGGGTTCGGCAGCCATGCGCCGAAGATCGCGGCGTAGCCGATCGCGCCCGCGGCGAGCGCGACGAGAATCGCGAGCGCGCCGCGCGGATCCCCCTCGCGGACGAGGTCGCGCAGGTTGCACAGGAAGCAGAACCGCCCCCGCTGCAGGACGATCCCGAAGGCGGCGCCGGCGAGCAACGCGAAGGCTTGCCGCCCGCCCGTTCCCGGCGTCGCGGAGAGCGCGTAAGCGCCGACGGCGATGCCCGCGAGGACGAGCGCGGCGACAAGCGCGGGCGCGAGGCGCGGCGGCTGATCGACCTGCAAGGTCATTCGGTCATCGACGCGGCGAAGACTGCAGACGCAGGCAAAAGGCCGTCATGCCCATCGACCCAGCTTCGCCCGTCAGTCACGTCTCACTTTCCCTGCCAGACCGTCCCGGCGAGGTTCGCCACCGGCACGCCGACAGAGTTGCCGTACTCCGTCCACGAGCCGTCGTAGTTTTTCACCTCGTAGCCGAGCACCTTGGACAGCACGAACCAGGTGTGGCTCGAGCGCTCGCCGATGCGGCAGTAGACGATCACCGGCTTGGAGCCGTCGATCCCGGCCTCGGCGTAGAGCTTCTTCAGCTCCCCCTTCGGCTTGATGGTGCCGTCGGCGTTCACCGCCTTCGACCACGGCACGTTCTTGGCGCCCGGCACGTGGCCGGCGCGGATCGACAGCTCCTTGGAGCCCTCCGGCGCGAAGATCTTGCCCGAATATTCGTCGGCCGAGCGGATGTCGACGAGCGTCACGCCCTTGTCGCCCTCGGCGACCTTCAGCACGTCGCCGAGCCGGGCGCGGAGCTTGGCGTTGAGCGGGGCGAGCTCGACCGAACCCTTCGCCGCCTCCGGGGTCGTCGTGTCGAGCGGCAGGCCCTTGGCTTCCCAGAGCTTGCGGCCGCCGTCGAGCAGCTTGACCCGCTCGCCGAGCCCGTAGGCCTCCAGCACCCAGGCGCCCCAGGCGGCGAACCAGTTGTTGTTGTCGCCGTAGAGGACGATCGTCGTGTCCTTGTCGACGCCGGCCTCGGCGAGCAGCTTCTGCAGGCTCTCGCGGGAGGCGACGTCGCGCCGGGTCGGATCGACCAGCTGGGAATGCCAGCGGATGTTGACCGCGCCCGGCACATGGCCGCGCTCATAGACGCCCGGATCGACGCTGACTTCGAAGACCCTCACCTTCGGGTTCTTCAGATTGTCCGCGACCCAGTCGGCGGTGACGAGCGGCCCGCCCTCCGCGGCCGCCGTCCCGCCGAGCGCGACGGCCAGCGCCACGCCCCAAATCCCCGATCGCACGTTCATGTCTGAGGCCCTCCCGGCCATCGAAACCCGATGACCGGATCGTGCCCGCAGCGCGCCGAATATCAATCTATATATTTTATTGAATTACTGAATTTGTCGTGAACGCGGAGCGAAAGCGCCGCCGTCATCACGGCCGGCGCGCCGGGATCCATTTCCGCAACGTCAGCATCAGTCCGGCGCCGTCGGCGACGCCGGGTCCCGGAAGAGGCCCGGGACGACGGCGGCGGCGGGATCGCGCGGCTGCGCCCCGCCCTCAGCCGAGAATGCGCTGCAGCGCGTCTTCCGGCGAAAGGCTCTCGGCCGCCGCGCCGCCGGCGCGCTGCTTGAGCTCCACCTGACCGTTGGCGAGCCCCTTCGGGCCGACCACCAGCCGCCACGGCAGGCCGATCAGGTCCATGGTCGCGAACTTGGAGCCCGGCCGCTCGTCGGTGTCGTCGTAGAGCACGTCGACGCCGGCCGCCTCGAGCCTGGCGTAAAGGTCTTCGCAGGCGGCGTCGCAAGGAGCGTCGCCGGGCTTGAGGTTCACGAGGCCGACGCGGAACGGGGCGACCGCCTCCGGCCAGATGATGCCGCCGTCGTCATGGCTCGCCTCGATGATCGCCGCCGCGACGCGCGACGGGCCGATGCCGTACGAGCCCATGTGGACCGGGACCATCTTGCCGTCGGGCGCTGCGACGACCGCTTTCATCGGCTCGGAATACTTGGTCCCGAAATAGAAGATGTGCCCGACCTCGATGCCGCGCGCGGACACCCGGTTCGCCTCAGGGATCGCCTCGAAGGCGGCCTCGTCGTGCATCTCCTCGGTCGCGGCGTAGAGGCTCGTCCACTTGTCCACGATCGCCTGCAGCGCGTCCGCGTCATCGAAGTCGACGTCAGCCGGCGGGGCCTCGAAGTCGAGGAAATCCTTGTGGCAGAACACGGCGCTCTCGCCGGTCTTCGCCAGGATGATGAACTCGTGGGAAAGGTCGCCGCCGATCGGGCCGGTGTCGGCGCGCATCGGGATCGCCTTCATGCCGAGGCGGGCGAAGGTGCGAAGATAAGCCACGACCATGCGGTTGTAGGAGACGCGCGCGCCGGCCTGGTCGAGGTCGAAGGAATAGGCGTCCTTCATCAGGAACTCGCGCGAGCGCATCACGCCGAAGCGCGGCCGCCGCTCGTCCCGGAACTTCCACTGGATGTGATAGAGGTTCTTCGGCAGGTCCTTGTAGGAGCGCACGCCCGCGCGGAAGATCTCGGTGATCATCTCCTCATTGGTCGGGCCGAACAGCATCTCGCGCTCGTGCCGGTCCTTGATGCGCAGCATCTCCGCGCCGTAGGCGTCGTAGCGCCCGCTCTCGCGCCACAGGTCCGCGAGCTGGATCGTCGGCATCAGGCACTCGATCGCGCCCGCCCTGTTCTGCTCCTCGCGGACGATGTCGGAGATCTTGTTCAGCACACGCAGGCCGAGCGGCAGCCAGGCGTAGATGCCGGCCGCCTCCTGGCGGATCATGCCGGCGCGCAGCATCAGGCGGTGCGACACGATCTCGGCCTCTTTCGGGGCCTCGCGCAGGATCGGCAGGAAATAACGGGAAAGGCGCATTCGGATCCGTCCGGAATTGCGGCGAATCCGGGTTCGGTCCGGCCCGCCTGAAGCGCGGGCACACAAGCCGAAAGGCCGCCCGGACACAAGGGCCTCAGGCCCGGAAGACCAAGCCTTCAGCGCCCGCGGACGTGCGCCTCAAATTTCGGCGCCCGCTGCACAATGAGGTGACAACAGAAAAAATTGCGTCTAGTCTCGCCGGCATAACAAAGGGCCGGCCGGAGACGTTGCCTCTCCGGCTCAAATCGACGGCTCAAGTCTTGGGAGGATGTCCATTCGCGGCGCGGTATACCGCAGCCGCTCACGATCCGGCGCCGAAGTCCCGCACCGCTCGCGGCCTGGATCGAAGTGGGCACAAGATGACCTTCAAAAACGCAAGGCTCCGGCCTTGCTTTTTTTTGCCCGAACGTCGGTCGAACGCCGCGCCTCGGCGCGCGTCCCGTCAGTCCCAGAAGCGACGTCATGGCCGGACTTGATCCGGGCATCCACCCCCTAAAGAACTGAGACGTTTCCGAGTTTCCCGCCAATAGCCGAAGTCGGGAGCGTCTGGCTTTGCCGGGCGCTCGATGGATCGCCGGGTCAAGCCCGGCGATGCCGGCTCGGAGCGGTCAGAGGCGCGCTAGCGCGCCAGAACCGCGGCGGCCTCGCGGGTCGTCGACACCGCCGCGTTGACCTGCGCCACGGCCGCCGAGATCGCCGTGATGTTGCTGGAGATCTCCGACACCGAGCCGGCCGCGCCGTGCATCGAGGACGACATTTCCTGCGTCACGGAGCGCTGTTCGGCGATCGCGGTGGTGGTGGTCGAGACATGTTCGCGCATCACCTCGACCGCCTCGCGGATCTGGCCGAGCGTTGCGACGACGTCGTTCGCGACGGTCTGCACGCCCGCGATCTCGGCGCTGATCTGATCGGTGGCGCGACCCGCCTGCCCGGCGAGGTTCTTGACCTCCTGCGCGACGACCGCGAAGCCGCGGCCCGCCTCGCCGGCGCGCGCGGATTCGATGGTCGCGTTGAGCGCCAGCAGGTTGATCTGCGCCGCGATGTCCTGGATCAGGCTGACGATGCCGCCCATCGAGGCGGCCGCATCGCCGAGCCGCTTGGTGAAGCCGTCGGCGGCGATCGTGTGCTCGACCGCGCTGTCGGTCGCTTCGCGCGACATCGACATGGAGTCGGCGATCTGGCTCATCGAGACCGCGAGCTCCTCGGACGCCGCCGCGATCGCCTGCACGTTCTGCGTGGCGGCCCCGGCCGCGCCGGTGGCGTTGCTCGACTGCAGGTTCGACAGGTCGAGCGCCTTGTCGATCTCGCCGAAGTTCTGGTCGATCATGGCGCGTAGCCGGCTCAGCAGCGTCACCTGCTCGGTCACGTCCGTCGCGAACTTCACGACCTTGTAGGGACGCCCCGAGGCGTCGAAGATCGGGTTGTAGGAGGCCTGGATCCAGATCTCGCGACCGCCCTTTCCGAAGCGCTTGTACTGCGCCGCCTGGTACTCGCCGCGCTTCAGCGCCGCCCAGAAGGCGGCATATTCCGCGCTCGCGGCGGTCGCGGCGTCGACGAACTTGCGATGATGCTCGCCCTTGATCTCGTCGAGCCGGTAGCCCACCGCCGCCAGGAACGCGTCGTTGGCGTCGAGAATGACGCCGTCGAGCGTGAACTCGATCACCGCCTGCGCCTTGCGGATCGCGGCGATCTGGCCGGCGCGGTCGGCGTCCTCGGCCTTCTGGCGGGTGATGTCGGTCGCGAACTTGACGATCTTGTAGACCTTGCCGTGCTCGTCGAGCAGCGGATTGTACGAGGCCTCGATCCAGACCTCGCGACCGTCCTTGGCGTATCGCTTGAATTGCGCCGCCTGGAATTCGCCGCGGCGCAGCCGATCCCAGAACGCGCGGTATTCGGCGCTCTGGCCATAGGCCGGCTCCACGAACATCGCGTGGTGGCGCCCGACGATCTCGTCGAGCCGATAGCCGAGCGCGTTCAGGAAATTGTCGTTGGCGTGGAGAACCTTGGCGTCGAGATCGAACTCGATGACCGCCTGGACGCGGTCGAGCGCGGCGAGCTTGGCCAGCATGTCGCTGGTCTTGCGCGAACGAAACATACGCCAGTCCCCCAGTACCAGGCGGCAGGGCGCAATCGTCGCGCCGCCTGCTCTGGTGTTTGAAGAGGACGACTGATCACTTTAAATCTAAGTAAATCCGTTGAATTCGATCACCCGATCAATATCCTGTATTCACAAGTCAAAACTGGTTTGCGCAAAAGACGTTTGCCCGTCGTTGGACGTAACCTTTTCGAATCTCGGCAGAAACGGGATGTCGTCCAACCCGAAGAGGTTCTGCGTTATGACTGCGTAGAGCGCTGCGAAGACGAGCGCCGAAACGACGGTGGTGATCAGGAACAGGCGCCCCATTCGTGCGCGCGACGGCGCGCCCGGCTCCGTGCCCGGCGCGATGTCGCCGTCGTCGACCTGCGTGCGCGCGCCGAAGGGCAGCACGGCGAACAGCGTCGTCCACCAGATCACGAAATAGACCGCGGCCCAGCTGATCGCCGAAAGCATGAAAGCGAACTCCGCACATGGGATGCGTCATGCCCGGACTTGATCCGGGCATCCATCCCCTTGCTCAGATGGATTGCCGGCGGCGACCCGGATGCCGGGTTCCCCACCTTAAAGGCGAAGCCGGAAAAATCCGACTTCGCAAGCCCGGCGATGACGTTCTGACGGTGTCTTGACCGAGGCCGTTCAGGCCTGCTCGAGCTCCACGAGCGTGCCGAGCATGTCCTTGGGGTGCAGGAACAGCACCGGCTTGCCGTGCGCGCCGATCTTCGGCTCGCCGTCGCCGAGCACCCGCGCGCCCTCGCGCTTCAGCTGGTCTCGGGCGGCGAGGATGTCGTCGACCTCATAGCAGACATGGTGGATGCCGCCGGCCGGCGAACGGTCGAGGAAGGCCTGGATCGGCGATTTTTCGCCGAGCGGCTCCAGCAGCTCGATCTTGGTGTTCGGGAGCTCGATGAACACGACCCGCACGCCGTGCGCCGGTTCGTCCGTCGCGGGGGTCACCTTGGCGCCGAGGGTGTCGCGATAGACGGCGGTCGCCGCCTCGAGGTCCGGCACCGCGATGGCGACGTGGTTCAGGCGGCCGATCATGAAACTCTCCCGGAAACAGCCGTCATCCCGGCCGAGCCGAAGCCTTACACTACGGCTCTCAGGGTGTGGAGCCGTCCAAAGGACTGCGTCCGAGGCGCGCAGTCACGGCGCTAGCGTTTCAAGCTCCCTCCCCTTGCCAAGGGGAGGGTAAGGGTGGGGATGGCTTCAGGATCGAGCTCGACGCTTGCGCGCGACGCCATATCCGGCCCGATCCCCACCCTACCCTCCCCTTTGCAAGGGGAGGGATCCGGTGAGGACCTTGCCCGCCTTTCACACCGCGATCACCGCCACGTGGCAGACCGGCTTCTTGCCCCAGACCATGTTGAGCTCGCCGCGGATCGCGCGCTCGATCGCGGTCGCCACCGCGCCGGCGTCGCGGCGCTTGGGGCGCGGCAGGCCGTCGAGGCAGTCGAGCACAGTGTCGCGGATGACGTCGAACATCGGCTCGCCCTCATCGTCGCGCGAGGGAAGGCCGGTGAAGCGGATTTCTGGGTCGCCTGCGACCGCTCCGGTCTGGTCGATCGCGACCGCGACGGAGACCACGCCCGCGAAGGCGAGCTTGCGGCGCTCGCCGATGGTGGCGTCGGACTGCGGCACCAGCACCTTGCCGTCCTTCAGCACCCGGCCGGTCTCGACCTCGTCGACGATCGACGGCTCGCCGCCGGCGATGCGGATCATCTGGCCGTCGCCGACGCGCGCGACCTTCTTGACCCCGATCTCCTTCGCGAAGTCTGCGTGCTCGTGCATGTGCAGCTCCTCGCCATGCACCGGCACGACGAGGGCCGGCTTCAGCCAGCCATAGAGCATCGCGATCTCCTCGCGGCGCGGATGGCCGGAGACGTGGACGAAGTGCGTGCGGTCGGTGATGACTTCGGCGCCGCCAGCGATCAGCCCGTTGATGACGCGGCCGACCGCCTTTTCGTTGCCGGGAATGGCGCGCGAGGAGAAGATCACGCGGTCGCCCGAGGCGATCGTCACTTCCGGATGCGAGCCCTCGGCGACGCGCGCGAGCGCGGCGCGCGGCTCGCCCTGGCTGCCGGTCATCAGCGCGACGACCTTGTCGCGCGGCAGGTAGCCGTAGGCGTTGGGCTCGAGGAATTCCGGGATGCCGTCGAAATAGCCGAGCATGCGGCCGACGTCGGAGGCGCGGCGCATGGCGCGGCCGATCATCACCACCTGCCGGTCGGCGGCGAGCGCCGCGTCCGCGACCGCGCGCAGGCGCCCGACGTTCGAGGCGAAGGTCGTGACGGCCACCCTGCCCTTCGCGCCCTTGATGAGCTCGGCAAGGCTCGCCGCGACTTCCGACTCGGACGCCGACTTTCCCTCCCGGAGCGCATTCGTCGAATCGCCGATGACGGCCGACACGCCCTCCTCGCCGAGCTCGCGCATGCGCGTCTCGTCGGTCGGCAGGCCGATCACCGGCGTCGGATCGATCTTCCAGTCGCCGGTGTGGACCACCATGCCGGCGGGCGTGCGGATCGCGAGCGCGTTCGATTCCGGGATCGAGTGGGCGACCGGCACGAACTCGACTTCGAACGGCCCCGCCTTGAAGCGGCCGCCTTGGCGGACCTCGCGCACCTCGACCTTGGGCGCGCCCTTCTCCGAGGCGCGCTTGGCCTCGAGCAGCGCCGCCGCGAAGGGCGTGGCGTAGACCGGGCACTTCAGCTCGGGCCAGAGATCCAGCACCGCGCCGAAATGGTCCTCATGGGCGTGGGTCAGCACCAACGCCTCGATCGAGCCCTTCAGGCCCTTGGCGAAGCGGATGTCGGGCAGGATCAGGTCGATCCCCGGCGTCCAGGCCGGATCGCCGAAGATCACGCCGCAGTCGACCATCAGCCAGCGGCGCTTGCGCCCCTCGCCATAGCCGTAGAGGCCGATGTTCATGCCGATTTCGCCCACTCCACCGAGCGGGACGAAGACGAGGTCGTTGGCCATGCGGCTTCAGCCTTCCACGCGGACCGAGGCCGCATTGCCGAAATAGACGTCCCCCGCCGAGACCGCGGTCGCGATCCCGGTCGGCGCGCGGAGCACGAGGCGCCCGGATTCGTCGAGCGATTCGAAGCGGCCCTTGAGGACGCGGGTTCCCATGTCGATCGTCACCTGCGAGCCGAGGCCCGCGGCGCGCGCCATCCAGGCCTTGCGGATGGCGGGCAGGCCCTGCCCGTCCTCCCAGGTGTCGAACCAGGTGACGAAGTTCTCCGCCAGCGCCTCGAACAGCTCCTCCGCGCTCGTCCGGTCGCCGCGCGCGGCGAGCGAGGTCGCAGGATATGGCAGCCCTTCCGGCGCGGAGACGACGTTGACGCCGACGCCGACCACGACCGCGAGCCGGCCGTCGGGCATCTGGTCGGCCTCGAGCAGGATGCCGGCGAGTTTTTCGCCGTCGACGATCACGTCGTTCGGCCATTTGAGCTCGGGCCGCGCGGTGCGGGGCGAGAGCGAGGCCGCGGTTTCGCGCAGCGCCTGCTCGAGCGCGAGGCCCGCGACGAAACCGAGCGTCGCCGCAAGCGCGGGATTCGCCGCCGTCACCGTGGCGAAGCTCGCCGCGAGATTGCCGCGCTCGGTCGACCAGGCCCGGCCGCGCCGGCCGCGCCCGTCCGTCTGCGCGCGCGCCGCGACCCAGACCGGCGCGCGTCCCTCGCGCGCAAGCGCCATGGCCTCCGCGTTGGTCGAGCCGACGGTGTCGTAGGCGACGAGGTCGTGCCCCGCCTCCCGCGCGGCCGGGCCGAGGACGAAGCTCATGACGGCAGACGGGACGCCTGCCGCATCCCTCCCCTTGCCAAGGGGAGGGTAAGGGTGGGGATGGCTT
>CABHPB010000133.1 GCA_902168115.1 uncultured Methylopila sp. | reverse complement strand
CGGCGACCAGGACCGCGTCGCGCCGATGAAGGACGTCCAGACGCTGATCGAGAAGCTGAAGACGCAGAAGGGGATCGTGATCGACCAGTCGATCATCCCGGGCGCGAACCACTTCTTCGAGAACCGGGTGGACGAGCTGCTGGTCGAGGTGAACTCCTATCTCGACAAGCGCCTCGGCCCGACCGGCGACCCGATCGTCGAGGGCGGCGAAAGCGCGGCGTAAGCCCAAAGCGTCATCCCGGACGGAGAAGCCGATCCGGGATCGTTTTCCAGGATGAAGCGCCGGATCCATCGCCGTCGTCCTCCGGCTTGACCGGAGGACCCACGTTCTGCGTCGAGTTCGACGTCAGACGTGGATGGTCCAGTCGAGCCGGACCATGACGGCGCTTTATCCTGAACACGATCCCGGCTCTCCGCTTCGCTGCGGCCAGGATGACGCGTTTTACGGCCGCGCCAGAACGCCGCCCGTCATGGGCCGAGGCGCGCCGGTCGTGCCGGGATAGGTCAGCGGCAGGCCCTTGAGGCTGCGCACCGCGAGCACCGCGAAGGCCTGCGCTTCGATGGCGTCGGCGGTCAGCCCGACCTCGTCGGCCGTGCGGACCTCCGCGCCGAGCCGCTCGCGCAGCATGGCGAGAAGCGTCGGATTGCGGGCCCCTCCCCCCGCCACGATCCAGAGTTTCGGCAGCGCCGGCAGGTGTTTTGCTCCGCGGGCCACTGAAGCCGCGGTGAAGGCCGCGAGCGTCGCGAGCGCGTCGGCGAGCGGTAGGTCGTCCGTCGGCGCTGCGTCGAAGGCGTTGCGGTCGAGCGACTTCGGCGGGCGCTTCGCAAAATAGGGATGCGCCATCAGCCGCTCGAGCGCGGCGGCGTCCACAGCGCCGCCGGCCGCGATCCGGCCGCCGTCGTCGAAATCCTGCCCGGTCTCGCGAAACAGCCGGTCGTCCATCAGCGCGTTGGCGGGGCCGGTGTCGAAGGCGACGAGCTCGCCGCCCTCGCCGATGAAGGTCACGTTGCCGACGCCGCCGAGGTTCAGCACGGCGAGCGGCCGTGGCAGGTCGAGGCCACGCACCAACACCGGATGGATGGTCGGAGCGAGCGGCGCCCCCTGCCCTCCGGCCGCAACGTCGGCGGCCCGGAAATCGTAGACGACGGGGCGCCCGATCGCCCGCGCCAGCGCCGCGCCGTCGCCGATCTGGACGGTGAGCCGGTCTTCCGGCCGGTGAAGCACCGTCTCTGTCTCTTATACACATCTCCGAGCCCACGAGACTAGGCATGA
>CABHPB010000132.1 GCA_902168115.1 uncultured Methylopila sp. | reverse complement strand
CGACCGTCTCGCGCTGGTTGGCGACGCCGAGCCCCGCGACGTCGGACGCCTTGAGGCCGGCGCGCGCCATCGCCTCGGCGGCGGTCGCGACGGTCGTCGCCCAGATGTCCTCCGGGTCGTGCTCGACCCAGCCGGGTTTCGGAAAGATCTGACGGAACTCGCGCTGGGCGCTGGCGAGGGGGGAGAGCGCCTCGTCGAAGACGATGGCCCGCGTCGAGGTGGTCCCCTGGTCGATCGCGAGCAGCGCCATGGCCGAACTCCCCTACGCCTCTCCGTCGGGCATGAAGGCGGATAGCCTGCGCCAGCCCTCGTCCGAGAAGCGCAGGCCGAGCTTGGAGCGCCGCCACAATACGTCCTCGGCCGTGCGCGCCCATTCCTTGGTGATCAGATAGCGCGTCTCTCGCTCGGTGAGGTCGGCGTCGAACACCTGCCCGAGATCGTCCGCCGAGCGCGAGCCGTCAAGGATGTCCCAGGCGCGCGAGCCGTAGGCCCGGGCGAGGCGCGCGGCGTGAGCCGGCGCGAGATAG
The DNA here is from genome assembly GCA_902168115.1 of uncultured Methylopila sp. GTDB lineage: Bacteria > Pseudomonadota > Alphaproteobacteria > Rhizobiales > Methylopilaceae > Methylopila. The sequence continues at coordinate 1,063 of CABHPB010000132.1, read as the reverse complement.
GGGAAGGCGCGCTTCAGACGCTCGTCGAGCGGAGCGTCGCCATGCACGCCGCCGCCGGGCAGCGGCGAACGCGCGGTCCATTCGCCGCGCGGGACCGGCATGGCTTCGCCGAGCTTGGCGAGGGCTGCTTCGGCGAGCTTGCGGTAGGTCGTGATCTTGCCGCCGTAGATGGTGAGCAGCGGCGCGCGGTCATCGCCAGCCTCGAGCGCGAGCGCGTAGTCCCGGGTCGCGTTTTTCGCGTCGCCCGATCCGTCGGCGTGCAGCGGCCGCACGCCGGCGAACGACCAGACGACGTCCTCGGCGTAGACCGGCTCGCGGAAGGCGGCGGTCGCCGCCTCGCAGAGATAGGCGATCTCCTGCTCGGTCGGCTCGACGTCGTCGGGCGCGGCGTCGTGGTCGACGTCCGTCGTGCCGATCAGCGTGAAGTCGTCCTCGAAGGGGATCGCGAACACCACGCGTCCGTCGGGCTGCTGGAGGATGTAGGCGCGGTCGTGGTCGAACAGCCGGTGGGTCACTATGTGGCTGCCGCGCACGAGCCGGATTTCCGCCGCCTCGTTCGCCCGGATGACGCCGCGCGTCACTTCGTCGACCCATGGGCCGGCGGCGTTGATCAGCGCACGGGCGCGCACCTCGCCGGTGACCGCGCCGTCGAGCCGCAGCCGCCAGAATCCGCTGTCGCGGGTCGCGCCGATGCAGCAGCTGCGGGGCGCGATCGCGGCGCCGCGCTCGGCGGCGTCCAGCGCGTTCAGAACCACGAGGCGGGAATCGTCGACCCAGCAGTCGGAATATTCGAGGGCGCGGCCGGGCTTCGCCAGCGCCTCGCCGGCCGGATCGCCGGCGAGATCGATCGCGCGCGAGCGTCCGAGCGCCTTGCGCCCGCCGATGTTGTCGTAGAGCAGCAGGCCGAGGCGCAGCGCCGGCCAGGATCTCATGTCCGGACGGTGCGGGAGCACGAAGCGCATCGGCCGCACGAGATGCGGGGCGATTCGCATCAGCGTCTCCCGCTCGCCGAGCGCCTCGCGCACCATCTTGAACTGGCGCTGCTCGAGATAGCGCAGGCCGC
>CABHPB010000131.1 GCA_902168115.1 uncultured Methylopila sp. | reverse complement strand
GGATGCTGCAGCGCGAGTTCTCGCTCGACCTGCTGATCGAGTTCACCGAGATCCGCCTGAGCATCGAGCCCGGCGCGGCGGCGCTGGCGGCCAGGCGCGCCGACGGCGACCAGCGGGCCGCCATCGACCACGCGGTCAGGCGCATGTTCGCCGCCGATCGCGGCGAAGACGACCCGCTGCTGTCGGACATCGCCTTCCACGTCTCGGTCCTGCGCGCCAGCGGCAACCGTTTCTATCGGCAGCACTGCGAGATGATCGACACGGCGCTGCGCTTCAGCATCCGCAAGACCAACGATCTCAAGGGCGTGCGTTTCGCCAGCGCCGAGGATCACAAGCGGGTCGCCGACGCCATCCTGGCCGGCCACGTACGCGAGGCCGAGACCCGCATGCGCGATCTGATCGGCGGCGCGCTCGACCTGATGGAGCGCAGCCGCGACGAGGAGCGCCGCCGGGATCGCCGCTGAAGGCGAGGGCGGGCGGCGCACGGGCTCTTCGTCTAGAGCTTGGCCAACCGGCCTCCGTCGGCGACCAGTTCCGCGCCCGTGACGAAGCGGGCCTCGTCGCTGAGCGCGAAGGCGACGACGGCGGCGATGTCCTGCGGCCGCCCGACATCCTGCGGATCGAGAACCTCAAGGCCCGCCTTGATGTTGGGGCTCTCGCGCAGCATCGGCGTGTCCACCGCGCCGGGCAGTACGCAGTTGGCGCGGATGCCGCGCGGGCGTCCCTCGATGGCCGCCGTGCGGGCCAGCGAGGTCAGGGCCGCCTTGGCCGCGGCGTAGGGGCCGACGAGGGGCGAGGTCTGGCGGGCGTGGATGCTCGAGACGTAGACGAGGCTGCCGCCGGCTTCCATGCGGTTGAAGGCCTGTCGCGTGAAGTAGGCCGCGGCGTAGAAGTTCACCGCCATGATCCGCTCCCAGTCCTGGCCGGTAAGCGCGTCCAGGCCCTTGTAGATCATCGCGCCGGCGACGCTGACCACGCCGTCGACGCGGCCGAAGCGCTGGATGGCCGCCTCGAAGGCGGCCGCCGCCTCGGCTTCCACGCTGACGTCCTGCACGCGAGCCAGCACCCGCTCGGGAAAGGCCAAGGTCGCCTGGGTGGCAGCCAGCGCCTCGGCGTCACGGTCGATCAGGACGAGGTCGGCGCCTTCGTCGTGGAGGCGTCGAGCGCAGGCCTGGCCGATGCCGCCGCCGGCGCCCGTGACGAGGATGGTCTTGCCGGTGAAGCGCATGGTCACCACTCCCGCAGGTCGCCATGGGGGCCGCGCCAGGCCGGGTTGCGCCAGGCCGGCGCGTCGCGGCTGAGCCGGCGGACCTTCTCTTCGTCGATCTCGACGCCAAGGCCTGGGCCGGTGAGCGCCTCGACCGTCCCGTCCTTCACCGAGAAGACTTCGGGGTTGAGCATGTAGGTCAGCAGGTCGTGGCCGTCGGTGTTGTAGTGGATGC
>CABHPB010000130.1 GCA_902168115.1 uncultured Methylopila sp. | reverse complement strand
GAGATGCGCCCAGGGCGTGCCCTTGTCGATGTAGCGCAGGAGGAACTGCGCGGCGGTGATCGAGCCGCCGTTGCGCGGGCCGACGTTCTTCATGTCGGCGATCGGGCTGTCGATCAGCTTGTCGTAGCTGGGGCCCATCGGCATCTTCCACAGCTTGTCGCCGCTGGTCTTGCCGGCCGCGACCAGCCGCTCGCCAAGCGCCTCGTCGTTGGTGAAGATCCCGGCGTACTCGCTGCCCAGCGAAGCGATGATCGCGCCGGTCAGCGTCGCGAGATCGACGATCGTCGCGGGGGCGTATTCCTTCTGCACCCAGGTGAGCAGGTCGCAAAGGACCAGCCGTCCTTCGGCGTCGGTGTTGATCACCTCGATCGTCTGCCCGGACATCGACGTGACGACGTCGCCGGGGCGCTGCGCCGCGCCGTCGGGCATGTTCTCGACCAGCCCGCAAACGCCGACGACATGCGCCTTGGCCTGGCGGCGGGCGAGCGCGAGCATCGCGCCCGCGACCGCGCCGGCGCCGCCCATGTCCCACTTCATGTCTTCCATGCCGGCCGCGGGCTTGATCGAAATGCCGCCGGTGTCGAAGGTCACGCCCTTGCCGACGAAGGCGAGCGGCGCGGCCTGCTGCGCGCCTTCGCCCTTCCATTCCATCGCCAGGAGCCGCGGCGCACGCGGCGAGCCTTGCGCCACGCCGAGCAGCGCGCCCATGCCGAGCGCGCGCATCTCGGCCTCGTCGAGCACGCGAATCTGGATGCCGGTCCCGACGAACCGCTCCTGGCAGCGCGCGACGAAGCTTTCGGGATAGAGCACGTTGGCCGGTTCGGTGACCAGTTCGCGCGTAAACTCGACGCCTTCGGCCACCGCCGCCTCGCGCCGCCATTCGGCCTCGACGGCCTCGCCCGCGCCGATCACGACGACGTCCTGCAGCGAGACCTTCTGCTCCTCCGCCAGCTTGGTGCGATAGCCGTCCTGCCGCCAGGCGCGCAGCCGCAGGCCGAGGAGGAACGCCGCGCTTTCCGCCGCGGACAGACCCGCGCCGGTGAGATCGAGCGTCAGCGCGGTTTCGCCCGAGGCGAGGTACTTGGCGCTGATCGCCGCGCCCGCGCGCTCGATCGCGCCGAGCCGGCCCGGAGCGGACGGCTCGCCAAGGCCGGCGAGCGCCAGCCGCCGGAACGCGCCGTCGCCCGCCACGAAGGCCTCGTAGACTTGCCCCCCCTTGCCGGCGAAGCGGCTCGCCCGCGCGCCTTCCGCGACCACCGGGTCAAGATCGCCGGGCAGCGCGTCCTGGTTGATCGGTCGAACGAACAGGCGCGGAGCGGGGGTCTGGGACGCGGCAAGGAACTGGATTCGCATGAACTCTCCTGAGACGTGCCAAAAGGAGGCCGGAGGCGGCGAGGATGGATTGCAGTTAGGCACCGGCGGTGCGATAGGCAAGCCATGCTCCCGGCTCTGTTG
>CABHPB010000129.1 GCA_902168115.1 uncultured Methylopila sp. | reverse complement strand
CTCACGCGGGGGCCCTGATCCGAGGCTTATGGCCAAAACGAAAAAACCCGCGGGTCGGCGCGGGCGCGAACATGCGGCGGCTTATACGGGCGCCGCTGGCGCGAAGTCAATTGCGCGGAGGCCTTCCGGCGGTCCTTCGACGACCGCCGGCGGAGCTCAGGTCCGGTCGGCGAGCTGCAGCCGGATCTGGCGGATGTCGCGGCCGATCTTCAGCACCGCCTCCGAGACCAGCGCAAGGCTCTTCACGGTGAGCTCGCGCTCCTCGTGTTCCTTTAGCGTCTCGTTCGCCGCGAGCTCGGCCTTCAGCCGGCGGGTCTGGTCGTCGAGACGCTGCATCACGTTTTCGATCTCGATCATCGCCTCTCTCCCATCGCTCCCGTGACGCCGGGCCGCAGCCCGTGTTTCCGTCACGCTGCGCCCGCCCGAGGCGCCTGTGAAGCGAAAGCTTTCGTCAACCTTAAGGGCGCTCGCGGCGCGCTCCCGGAGATTTGACGGGGCGGCGCGGCGGCCTCATCATCGCGGCCCTTGAGAGACCGGACGACTCGACCGCCATGGCGCTGGTCCTGACCGTCATTCCAGGCGACCGACCCGTCGATCCGCAGCCGAGCATGACCTCAACCCGTCCATGACCGGCGAGATCCATCCGAACGAGGACGACGTCTCCCCGCCGCATGCGAGCGGTCCCGGCCTGTCGGGCAAGCTGCTGGCGCTGACCGCGCTGTTCGTGATGGTCTCGGAAATCCTGATCTTCGTGCCCTCGGTCGCGAATTTCCGGCTCAACTACATCGACGACCAGCTGAACCGCGCCCGCACCGCGGCGCTCGCGCTCGACGCCGCGCCGGACGGCATGGTGGCCGAGCCGCTCGCCCGAAAGCTCCTGAAGGTCGTGGGGGCGCGCGCGCTCGTGCTCGAGACCGGCGACTCGCGCCGCCTGCTCGCCGTCGCCGACATGCCGCCCGAGGTCGCCCACACGGTCGACCGGCGCGACCCCGTCGGCCCCGAGACGGTGCTCGAGGCCTTCGACGTGCTGCTGAACGGCGACAAGCGGATCGCGCGCGTGGTGGACGCGGCGCAGGACCCGGGCGACGCGATCGAGGTCGTGGTCGACGAGACAGGCCTGCGCAAGGCGATGCTCGTCTTCTCGATCAACGTGCTGGCGCTCTCGCTGGTGATCTCGCTGATGACCGGCGCGCTGGTCTATTTCACGCTCGACCGCATGATCGTGCGGCCGGTGCGGCGCCTGACCGACGCCATGGTGGACTTCGCCGACGCGCCGGAGGACGCGAGCCGCATTGTCGTGGCGTCCGGCCGCGACGACGAGATCGGCGTCGCCGAGGAGGAGCTCGGGCGCATGC
>CABHPB010000128.1 GCA_902168115.1 uncultured Methylopila sp. | reverse complement strand
GAGGCGAAGGTGCATCGTCTGTGGATCGCGATCGACCCGGGCTCGATCGTCAACCCGGCGATCGTGAAGGCGCAGGTGGAGTCGGCCGCGGCGCTCGGCCTGTCCTCGGCGCTGTTCGAGCAGGTCATCTACAAAGAAGGCAGGCGGCAGGCGAGGAACTACGACGCCTACCGGATCCTCTCGCGCGAGCACATGCCGGAAGTCCATGTCGCGATCGTCGAGAGCGGCGCGCCGATGGGCGGCATCGGCGAGCCCGGCCTGCCGGGCGTCCCGCCGGCGGTGGCGAACGCGCTCGCCGCGCTGACCGGGCAGCGGATCAGGAGCCTGCCGATCGCCAACACGAAGCTTTCGGGCGCGTGAGCCAGGCGGCTGCGATCGACGACGGCGCGGCGGTCCCGGCCGCCGCGCGAGAGCCTGCCTACGACCCGCGCACGCTCGCGCTGCTGAACGCGCCGCTGCGCCCTCTGATCCTGAAGATGGCCTGGCCGAACCTGACGGTCATGCTGCTGCAGGCCTCGACCGGGCTGATCGAAACCTGGTGGGTCGGCCGCCTCGGCTCGGACGCGCTCGCCGGCATGGCGCTGGTCTTTCCGCCCTTCATGCTCATGCAGATGCTGTCCGTCGGCGCGATGGGCGGCGGCGTCTCCTCGGCGGTCGCGCGCGCGCTCGGCGCGGGCCGGCGCGACGACGCCAACCGCATCGTCTTCCACGGCGTCGTGCTGTTCGCGGGGATCGGGCTGACCTTCTCGGCGCTGATGCTCACCTTCGGCGAGGCGTTCTACCGGCTCTGCGGCGCGGAGGGCGGGGCGCTGGAGGCGGCGCTCGCCTATTCCAACGTCGTCTTCGCCGGCAACCTGCTGCTCTGGATCATGAACGCGCTTGCGAGCGCCGTGCGCGGCACAGGCGACATGATGGTCCCCGCCGGCGTCGTGTGCTTCGGCGTCGCCCTGCTGATCCCGCTCTCCCCGCTGCTGATCTACGGCCTCGGACCGCTGCCGGGCTTCGGCGTCGCGGGCGGCGGGTTCGCCATCGTGAGCTTCAACGCCATCGGCTGCGCTTTCCTCGTCTGGTACGCGCGCTCGGGGCGCGCGGTGGTGCGGCTGGAGCCGTGCCGGTTCGAATGGTCTTACGTCGCCGACATCCTGAAGGTCGGCGCGCTGGCGTCGCTGACCTCGATCCAGACCAACCTGATCTTCGTCGTGACCACCGCGATCGTCGGCCATGCGGCGGGCGTCGCGGCGCTCGCCGGCTACGGCGTCGGCGCGCGCCTCGAATATCTTCTCATCCCGCTGGCCTTCGGCTTCGGGGCGCCTCTCGTGCCGCTCGTCGGGGCCTGCGTCGGAGCCGGCGCGGTCGATCGCGCCAGAGCCGCGGCCTTTGCGGGCGCAGGCCTCGCCTTCCTCGCCGCGGAGGCGGTCGGGCTGACGGCCGCCGCCTTCCCGAGGGCCTGGGTCGGGCTCTTCGGGTCCGAGGCGTCGCTTGTCGAGGCCGGCTCCAGCTACCTGCGGATCGTCGGCCCGGGCTACGGCTTCTTCGCCTTCGGCATGTCGCTCTACTTCGCGAGCCAGGGCGCAGGACGGCTCGCCAGGCCGCTCGCCGTCTCCGTGCTGCGCACGCTGATCGCGATCGGCGGCGCGGCCTTCGCCTCCGCCGCGGGTCTTGGCCTGACGGGCGTCTTCATCGCGATCGCCGCGGCGATCGTGATCTACGGCCTCGCCATGGGCAAGCTGGTGAGCCGTGCCGACTGGACGGGCGCCTGACGCGGTCGCCTGTCGCCGTCAGCCGCGCACCCGTCCCAAGACCTCGACAAGTTCGGCGACCTTCTGGCGCTGCTCGTCCTTGTCTCCGGACAGGATCGCGTGCTCGACGCAATGGCCGACATGATCCGTCAGGATCTCCTCCTCGACGCGCTTGAGCGCGGCGCGGACGGCGGAGATCTGCGTGACGACGTCGATGCAGTACCGGTCTTCCTCGACCATGCGCGCGATGCCGCGCACCTGGCCCTCGATCCGGCTGAGACGCTTCCCGCAGGAGGTCTTGGTGGTGCTCTGCATGGCGCGATGTTTACCCCACCGGGGTATCTGCGGCAAGCGTCCGGTTCCGCAGGCCGGTCATGCGGGCCGGGTCGCGACCGGCGCGCGCGCCGCGGCCACGAGCGCGCGGACGTAAGTTTCGCGCGGCTGGCCGATCACCTCCCGCGCCGCGCCCTGCTCGACGATCCGGCCGCGCCGCATCACCGCGACGCGGTCGCAGAGCGCCTCGACGACCGCGAGATCGTGGCTGACGAACACCATCGTCAGCTCCCGCCCGGCCTTCAACCGCCGCAGCAGAGCGAGGATCTGCGCCTGCACCGAGACGTCGAGCGCCGACACCGGCTCGTCCAGCACGACAACCTCCGGCTCGGCGGCAAGGGCCCGCGCGATCCCGGCGCGCTGCAGCTGGCCGCCGGAAAAGGCGTGCGGGAAGCGCCCGGCATGTTCCGGCCTGAGGCCGACCTGCTCCAGCAGTGCGGCGACGCGGGATCCGCGCTCCGTCGCGCCGAGCCCCGTCAGCCCGACCAGCGGCGCCGCAAGGCTCGCCCCGATCGTGCGGCGCGGGTTGAAGGCGCTGGCGGAGTCCTGGAATACGAACTGCGCGCGCCGCCTGAGCGCGGCCCGTCCGGCGGCGGAGGCGGGATCGACGTCCCGCCCGTCGAGCGCGATCCCGCCGCTCGTCGGCGCGATCAGGCCGACCAGCATGCGGGCGAGCGTCGACTTGCCCGATCCGGACTCGCCGACGATACCGAGCGTTTCTCCGCGCCGGACGTCGATTGACACGTCGTCGACCGCGGTCAGCGCCTCGCGCCGTGCGAATAGACCGCCGCCGAAGCGCTTGGTGAGGCCGCGCGCCTCCAGGACGGTCTCAGGCGGCGCCAAGCGAGACCTCCCGCCATCGGATGCAGCGCGCCGCGCGGTCGGCTGCGACCGGCTCGAGCCGGATCGGCGCGGCGCGGCAGCGGTCGACCGCGAGCCGGCAGCGAGGCGCGAAGGCGCAGCCGTCGGGGCGCGCGTCGATCGGCGGCGGCGCGCCCTCGATCGGGTCGAGCGCGCGGTCGGGCTCGCCGAGCCGCGGCGTGCAGGCGACGAGCCGCGCCGTGTAGGGATGGCGCGGTTCGCACAGCACTTCTGCGGTCGGGCCCTCCTCGACGATCTCGCCGGCGTACATCACCGCCACGCGCTCGCACATCGCCTCGATCACCGAGACGTCGTGGCTGACGAAGACGAGGCTCGCGCCGCGCCGCGACCTCAGCTCCGAGAACAGCCGCAGCACGGTCGCCTGCGTGGTCGCGTCGAGCGCGGTGGTCGGCTCGTCGGCGATCAGCACGTCCGGCTCTCCGGCGAGCGCCATGGCGACGCCGACGCGCTGGCGCTGCCCGCCTGAGAGCTCGTGAGGATAGGCCGACGCGATCCGTTCGGGATCGGGCAGCTCGACCTCCGCGATCAGGCGCAGCGTGGTCGCGTCGGCGTCGGGCGCGTCGCCATGCGCCGAGGCCGCTTCGGCGATCTGCCGGCCGACCCGCATGAGCGGATTGAGGGTCGTCGACGGGTCCTGAAAGACATAGGCGACGCGCGCGCCGCGGATCTCGCGCAGACGCTCCATCGGCGCGGCGAGGACGTCCTCGCCGGCCACCGATACGACGCCGTCGACGATCACGCCCGGAGGCGAGGCGGCGAGGCGGCAGACCGACAGCGCGGTCACAGACTTGCCGGAGCCGGACTCGCCCATGATCCCGAGCGAGCCGCCGCGAGGCACGGCGAAGGAGACGTCGCGCACGGCCGCGTGCCGTCCGGCCGGGGTGTCGAAGGCGGTCGTCAGGCCGGCGACGATGAGCGAGGCTCTCTCGTCCGGCTCCGCCTTGGGGTTTCCGCCGCGATCGACTTCGGTCGCCGCCGCGGGCGCGCCGCCGCGGCCGGCGTCGAGGCGCGGGTCGAGCAGGTCCCGCAGCCCGTCGCCGAGCAGGTTGAGGCCGACCGCGAGCAGGAAGATCGCGAGTCCCGGCGCGGCGGCGACATGAGGCGCGGTCGTGAGCGCCTTGCGGCCGTCGGCCAGCATCGAGCCGAGGTCCGACTGCGGTGGTTGCGCGCCGAGGCCTAGGAAGGACAGGCCCGCCGTCTCGAGGATCATCCAGCCGATCGTGGTCGCCGCCGTCACCACGATCAGCGGCAGAACGTTCGGCAGGACTTCCGTGGTGAGGATTCGCGCGTCGGACAGGCCGGCCATGCGGGCGGCGTCGACATAGTCGCGGCCGACGACGCCGAGCGCAGCTCCCCGCACGGCGCGAGCGAAGAACGGCACGTTGGCGACGGCGATCGCGATGGCGGCGTTGGCGAGGCCGGGACCGAGCGCCGCCACGATGGCGAGCGCCAGCAGCAGGTAGGGAAACGCCATCAGCACGTCGATCGCGCGCATCATGACGCCGTCGATCCATCGGCCGTAGAACGCCGCGATCAGGCCGATCGCCGAGCCGACCAAGGTCGCCGCGAGCGTCGCCGCCGCGCCGACGGCGAGGCTGACGCGCAGGCCCCAGACGAGCCGCGAGAGCACGTCGCGTCCCAGCTGATCGGTCCCGAGCGCGCCGAAGCTGGACAAAGGCGGCTTTAGCCGGCGCGCGGGCTCGGCGAGGTCCGGGTCCGGC
>CABHPB010000127.1 GCA_902168115.1 uncultured Methylopila sp. | reverse complement strand
CGCTCGCGCGACCTCGTCTCGACCCTCACCGAGACCGCGGCCTCCGTCGCCGAATCCTTCGAGTCCAACGGCGACCGCTCGATCGAGCAGTTCGCCGCCACCGCCTCGCGGCTGTCCGACGACTTCGCCGCCCGCGCGACGTCCTTCACGAGCGAGCTCGAGCGCACCGGCGGCCTCGTCACCGACCGGTTCTCCGAGCGGTCCGACCTCGTCATCCGCGCGGTCTCCGAGCGCGCCGACGACGCCACCACGGCGCTCCAGTCGATCGCGAGCGACTTCGAGCAGACGCTCCAAGTCCGCGCCGCCGACGTCACCGATGCGCTGCGCCTCGCCGGCGACCGGGTCGTCGACACCCTGTCGACGCGCGGCGGCGAGATCACCGGCCGTCTCGACGAGACCGGCGCCCGCCTTACCGACGAGATCGCGTCCCGCGGCGGCGAGCTGTCGGACCGGCTCGCGGAAGCCTCGGCCAAGATGCACGAGGCGATCGTCGTCCATGGCGGCGACCTCGAGCGCCGCTACTCCGACAACGGCGAGCGCATCCTCGGCCTGCTGGAGACGCAGGGCCTCGACGTCGCCGAGCGCATCACGCGCGCCAGCGACAAGGTGCACGCCGCCATCGTCGACAAGAGCTCGGCCATCGAGAGCGAGTTCGGCGCCGTCGGCGCCCGCATCGTGTCGTCCATCGACGACCGCGCGCGGGAGGTCCGCGAGACCTTCGAGACCGCCGGCGTCACCATCGCCGACGTGCTTTCGGAGCGCAGCCAGATCCTGCTCACCGCCCTCGGCGACCAGGCCGAGCGGATGCACGACATCGTCGTCACACGCGGCGACGACCTCGAGAAGCGCATCTCGGCGTCCGGCGACAGGCTCGGCGAGACCTTCGACGCCCGTGCCACCGCCGCCGAAGCGGCGCTCGACGCAGCGGCCGCGCGGATCGGCAAGTCGCTCGACGAGCGCACGCAGGGCTTCGAGGCCAAGCTCGCCGACACCGGCGACTCGATCGCGACCGTCATCGCCGATCGCGGCGGCGCGCTGTCCGACACGTTGAGCGAGACCGCCGAACGCATCCACGACATCGTGGTCGTGCGCGGCGGCGACCTCGAACAGCGCCTCGCCGCCTCCGGCGACCAGCTCACCTCCAAGATCGACGCGCGCGCATCGGCCGTCGAGAAGGCGTTCGACGACGCGACGGGCCGGATCGGCTCCAGCGTCGAGGATCGTCTGCGCGCCTTCGAGGACCGCCTCTCCACCACCGGCTCGTCGGTGGCCGACGTCATCGCCGACCGTGGCGGGCAGCTCACCATCGCTCTGGCCGACACCGCCGAGCGCATCCACAACTCCATCGTCACCCGCGGCGGCGACCTTCAGCAGCGGATCGCCGCGAGCGAAGTGCGCCTCGTCGAGGCCATCGGCGAGCGCGCCGCGAACGCCGAAGAGGCCTTCAAGACGGCCGACGAGCGGGCGGCGAGCGCCTTCGCCGAGCGCCTCGGCGCCTTCGAAGCCCGGTTCGACAGCGCGAGCTCGAGCATCGGCGACCGACTCGCCGACGAGATCGCCAAGGCCGAGCGCATGCTCGCCGACGCGGCGAGCCATGTCGCGCTGCGCCTCGAGGACGGCGCCTCGGCGGCGAAGTCCACGCTCGAGGGCTCGGTGCACGGCTTCGGCGAGCTGATGGACCAGCGCGTCGTCGGCATCCGCGAACGCCTCGACAAGGTCAGCGACGAGATCGGCGCTGTCATCGGCCAGCGCGGAGAGAAGGTCGCGGCGGCGCTTGCGCTTGCGATCAGCGAGATCGCCGAGGCCATCTCCGCCCGCGGCGAGGCCGTCGGCGACGGCCTGAAGCAGCACCTCGCGGCGCTCGAGACCCTGTTCGGCGACCGCGCTCCCGCGCTGCTCGACCGCTTCGACGCCGAAGGCGGCCGCTTCGCCGAGACCATCGCCAGCCGCATTGCCGAGGTCGAGCTCCGGCTCCGCTCCGAGGCCGGCCGCATCTCGACCAGCATCGACGAGCGCCTGAACGCGTTCGACGGCAAGCTCGCCGACGTCGACGGCGCCGTGAGCGAACGCCTCAACCAGCAGATCGCGGCGCTCGAGACCGTGTTCGGAGAGCGCGGCCCGGCGCTCATCGAGCGGCTCGGCGAGGAAGGCGGCCGGTTCGCCGACGCCGTCGCGTCCCGCGTCGCCGAGGCCGAGACCCGGCTGCGGACGGAGGCCGGCCGCGTCTCGACCGAAATCGACCACCGCCTCAGCGCCTTCGACGGCAAGCTCTCCGATCTCGACGGCGCCCTCGCCGACCGGATCGCCGGCTTCGACGAGCGGCTCGGCGCCTTCGACCAGGCGACCCGCGCGCATGTCGACAGCTTCGACGCCCGTATCGGCCGCGCCGGCCAGGAGATCGCGACCCGGGTCGCGGCCTTCGAGGGCACCGTGTCGGACCTCGACGGCAAGATCGCCCGCCTCGACGACCTCGCGGCCGAGCGGATCGCGGCCATCGACGCCAAGGTCTCCTCGGTCGACGAGACCATCGGCGCCCAGATCGGCAAGATCGACTCCAAGGTCGGCACCCTCGACCGCGTCATCGGCGAGCGCCTCGGCGCCTTCGACAGCCGCGTCTCGGCGCTCGACCAGGCGCTGTCGGAGCGCTTCGAATCCTTCGCGAGCCGCGTCGCCGCGCTCGACGGCGCCATCGAGGAGCGCGTCGGCGCCCTGAACGAGCGGGCCTCCGTCATGGGCGACGCGATCACCGCGAGCTTCCAGGGCCTCGACGAACGCGCCCAGCGCCTCACGCGCTCCGTCTCGGTCCACGTCGCCGGCTTCGACGCCAAGGCGATCGAGCTCGAGCGCACGCTGGCCGAGCGGGCCGACGCCTTCGCCGAGCGCGCCTCGGACCTCGACAATCAGCTCGCCACCCGCTTCGGCTCCTTCGACGAGCAGATGTCGGCGCGCATGGGCGATCTCGCGCTCTCGCTCGAGAGCCGGATCACCCGGATCGACGACGGGCTGTCCTCGCGCACCCGTTCGCTCAACGAGACGCTCGCCCAGCGCACCCTCGAGCTCGCCCGCACGCTCGGCGAGGGCTCGACCAGCGTCGCCGCGCTGCTCGCCCAGCGGGCCGAAGAGTTCGCGGCGACCCTGTCGTCGCGCACCGACGATCTCGTCGCCTCGTTCGACGGCAAGGCGGAAGCGGTCAACCGCGCGCTCGGCTCCAAGGCGGTCGAGGTCGGCGACACGCTCGACACGCGCATCGCGCGCTTCGAGATGACCGTTCTCAGCCGCCTCGACTCGGTCAACGCCTCGCTCGACGAGCGCGGCGCCGGCCTGTCCGAGCGTCTCGGCGGCCAGGTCGAGGAGGTCGCCCGCGCGCTCGCCGAAGCGGCGGTCCGCGTGGAGACCGGCCTCGCCCAGCTGGCCGAAGGCGTCGCCAGGGAGATCACGGCGCGGATCGCCGATCTGTCCGGCACGCTCGACGCCAGCGGCTCCGGCCTGCTGGAGCGGCTCGACCGCCAGGGCGGCGCGGTCACGCGCGAACTCGCGAGCGTCGGCGACACCGTCGTCGGCCGCTTCGACGAGCGCGCCGCGGCCCTGGTCGACACGCTGTCGACGCGCGGCGAGGAGCTTCGCGAGACGGTCGACACGCTCAACGGCGAACTGGTCGCGACCTTCGAGTCGCGTGGCGCCTCGACCATCGGCAACCTCAACCAGGTCGCGGACCGGCTGCGGCTCGTCTCCCAGCGCCTCGGCGAGAACATGGGCGCCGAGACCGCGAAGGCCGTCGAGCTTCTGGACGCCTCCAGCTCCAAGCTGCAGGAGGCCGTCACCGAAGCGACCTCGACCCTCGCCCGCACGATCTCGCGCGAGAGCCGCCGCGCCGTCGCGGAGCTCACCGAGACGCAGAGCGCGCTCGCCGGCGATCTCGGCGACACGCTGACCCGCCTCGCGGACGCCAACACCTCGCTGCAGAGCCTGCTCGACAACGCCGGCCGCAAGCTCGGCGCGGTCGAGTCCGACCTCTCCTCGCGCGTCACAGCCTTCGAGGAGATCATGGCCGACATCGCGGAGACGACGACGCGGACCAGCGACCGCGTCGGCGGCCAGGTCTCGTCGCTGCGCGACGTCTCCATGGGCGTGCTCGAACGCGTCAACGACGTCGCGCGTTCGCTCGAGCAGCAGACCCAGGCGATCGCGAGCGTCACGCAGACGCTCGACTCGACGCAAGGGAGGCTTGCCGGCGCGCTCGAGGAGCGCCGCGGCTCGCTCGAGACGCTGTCGTCCGGCCTCAGCGCCAAGGCCGAGGAGCTCGGCCGCGTGCTGGAGGGCTTCTCGACCTCGATCGACACGGCCCTGTCCCGCTCGGAGGAGCGCGCCCGGGCCGTCGCCGAGGGCCTTGCGGCTCAGGTCGGCGCGACCACCCAGTCGATCTCCGGCGAGTTCGAGAAGGTCCGCGGCGCCGCCGAGACCGAGCGTCACCGCACGGCGGCCGCCCTCAAGGCGGCGAACGACGAGGCCGCGCGCGAGATCGCCCGCATGCTGACCGAGGCGAGCACGCGCTTCGCCGAGGTCACCCGCGAGATGCGCGGCATGACCGCCTCGATCCAGAACGAGCTCGACACCACCCGCGAACAGCTGAAGCGCGGCGTGCTGGAGATGCCGAAGGAGGCCGAGGAGAACGCGGCGGAGCTGCGCCGGGTCGTCGCCGACCAGATCAAGGCGCTGACCACGCTCGGCGAGATCGCCGCCCGCCACGGCGCGAACTTCGACGTCGCCGAGCGGGCCGGCGTCGCCGCGCCGCGCACTGCGCAGGCGGCCGCGCAGTCCGTCGCGCCGGCCCGTCCGGTCCAGCCGGCGCGTCCGACCCCGGCGGCCGAGGCGAAGCCGGAAGCGGCCCAGCCCAAGGC
>CABHPB010000126.1 GCA_902168115.1 uncultured Methylopila sp. | reverse complement strand
ACGACGCATCGGCGCGCGCGCCGTTCTTCGAACAGCTCCTGGACGCGGAGCTGACGCTGGCGCTCGTCGAGCAGCGCGGCGCGAAAGGGCAGGGCGGCGGCTACGAGGTGCCGGAGGTGATGTCGGACGACGTCGCCTTCGTGCCTGTCTTCACCGCCGACAGCCGCGTCGAGGCGATGTTCGGCTTCGAGAAGATGATGAAGGTCCGTCAGACCTTCCGTCAGATCCTCGAGCAGATCGACGGCGCGAACTTCGTGCTCAATCCGGGCTCCGACTACGGCCGCGAGATCATGGAGGAGGACGTCCAGGCGATGCTCGCCGGCGACTTCGCCAAAGCCGCCGAGAGCGACGACTTCGCGGCCGACGGCGGTTTCGACCAGGAGGAAGAGGCGCTTCCGCAGGTCGTCGGCCGTCCCTCGCCGCAGCCGACCCATCTCGTGAAGCCGCTGGTCAAGCTGTTCGGCGGGCTGCGCGAGGTCAGGGCCGTCTATCTCGCCCAGTCGCTGTTCCCCGACGCGCAGGGGCTGAAGCGCCTCGTCATCGGTATCGAATGCGACGGCGACCTTGACGTCGTGCTCGACCATGTCGGCGAGGTGCTGGACGAGGTCGCCAAGCCCTCGGACGTCATCGACTTCGTGCGGGTCCCCGGCTCGCCGCTCGACGGCTACTTCGCCAAGGACAACCAGCCGATCTACCGGCGTCCCTGAAAGACTTCCGCGTCATGCGCCGGGCGGTTCGCCGCCCGGGCGCCCGGCATGGCGCGCCTTCCCGCTCAACTCATCGAAAGAGCCCAACATGGCGCCCCGCGTTCTCGTCTCCGACAAGCTTTCGACCGCCGCCGTCGACATCTTCAAGCGCCGCGGCGTGGAGGTCGATTTCCGGCCGGACCTCGGCAAGGACAAGGAGGCGCTCGCCGCCGCCATCGGAGACTATGACGGGCTCGCGATCCGCTCCGCGACCAAGGTCACGCCGAAGATTCTGGAGCGTGCGACCCGGTTGAAGGTCATCGGCCGCGCCGGCATCGGCGTCGACAACGTCGACGTGCCGGCCGCAACGGCGCGCGGCGTGATCGTGATGAACACGCCCTTCGGCAACTCGATCACCACGGCCGAGCACGCCATCGCGCTGATGTTCGCGGTAGCGCGCGAAATCCCCGCCGCCGACGTCTCGACGCAGGCCGGCAAGTGGGAGAAGAATCGCTTCATGGGCGTCGAGATCACGGCCAAGACGCTCGGCCTGATCGGCTGCGGCAACATCGGCTCGATCGTCGCCGACCGCGCCATCGGCCTGAAGATGCATGTCGCGGCCTACGACCCGTTCCTGTCGGCCGAACGCGCCATCGAGCTCGGGGTCGAGAAGGTCGAGCTGGACGAGCTGTTCGAGCGCGCCGACTTCGTCTCGCTGCACGTGCCGCTGACCGACAAGACCCGCAACATCATCGACGCCGCCGCGCTCCAGCGGATGAAGAAGGGCGTGCGGATCGTGAACTGCGCCCGTGGCGGCCTCGTGGACGAGGCCGCGCTGCGCGCCGCGCTCGACGCCGGCCATGTGGCGGGCGCGGGCTTCGACGTCTTCGTCGAGGAGCCGGCGGAGGCCAACCCGCTGTTCGGCCATCCGGCGGTGGTCTGCACCCCCCATCTTGGCGCCGCGACCTCGGAAGCGC
>CABHPB010000125.1 GCA_902168115.1 uncultured Methylopila sp. | reverse complement strand
AAGTACAGCAGCGTGAAGCCGCCCGCGATCGTCAGCACCAGCTTGGCCGCGGCGGTCATCGGCGCGAACTCTACGGTTGGTTCGTCGAAATAGATGATCTTGACGATCCGCAGATAGTAGAACGCGCCGACCGCGCTCAGCACGAAGCCGATCACCGCCAGCGGATAGAGCCCCGCGTTCACCGCCGCGTAGAACACGTAGA
Source organism: uncultured Methylopila sp. (assembly GCA_902168115.1). GTDB lineage: Bacteria > Pseudomonadota > Alphaproteobacteria > Rhizobiales > Methylopilaceae > Methylopila. The sequence continues at coordinate 71,289 of CABHPB010000125.1, read as the reverse complement.
ACTTGGCGAAGAAGCCCGCCAGCGGCGGAATGCCGGCCAGCGAGAACAGGATCATCGACAGCACGAAGGCCATCGCGGGCTTGGTCCGCGACAGGCCGGCGAGGTCGTCGATCGATTCGACGTAACGGTCGCCGATCCGCATCGACAGGATGCAGGCGAAGGCGCCGAGCGTCATGGCGACGTAGATCGCGACGTAGATCGCGACGCCCCTCACCCCCTCGGGCGTGCCGGCGGCAAGGCCCACCAGCACGTAGCCCATGTGGCCGATCGAGGAGTAGGCCATCAGGCGCTTGAGGTTCCGCTGGCCGATCGCGGCGAAGGCGCCGAGCGCCATCGAGGCGATGGCGACGAACACCACCACCTGCCGCCACTCCTGCGTGACGCCGGGGAAGGCTTCCGAGACGGCGCGCACGAACATGGCGACGCCGGCGACCTTGGTCGCGGAGGCGAAGAACGCCGTGATCGGCGTCGGCGCGCCCTCATAGACGTCGGGCGTCCACATGTGGAACGGCACCGCCGAGATCTTGAAGGCGAAGCCGGCGAGCAGGAACACGATGCCGAAGATGAGGCCGATCGAGACGGTCCCGGCGTCTTCGATAGCAGCGGCGATGTCGGCGAAGGCGATCGCGCCGGTGGTGCCGTAGACCAGCGAGGCGCCGTAGAGCAGCATGCCGGAGGAAAGCGCGCCGAGCACGAAGTACTTCAGGCCCGCTTCCGTCGACTTCACGTCGTCGCGGTGGATCGCGGCGATCACGTAGAGCGCGAGCGACTGCAGCTCGAGGCCGAGATAGAGCGTGATGAGGTCGGAGGCCGAGATCATCAGCGACATGCCGAGCGTCGAGAGCACGACCAGCACGGCGTATTCGTAGCGCGCGAAGCCCTCGCGCCGCATGTAGTCGAATGAGAGCGTCAGCGCGCCGATGGCGGCGACATAGGCCAGCACCTTCATGAAGCGCGCGAAGGCGTCGGCGGTGAAGCCGCCGCCGAAGGCCGGCGCGGTCGCGACCGGCGCCGCGAAGACCAGCGCCCCCGCGATCGCGATAAAGGCGACGGCGAGGCCGTTGATCAGCCCGGTCGAGCGGTCGCCGGCGATCGCGCCGACCAGCACGAGGCCGAGCGCGCCGATCGCGAGCACGATCTCGGGGGCCGCGACGGCGAATTGGGGGAGAGAGGTCATCAGCAGAGATCCCCAGACAGTTCGCGACGCCGGTTCAGCATCCCTCCCCTGGGACAGGGGAGGGTAAGGGTGGGGTGCGCCTCGGGACGGATCGAGACTGCGATGGCGCGCTCGACGCCCCAAGTCCCCACCCGACCCTTCGCTCCGCTCAGGGCCACCCTCCCCGCTGCCGCGGGGCAGGGATGAGAAAGAGTCCCCATCACCGCGCCGCCGTCTTGCCGGCGGCCTCGATGGCGGCCGTCGCGGTGTTGAGGATGCCGTCGACGCTCGCCGCCGACATGTCGAGGATCGGCGCCGGCCAGACGCCGAACAGCACGGTCAGCAGCACGAGCGGCACGAGGATCGCGATCTCGCGCCGGTTGAGGTCGGCGATGCCTTCGAGCGAGGGCTTGGTCATCTCGCCGAACACGACTTTTCGGTAGAGCCAGAGCGCATAGCCTGCCGAAAGGATCACGCCGGTCGTGGCGAAGAACGCCACCCAGGTGTTGGCCTTGAACGCGCCCATCAATGTCAGGAACTCGCCGACGAAGCCGGACGTGCCCGGCAGGCCGACATTCGCCATCGTGAAGACGAGGAAGGCCGCGGCGTACCAGGGCATGCGGTTCACGAGGCCGCCGAAGGCCGCGATCTCGCGGGTGTGCATGCGGTCGTAGACGACGCCGACGCACAGGAACAGCGCGCCCGACACGATGCCGTGGGAGACCATCTGGAAGACCGCGCCCTGCACCCCTTGAGCGTTCAGGGTGAAGATGCCCATCGTCACGAAGCCCATATGGGCGACGGAGGAATAGGCGATCAGCTTCTTGATGTCCTCCTGCATCAGCGCGACCAGCGAGGTGTAGATGATCGCGACGACCGAGAGCGTGAACACCAGCGGCGCGAACTGCTCCGACGCCAGCGGGAACATCGGCAGCGAGAAGCGCAGGAAGCCGTAGCCGCCCATCTTCAGCAGGATGCCGGCCAGGATCACCGAGCCCGCCGTCGGCGCCTCGACATGGGCGTCGGGCAGCCAGGTGTGGACCGGCCACATCGGCATCTTCACCGCGAAGGAGGCGAAGAAGCCGAGCCACAGCCAGGTCTGCATGCCGGCCGGGAACTTGTACTGCAGCAGCGCCTGAATGTCGGTGGTGCCTGCCGTGCCGTACATCGCGAGGATGCCGACGAGCATCAGCAGCGAGCCGAGCAGCGTGTAGAGGAAGAACTTGAAGCTGGCGTAGACGCGCCGCTTGCCGCCCCAGATGCCGATGATCAGGAACATCGGGATCAGGCCGCCCTCGAAGAACAGGTAGAACAGCACGAGGTCGAGCGCGCAGAAGACGCCGATCATCAGCGTCTCGAGCACGAGGAAGGCGATCATGTACTCCTTCACGCGGTGCGTGATGGAGTTCCACGACGCCAGGATGCAGAACGGCATCAGGAAGGCGGTGAGGATGATGAACGGGGTCGAGATCCCGTCCACGCCCATCCGGTAGTTGATCGCCCCGCCCAGCCACTCGGCCTGCTCGACGAACTGGAAGCCCGCCGCGGCGTGGTCGAACTTCGCCCACAGCACGCAGGAGAAGACGAAGTTCACCACCGTCGTCCAGAGCGCGATGTGGCGGATGTTCTTCAGCGAGAACTCGTCGTCCCCGCGGATCGCGAGCAGGAACAGCACGCCCACGAGCGGCAGGAAGGTCAGCAGCGAAAGGATCGGCCAGTCGGTCATGGTTCAGAGACCCCGCACCATGAACCAGGTGAAGATCGCCGCGACGCCGATCAGCATCGCGAAGGCGTAGTGGTAGACGTAGCCGGTCTGCAGCCGCACGACCCGGTTCGTGACGTCGACGACGCGGGCCGAGATGCCGTCCGGGCCGAGGCCGTCGATGATGCGGCCGTCGCCGGTCTTCCAGAGGAAGCGGCCGATCCACTTGGCCGGGCGGACGAAGACGACCTCGTAGAGCTCGTCGAAGTACCACTTGTTGAGCAGGAAGGCGTAGAGCAGCCGCTGGCTCTCCGCGAGCTTGGCCGGCAGGTGCGGCTTGCGGATGTAGAACAGCCAGGCGAGCGCGAAGCCGATCACCATCATCACGAAGGGCGAGTAGACCACCCAGGCCGGGACCTCGTGCATGTGGTGGATGATCTCGTTGTGCTCGGAGCGGAACAGAGCCTCCGCCCAGAACTCCTTCTCATGGTGCCCGATGAAGTCGCCCTTGAAGGCAAGGCCCGCGAACAGGGCGCCGAGGCTGAGGACCAGCAGCGGCACAAGCATCACCTTCGGGCTCTCGTGGACATGGCTCATGGTCTCGAGCGAGGCCCGCGGCGCGCCATGGAAGGTCATGAAGATCAGCCGCCACGAGTAGAACGAGGTCAGCAGCGCGGCGAGCACCGTCATCCAGAAGCCGAACAGGCCCGGCCCGGAATGGGCGGCGTAGGCGGCCTCGATCACGGCGTCCTTCGAGAAGTAGCCGGCGGTGAGCGGGAAGCCGGTCAGCGCCAGCGTGCCGATCACCATCATCCAGTAGGTGACGGGGATGAGGCGCCGCAGACCGCCCATCTTCCGCATGTCCTGCTCGTGGTGCATCGCGTGGATGACCGAGCCGGAGCCGAGGAACAGCAGCGCCTTGAAGAAGGCGTGCGTGAACAGGTGGAAGATGCCGACGCCATAGGCCCCGACGCCGAGCGCGACGAACATGTAGCCGAGCTGCGAGCAGGTCGAATAGGCGATGACGCGCTTGATGTCGTTCTGAACGAGGCCGACCGTCGCGGCGAAGATCGCCGTCATCGCGCCGACGATCGTCACCACCTCGAGCGCCGTATGCGAGTGCTCGAACAGCGGCGACATGCGGGCGACGAGGAACACGCCCGCCGTCACCATGGTCGCGGCGTGGATCAGCGCCGAGACCGGGGTCGGGCCCTCCATCGCGTCCGGCAGCCAGGTGTGCAGGCCGAGCTGCGCCGACTTGCCCATCGCGCCCATGAACAGCAGCAGGCAGGTCACGGTCAGCGCCGGCCAGTCGTGGCCGAGGAAGTTGATCGTCTTCTCCGCCGCGCCGGGGGCGGAAGCGAAGATCGTCTCGAACTCGACCGAGCCGAAGATGACGAAGCAGGCGAAGATGCCGAGCGCGAAACCGAAGTCGCCGACGCGGTTGACGACGAAGGCCTTGATGGCGGCGGCGCAGGCCGACGGCTTCTTGTACCAGAAGCCGATCAGCAGGTAGCTCGCCAGGCCCACCCCCTCCCAGCCGAAGAACAGCTGCACGAGGTTGTCCGACGTCACCAGCATCAGCATGGCGAAGGTGAAGAGCGACAGGTAGCCGAAGAACCGCGGACGATGCGGATCCTCGTGCATGTAGCCGATCGAGTAGAGATGGACGAGCGCCGACACCGAGTTGACGACGACCAGCATCACGGCGGTCAGCGTGTCGATGCGGAACGCCCAGTCGAAGTGCAGCGTGCCGGCGGTGACCCACCGCATGACAGTGACGTGGGCGTCATTACCGGACCAGGCGACGTCGAAGAACGCGACCCAGGACAAGAGCGCCGACACAATCAGCAGGCCGGTGGTGATCAGCTCCGCGAGGCGCGAGTTCGCCGCCGGCGGCTCGACCGGGCCGTGGTCATGGTGGTCATCGTGCGCGTGGTCATGACCATGGTCGTCATGGCCATGAGCTTCTTGGCCGTGAGCGGAGTGGCCATGGTCAGCATGAGCAGCGTGGCCACCGTGGTGGTCACTGTGGAAGGCGTCGACGGGGCCGACCGCGCCCGGATGGCGCTGGCGGGCGCCGGCGAGCGCGATGATCCCTGCGAGGATCGCCCCGATCAGGGGCAGGAAGACGATCAGATGATACATGAGCCAGCCGCCCTTAGCCCTTCATCCGATTGATGTCTTCGACCGCGATAGTCCCGCGGTTGCGGAAGTAGACGACGAGGATCGCGAGCCCGATCGCGGCCTCCGCCGCGGCCACCGTCAGCACGAACAGCGCGAAGACCTGACCCTTGAGGTCGCCCATGTGGGTCGAGAACGCCACCAGGTTGATGTTGACCGACAGCAGGATCAGCTCGACCGACATCAGGATGACGATCACGTTCTTCCGGTTGAGGAAGATGCCGAAGACGCCGAGCGTGAAGAGGATCGCCGCGACGACGAGGTAATGTTCGAGACCGACGGTCATCCGGAGATCCCCTGCCCGGTCGGAACCTTGACGACGTCGATCGCGGTGGCGGGTCCTCGGGCGACCTGGTCTGCGATGTTCTGGCGCTTCACGCCGGCGCGACGCTCGCGCATCGTCAGCACGATGGCGCCGACCATGGCGGTCAGAAGAACAAGGCCCGCCGCCTGGAAGAGAAGCACATGCTCGGTGTAGAGCACCCGGCCGAGCGCCTGCGCGTTGGTGACGTCGGTCGGAATCGGCGCCTTCGGCATGGTCTTGGGAAGCTTGCCCGAAGTCGCCCAGGCGCCGACGACGAGCACGAGCTCTGTCAGCATGATGAGCCCGATCAGCACGCCGACCGGAAGATACTGCAGGAAACCGTCGCGCAGCTCGGCGAAATCCACGTCGAGCATCATCGTCACGAACATGAACAGCACCGCGACGGCGCCGACATAGACGACCACGAGGATCATCGCCAGGAACTCGGCCCCCATCAGGATGAAGAGCCCGGCCGCGTTCACGAAGGCGAGGATCAGGAAGAGCACGGAATGCACCGGGTTCTTCGACGAGATCACCATGAAGGCCGCGGCCGTCATGACCGAGGCGAAGATGTAGAAGAAGATGTCGGGCAGGGTCATGCGCGGGTCCCGGAACCGGCTGTGCGCGGGGTGAGTACGGCGTGGGCGGGGAGTCGTAAAGCCATCGCGCTCACCGCCACGGCGCGTCGAGCGCGATGCGGCGGGCGATCTCGCGCTCCCAGCGGTCGCCGTTCGCGAGCAGGCGCTCCTTGTCGTAGTAGAGCTCCTCGCGCGTCTCGGTCGCGAACTCGAAGTTCGGGCCCTCGACGATCGCGTCGACCGGACAGGCCTCCTGGCAGAAGCCGCAATAGATGCACTTCACCATGTCGATGTCGTAGCGGGTGGTGCGCCGCGTGCCGTCGTTGCGGCGGGGGCCCGCCTCTATGGTGATGGCCTGCGCCGGGCAGATCGCCTCGCAGAGCTTGCAGGCGATGCAGCGCTCCTCGCCGTTCGGATAGCGGCGCAGCACGTGCTCGCCCCGGAAGCGCGGCGAGATCGCGCCCTTCTCGAACGGGTAGTTGATGGTCGCCTTCTCACGGAAGAAGTAGCGCATCGACAGGAAGAACGCCGACACGAACTCCTTCAGGAACAGCGATCTGGCAGCCTGGTCGAGCCGCATCTTTCGAACCTTCCGTTGCGGGCGTTCAGCCCGCGAGCAAGTAGCCTGCGACGTATCCGGCGACCGCGACCTCCGCGATCGTCGTCACGACGACGACCGGACCGGCGAGCCGGCGGATCGTCCCGAATTTCGCGGCGTCCTCGGGGGACGCCCGTGCGATCTGTCCGTCGAGGCCGGCGTTGATCGCCTTGGCCCCGAGCCATCCCAGTCCGAGCCCGGCGGCCGCTCCGACGGCGGCGCCGAGCAGACCCGGCGTCACCCGACGCCCTGCCCGGCCCAGCCCGTGATCTGAAGCACCGCCGCCACGATCACGACCATGGCGAGCGAGATCGGCAGGAACACCTTCCAGCCGAGCCGCATAAGCTGGTCGTAGCGGTAGCGGGGCACGAAGGCCTTCACCATGGCGAACATGAAGAAGACCAGCGTCATCTTCCCCACGAACCAGAACACGCCCGGGATCCAGGTGAAGGGCGGGAACGGGATCGGCGACAGCCAGCCGCCGAGGAACAGGATCGTCGTCAGCGCGCACATGGTCATGATCGCCACGTACTCGCCCAGCATGAACAGCAGGTACGGCGTCGAGGCGTATTCGGTCATGAAGCCGGCGACGAGCTCGGACTCGGCTTCCGGCAGGTCGAAGGGCGGGCGGTTCGTCTCGGCCAGCGCCGAGATGAAGAACACCACGAACATCGGGAACAGCCAGAGCCAGTACCATCCGAAGGCGCCGAGGACGGTGTCCTGCGCCTTCACGATGTCCGACAGGTTCAGCGAGCCGACGACCAGCAGCACGGTGATGATCACGAAGCCGATCGAGACCTCGTACGAGACCATCTGCGCCGCCGAGCGCAGCGCGCCGAGGAACGGGTACTTCGAGTTCGAGGCCCAGCCGCCCATGATGACGCCGTAGACGCCGAGCGAGGAGATCGCGAACACATAGAGGATGCCGACATTGATGTCGGCGATCGCCCAGCCGTCGGCGACCGGGATCACCGCCCAGGCCGCGAGCGCGAGGAAGCAGGTGACGAGCGGGGCGAGCAGGAACACGCCCTTGTTCGCGCTGTCCGGAACGACCGGTTCCTTCAGCACAAACTTCAGCAGGTCCGCGAAGGACTGCAGCAGTCCCCAGGGCCCGACGACGTTCGGGCCGCGCCGCAGCTGAACGGCCGCCCAGACCTTGCGGTCCGCGAGCAGGATGTAGGCGATGAAGACGAGCAGGGCGGACAGCAGCGCCAGGCTCTGCGCGAGTATCAGCGCGACGTTGAGGGCGGTGTCCCAGAAGCCGGAGGTCATCGTCTCACTCCGCCGCTTCGCGCGCGGCGCCGCTGCGCAGAGCGCTCATCTCGGCCATGACGGCTGAGGCGCGCGCGATCGGATTGGTCAGGTAGAAGTCCGGGACCGCGCCGACGAAGGCCTCGCCCGACAGCCTGGCCGCGCCGCTCGACAGCGCGTCGACGTCGAGCGCGCCGGCCGGCGCGACCTCGTCGAGCGCTGCGAAATGAGGAGCCGCCTTGAACATCGCCGCGCGGAGCTGCGCGAGCGAGTCATAGGGCAGCGTCTGGCCGAGCTGCGCCGAGAGCGCCCGCAGGATCGCCCAGTCCTCGCGCGCCTCTCCGGGCGGGAAGGTCGCGCGGTTGGCCATCTGGACGCGGCCTTCGGTGTTGACGAAAAGACCCGACTTTTCGGTGTAGGCGGCGCCCGGCAGGATCACGTCGGCGCGATGCGCGCCGCGGTCGCCGTGGCTGCCGATGTAGACGACGAAGGCGCCGGGAGCGACGTCGATCTCGTCGGCGCCGAGCAGGAAGACGACGTCTGCGCCGCCGGCGGCGATCTCGGCCGCCGTCTTGCCACCCTCGCCCGGCGTCAGGCCGAGGTCGAGCGCGGCGGCGCGTGAGGCCGCGGCGTGCAGCACGGCGAGGCCGTTCCAGCCGGCGTCGGTTCCCTTGGCGAGCCCGGCGGCGGCGGCGAGGACCGAAAGGCCGTCGGCGCGCGCCAGCGCGCCTGCGCCGACGATGACCAGCGGCTTCGCGGCGCCCGACAGGACCTTGGCGAAGGAGTGCTTGCCCTCGACCAGCTCGGTGAGACTGTCGGTTCCGGCGCCGATGTGCTCGGCGCCGTAGGTCAGGTCGGAGCGCTCGCCGACCAGCCCGATCTTGACTCCACCCGTCCTCCAGCGCTTGCGGATGCGCGCGTTCAGAACCGGCGCCTCGTGGCGCGGATTGGTCCCGACTAGCAGGATGGCGTCGGCCTCGTCGATCGCGGATATGCCGGGATTGAACAGGTAGGAGGCGCGGCCGTGGCGCGGGTCGAGCGCCGAGCCGTCCTGCCGCGCGTCGATGCTGGCGGCGCCGAGGCGGCCCATCAGGTCCTTCAGCGCGAACATCTCTTCGGCCGCTGCAAGGTCGCCGACGATCGCGCCGATCTTCTCGGGCGAGGCGGCGCCGACCTTCTTGGCGACGGCGGCGAAGGCCTCCGGCCAGCTCGCCGCGCGCAGGCGGCCGTTCTCGCGCACGTAGGGCCGGTCGAGACGCTGGGTCTTCAGGCCGTCCCAGACGAAGCGGGTCTTGTCGGAGATCCACTCCTCGTTCACGTCCTCGTTGATGCGCGGCAGGATGCGCATCACCTCGCGGCCGCGCGCGTCGACGCGGATCGCCGAGCCGAGCGCGTCCATGACGTCGACGGACTCGGTCTTCGACAGCTCCCACGAGCGCGCCTGGAAGGCGTAAGGGCGGGAGGTGAGCGCGCCCACCGGGCACAGGTCGATGACGTTGCCCTGCATCTCGGACGTCATCGCGTGCTCGAGATAGGTCGTGATCTCCATGTCCTCGCCGCGCCCGATCGCCCCGATCTCGGGGGTTCCGGCGACCTCGGCGACGAAGCGGACGCAGCGCGTGCAGTGGATGCAGCGCGTCATGATCGTCTTGACCAGCGGGCCGATGTACTTGTCCTCGACCGCGCGCTTGTTCTCGGCGTAGCGCGAGCCCGAGACGCCGTAGGCCATGGCCTGGTCCTGCAGGTCGCACTCGCCGCCCTGGTCGCAGATCGGGCAGTCGAGCGGGTGGTTGATGAGCAGGAACTGCATCACCCCCTCGCGCGCCTTCTTGACCATCGGCGACTTGGTGAAGACGACCGGCGGCTGGCCTTCCGGCCCGGGGCGCAGGTCCTTCACGCCCATGGCGCAAGAGGCGACGGGCTTGGGCGGGCCGCCTTTCACCTCGACGAGGCACATGCGGCAGTTGCCGGCGATCGAGAGGCGCTCGTGGTAGCAGAAGCGCGGGATTTCGGCCCCGGCGGCCTCGCAGGCCTGGAGGATCGTGTAGTCGGCCGGGACATCGACCTCGGCGCCGTCGACGATGAGCTTGGTCATGGTCCTTACTCCGCCGCCACAGCAGGCGGCGCGTAGTCCGCCGGGGTCGAGCGCGCCGTGTAGTCGTCGATGCGCTTCTCGATCTCGTGGCGGTAGTGCCGGATCAGGCCCTGCACGGGCCACGCAGCCGCGTCGCCGAGCGCGCAGATGGTGTGGCCCTCGACCTGGGTCGTGACATCGAGCAGCATGTCGATTTCGCGCTTCTCGGCGCGGCCTTCCGCCATGCGCTCGACCACGCGCCACATCCAGCCCGTGCCCTCGCGGCACGGCGTGCACTGGCCGCAGCTCTCGTGCTTGTAGAAGTACGAAATGCGGGCGATGGCGCGGATGATGTCGGTGGACTTGTCCATGACGATCACCGCCGCGGTGCCGAGGCCGGACCTCAGATTGCGGAGCGTGTCGAAGTCCATCGACAGGTCCTGGCACTGGTGCTCGGGCAGCACCGGCACGGACGAGCCGCCCGGGATGATGGCGTAGAGGTTGTCCCAGCCGCCGCGGATGCCGCCGCAATGCTTTTCGACCAGCTCGCGGAAGGAGATGCCCATCTCCTCTTCGACGTTGCAGGGCCGCTCGACATGGCCCGAGATCGAGAACAGCTTGGTGCCGGTGTTGTTGGGCTTGCCGAGGCCAGCGAACCAGTCGCCGCCGCGCCGCAGGATCTCGCCTGCGACCGCGATCGATTCGACGTTGTTCACCGTGGTGGGTGACCCGTAGAGGCCCATGTTGGCCGGGAACGGGGGTTTGAGCCGCGGCATGCCCTTCTTGCCCTCGAGGCTCTCGAGAAGGGCCGTCTCCTCGCCGCAAATATACGCGCCGGCGCCGTGATGGACGTAGATGTCGAACGGATAGCCGTGGACGTTGTCCTTGCCGACGAGATTGGCTGCATAGGCCTCGTCGACCGCGCGCTGCAGCGCCTCCTTCTCGCGAACGTACTCGCCGCGGATGTAGACGTAGCAGGCGTTGGCGTGCATCGCGAAGGATGCGATCAGGCAGCCCTCGATCAGGAGATGCGGGTCGTTCCGCATGATCTCCCGGTCCTTGCAGGTGCCGGGCTCGGACTCGTCGGCGTTGACGACGAGGTAGTGCGGACGCCCCTCCTGGGGCTTTGGCATGAAGGACCACTTGAGGCCGGTCGGGAAGCCGGCGCCGCCACGGCCGCGCAGGCCCGACGCCTTCATCTCGGCGATGATCCAGTCCTTGCCCTTCTCGAGCAGGAACTTGGTGCCGTCCCAGGCGCCGCGCTTGAGCGCCGACTCGAGGTCTGCGCCGCGGCGGCCGTTGAGGTTGGTGAAGATGCGGTCGCGATCGTGAAGCATCAGACGGCCTCCCCGCGCGCCTTGCGGACGGCGTCCTCGGCGTCCTGCTCCGTGCCGCCGTCGGCGAGCACCTTGCCCTGCAGGTTCCACATCTCGCGCTTGGCGCGCCCCTTGAAGCTTTCCATGTGCTGGTCGACCCAGGCGAGCTGCTCGTCGCTCCAGCTCGCAATCTGGTCGAAATGGAACACGCCGAGTGAGTGCAGCATGGCCTCGAGCTTCGGGCCGACGCCCCAGATCTGCTTGAGGTCGTCGCCCTTGCCGCCGCGCGGGGCGGTCAGGAGCTCCGGCTTGTGCGCGTCGGAGACCGGCGCGTCGACGGACTTGTCGGCGCCCCCGGACGTCGGCGCGTAGGGGAAGCTGACGCCTTCGCGGCGGGTGCGGTCCGCGGGGCGTTCGGCCGCGGCGGGCTTGGCTTCGCTGTCTTTGGAGTCGGCCGCGGTCTTGGCTTCCGGGCGGCTATTGTCGGCGGGCTTGCCGCCGGCATCCGGCGCCGTGGCGTCGCCCGGCGCGCTCTGCTCGTCGAAGCGCTTGCGCCATTGGCCGACGCGCGAGCCGTCATACAGCGTCTCGTCGGACAGCGAGGTGTCGCCGCCGGCGGGGGCCGAGCACGAGCGCCCCGTCTGCGAGCCGGTCTGGACCGCCCTGCCCGCCCGAAGATCCTCGAGCAGCTTCTCGAAATTCTCGGGGTCGAGATCTTCGTAGTAGTCGTAGTTGATCTGGACCATCGGGGCGTTGGCGCAGGCGCCGAGGCATTCCACTTCGAGCCAGGACAGCTTGCCGTCGCTGGTGACGTGGCGCTGGTCGCCGATCACCTTGCGGCACACGTCCTTCAGCGCGTTGGCGCCGCGCAGCGCGCAGGGCGTGGTGCCGCAGAGCTGCACGAAATGCTCGCCGACCGGCTCCAGGTTGAACATCGTGTAGAAGGTCGCGACCTCCATCACGCGGATCACCGGCATGCCGAGCATCTCGGCGATGCGGCGGATCGCCGGCTCCGGCAGCCAGCCGTGATGCTGCTCCTGCGCCTTCCACAGCAGCGGGATCACGGCCGAGGCCTGGCGGCCTTCCGGATATTTCGCGATCTGCCGTTCGGCCCACTGCAGGTTGTCCTGCGTGAAGGCGAAGTCGGCCGGCTGTTCGGCGGCGAGACGGCGGACGGACATTACTTCTGGCCCTCCGGCCGGACGATGCAGTTGGCGCGGGCCGGCGACTTCGTATCGGCCAGCATCACGTTGGGCTGGCCGAAGCGGCCGACGGACACGATACGAAATCCCTGCGCGACCAGTTCGTCGCCGCTCGCCTTGCGGCCGTCGTCGGCCCGCGTGCAGTCGTACTTCGACAGGTCCGGCGCCTGATCGCCGAAGGCGGCGATCGGCGCGCCGAAGGCTGCGGCGGCGAGCATCGGGGCGGCCCTCACCGGTCGACCTCGCCGAACACGATGTCGAGCGACCCAAGAATGGCCGAGACGTCCGCCAGCATAGTGCCGCGGCACAGGTGATCCATGGCCTGCAGATGGGCGAAGCCCGGCGCGCGGATCTTGCAGCGATACGGCTTGTTGGACCCGTCCGAGACGAGATAGACGCCGAACTCGCCCTTGGGCGCCTCGACCGCGGCGTAGACCTCGCCCTCGGGCACCCGATAGCCCTCGGTGTAGAGCTTGAAGTGGTGGATGAGGCCCTCCATCGAGCGCTTCATCTCGGAGCGCTTCGGCGGCGCCACCTTGCCGTCGAGCGTGGCGATCCGGCCGGTCTCGACGCGCAGCCGCTTGCAGCACTGCTGCATGATGCGCGTCGACTGGCGCATCTCCTCCATGCGGATCAGGTAGCGGTCGTAATTGTCGCCGTTCTTGCCGATCGGGATGTCGAAATCGAGGTCGGCGTAGCACTCGTAGGGCTGGCTCTTGCGCAGGTCCCAGGCCGCGCCCGAACCGCGCACCATCACGCCCGAAAACCCCCAGGCGAAGGCCTCGTCGAGCGGCACGACGCCGATGTCGACGTTGCGCTGCTTGAAGATGCGGTTCTCGGTCAGCAGGTCGTCGATGTCCTGCAGCGCCTTGAAGAAGCCCGCGCACCAGACGTCAATATCCTCGATCAACTGGGGAGGCAGGTCCTGATGCACCCCGCCCGGCCGGAAATAGGCCGCATGCATGCGCGACCCCGAGGCGCGCTCGTAGAACACCATCAGTTTTTCGCGCTCTTCAAAACCCCAGAGCGGGGGCGTCAGCGCGCCGACGTCCATCGCCTGCGTGGTGACGTTGAGGAGATGCGAAAGGATGCGGCCGATCTCGCAATAGAGCACGCGGATCAGCTGCGCGCGGATCGGGATCTCGATGCCGAGCAATCGCTCGGTCGCGAGGCAGAAGGCGTGCTCCTGGTTCATCGGCGCGACGTAGTCGAGCCGGTCGAAATACGGCATCGCCTGCAGGTAGGTCTTGGTCTCGATCAGCTTCTCGGTGCCGCGGTGGAGCAGGCCGATATGCGGGTCGACGCGCTCGACCACCTCGCCGTCGAGCTCCAGCACGAGGCGAAGAACGCCGTGCGCCGCAGGATGCTGCGGGCCGAAGTTGATCGTGAAATTGCGGATGTCGGCTTCAGCCACCCGAGCTCTCCTGCTGGGCGAATCGCGCAGAACGGGCTGCGCCGGCGTGGGTCGCGCGGTCAGCCACGGATCGCCTCCTGATCCGTCCCGGCGAGATAGCCGCGGGTCCGGTTCGCGAAGGCGTAATTGTCAGGCTTGTCGCCGAGGTGGACCTCGACGGCGAAGGGAAAGCGGCCCGGATCGTCGAGAGCCTGCGCAGAGACGTCGACCTCGCTGCCGTCCGTCTTGCGCCAGATCAGCGACGAGCCGCAGCTCTTGCAGAAGCAGCGCTCGCCGACCGGGGACGACCGATAGACGCCAAGATGGTCGGCGCCGCCGATCGTCAGGGTCTCGGGCGCGACGGAGACGTAGAACAGCAGGCCGCCCGTCCAGCGCCGGCACTGGCCGCAATGGCACGCGCCCATCTCGTCCGCCAGCGCCGCCGCCCCGAAGGACACGGCGCCGCACAGGCACTTGCCGGTGATGCGTGCTCCCGCCATCCGCCCGCTCAACTCGGCTGCTTGGCCTTCTCGTCGCCGGGCAGCACGTAGTCCACGCCCTCCCACGGCGAGAGGAAGTCGAAGTTGCGGAATTCCTGGTTGAGCCGCACCGGCTCGTAGACCACGCGCTTGGCCTCGTCGTCCCAGCGGACCTCGACGAAACCGGTGGTCGGAAAGTCCTTGCGGAGCGGATAGCCGTCGAAGCCGTAGTCGGTCAGCAGGCGGCGCAGGTCCGGATGGCCGGAAAACAGCATGCCATAGAGGTCGTAGGCCTCGCGCTCGAACCACAGCGCGCCGGGGAAGACGCCGGTCACGGACGGCACGGGCGTGACGTCGTCGGCCTCGACCTTCACGCGCACGCGCGTGTTCTTGTAGGGGCTGAGCAGGTGATAGACGACGTCGAACCGCTTTTCGCGCGCCGGCCAGTCGACGCCGCAGACGTCGATGAAGTTGACGAAGCGCAGGGCAGGATCGTCGCGCAGGATCGTCAGCGCCTCGACGATGTCCTCGGCGGCGACCTTCAGCGTCAGTTCGCCGAACGCGACGTCGGCCGACAGAAGCTTCTCGCCCAGCGCGGAAGCCGCCTGCGCGGCCAGCGACTGGAGCGGACCAACGTCGACGGGCTGGACGTCGTAGGGGGCTGCGCTGGAGTCGCTCACCGCTCGATCGTCCCGATCCGGCGGATCTTCTTCTGGAGGAGCAGGACGCCGTAGAGCAGCGCCTCGGCGGTCGGCGGGCAGCCCGGCACGTAGATGTCGATCGGCACGATCCGGTCGCAGCCGCGGACCACGGCGTATGAGTAGTGGTAGTAGCCGCCGCCGTTGGCGCAGGAGCCCATCGAGATGACGTAGCGCGGCTCCGGCATCTGGTCGTAGACCTTGCGCAGCGCCGGAGCCATCTTGTTGGTCAGCGTGCCGGCGACGATCATCACGTCCGACTGGCGCGGGGAGGCCCGCGGCGCGAAGCCGAACCGCTCGACGTCGTAGCGCGGCATCGAGACCTGCATCATCTCGACGGCGCAGCACGCCAGCCCGAAGGTCATCCACATCAGCGAGCCGGTGCGGGCCCAATTGATGAGATCCTCCGTCGAGGTGACGAGGAAGCCCTTGTCCGCGAGCTCGGCGCGGAACTCGCCGAAATAGCGGTCGTCATGGCCGATCGGCCGGCCGGAAGCGTCGACCAGTCCGCGCGGCGCAGGCGCCGTCAGCGTGCCCTCGGTGCGGGCGAGTTCGGGGCCGCTCAATCCCATTCCAGCGCGCCTTTCCGCCACTCGTAGACGAAGCCGATGGTCAGCACGCCGAGGAAGACCATCATCGACCAGAAGCCGAAGAGTCCGACATCGCGGAACGCC
Source organism: uncultured Methylopila sp. (assembly GCA_902168115.1). Classification (GTDB taxonomy): domain Bacteria; phylum Pseudomonadota; class Alphaproteobacteria; order Rhizobiales; family Methylopilaceae; genus Methylopila. The sequence continues at coordinate 55,680 of CABHPB010000125.1, read as the reverse complement.
ACCGCCCAGGGGAACAGGAACGCCACCTCGAGGTCGAAGATGATGAAGAGGATGGCGACCAGATAGAAGCGCACGTCGAACTTCATGCGCGCGTCGTCGAAGGCGTTGAAGCCGCACTCGTAGGCGGAGAGCTTCTCCGGATCCGGATTGCGGTAGGCCACCAGGAACGGCGCGACGAGCAGGGCGACGCCGATGAACAGCGAGACGCCCAGGAAGATCACGAGCGGCAGATAGTCGGCGAGGAGATCGGTCATCCCTTGTCCCGAGCCTTCGAGTGCTCTGCGGGCGATGCGGCGGACCGCGTTTTTTCGGCCCGACCGCAGGAGGCCGTCGGCGTTTGCGGCGCCGCGGCGAAACCCGCCATGGCCGACGCTTAGCCCCCAGCGACTTTAGGCGCAAGGCAGGCAAGACACGAAAAGGAAGAATTCCAATCCGCCGCACAAACCCCGAGGAGCCCTGAGCGCCGGTGGCGACCATACGTATTGGCATGCCAAATGCCAACTGCGTTTTTCGATACGATCCACACTCGGAAGCGGGTCACGAAAATCGTGCCGCGACCTGCAAATAAGAATTGTTTGAGAAACGTGGCGGCGGTCTGGACGGCCATATCCGGCGGCCTATAACCCAGCTTGCTTCCACGCCGCGCCCCCGCCCGGATAAGGCGCCGCTCTGATACCCGCCCCTCTCAGAACGGTACGGCGGAAGCAAGGCCTAGACGTTGGGGGACAGTCTAGGCCAGCCCTTTCACCGAGCTGACCCGTCGCGCCCGCTGAGCCAGCGCGACGGGATCAGCCGGGATGGGCGCGCCGCCCCTCTCGCCCTGATCGGGCGACCTGCGGCAGCCATCCCATGCCACCTGATACCACTTGGTCCGTCGGTGCAATCGTCTTGGACGAATCGAGCGCATGTGGACGCGCGGCGCCGCATGCGATCGACGCGCGCGTGAGCAAACTTGGTCTGGAATCAGGAATTTTCGCGCTGGAGTGTGGCCGGGATCGAGATCGACCGGCGGCCTGAGGTTCTGTCCAACCTCAGGCAAGACGTGGCGGGAGTGACGGGACTCGAACCCGCGGCCTCCGGCGTGACAGGCCGGCGCTCTAACCGACTGAGCTACACCCCCAAACCGGGTCGCCCCGGCGAAGTGCGCGGTTGGTACGGGAGCCGCCGTGGCGTGTCAAGCGACCGCGTGGCGGTTCTCCCGTCCTGTGGGAAATTGTCCTGTAGGCGCCGCCTGCATCGGGCCGCCGGACCCTTACGGCTTCAGGTCCTGGTGGGCGGTGACGGGCTCGAACCGCCGACCCTCTCGGTGTAAACGAGATGCTCTACCAACTGAGCTAACCGCCCGCAGCCGGCCGCCGCTCTGACCGCCGGACACGCAAACGCCGCCTCCCTGCCGGGAAGCGGCCCCCACGCTTACTCATATCGCATCGACGCTCGCGCGGCCAACCTTCCGGAAACCGGAAGGCCGGCGCGCGCCGAGCGGCGTCAGCCGTTCACGGCGTCCTTCAGGGCCTGGCCGGCCTTGAACTTCGGCGTCTTCGACGCCGGAATCTTGATGGTTTCGCCGGTGCGCAGATTGCGGCCGACGCCAGCGGCGCGCTTGACGACCTGGAAGGTGCCAAAGCCCACCAGACGCACTTCATCGCCCTTCTTGAGAGCCGCGATGACGGCGTCGAAGGTGGCGTCGACCGCCTTCGCCGCATCGAGCTTGGTAAGGCCGGACTTGTCGGCGACTTCGGAGATGAGATCCGACTTATTCATTGAGTTCCTCCGTTGAGAATCAGGCGGTCCGCGCGGAGTCGCAGGCCTCCGGAAAGAGGCGCGCACCCTTCATCGAAATCGCCGCCGTGGCAAGCTTGAACGGCCGTTTTTCGGTGATTTTTCAGGGAAAATGGACGTTCCGGAACGCAACGAGGCCCGGAGCGGTGCTCCGGGCCTCGACTTCATAGGTTTATTTCCCGCACCGTCCCGATTCGGAACAGCTGGAGCCTCAGTTCAATGCGCCCGCAGGCTGGCCGAGTCTTCCTCGCCGGCAGCCGACGGCGGCAGCGCCCGGTCCTCGTCCCACTCGATCGGATCGGGGCGCCGGACCAGAGCGCGGCCAAGCACCTCGTCCATGACCCGGACCGGAACGATCTCGAGCTTGGACTTCACGGACTGCGAGATGTCCGCGAGGTCCTTGGCGTTCTCCTCCGGAATCAGCACCGTCTTGATGCCGCCCCTCAGAGCTGCGAGCAGCTTCTCCTTCAGCCCGCCGATCGGCAGCACACGGCCCCTCAGCGTGATCTCGCCGGTCATCGCCACGTCCTTGCGGACGGGGATGCCCGTCATCACCGAGATGATCGCGGTCGCCATGGCGACGCCTGCGGACGGACCGTCCTTCGGAGTCGCGCCCTCCGGCACGTGGACATGGATGTCGCGCGTGTCGAACTTCGGCGGCTCGATTCCGAAATCGATGGCGCGGGAGCGGACATAGGACGCCGCCGCCGAGATCGATTCCTTCATCACGTCCTTCAGGTTGCCCGTCACCGTCATCTTGCCCTTGCCGGGCATCATGACGCCTTCGATCGTGAGCAGCTCGCCGCCGACCTCGGTCCACGCAAGACCGGTGACGACGCCGACCTGATCCTCGGACTCCGCCTCGCCATAGCGATAGCGGGGCACGCCGAGATACTCTTCGACCTTGGCGGCGTTGACCTTGATGCTCTTCTTCTTCGAAGAGAGGATCAGCTCCTTCACCGCCTTGCGGGCGAGGTTCGCGATCTCGCGCTCGAGATTGCGAACGCCGGCCTCGCGGGTGTAGCGCCGGATCAGCGAGAGCAGCGCGCTATCGTCGACCGTGAACTCCTTGGCGGCGAGGCCGTGCTTCTTGATCACCTCGGGCAGCAGGTGCCGCCGGGCGATCTCGACCTTCTCCTCCTCCGTGTAACCGGCGATACGGATGATCTCCATCCGGTCCATCAGGGCCGGCGGGATGTTCAGCGTGTTCGCCGTCGTCACGAACATCACGTTCGACAGGTCATAGTCGACCTCGAGGTAATGGTCGTTGAAGGAGTTGTTCTGCTCGGGATCGAGCACCTCCAGAAGCGCCGAGGCCGGGTCGCCGCGGAAGTCCATGCCCATCTTGTCGATCTCGTCGAGCAGGAAGAGCGGGTTGGACTTCTTGGCCTTCTTCATCGACTGGATGACCTTGCCGGGCATCGAGCCGATGTAAGTGCGCCGGTGGCCGCGGATCTCGGCCTCGTCGCGCACGCCGCCGAGCGACATGCGCACGTACTCACGGCCCGTCGCCTTGGCGATCGACTTGGCGAGCGAGGTCTTGCCCACGCCGGGAGGCCCGACGAGGCACAGGATCGGCCCGGTCAGCTTGTTGGCGCGCGACTGCACCGCGAGATACTCGATGATCCGCTCCTTGACCTTCTCCAGGCCGAAGTGGTCGGATTCGAGGATCTTCTCGGCCGCCGGCAGGTCCTTCTTGACCTTCGACTTCACGTTCCACGGGATCGACAGCAGCCAGTCGAGGTAGTTGCGGACCACCGTCGCCTCGGCCGACATCGGGCTCATCTGCTTGAGCTTCTTGAACTCGGCGTCGGCCTTCTCGCGCGCTTCCTTCGAGAGCTTGGTCTTGGCGATCCGCTCCTCGAGCTCGGCGAGGTCGTCGCGACCGTCGTCGTCCCCGAGCTCCTTCTGGATCGCCTTCATCTGCTCGTTCAGGTAGTACTCGCGCTGCGTCTTCTCCATCTGGCGCTTGACGCGCGTGCGGATGCGCTTCTCGACCTGAAGGACCGAGACCTCGCTCTCCATCAACTGCAGCACCTTCTCGAGCCGCTCGAACACGTCGAGCACCTCCAGCACGCTCTGCTTCTCGGGGATCTTCACCGCGAGATGCGAGGCGACGGTGTCGGCGAGCTTGGAGGCGTCGTCGATTTGACTGACGGCGCTCACCACTTCGGGCGAGACCTTCTTGTTCAGCTTGACGTAGTTCTCGAAGTCGGACGTGACGGAGCGCGCCAGCGCCTCGATCTCGACGGGCCTCTCGATCACGTCCTCGATGGACTCGACCTCGGCCTCGAAGAACTCGGTCCGGTCGGTGTAGCCGAGCACGCGGCCGCGGCCCTGCCCCTCGACGAGCACCTTCACGGTGCCGTCGGGCAGCTTGAGAAGCTGCAGCACGGTCGCGAGCGTGCCGACGTCGTAGATGGCGTCGGGCGTCGGATCGTCGTCAGTGGCGTTTTTCTGCGTCGCGAGCAGGATCGGCTTGTCCGCCTTCATCACCTCCTCGAGGGCGCGGATGGACTTCTCGCGGCCGACGAACAGCGGGACGATCATATGCGGGAAGACGACGATGTCCCTCAGCGGGAGGACCGGGCGCACCTCGGCCCCGCTCGACGACTTGCGCGACTTCTGGGCAGTCATTCTGGGATCCTTTCGAAGGACGCCCGTCCGGGAGGTCGGCCGGCTCGTCCCCATGATAGGCGCGGCTCTGTCGCGATCCGATTCCGGCCCCGCGACCACCACCCTGGAGGGGTCCTGCGGCGCTTGAGACTCAACCCGCGCCGCAGGGTCCTCGATTAGGTGGCCATGGGGGTCGGGGGTGTCAAGAATGGCCCGGACGTCACCCCCAGACTCCACTGGCACGGCCGCAAACGAAAACGCCCGCGGACCAGCCGCGGGCGTTTTGCGCAGAAGCGAAATCGGCCGGGATCAGGCGCTCGCGCCGGCGGCCTCGTTCTGGCGGTCGGCGTAGATGTAGAGCGGACGGCCCTTGCCGTCGGCCACATCGCCGGAGATCACGACCTGCTCGACGCCCTCGAGGCCGGGGAGGTCGAACATGGTGTCGAGCAGGATCTGCTCCATGATCGAGCGCAGGCCGCGCGCGCCGGTCTTGCGTTCGATCGCCTTCTTGGAGATCGCGGACAGCGCCTCCTCGTTGAAGGTGAGCTCGACGTTCTCCATCTCGAACAGCCGCTGGTACTGCTTGACCAGCGCGTTCTTGGGCTCGGTCAGGATCGTCTTGAGCGCCGCTTCGTCGAGATCCTCGAGCGTGGCGAGCACTGGCAGACGCCCGACGAATTCGGGGATCAGGCCGAACTTCAGCAGGTCCTCGGGCTCGACGTGGCGGAAGATCTCGCCGGTCTTGCGCTCGTCAACCGACTTCACCTTGGCGCCGAAGCCGATCGAGGTGCCCTGCCCCTTCGACGAGATGATCTTGTCGAGGCCGGCGAAGGCGCCGCCGCAGATGAACAGGATGTTCGTCGTATCGACCTGCAGGAACTCCTGCTGCGGGTGCTTGCGGCCGCCCTGCGGAGGCACGGAGGCCACGGTACCTTCCATGATCTTCAGCAGCGCCTGCTGCACGCCCTCGCCCGACACGTCGCGGGTGATCGACGGGTTGTCGGACTTGCGGGAGATCTTGTCGATCTCGTCGATGTAGACGATGCCGCGCTGGGCCCGCTCGACATTGTAGTCGGCCGCCTGGAGCAGCTTCAGGATGATGTTCTCGACATCCTCGCCGACATAGCCGGCCTCGGTCAGCGTCGTCGCGTCAGCCATGGTGAACGGCACGTCGAGGATGCGAGCGAGCGTCTGCGCGAGCAGCGTCTTGCCGCAACCGGTCGGGCCGATCAGCAGGATGTTCGACTTCGCGAGCTCGACGTCGTTGTGCTTGGTCGCGTGATTGAGCCGCTTGTAGTGGTTGTGGACCGCGACCGAGAGAACCTTCTTCGCGTGGTCCTGCCCGATGACGTAGTCGTCAAGGACCTTGCGGATCTCCTTCGGCGTCGGGATGCCGTCGCGCGACTTGACCAGCGAGGACTTGTTCTCCTCGCGGATGATGTCCATGCACAGCTCGACGCACTCGTCGCAAATGAAGACGGTGGGTCCGGCGATGAGCTTGCGGACTTCGTGCTGGCTCTTTCCGCAGAATGAGCAGTAGAGGGTGTTCTTGGCGTCGCCGCCGCCCTTGGTGGTCATTCTCACCCCTTTCGGGTTGAAGCCGGCGATGAATCGCGCCGCTTCATCAACTCGTCATAAGCTCCCGACCTTAACGAACGGCGCCCTGAGATGGGCATGCCTCCGCCGTGACGCAACGCCACACAGGATGATAGGCGATTGCGCGGCCGCAGCAACCGCCGGGATCAGCGGGCGCCGAGAAGGTCGGGGACGATGCGTTTGCGTCACGCCGCCTTCTGATCCGCGTCGCCGTCGCCGGGGCGCTTCTCGAAGACCTCGTCGATAAGACCGAAGTCCTTGGCCTGTTCCGCAGACATCATGGTGTCGCGGTCCAGCGTGCGCTCGATCTCCTCATAGGAGCGACCGCAGTGCTTCACGTAGATCTCGTTCAGCCGGCGCTTGATCTTCACGATGTCCTCGGCGTGGCGCTCGATGTCCGAGGCCTGGCCCTGGAAGCCGCCCGAGGGCTGGTGCACGAGGATGCGGGCGTTCGGGAGCGCCGCGCGCATGCCCTTCTCGCCGGCCTGCAGGATCAGCGAGCCCATCGAGGCCGCCTGGCCCATGCACAGGGTCGCCACCGGCGGGCGGATGTACTGCATGGTGTCGTAGATCGCGAGGCCCGAGGTCACCACGCCGCCGGGCGAGTTGATGTAGAGCGAAATCTCCTTCTTCGGGTTCTCCGCCTCGAGGAACAGCAGCTGGGCGCAGATCACCGCCGCCATGTCGTCGTGGAAGGGGCCCGAGAGGAAGATGATGCGCTCCTTCAGGAGACGCGAATAGATGTCGAAGGAGCGCTCGCCGCGATTGGTCTGCTCGATGACCATCGGGATGAGGAAGTTCGTCGCCTGATCCACCAAGTCGCGCATGTCACGTCCTCATCTTGAGTAGGGCGGCGCGACCCCCTCAGGGGATTCGTCGCGCCGCGCTTCGTCGCTCCATCGGGACCGGGATGGTCCCTGCCGTCAAGCGCCCGCTTCCGGCTCCGCCTTGTCGTCAGAGGCGCCCTCGGACTTGTCCTCGGACTTCTTCGCCTTGGCCTTCTTCGGCGCGGACTCGGACTTCGCCGACTTCGAGGCCGCCTTCTTCGCCTTCGGCTTGTCAGACTCGGCGCCGTCCTCGTCGTCTTCGGTCGCGAACAGCTCGTCGCGACCGACCTTGCGCTCCGTCACCGTCGCCTTCTCGAGGATCGCGTCGACGACCTTGTCCTCGAAGATCGGCGCGCGGAGCTCGGCGAGCGCGTCGGGATTGTTGCGGTAGAAGTCCCAGACCTGCTGCTCCTGGCCCGGATACTGGCGGGCGCGCTCGACGAGGGCGCGTGTGACCTCGTCGTCCGCCACCTTGATCTCGTGCTGCTCCCCGATTTCCGCAAGGACCAGCCCGAGCCGCACGCGGCGCTCGGCGATCTTGCGGTACTCGGCCTTGGCCTCGTCCTCGCTGGTGTCCTCGTCGGCGAGCGTCCGGCCCTCGCGAGCGAGGTCGGCGATCACCTGGCGCCACACATTGTCGAACTCCTGTTCGACAAGGGTGGGCGGGAGGTCGAAGGCGTACTGCGCGTCGAGGCCGTCGAGCAGCTGGCGCTTGAGCTTCTGGCGCGAGACGCGGGCGTAGTCGGTTCCGATCTGCTCGCGAACCGCGTCCTTCAGCTTGCCGACGTCCTCGAAGCCGAGGCCCTTGGCGAGCTCGTCGTCGACCTTGACCTCGCCGGGCGTCTCGACGGCGTGGACCTTGACGTCGAACGTCGCTTCCTTGCCGGCGAGCTCGGCGGCCGGATAGGCCTCCGGAAAGCTGACGGTCACGGCCTTCTCATCGCCCGCCTTGGCGCCGACGAGCTGGTCCTCGAAGCCCGGGATGAAGCTGTTCGAGCCGAGCTCGAGCTGGTGGCCCTCGGCCGAGCCGCCCTCGAACGCCTCGCCGCCCATCTTACCGACGAAGTCGATGGTGACGCGGTCGCCGTTTGCCGCCGCGCCGTCCTTGGCCGCGAAGGGACGGTTGGAGGAGGCGACGCGATCAAGCGTCTCCTCGACGTCCTTGTCCTCAACGTCAGTGACCAGGCGCTCGACCTTGAGCTCGGCGACGTCCTTGAGCTCGACCTTCGGCAGCACCTCCATCGCGACCGACAGCGACAGGTCATGCCGGCCCTCGATGACGCCGAGCACAGCCTTCTGCTCGTCCGTCTCGTCGTCGGCGGTGACCTTGACCTTCGGCTGCATCGCGAGCTTCAGGCCGTTGTCGTCGACGATCTTCTTGTTGGCCTCGGCGACGACCTGGTCGAGCACCTCGGCCATCACCGACTTGCCGTAGAGCTTCTTCAGATGCGCGAGCGGCACCTTGCCCTTGCGGAAGCCGTTGATGTTGACGCGGTCCTTGAGGCCGTCGAGGCGCTCGTTGAGGCGCGCGTCGAGATCGGAGGCCGGCACGACGATCTTGAACTCGCGCTTCAGGCCTTCGTCGAGGGTCTGGGTCACCTGCATGAGCGTTGGTCTCTTTGGTCTTTAAAGTCTTGGAACGTGGGTCTTCGAATCTTCCAGCCGCCGCGCCTGCGCGCGGGCGAGCTCGCGGGACTGTCACGGATCTTCGCGGCGGCCTCTCGCGGTGGCGGCCTGGTGCGGGCGGAGGGGCTCGAACCCCCACGGCTTGCGCCACGGGAACCTAAATCCCGCGTGTCTACCAGTTCCACCACGCCCGCGCCGGGCGCCGCGCACACGCGCCGTCGGGCGCGAAACGCGGGGCGCTCTATAGCATGACGGTCTCGCGACGCGAGCAAAAAAGCTCGCGTGCGCCGAGCGGTCCTTCACGATGGAGGGCGCGCCAGGAGACCGGCGCGCCCGTCGGCGCTACTTGATCTTGCAGGCGGGCTTTTCCTTGTCGCCCGCCCGCTCGTCCTTCGACGGCGGCACGCCCGCGTCGAGGCCGGCCTGCAGCAGCCGCGGCAGCTCCTTCTGCGCGTCCTCGCAGAGCATGAAGCGATCATCGACCATGTCGTCGAGCGCCTTGCGCACCTTGGCCCGATAGTCCGCATAGCTCGGGTAGCGCTCGGCGACCGACCGCCTCGGGTCGCCCGTCCCGGTCCGTTCAGACTTGGTCTTCGGGAACGGGATGTACTGCCCCGCCGCCTCGCAGCCGTCGTCCGCCCACACGCCGGAGCGCAGCGCCCAGCCGGTGTAGGTCGCGAGCGGCACGGTGAGGTCCGGCAGCCTGATTCCGGCGATCTCGTTGCCGTTCTCGTCGGTGGTCGGCACGTAGCTCGGATAGATCGGACCGTTCTTGGCGTTGTCCTCGTAGGGCGGCGTCATCTTCGGCGGGTTCACCGTCGGGATGCCGGTCTCGTAGAAGTCGGGTCCGTAGTTCAGCCGGTAGCGGGTCGTCTTGAGGCCCGTATAGGTCACGCCCGGAATCTTCGGGAAACCCACCTTCTTGCGCGGCAGCGGGTCGACCAGCGTGCCGTCCTTCAGCCGCGGTATGCGCGACTGCGGCGGCTGGACGCCGTCGGCCGACCATTTGTCGAGCGCCTCCCACAGCGCGCGCTGGACCTCGGCCGACTTCAGCGGATTGAGGAACTGCTGGCAGAGCCCCTTGGAGGTCCGGTCGCCCGGCCCGCCATGGGACTTGCTGGACAGCAGGTAGAGCCGCGCCTCCGGGATGTCCTTGAGGTCCTTCTTGCCCGCCGGGTCGGTCGTCATCAGCGACGCCGCCTTCACCCAGTATTCGTTCGACGAGTAGAGCTCGATCGCGAGCGGGCAGGTCTTCGTCTGCGCGCAGCGCCTGTAGCGGCCGTCTGTCTCGCCGGAGATCGGGTCGGTCGTGGTCTGGTTCGCGAAGGGGAACAGCCCTTCGAGATAGAGCAGTTCCTGGCGGTTGCGGTTGGTGCGCTTCGTCTGGGACCAGCGGTAGTTCATGTTGAGGCCATCGCCGGCGCCGATCCACTGCAGCATGCCGTCGAACACCTTCTTGCCTTTCTCGTCCTCGTTGAAGCCGAGATGGGTGAAGTCGTTGAGCATGCGCGCCGGCTGGGACGAGGTCTCGGTGTAGATCCGCTTGATCTTGCCGCCGAGCGGGTTTGGCGTGCCCTCGTCGTCCGCGCTCGCATTGCGAAGGAAGGAGTTGAAGTCGCGGATCGCCGCCAGGCCGAGGCCGTTCGGCGTCGGGCTCTTCGCCTGGTACGAGAACTCATAGATGTCGTTCGCGGCGAAGTTCCCGCTGGCCAGCCGGATCGCCGTGTTCGTGCCGTCCGTGAAGGCCCAACCGGTCGGCGGGACGACCTCGGGCTCGTCGTTGAGGTGGACGCGGTGGGTGAGCTTCGCGTTGGCCTTGTTCTGCGCGCCCGAGGCCGCGGGATAGGCGAGCTTGTACGAACTCGCCGAGCCGTCGGTGACGATGTACTCGTAGCCTGGGCCGGTCAGGTCGCCGCCGCCTTTCGCGGTGAGGACCGGAAAAGACGCCGAAGCGGGCAGCCCGTCGAGCGGCCCGATATTGTTCTCCCAGCCGCTCCAGACGGTGACGTAACCGCGGGTCCAGAAGAACGAGCCGTCGAGCGTCGCGGGGTCGGCGAGCGCCGCCGGGTCGTCGCCGGCGGTGGGCGTGTTGTTGATCTCGCCATAGGTCTTGCGGCCGCGGTTCGGCGGCTCATACATCATCTTCCTGTTGCCCTTGGACATGTCCAGTGGCTTCAGGATGTAGAAGTTGTGCTGGTACACGACCCGCTTTGCGCCATTTAGCGGCGCGAGCTTGAGGTCGGTGACGAGGGCGTTCTGCGGGTCCTTCGGATCGACCTCGCCTGTCGCGATCCCGCGGATGACCTCGTACTGGCCGACGTCGCCGAACGAATGCCCGCCGAACGCGACGCCACGACTGAGGATCTCGATCTTGGTGGTGCGCGCCTCGACCGGCGCGCTCGAAAACGCCGCCGCCGTCGCGAGCAGCCCGACCTTCACGCACGCACGCGCACGCCACCGCGGGGCGGCTTTCGCCCCGTTCGCAACAATGCTCATGGCTTCCTCCCAAGTCGACCGAAGTCGAGCCCTTGTCTGGGTGGGCCTTTGCTTTGGTCGGACCTCAACTTTGGGTCATATATCTCCTGAATCTCAGAAGGCGAGCGAGCTCGGGCGCCCGCGAAGCATGCGCCAACGCGCGTGCCGAGCGCCCGAATCCGGGGGAAGACGGCGCCGTTCTTGCCGACGAAGTCGTGATCCCGGCCCGTCAATCCGGGTCTGTCTGGTCGAACAGCGCGCCGAGCGCCGCCGGGATCGCGCCCGGCAGATCGTCGGCGATCATCCCGCGACCCAAGGCCTTCGCCGCCTCGCCATGCAGCCAGACCGCGGCCGAGGCCGCCTCGAACGCCGGCATGCCCTGCGCGAGCAGTCCCGCGCAGAGCCCCGCGAGGACGTCGCCGGCGCCGGCGCTCGCGAGAAAGGCCGGCGCGTTGTCGGCTATGGACGCGCGTCCGTCCGGGGCGGCGACGACCGTGTCGGGCCCCTTCAGGACGACGCTCGCGCCGATCAGCGCAGACGCCGCGAGCGCCTGATCGAGCTTAGACGCCTCTGGACGCCTGCGCTCACCCATCAGCCGCGCGAACTCGCCCTCATGTGGCGTGAGGATCGCCTCGCAGCCGCCGTCCTCGATCGCCGCGCCCAGCTCTTCCGGGCGGTCGGCGAAGATCGAGAACACGTCCGCGTCGAGCACGGCCCGGCCGCCCGACGAAAAGCCCTGGTCCAAGATCTCGCACGCCGCCTCGTCGGTCCCGGCGCCCGGTCCGAACAGCCAGGTGCCGATCCGGCGGTCGGCGAGGACGGGCGACCATCCGGACTTCTCGTCGGCTTCCCGCAGCATCACCGCGGTGACGTGCGCAGCATGGACCTTGAGCGCCGGACGCGGCCCGACGAGGGTCACGGCCCCTGCGCCGGCCCGCAGCGCGGCGGTCGCGGCGAGCCGGCTCGCGCCGGTGGCGAGCAGCGGCCCGCTCCAGACGGCGACGTGTCCTCGCGAATATTTGTGTCCGTCGATCCGCGGCTCTGGGAAGGAGGCGCGCCACAGCGCCGGCCGGTTGTGTCGGGCCGCAACCTCCGCCGCTGCGAGCGCGCCGTCCGGCTGGCCGATATTGGCGACGACGACCTCGCCGCAGAGCGCGCGTCCCGGCAGCAGGAGATGGCCCGGCTTCCTGCGGATGAAGGTGACCGTGGCGTCCGCCTCGACGCAGGGTCCGAGGGGCCGCCCGCTGGCGCCGTCCAGCCCGCTCGGGACGTCCACCGCGAGGATCGGCTTGCCGGACTGGTTCGCGGCCGCGACGAGCGCCGCCGCAGGACCGTCGAGCGCCCTCGACAGCCCTGCGCCGAACAGGGCGTCGACGACGATGTCGCTCCAGTCGAACGGCGCCTCGGCGGCCGCCGTCAGCGGACCGTCCCATTTTGCGGCCGCGCCGGCCGCGTCGCCCTTCAGCGACGAGCGGTCGCCAAGGAGCACGAGCTTGACCTCGTGGCCGGCCGCGAGCAGCCGCCGCGCCGCGACGAAGCCGTCGCCGCCATTGTTGCCGGGTCCCGCCAGCACGAGCACGCGCCGCGCGTCCCGCCAGCGCCGGGCGGCGACGTCCGCCACGGCCGCGCCGGCGTTCTCCATCAGCGTCTCGCCGGAGACGCCGAGCGTGACGGCCGCGGCGTCGACCTTGGTCATTTCGGACGGCGCGATCAGTTCAAGCACGGGCTACTCCGGCGACACATTGAGCAGGCTGCACATTCGACGCGCTGAATCGGGCGAGTTTCGGCGGCACGTCAGCACGCATTTTGAGCAATCTGATTATTCGTTGAGCACCAAGCGCGGAGGCGCTGGCTCGACCGCGTCAAATTCCCTAGCGATACATGGCGTCGGGCGTCTATTTGGCGACGTGACGCCATGGCATGCGAACTGCTAAGAGGCGCAGCGTCCCCGCGAGCGGCGCCGCATCGGCCGCGCCGGGTCGCGAGCGACGAGGAGGCTTAAAACCCGTGAAGAAGATCGAAGCGATCATCAAGCCGTTCAAGCTCGACGAAGTGAAGGAGGCGCTTCAGGACGTCGGGGTGCAGGGCATCACGGTGACCGAAGCCAAAGGGTTCGGCCGCCAGAAGGGCCACACCGAGCTGTATCGCGGGGCCGAGTACGTCGTCGACTTCCTGCCCAAGGTGAAGATCGAGGTCGTGCTGGGCGACGACATGGTCGAGCGCGCCGTCGAGGCGATCCGCAAGGCGGCGGCCACCGGCCGCATCGGCGACGGCAAGATTTTCGTCTCGCCTGTCGAGGAAGCCATCCGCATCCGCACGGGCGAGGTCGGCGTCGAGGCGATCTGACGCGCCTCAAGTCCCCCGTCCGCGGGAGGCGGACGCCCTCACCACAAGATCCCACAAAGGACGAAACGCATGGCTATCAAAAACGCCGCGGACCTCATGAAGTTCATCAAGGAGAACGACGTGAAATACGTCGATCTCCGCTTTACCGATCCGAAGGGCAAATGGCAGCACGTCACCTTCGACATCACGATGGTGGACGAGGAGTTCTTCGCCGAAGGCCAGATGTTCGACGGCTCGTCGATCGCCGGCTGGAAGGCGATCAACGAGTCCGACATGCTCCTGATGCCGGACGTCGCCACCGCCTGCATCGACCCGTTTTTCGCCGCCACGACGCTCTCTGTCGTCTGCGACGTGCTCGAGCCCACCACCGGCGAGCCCTATGAGCGCGACCCGCGCGGCACGGTGAAGAAGGCCGAGACCTACATGAAGTCGCTCGGCATCGGCGACACCATCTATTTCGGCCCCGAGGCCGAGTTCTTCGTGTTCGATGACGTCCGCTTCTCCTCGACCCCCTACAAGGTCGGCTTCGAGGTCGATTCGGACGAGCTGCCGACCAACTCCGACGCCGAATACGACACCGGCAATCTCGGTCATCGCATCCGCACCAAGGGCGGCTACTTCCCGGTGCCGCCGATGGACAGCGCGCAGGACATGCGCGGCGAGATGCTGGCGGCGATGGCCGCGATGGGCGCCAAGGTCGAGAAGCACCACCACGAGGTGGCGTCCGCCCAGCACGAGCTCGGCCTGAAGTTCGAGGAAGTCGTCCGCATGGCCGACATCCAGCAGGTCTACAAGTACTGCATCCACCAGGTGGCGCAGTCCTACGGCAAGACCGCGACCTTCATGCCGAAGCCGGTCTATGGCGACAACGGCTCGGGCATGCACTGCCACATGTCGATCTGGAAGAAGGGCAAGCCGATGTTCGCCGGCGACAAGTACGCCGGCCTTTCGCAGGAATGCCTCTGGTACATCGGCGGCGTCATCAAGCACGCCAAGTCGATCAACGCCTTCACCAACCCGACCACCAACTCCTACAAGCGTCTGGTGCCGGGCTTCGAGGCCCCCGTGCTGCTCGCCTATTCGGCGCGCAACCGCTCGGCCTCCTGCCGCATCCCGTGGACCAACTCGCCGAAGGCCAAGCGCGTCGAGGTCCGGTTCCCGGACCCGTCCGCGAACCCCTATCTCTGCTTCGCGGCGCTGATGATGGCGGGCCTCGACGGCATCGTGAACAAGATCGATCCGGGCCAGGCGATGGACAAGGACCTCTACGACCTGCCGCCGAAGGAGCTGAAGAAGATCCCGACGGTGTGCGGCTCGCTCCGCGAGGCGCTGATCTCGCTCGACAAGGACCGCGAGTTCCTCAAGAAGGGCAACGTCTTCACAGACGATCAGATCGACAGCTTCATCGAGCTGAAGATGCAGGAAGTGATCCGCTTCGAGCACACCCCGCATCCGGTCGAGTACGACATGTACTATTCGGTCTGATCGTCAGGGCGGACGGACGACAAGGGGCGCTCCGGCGCCCCTTTTTCGTTCCAGCGTTCGTCGGCCGGACGCGCCTCGCCGGCGGCGGCGGCGGCGGCGGCTTCTATACTCAGCCGGTCGAGACAAACCGGTCATATTCCATGTCTTGCGTCGAGGTTGTAGCCGCCGCAGACTACACGAAGCCTTGCGCAGCTTGAGCATACTGGAGGCGAGATGGCGGTTTTGCAGGTCCCCGAGACTTACGCGACCATCGCGGAGGCGATCGCCGCCGCGTCTCCGGGCGACACAATCCAGATCGCGCCGGAGTACAGCTCGCCCGACGGACCCACGGCGATAAGGGTTACGGTCGACAATCTTACCTTTTCCGGCGACTTGAATGACTATCCCGTTGATGATCTTTACCTCGCCCCACAGGGAATGACGATCACTACGTCCGGGATGAGACCATTCTAGATTATGGGTAATCGTGGCGACGATCATATGATCGGCGGCGACGGCTACAATTACTTCCAGGATTCGTATCATAATCTGACACGTCCGGACATCACCGAGCCGACTGGCGACGACACGTTGGACGGCGGCGGCGGCGATGACTTTTTAATCGTCAAAGACGGCGTCGACGTCGCGATCGGCGGCGACGGAGACGGCGACCGACTCATGGTCGACTACCGCCAGGAGACTAGGTCCGTCACCCTATCGCCCGGGTTCGTGAACGCCGGCGCCGACCGATCCGTGACCTATTCCGGCATCGAGAAGCTCACTGTCTATGCCGGCTCCGCGCGCGACCATCTGGTCGGCGGCGACAGCGAAGACGTTCTCGACGGGGCTGACAACGCCGACACGCTCGCAGGCGGCGTTGGAAACGACACGGTCGTCGGCGGCGGCGGCGATGATCTGCTCATCGACGGGCTGGGTAACGACGCGCTGTTGGGTTTGGCGGGAACGGACACCGCCGATTTCAGCGCAGCGGGAGCGACGCTCAACATCGATCTCGCAACCAGGATGGATGGGTCGAACGTCGTCGGCGACGCCGTAGTCGGCCGCGGGATCGAAACCAACAGCCTCTGGGATCTAGAAAACGTCATCGGCGGCGCGTTCCACGACGTGGTGCGGGGCAGATCCGTGGCGAACGTCCTGTCGGGCGAAGGCGGCGGCGACCAGCTCTTTGGCGAAGGCGGCGCCGACACGCTGTACGGCGGCGCAGACGACGACACCCTCAACGGCGGCGCGGGCGACGACCACCTGTTCGGCGGGGCCGGCAATGACGTCTTCGCCGCCAGCGCCGGCGCAGACGTGATGGACGGGGGCGGCGGCGACGACCGCTTTCTTGTCGACGACGCCTCCGACGAGGTCATCGAGACGGCGGGAGGCGGCAAGGACGTCGTGTTCGCGCTCGGCGACTGGACGATGGGCGCCGGCCAGCGCATCGAACTCGTCACCGTCCAGAGCGGCGCCGGCGGCCTCGCGCTCGGCGGCAACGAGCTCGCCAACCGCATCTATGGCGACAGCGGCGCGGACACGCTGTCCGGCGGGGCCGGCGTCGACCGGCTCATCGGCGCAGGGGGCGCCGACCGGCTGGTCGGCGGTGACGGGGCGGACTTCTTGAGGGGCGATGCGGGCGCCGACATCTTCGTGTTCGACGCCAAGCCTGTCTCGACCGCGGAACGCGACCGCATCGCCGATTTTGCGCCTGGACAAGACCAGATCGAGATCGACGCCTCCGAGTTCGGAGGCGGCCTCGTGGCGGGAGCCGAAGTCAACCTCGTCGCGAGCGACCGTCCCACGTCGGCGGGGCAGAAAGGCCCGACGTTCCTCTACGACACGGACACCGGCAACCTGAGCTACGACGATGACGGTCAGGGCGGTCATGCCGCCGTCACCTTCGCGGTCTTGCTCAAGGCCTCGGCTTTGACGTCCGACGATTTCCTGATCGTCGCCTGACCTGTCGCAGTTCACGCAGTGTGCGCCAGCACCTTCGCGGCGCAAAGCGCAGCTTCCGTTTCGGACAGCACCCAGCCGTCGAGCGTGACGACGCGATCCTGCGCGAAATCCGCCGCGCAGCCGTCGCGCAGCAGGCCTGCGCGGGTCGTCGGACAGGTCTCGGCGATCGCCGCCCAGACCAGCGGGCGCTCTGCGAGCCTTTCGCCGAGTCCGGACAGACCGTCCGGAGCGAGTCCCGCCTCGATCGCAAGCCGTCCGAACCGCCGCGCCGCCGCGTCGTCCGGCACGATGTCGAGCAGCGAGAAGAAGTCGGGATGGTTGCGGGGCACGAAGCTGCAGGCCGCGCGGCTGCCGCCATAGATCGCCGCGCCGAGCGCCACGACGCCGGCCGAGCCGAGGAGAAGCCGTCTTGTCAGCGCCATGCCGCACGCCTCCTCATGCCGTCGCCGCGAGGTGGTCGGCGAGCCGGATCGCCAGCGCGACGATGGTGAGCGTCGGATGCGACGCGCCGCCCGTGGTGAACACAGAGCTGCCTGCCATGTAGAGGTTCTTCACGGAGTGAACCCGGCAGTCGGCGTCGACCACGCCCTTCGCCGGGTCCGCATGCATCCGCGTCGTGCCCATGTGGTGGTAGCCGGAATAGGCGAGACCCGGCTCCGGATTCTCAGGAATTTCGAGCCGGATCCGGCCGAGGCCGGCGGCCCCGATCGCGGCCCCGATGAGTTCGTGCGTGCGACGCAGCTTCAGGAAGTCGTCGGCGGCGACCCGCCAGTCGAGCGCCGCGCGGTTCAAGTCGAACCGGTCCTTCTCGTTCGCCAGCGTCACGCGGCTGTCGGGGTTCGGGGCCTGCTCCGCGTCCTGACGGAACGTGAAAGCGCGCGGCTCGTCAGGCGGGCGAAGGCGGCGGGCGACATGCCGGTAGACGCCGGTCGCGACCCCGCCGACGTCGTCCATGACGTCGCA
Organism: uncultured Methylopila sp.; assembly: GCA_902168115.1. Taxonomy (GTDB): domain Bacteria; phylum Pseudomonadota; class Alphaproteobacteria; order Rhizobiales; family Methylopilaceae; genus Methylopila. Next base: position 38,026 of record CABHPB010000125.1, on the reverse strand, counting down.
GTATCGCTCGGCCAGCCGGTCCGGCGCCCGGCCATGGCTGAACGCCTTCAGCATCGCGGCGAAGCTCGTCCAGCCGTAGTTGCGGAAGTCGTCGCTGTAGAGCGCGTCGTCGTAGCGCGCGTTTAGGAAGGCGTGGTTGTTGTTCAGCCCCTCGCGCTTGATCACCTCCGGATGGAGCTTCAGCGCGAGTTCGAGCTGCGCGCCGTCGACCGAAAACGGCGCGTAGTAGATCTTCGCGTCGACGCCCTCGTTCAGCAGGACGAGCGACGTCTGGATCGTCATGTGGTCCGTGAAATAGCGCCCGACGACCCCATGCTCGTTGCCGATCCCGGCCGGCCACTGGCGGCGCGCGTTGAGCAGGATGCGGGCGTTCTCGACCGCGCCGCAGGCGATGACGAAGACGTTCGCGGTGACGCGGGTCCGCACGCCGTCGAGCGTCGCGACCGTCACGCTCTCGATCCGGTCCGACCCGTCGGCGAGCGTCAGGTCGACGAGGTTCGCGTGCAGCCAGCAGTCGACCCTGGGCGCGGCGCGGGCGGTCTCGAGGAACTTCTCGGCGTAGCGGGTCGGCGGGCTCTGCTGGTGAACCACGGCCTCGACCCTCGCAGGGTCGAGCGGAAGCGGACGGCCGACCGACGCCAGGTCGGTCCAGCCGTAACGGGACGGTCCAAGGTCGAGGTAGCTCTGGGCGCGCAGATAATAGGGATCGAGATCCGCGCGACGGATCGGCCAGCCGTGATGCGGCGAGCCGGACCTGGGCTCGAAGTCGATCGGGTCGAGCGGCGCGCACAGCCCTGTCCAGTGGCCGGACGTGCCGCCGAACTGGCGCAGCCTCGAATCCGCGATGTCGATGTGGCCGCCGGATTTCACCGAACCCTTGTAAAGCTCCTGGGTGTCGGCCTCGTAGCCCTCGCCGCCCGCCTCGAGCAGCACGACGCGCCGACCCTTGCCGGCGAGTTCGAGCGCGAGCGTCAGGCCGGCCGGCCCGGAGCCCACCACGCAGATGTCGCCGGCGATGTCGGCCGGCGCGCCGGCCGCGCTAAGATCCGAAATCACCCGCCGCCTCGCCTGTGACACGGTTGCGAACGCGCGATGGGTCCGGCGCGCGCCGCCTGCAGGATGAGGGCCGCGGAGCCGATCGCGCAAGCGCTCTCACGCTTCGCGTTCCAGACCGTCGAGTCGTCGCTTCCAAAAAAGCCGAGCATCTGCGCTTGACGACCGCCGAAGCGAGGCGCATGATTCTGGATGTCAACAGCAACAACGGAGGTCTAAAAAAATGACTCCGCCGAAGCGTGTAGACTTACCGCGGTGACGTGCATCCGGAGCACGAACAGTCTGCGGCGATAAAAAAATCTAGAAGAGATTTGCCGAAGATTTTCTTCGAACAATCTGATTTTCGTATGCTGATGGATCGGAACGGCTTGCGAAAACTAGGGAATTCGTGGCGGATCTTGGGATGACAAACCAATAGACGACGAACGAGGTCGACCAGCAGCCGAGCGCCCTTTGAGAGGGCCGGCCCACAAACAGTGACGACCCGTACCATCGACGTCATTTGAAACGCCTCGTCGGCCCGGCCGACGGGGCGTTTCGATGTCTGGGCGCTACCCGGCGGCGGACGCCGAAAGTCTCGCTCCCGCAGCCCCTCGCCTCTTACGGAATTGAGATATCGTCGCGGCGTCCGGCGTAGGGCCGGGCTTCGACCGGGGGGTCATACACATGCGTGGGTTCGTGCTCGGACTGCTTTCGTCGGCGCTCATCGCCGGATCTGCGATGGCCGCCGATTTCGCGTCGAGCTATTCGGTGGAGGGCACGTCGCCCGGGGGCGGCGGCGCCTACAAGGGCAAGGTCAGCGTCAAGCAGACCGGCGAAGGCGTGTACCAGGTCGTCTGGACCATCGCGGGCGACAAGTTCGTCGGCACCGGCATCGGCGGGCCGGAAGGCCTCGCCGTCGGCTACAAGTCGGGCTCCGACACCGGCATCGCGATCTATCGCGTCACGCCGGGCGGAGAGGTCGAGGGCGTCTGGACCTACCAGGGCGGCACCAAGATCGGCAAGGAAAGCTGGTCGCCGAACTGATCGCGGCGTCGTCGGTTCAGGCGCGCCGCAGTTCCTGCTCCGGCGCGCCGGCCTCCGCGACCGACGGAAAGCGCCGGCGCAGGCCCGGCACGCGCTCCGGCTCAATCCGCACCGTGAGGCGGACCGCGCCATCCTCGCCGATTGAGCGGTCCATGACGTCGCTGCGGCTGTAGAGCCAGTTCTCCCCCGCGCCGTCGCTGGCGTCGAGCGTGACGACGAGCGTCTCGCGCCCGGTCGACAGCAACTGCTCGACGCGTGCGAGCAGCGCGTCGGTTCCCGCGCCGGTGAGAGCGGAGACCAGCATCGGACGCTTGTCCGGCTCGCGCCGCGCGGCGGTCGCGGCCAGCGTCTCGGCGGCATGCGGGTCGAGCGCGTCGATCTTGTTCCAGACCTCGATCAACCGGGGGTCGGTCTGCGGATCGACGCCGAGGTCCGACAGCACCGCAGCCACGTCCGCGCCCTGCGCCTCCGCGTCCTCATGGGCGATGTCGCGCACATGCAGGATGACGTCCGCCTCGAGCACCTCCTCGAGCGTCGCCCGGAAGGCCTCGACGAGCTGCGTCGGCAGCTCCGAGATGAAGCCCACCGTGTCGGACAGGATCGCGTGGGCGCCGTGCGGCAACCGGATCTCGCGCAGCGTCGGATCGAGCGTCGCGAACAGCATGTCGGCCGCCATCACCTCGGCCTTGGTCAAGCGGTTGAACAGCGTCGACTTGCCGGCGTTGGTGTAGCCGACCAGCGCCACGACCGGATAGGGCACGCGCTTGCGCCCTGCCCTGTGCAGCCCGCGCGTGCGCCGGACCTGCGCCAGTTCGCGCTCGATCTTGAGGATGCGCTCGCCGATGACGCGCCGGTCGGCCTCGATCTGGGTCTCGCCCGGGCCGCCGAGAAAGCCGAAGCCGCCGCGCTGGCGCTCGAGATGGGTCCAGGACCGCACGAGCCGGCTCTTCTGCCAGGTGAGATGCGCGTGCTCAACCTGGAGCACGCCCTCCTTGGTCCGCGCGCGGCGACCGAAGATCTCGAGGATCAGGCCGGTGCGGTCGAGCACCTTGGCCTTGAGCTCCTTCTCGAGATTGCGCTGCTGGACCGGCGACAGCGCCGTGTCCATCACGACGAGCTCGGCCTTCTCCGCCTCGACCAGTTCAGCGAGTTCGGCGACCTTGCCCTTGCCGAGATAGGTGGCGGGCCTGATTTCGGAGAGCGGCGCAAGGCGGCTCGCCACGACCACCAGCTCGATCGCAGCTGCGAGGCCGACCGCCTCCTCCAGACGCGCCTCGGCCGTGCGCACGCTCGGGATGCGGCTCGACAGCGCCGGCGTCACCACGACGGCCCGCGTCGGCGCGGCGCGCCGATCGATCAGTTGGCCCTTGCCAGTATGTTCTTCCAAACGCTCGTCCCGCTCGATCGCAGTCAACCGGCCGGACGCCGCGCGATCACCGGCCGGCCCGGGCCGGCGCCTCGTCCTTATCGCCGTCATCCGGCTCGAACAGCTGGATGGGATGGCCCGGCATCACCGTCGATATGGCGTGCTTGTAGACGAGTTGCGAGTGGCCGTCCCGCCGCAGCAGGACGCAGAAGTTGTCGAACCAGGTCACGACCCCTTGCAGCTTAACGCCGTTGACGAGGAAAATCGTGAGTGGGACCTTGTTCTTGCGGACGTTGTTGAGGAACGTGTCCTGAAGGTTTTGTGCGCGCTCGGCGGCCATCTTCTTGTTCTTTCCAGTGAGCTCAAGCGTTCGCCGGCTTCGAGGCCGGCTTGTCGGCGTGGAAGCTTTGTCCCGGATGACTCCGCCTGCGACCTCCCGCCCGTGCTTGCGTCGGCGCTTCGCCCGCCGACGGTCCGCTGAGTAAACAGCGCGCAAGCCGGTTTGGGCAAGGCAAATGGCGATCGGGCCGCTGGACTTTAGAACGGTAAACCGGCGCCCCTCCGGTTCAGTCCTTGGAAATCTCGGCGAACTCATGGAATCGCCGCCGCAGTTCCAGCGCCACCGGGCCGGGCTTGCCATCCCCGATCGTCGCCCCGTCGATTGCGACGACCGGCGTCACGATCGCGGTCGCGGCGGTGAAGAACGCCTCGCGCGCGGCCTTCGCCTCCTCGACCGTGAACGGCTCCTCCTCGAAGCGCATCTGCAGGTCGCGCGCCATCCTCAGCGCAGTCGTGCGGGTGATGCCGCGCAGGATGCCGCTCTCGGCCGGCCGCGTCCGGATGACGCCGTCCTTGGTGACGATCCAGGCGTTTGTCGATCCGCCTTCGGTGACGAAGCCGTCCCGGTCGACATACCAGGCCTCCTTCGCGCCGGCGTCCTTCGCCTGCTGCTTGGCGAGCACGTTGGGCAGCAGCCCGACGGTCTTGATGTCGACGCGCGACCACCTGTTCTCCGGCAGGGTGATCACCTTCACGCCCGCGAGGGCGCCGGCTTCGTTCTTCGCCCGGTCCATCGAGCGGGCGGTCACGACCAGCGCCGGCCTGACGCTGGCCGGCGGGAAATAATGGTCCCGCCGCGACACGCCGCGCGTGACCTGCACATAGACGATGCCGTCGCGCACGAGGTTCCGGCGGATGGTCTCGCGCAGCACCAGCTTCAGCGACGCCTCGGGCATCGGCTCACGGATCGAGAGCTCCTTCAGCGAGCGCCGCAGCCGCGCCATGTGGCCGGCCTCGTCGACCAGCCGGCCGTCGCGCACCTCGCAGACCTCATAGACGCCGTCGGCGAACTGGTAGCCGCGATCCTCGATATGGACCGAGGCGAGCGCGTGCGAGACGTAGCGGCCGTTGACATAGGCGATGCGCGACATGGTCTGCCTTCGGTATGACGCTTCGTCATGGTCCGGCTCGACCGGACCGTCCGCGCCGGACGTCGAGCTCGACGCCTAGCGCGGGTCCCCCGGTCAAGCCGGAGGACGACGCCTTTTATTGAAGCGATTTTCGCTCCTTGGCGATCCCGGTTCGGCGCATGGCGCCGTCCGGAACGACGCAAGGCTCATCCGATCCCGAGCGCCTTGAGCTTCCGGTGAAGCGCCGAGCGCTCCATGCCGATGAACTCCGCGGTGCGCGAGATGTTGCCGCCGAACCGGCTGATCTGCGCCAGCAGATACTGCCGCTCGAAGATCTCGCGCGCCTCGCGCAGGGCCAGGCCCATCAGCTGCTCGCCGCCCGCGCCGGTCGGGGTCGGCGGCACCATCGTGCCGATCTCCGAGGGCAGCATGCTGGCCGTGACCACCGCCTCGGGATCGCCGCCGGCGAGGATCATCAGGCGCTCGACGTTGTTGCGGAGCTGGCGGACGTTGTAGGGCCAGTCATGGCTCTGCAGCACGGCCATCGCGTCCTCGCCGATCTTGCGCTTGGCGAGCCCGGTCGCGGAAGAGATCTGCTCCAGGAAGAAGTCGATCAGGTCCGGAATGTCGTCGCGGCGCTCCGACAGCGCCGGCACGCGCACCGGGACCACGGCGAGGCGATGGAACAGGTCCTCGCGGAAGCGCCCGGCGGCGATCTCCTCCTCCATGTTGCGCGCGGAGGACGAGATCAGGCGCACGTCCACCTGCACCTTGGTGGCGCCGCCGACGCGCGTGAAGGTCTGCTCGACGAGCACGCGCAGGATACGGTTCTGCGTCTCGCGCGGCATGTCGGCGACTTCGTCGATGAACAGCGTGCCGCCATGCGCCTCCTCGAGCGCGCCGATCTTGCGCGAACCGTTCTCGAGCCCCTCGACGCCGAACAGCTCCTCCTCCATCCGCTCCGGCGTGATGGCGGCGGCGTTGATCAGGACGAACGGCCCCTTCGCCCGCGCCGACTTCTGGTGGATGACGCGCGCCGCGAGCTCCTTGCCGGCGCCGGCGGGGCCGACGATCAGGATGCGGCTGTTGGTCGGCGCCACGCGGTCGATCGCGCCGCGCAGCTGGTTCATCACGGTCGATTTGCCGACGAAGCGCGTGGCGACGCTCGAGCCGCGCTTGAGATCCTTGATCTCGCGCTTCAGCTGGAAGGACTCGAGCGCCCGCTGGGCGATCAGCACCAGCCGGTCGGCCTTGAACGGCTTCTCGATGAAGTCGTAGGCGCCGTTCTTGATGGCGGCGACGGCGGTCTCGATGTTGCCGTGGCCCGAGATCATCACGATCGGGATCTCCGGATGATCCCGGTGGATGATCTCCAGCATCTCCAGCCCGTCGAGCTTGGAGCCCTGCAGCCAGATGTCGAGGAAGACGAGCTGCGGCCGGCGCTTGGCGATCTCGGCCATCGCCTCGTCGGAGTTTCGCGCCGTGCGCGTGCCGTGGCCTTCGTCCTGGAGGATTCCGGCGACGAGTTCGCGGATATCGGCCTCGTCGTCGACGATGAGAATGTCGGTCGCCATAAGGGTCTCGAATGCGCTCCGGAAAAAATGGTCAGGCGGCTGGCGCGGCCGAGGCCGCGTCGGCGGGAACTTCGGTGGCGGAAACAGGACGCTTCGATTGGAACCACAGGCGGACGAGCGCGCCGCGGCCGCCGGTCGCGACGGCCGGGGAATCCAGCAGTTCGACGCCGCCGCCGTGCTCTTCCATGATCTTGCCGACGATCGCCAATCCGAGCCCCGTCCCCTTCTCGCGGGTCGTCATATAGGGCTCGAGAAGCCGTTGTCGGTTCTCGGTCGGCAGACCGAGGCCGTTGTCGACGACGTCGATCATCGTTCGGTCTCCCTCGCGCCTGACGGTGACGTCGATATGTCCGGCGCCGGGCGAGTTTTCGTGAACGGCCTGAATGGATTCGGTCGCGTTCTTCACGATGTTGGTGACGGCCTGCGAGATCAGCCGGCGATCGAAGCGCGCCGGCAGCGGCTCCTCGCAGCCATGGGCCTCGATGCGGATGTCGGGATAGCCGACGCGCATCATGAACACGCCCTGCTTCACCACCTTGGCGAGATCCTCCTCCTCGATCGTCGGCTTCGGCATGCGGGCGAAGGAGGAGAACTCGTCGACCATCCGCTTGATGTCGTCGACCTGCCGGATGATCGTGTCGGTGCACTGATCGAAGACCTCGCGCTCCTCGGTGATCACGCGGCCGTACTTGCGGCGGATGCGCTCCGCCGACAGCTGGATCGGCGTCAGCGGATTCTTGATCTCGTGGGCGATGCGGCGGGCGACGTCGGCCCAGGCGGAGGTACGCTGCGCCGAAACGAGCTCGGTGATGTCGTCGATCGTCACGACGTAGCCGTGCTCGTCGGCGGCGGACGTCTCGGTCGTGAAGCGGACGTTGAGGTTCCGCTCGCGCCCGCCCCTCAGGATCGTCACCTGCCCCTGCACCAGCCTCTGCGCGCGGCCGAGCGCCTGGTCGAGCAGCGGCGCGAATTCGGGGGCCGCCTCGCGCAGCGGCTTGCCGAGCAGGTTCTCCTCCCGCTCGCCGAGGAGAAGCTCGGCGCCGCGGTTCATCAGCGTGACGCCGCCGGAAAAATCGATGCCGATGACGCCGGCGCTGACGCCCGCGAGCATCGCCTCGGTGAAGCGGCGGCGACTGTCCATCTGCTCGGCCGCCTCGACCAGCTTGCTGCGCTGGCTGCGGAGCTCGGCCGTCATCTTGTTGAAGGTCTCGCCGAGCGCGCCGATGTCGCCGTCGGTCTTCTTGCCGAGCGGCACCTGGACCGCGAGGTCGCCCTGGCTGACCTGATCGGCGGCCGTGATCAGCCGTCTGATCGGGGACACCAGCCGGTTGGCGAAGGCAAGGCCGATCCAGATCGCGGCCAGAAGCAGCGACAGCGACAGCAGCACGTAGAGCAGCGCGAAGGTCGCCTGGATGCGCGGTCGTCGCGTGGTGAGGGCGTCGTACTCCTCCGAGCCCTGCTCGACGAGGCGCATGTAGCTGTTGGCCTTCGGGTCGACCGGGCGCGCCACGAACAGCGCGAGGTCGTCGTAATTGGCGAGCTTCAGGATCGCGCCGATCGCGTTCTGCTTGCCCGGCGCGAGCAGGATCGGCTCGTCGGCCGGCGCGCCCTTGACGTCGGGCTCCGGCGGCTTCGGGAAGTCGCGTCCGATGTTGATCTTGGCGCGCTCGACGAGGCTCATGTCGCTCGGGCGGATGAGCTGCGCCTCGGGCAGACCGCGGATCGTCGCCTGCGCGGTGAAGAACTCGGCGAAGCGGGTCCGGTCGCGGTCGAACAGCGGCCGGGCGCGGTTCACGTCGTTCGCCATGGCGAGGATCTCGCCGCGGATCGAGCGGGCGTGCTCGTTGAGATAGGCGCGCGCGACGACCAGCGAATTGTCGACGATCTCGCGCACGCGCGTCGAGAAGAAGGTGTCGAAGCCCTTGTCGAGGGTGATCAGCATGAAGGCCGCGAGCAACGCGGCGGGCGCCACCGCGACGATCGAGAACAGCGCCACCAGGCGGCCATGCAGCTGGGAGCCCGCCTGCGCGCGCCAGCGCGCCATGACGAAGCCGCGGATCTCCCAGACGATGATCAGGACGAGCAGCCCAACGAAGCCGGCGTTGACGGCGATCGCGGTGCGCGTGGCCTCCTCGGTCGGCTCGAAATCAGCGCGGCCAGTCAGCACGATGAAGGTCACGACAGCCGAGATCAGCGCCGCGACGACTGCGAGCGGGCCGACGACGCCGGGGCCGCGGCGTTCCATCCGCGGCTGAACGTCCGGCGAGGTGCTGGGCGATTCGACGGTCAAGGCGAATTCCAGGGCGAGACGACAAGCCAAAGCGCCGGAAGCGCTTGGCCGAACCGCCGCGGTCCGACCCCCGCTCCCCGGGACCGCAGCCTGCTATGCTGATGCAGCACTACCACACTGTTGTCGAAATGCGACAACTTCTTGGCGGGCGTCAGGATCGGGTCCGTCATCCCGGACAAACGACTCCGCCGCGCCGATCCAGGATCGTCCGCCAGATCCAGGCGAAGGGCGAAGCGGTGCCCAATCCGGATGACGAGCTCGGCGCTCGCTTGGCGCGACCGGGATGACGGCTGTCGTCAGCGGGTGAGGCGCAGCACCTGGACGTCGAGGTCGCGGATCTTCTTGCGCAGCGTGTTGCGGTTCACGCCCAGCAGCTCGGCGGCCTTGATCTGGTTGCCCCGGGTCGCGGCGAGCGCCGCCGAGATCAGCGGATACTCCACCTCCCGCAGGATGCGGTGATAGAGGCCAGGGGGCGGCAGCTGCTCGCCGAACTCGCCGAAATAGGCTGTCAGGTGCCGCTCCATGGAGCCGCCGAGCGTCTCTGCGGCGCCTGCGCCTTCGTCGAGGCTCGAGGCGGCCGGCTGCGAGAGCTCGGCGTCGATGATGGAGGCGCCGATCATCTCCTGCGGGTAGAGCGCGGCGAGCCTGCGAATGAGGTTCTCCAGCTCGCGGATGTTGCCCGGCCAGCGATACCGCTTCAGACGATCCAGCGCCGCGGCGTCGATCTGCTTGGCCGGCAGCCCCTCCCGCTCGGCGAGCGCAAAGAAATGCCGCACGAGGTCCGGCACGTCCTCCGAGCGCTCGCGCAGCGGCGGAAGGCGGATCGGCACGACGTTCAGGCGGAAGAACAGGTCCTCGCGGAACAGGCCCTGCTGGATGAGCAGCCGGAGATCCTTGTTGGTCGCGGCGACAATGCGCACGTCCGTCTTGATCGGCGTGCGGCCGCCGACCGTGGTGTACTCGCCCTGCTGCAGGACGCGCAGCAGGCGCGTCTGCGCCTCCATCGGCATGTCGCCGATCTCGTCGAGGAACAGCGTGCCGCCCTCGGCCTGCTCGAAGCGTCCGGACGAGCGCGCCTGCGCGCCGGTGAAGGCGCCCTTCTCGTGGCCGAACAGCTCCGCCTCGATCAGGTCGCGCGGAATCGCCGCCATGTTGATCGCGACGAACGGCCCGGCGCGGCGCTTGCCGTAGTCGTGCAGCGCGCGAGCGACGAGCTCCTTTCCGGTGCCGCTCTCGCCCGAGATCATCACGGTGAGGTCGGTCTGCATGAGACGGGCGAGGACGCGGTAGATGTCCTGCATCGCCGGCGACCGGCCGACCAGCGGGATCTCGTCGGTCTCGATCTCGTTCGACCGGCGCGCCTTGCCCTTGGGCTCGGTCATCGCGCGTCCGACGATCGCGATGAGCTCCTTCAGGTCGAACGGCTTCGGCAGATACTCGTAGGCGCCCTTCTCCGAGGCGCGGATCGCCGTCATGAAGGTGTTCTGGGCGCTCATCACGACGACCGGCAGCTCCGGCCGCGCTTTCTTGATGCGGGGCAGCATGTCGAAGGCGTTCTCGTCCGGCATCACGACGTCGGTGATCACGAGGTCGCCGTCGCCCTGGGAGACCCAGCGCCAGAGCGTCGCCGCATTGCCGGTCGACCGGACTTCGTACCCGGCGCGCGAAAGCGCCTGGTTGAGGACGGTGCGGATCGCGGCGTCGTCGTCCGCGACCAGGATGCTGCCTTGGGGCATGTGCAGTTCAGCTCCTTGCAGCGCGGCCGTCGCCGCTGACGTACATCGGCATCAACACGCGAAACGCCGTCCTCCTCGGCTGCGAGTCGCATTCAATGATGCCGCCGTGGTCGCCCACGATCTTCGCGACGAGCGCGAGGCCGAGCCCCGAGCCGGTCGGTTTGGTTGTGACGAACGGATCGAACAGGTGCGGCACCAGATCTTCCGGCACGCCCGGCCCGTTGTCCCGGACCGTGAACTGCAGCGGCAGGCTGACCCGCGTGTTCGACCCGGGAACGGACAGGCGCACGCCTGGCCGGAAAGCCGTCGCCAAATGGATCTCGCCGTCCGGCGAGTCGCCGATCGCCTCGGCGGCGTTCTTCACGAGGTTGAGGAAGACCTGGATGAGCTGATCGCGGTTGGCGAGCACAGGCGGGAGCGAGGGGTCGTAGTCCTCGTGGATCTTGATGTCGCGGGCGAAGCCGGACACGGCGATCCGCTTCACATGCTCAAGCACCGAGTGGATGTTGACCGCCTCGCGCTCGATCGGGCGCTCGTCGGAGAACACCTCCATCCGGTCGACCAGCTTCACGATCCGGTCGGCCTCGTCGCAGATGAGGCGGGTGAGAAGCCGGTCCTCGTCGGTCGCGGACTGTTCGAGCAGCTGCGCCGCGCCGCGGATGCCGGACAGCGGGTTCTTGATCTCGTGCGCCAGCATCGCCGCGAGCGCCGTCACCGAGCGCGCGGCGCCGCGATGGGTCAGCTGCCGGTCCATCTTGTCGGCGACGGTGCGCTCTTGCATCGCGACGACGAGAATGCCCGGCCGTTCGGCCAGCGGCGCGACATGGATGTCGACGATGCGCTCGCCGCCGTTGCGCGGCGTTCCGAGATCGACGCGGTACTCGTTCACCGGCGCGTTGCGCTCGCGGGCCTGCTCCAGCAGCGAGACGAGCGGCGATCCGAACGGCACGAACTCGCGGATGTCGTGGCGGCGCAGCACGTTGGCGCTGACCTCGAAGAACGCTTCCGCCGCGACGTTGACGTCGACGATGCGGCCGCCCTCCCCGACGCAGATGACCGGATGCGGCAGCGTGTTGAGCACCGCCTCAGGCGAGCCTGCCCCCGTGCGGGGGCGATGTTCCGCCGTCACGCTCATGCCGCCGCCCGCCACTGGAGATCGTTCAATGCCCGGTCGAAGGCGTCGAGCGCCTCCTCCGCGGTTCTCGCCGTGAGCGCGGCGGCCTTGGCGGCGGGATCCGCCTGCCGACCCGCCGTCTCCGCGGCCGCTTCGAGATACCAGCCGAGATGCTTGCGGGCGTGGCGGACGCCGACCTCGCGGCCGTAGAGCCCGAGCACGCCCTCGTAATGTTCGACCGCCAGGGCCCGCTGGATCTCGAGCGAGGGCGCCGGAGAGGCGGCGCCCGTCTCCAGATGCGCCGCGACCTGACCGGGGAACCACGCCCGCCCCTGCGCGCCGCGGCCGATCATCACCGCGTCGGCGCCGGACGCCGCCAGCATGGCCGGGGCGTCATCGGCGCGGACGAGGTCGCCATTGGCGACGAGCGGGACCGAGATGCGCGCCTTCACCGCGGCGATCGCGCCCCAGTCCGCCTGGCCGTCATAGAACTGCGCGCGGGTGCGGCCATGGACGGTGATCATCCTTGCGCCGGCCTGCTCGGCGCGGGCGGCGAGCTCCGGCGCGACGATGGAATCGGCGTCCCAGCCGAGCCGCATCTTCACGGTGACCGGCGCCTCGACGGCGCCCGCGGTGGCCTCGATCAGCCGGACGGCGAGGTCGAGGTCCCTGAGCAGCGCCGAGCCGCCATGGCCGCCGACGACCTTCTTGGCCGGACAACCCATATTGATGTCGACGACGGCCGCTCCCGCGCCGACTGCGACGCGCGCGGCCTCCGCCATCCAGGCCGGATCGCGGCCCGCCAGCTGGACGACGTGGGTTTCGATCCCGTCGCCCTCGGCGCGCAGCCGCGCCTCGTCGTCGGCGGTCGCGAGCTCGCGCGACGCGACCATTTCGGAGACTACGAGGCCTGCGCCGAGACGCGCGGCGATTCGTCGGAACGCGACGTCCGTCACGCCCGACATCGGGGCCAGCAGGACGGGATTCGCCGCCACGACCGGACCGATCGCCAACGGACGCAATGCAGGGCTCGGCTGAGGACGCTTGCTCATAAATTAATCGCGCATAGGGTTGCACACATATTAGACAGTTTCTGGCGGCGCACAACGGCTGAATGTTGGGCGACACCAGGTTTGGGCTGCGGTAGAACGCGCCTCGTCCCTTGATCCGCCCATGCACACGATGTCCCCGACCCCGACCGAACCGCGAAACGCCTCCCCTTTCGTCGCCGTCGTCATTTGCGCGGCGGGATTGGGCGCCCGTGCGGGCGGCTCCGCGCCGAAGCAGTTCGCGGAGATCGGCGGCCGCTCGATGCTGCGGCGTTCCGCCGAGATCTTCCTGAACCACCCCGCCGTTTCGCGGGTCGCGGTGACGATCGGCCCGGACCAGCGCGAGCGCTACGCGGCGGCGATCGGAAATCTTGTGGATCATCCGAAACTTGCCCCGCCGGCCGAGGGCGGCGCGACGCGCCAGATATCGGTCAGGCGCGGCCTTGAGGTCCTCGCGGCCGACATACCCGACATCGTGCTCGTGCATGACGCCGCCCGGCCGTTCGCCAGCGCGGCGCTGGTCGCGCGCGCGATCGACACGGCGATTCGCGCCGGCGCCGCCGTGCCTGGCGCGCCGGTCACCGATACGATCTGCGCCGTCGACGGGGATGGAGCGCGTGGCGAGACGCTGGAGCGGACACAGCTTCGCGCGCTTCAGACGCCTCAGGCGTTCCGCTTCGCAGATCTCCTGGCGGCTCACCGGCGCGCGGCGGAAGCGGGCCTTGAGGATTTCACCGACGACGGCGCGCTGTTCGTATGGGCTGGCGGCAAGGTGACGATGTTCGAGGGCGAGGCGCGCAACGTGAAGATGACCACGCCGGACCAGTTCGAGGACGAGGCGTTCCGGCGCGCCGGCCTCGCCTTTCTCGCGCGCGGCGACGTGCGCACCGGAACCGGCTTCGACGTCCATGCCTTCGCCGAGGGCGACCATGTGATGCTGGGCGGCGTGCCCGTGCCGCATTCGCAGGGCCTTTCCGGCCATTCGGACGCCGACGTCGCGCTCCACGCGCTCACCGACGCGATCCTCGGCGCGCTCGCGGACGGCGACATCGGCGCGCATTTCCCGCCGTCGGACCCGAAATGGAAGGGTGCGGATTCGGCGCTGTTCCTCGCCGATGCCGCCTCGCGCGTCCGGGCGGCGGGCGGCGAGATCGCGCATCTCGACCTCACGGTGATCGGCGAGGCGCCCAAGGTCGGCCCGCATCGCGACGCCATCCGGGCCCGCATTGCGGAGATCGTCGAAGTGCCCGTGGGCCGCGTCGGCGTGAAGGCGACGACGACGGAGCGCCTCGGCTTCGCCGGCCGGCGCGAAGGCCTTGCTGCGATGGCGTCCGCCACGATCCGGCTGCCCTTCCGCGACGAGGCCTGACGCATGAGCCGCGCCTACGAGCTCGCCGAGGAAGCGCTGCGGCTCGCGCGCGGGGCCAGCCTCATGATCGTCACGGCGGAATCCTGCACCGGCGGACTCGTGGCCGGCGCGCTGACGGAGATCCCCGGCTCCTCCGACGCCTTCGACCGTGGCTTCGTCACCTATTCGAACGCCGCCAAGACGGAGATGATCGGCGTGCCGGCGCCGCTGATCGAAGCCCATGGCGCGGTCAGCGAGGCTGTCGCGCGCGCCATGGCGACGGGAGCGCTGAACGCGGCGGGCGCCGGGCTCGCCGTGGCGATCACAGGCGTCGCGGGTCCGGGCGGGGGCACGGAGACGAAGCCCGTCGGCCTCGTCCATTTCGCCGCCGCGCGGGTCGGCCGCCCCGCGATCCATCGCGAAAAGCGCTTCGGCGCGCTGTCGCGCCGGGAAATCCGGGAAGCGTCCGTTCTCGTCGCGCTCGAGATGCTGTGCGAGGCGGCCGGCAAGACGGCGACGGCCTGAGCGCCGCCGACCGCCTCACGCTCCCTTGGCGAAATCCTCGGCCCGGACCTCGCGGGCGAGCGCGTCGAGCACGGCGTTGACCATCGCCGACTCGTCCTTCTCGAAGAAGGCGTGGGCGATGTCGACATATTCGGTGATGATGACGCGGACCGGCACGTCGCGCCGCTTGCCGAGCTCGTAGGCGCCGGCGCGGAAGATCGCGCGCATGATCGCCTCAACGCGCTTCAGCGGCCAGCCGCCCTGCAGCGTCTTGTCGATCTGCGGGTCAAGCGCGCGCTGCTGCTTCAGCACACCGGTGACGAGGTCGCGGAAGAAGGCGGCGTCAGCCGGCTTGTACTCGTCGCCGTCGACCACCTTGCCGAGCCAGTGGGACTCGAACTGGGCGAGCGTGTCCGGCAGCGGCGCGCCGGCGACGTCCATCTGGTAGAGCGCCTGGACGGCGGCGAGCCGGGCGGCCGAGCGGGTTTCGCCTTTCGCCATGGCCTCAGCCCTCCGCGCGGCGTTTGAGCCGCACCAGCGTCAGCGCGGCCTCGGCGGCGCCGCCGCCCTTGTCCATCTCTGAGCGCCGCGCGCGCGCGAACGCCTGCGCCTCGTTCTCGACGGTCAGGATGCCGTTGCCGAGCGGCAGCTTGCGCGCGACCGACAGGTCCAGCAGGGCGCGGGCGCTCTCGTTCGAGACGATCTCGTAATGGGTGGTCTCGCCGCGGATGACGGTCCCGAGCGCGACCGCCGCGTCGTAGGGCGCGCCGCGCTCGGCGGCGACGTCGGTCAGCAGGGCGATCGCGGTCGGCAGTTCAAGCGCGCCTGGCACGGTGACGACGTCGTACTCGCAGCCTGCGGCGTCGAGATGCGCTGTCGCGCCGTCGAGCAGGGCGTCGGCGATCTCGTCGTAGAACCGCGCCTCGACGACGAGCACGCGGGCCCGCGTCGGTTCGACCGCGCCGGTGCGGCGCTGCGGTTCGGCCATGGAGAAAACCTCTGGAATTCGTAAGCGTCGGCTGACTAGCCGAGCCGGCTCGCCTCGGCAAGCCGCGCGGCGTAGCGGGCCATCATGTCGACTTCGAGGTTGACGCGGTCGCCGACGCTACGCTGGCCCCACGCCGTCTCGCGCAGCGTATGCGGAATGAGGTGGACGGAGAAGCGCACGCCTTCGACCGTGTTGACGGTGAGCGAGGTTCCGTCGAGGCAGATCGAGCCCTTCACGGCGACGAACCTCGCGAGCTCCGAGGGCGCATTGAAGGTGAAGCGCACCGTGTCCGGCCCCTCCTCCCGCTCGACGATCCTGGCGAGGCCGTCGACATGGCCAAGGACCAGATGACCGCCGAGCTCGTCGCCGATCTTCAGCGCGCGCTCGAGATTGATCCGCCGGCCCGCGCGCCAGCCTCCGACCGTGGTGAGCTTCAGCGTTTCGGGGCCGGCGTCGACGGAGAAGGCCGCCCCCTCCCCGCGCAGCTCGACGGCCGTGACGGTCAGGCAGACGCCGTCGCAGGCGATCGACGCGCCGAGATCGATGCCGCCCGCCTCGTAGCGCGAGCCGATGCGGAACCGCACCACCTCGCCCTCGGGCTCGCTGGACAGGATTTCGCCGATGTCTGTGACGATGCCGGTGAACATTTGGGGCCTTTACCCGGACGTTGATGAGCGGACGCCGACTGCGCGCTTCGAGACGGCCCTGCGGGCCTGCTCGGCATGAGAAAGGCCGACGCGTGGAAAACGTCCGTCGTGCCGAGGAGGAGGCGCCAGCCGCCGTCTCGAAGCACGCAGTCGATCTCCGTCAGCGCCGTTCGTAGACCGTCCAGCGATCGTCGCCGACGGCGAACGCTGCGGATTGAGCAAAGCGGACGGCGTCGGTCAAGGCGGAGAGATCAGGAGCCGGCACGCCGGCCTGCCCGATCGCGCTCGGCCCGGCGAGGATCACCGCTTCGTCCACCAGATCGGCGCCGGCCAGGCTCTGCGCGACCGTCGCCCCGCCCTCGACCATCAGGCGGGTGACGCCGCGCTGGGCGAACGCCGCCAGCGCGCTGTCAAGCGCGAGCCGGCCGTCCTCGCCGCGCAGGATCCGCAGGACCTCGGCGCCGGCCGAAACGAGCCGAGCTTCGGCCGCCGCCGGGGCGTCGGCCGCGCAGACGATCCATGTCGGCGTGTCGCGCGCAGTCGCGACGAGCTTCGCCGCCGGCGGCGTGCGCAGCGCTGCGTCCAGAACGATGCGGATCGGCGAGCGGCCCGCCATCCCCGGAAGCCGGCAGGTCAGCTCCGGATCGTCGGCCAGCACGGTGCCGACGCCGACCAGGATCGCGTCGGTCTCGGCGCGCATCATGTGGACGCGGGCGCGCGACGCCTCGCCGGATACGGCGACGGGCCTGCCGCCGGCGCCCGCGATCTTGCCGTCGGCGCTCACCGCCAGCTTCAGCGTGACATGGGGACGGCCGCGCGTGACGCGCGACACGTGGCCGGCGGCGAGCCGACGCGCCTCGAGTTCGCCGACGCCGAGCGCGACCTCGATCCCGGCCCCGCGCAGCCGTTCGAGCCCACGCCCGGAGACCCGCGGATCGGGATCCGCGACCGCGACGACCACGCGCGCGACCCCGGCCTCGATCACCGCGTCGGCGCAGGGCGGCGTCCTGCCGAAGTGGCTGCAGGGCTCGAGCGTGACGTAGAGGGTCGCGCCGCTGGTTGCCGCGCCGGCCGCATCGATCGCGATGCGCTCGGCGTGCGGCCGCCCGCCGGGCTGCGTCCAGCCGCGCGAGATCGCGCGACCGTCCTGCGAGACCAGGATTGCGCCGACCGGCGGGTTCGGGGCGGTGCGGCCGAGCCCCCTCCGCGCGAGCGACAGAGCCGCCGCCATCCAGCGCGCGTCGTCGCCCGCGCGCGCATCGGCGGACGAGGCGTCCATCAGCCGCCGCGCTTGGGGGCGTGCTCGCCGGCCGACAGCTCGCCGAGAAGCTGCTCGAAGTCCTTGGCCTCGCGAAAATTCCGGTAGACCGAGGCGAAGCGGACATAGGCGACGTCGTCGAGGATCTTCAGCACGTCCATGACCAGCAGGCCGATCGCCTCGGCCGTCACCTCGGCCTCGCCGCCGCTCTCGAGCTGCCGCACGATCGACGAGACGATCGTCTCGATCCGCTCCGGATCGACAGGCCGCTTGCGCAGCGCCACGGTGACGGAGCGATGCAGCTTGTCGCGGTCGAACGGCACGCGCCGGCCGCTGCGCTTGACGACCGTCAGCTCGCGCAGCTGGACGCGCTCGAAAGTGGTGAAGCGCTGGCCGCAGTCACCGCAGACCCGCCGCCTGCGGATGGCGGCGCCGTCCTCGGCTGGGCGAGAATCCTTGACCTGGCTGTCTGGCGCGCCGCAGTGCGGACACCGCATTCGAAGCACTCCCGCGCAAGACCACACGCGTCGCGCCGGCGCTTGAGCCGGGCGACACTCTTGGAAAGGGGATGGGTCGCCGGGTCAAGCCCGGCGATGACGGCAGGATGAGCCGATACGCTGTTCGCGGCCGATCGGCGAAACAAAAAGGGCGCCCGGGGATGCCCGGACGCCCTTCCAGTTTGCTAACGGACGGCGCAGACGCGCCGGCCCGCGATCAGTCGGCGTAGAGCGGGAAGCGATCGACCAGCGCCGCGACTTGGCCGCGAACCTTCGCCTCAACCTCGCTGTCCTCGTCCACGCCCTTCTGGGCGAGCACGTCGAGGACCGTCGCGATCATGTCGCCGATCTCCTGGAACTCCGCGACGCCGAAGCCGCGGGTGGTGCCGGCCGGCGTGCCGAGACGGATGCCGGAGGTCACCATCGGCTTCTCCGGGTCGAAGGGGATGCCGTTCTTGTTGCAGGTGATGTGGGCGCGGCCGAGCGCGATCTCGGAGACCTTGCCGGTCAGCTTCTTCGGGCGCAGGTCGACCAGCATCAGATGCGTATCGGTGCCGCCCGAGACGATGTCGAAGCCGTGGCCCTTGAGGTTCTCGGCGAGCGCCTTGGCGTTGGCGATGACGTTCTTGATGTAGACCTTGTAGTCCGGCTTCAGCGCCTCGCCGAAGGCGACCGCCTTCGCCGCGATGACATGCATCAGCGGGCCGCCCTGGATGCCGGGGAACACCGCCGAGTTGAACTTCTTGGCGAGCGCCTCGTCGTTCGTGAGGATCATGCCGCCACGGGGGCCGCGCAGGGTCTTGTGCGTGGTCGTGGTCGCGACATGGGCGTGGTCGAGCGGGTTCGGATGCGCGCCGCCGGCGACGAGGCCCGCGAAGTGCGCCATGTCGACCATGAAGTACGCGCCGACCTCGTCAGCGATCTTGCGGAACGCCGCAAAGTCGATCTGGCGCGGATAGGCCGAGCCGCCGGTGATGATGACCTTCGGCTTGTGCTCCTTGGCGAGGCGCTCGACCTCCTCCATGTCGATCCGCTGGTCTTCCTTGCGGACGTTGTAGTTCACGGCGTTGAACCACTTGCCCGAGAGCGCGGCCTTGGCGCCGTGGGTCAGGTGGCCGCCGGCCGCGAGGTCGAGGCCGAGGAAGGTGTCGCCCGGCTGCATGAGCGCGAGGAACACGGCGGTGTTGGCCTGCGCGCCCGAATGGGGCTGCACATTGGCGAAGCCGCAGTTGAAGAGCTTCTTGGCGCGGTCGATCGCGAGCTGCTCGGCGACGTCGACATACTGACAGCCGCCGTAGTAGCGGCGGCCCGGGTACCCTTCGGCATACTTGTTGGTCAGCACCGAGCCCTGCGCCTCGAGCACCGCGCGCGAAACGATGTTCTCCGAAGCGATCAGCTCGATCTCGTCGCGCTGGCGGCCGAGCTCGGACTTCACCGCATCCGCGAGCTCCGGGTCGACCTCGGCGAGTCTGGCCTGGAAGAAGCGGCTTTCCGTCTCCTTCGCCTGGGCATCAGTCATGGACATGCGGTTCCCTCCTCTGCGGCGCGCTCAGCGCAGCCTTTCGTCTTTGAAGCTCGTGGCGTCACGGCCGGCATGGCGCGGAGCGACGCACGCTGAAATCAGCGCGACATTAGGCCGGAATTCAGGAGGGTGACAGCCCGCCGGACGGCGTAGCTTGGTCGCATTCGACTTTGGGTTTAGAAACCCTGCTGACTTTCTGGCATCCCAACAGCATTTGCTGAAGGCGCATTTCTGTCAACCGGGATTCAACCGCCCGTGCGTGCGCGGGCGGCGCATTCGGACGCCGCAGGGAGAAAGGCTGCGAGCCTTTCGGCGGTCGCTTTCGCCTCTGCGTCGGGCCGAGCGAGCAGGTTGCGGAACTCGTAGGGGTCGTTCCGGTTGTAATAGAGCTCCCGGTCCCCATTGCCGTAGGCGATGAGGCGGTTGTTCGCCGTGCGGACCGAGACGTGCCGCGCGCGACGCTCACCGTCGCCGTCCGCGGTCTGCAGCATCCAGGTGCTGAGCGCGGGTCCCGCACCCGGCTCCCTGTCAAGAAGCACGCTCTTCAGCGACTTGCCGTCGAGCGGCAGCCCGCCGAGCTCGGAGGCGCGCGGAATCTCCGACAGCGCGGTGTGAGCGAGCGTCCGGAACAGGCTGACGGTGCTGGTCGGCGCGTTCTCGGCGCCCGGGCGGATCGTCGTCCCTCCGAACGCGCCGCCGATCATCAGCGGCACGCGGGTCGCGCGCTCCCAGAGCGTGAACTTGCGCCAGCCCATCTTCTCGCCGAGCTGCCAGCCATGGTCGCTCCACAGCACGACGATCGTGTTCGAAGCGTTCGGGCCGCCGAGCCAGGCGTCGAGAATCAGGCCGAGGCAGTAGTCCGAGAAGCTGATCGTTGCGAGATAGGAATGGACGATGTCCTTCCAGAGGTCCGTCTTCCCGCCGACGATGCGCTTGTGGTCCTTTTCGCCGAACTGCTTCAGCATCGCGATGGCGGCGGGCGGCAGGTCGGCGACGTCCTCGTTCGTCGCCAGCGTGTTGTGCGCCGGATCCAGCACGCCGGGTGGGTAATGCAGGCGACTGTCGTCGTAGAGATCGAAAAACTTCTGCGGAACAATGAAGGGGCCGTGCGGCTTGCGGAGGCCGATCGCGCCGAAGAACGGGCGGTCGTGACGGCTTTTCAGCACGCGCCTGATGAACCACTTCACGCTGTCGACGTCGGGCATCTCGGACGTCTTCACGCGCGTTTCGCCGAATGACAGCTCGTCGGTGAACTCGACCGCCTCCTCGCGGTCCTCCTTGCCGAGTTCGCAGACGCGGCCCTCGACGTCGCAGAAGTCGTAATCGCTCCAGGCCCCGGGATCGTTGGCGGCCGGCCGCTGGCTCGACGACCGCCAGCCGTCATGGAAGACCTTGCCTGCGCCCACGGTGAGGTAGCCGTTCTCCCTGAAGTAACGCGGCAGCGAGGTCTGCCCGACGAGCTTCGAGCCGAGCTGCCACTGCTCGTAATTCGTGTAGACGCCGGAATGGAACGGCTCGACGCCGAACAGGACCGCCGCGCGGGCCGGGCTGCAGGCGGGCGCGGGCGCGTAGGCCTTGCGAAACAGCCGGGTCTTGCGCGCGAGACGGGTGAGGTTCGGCGTGATCACGCCGTCATAGCCCCCTAGCGGTTCGACCCAGTCGTTCAGGTCGTCGACCGCAATGAACAGGACGTTGGGGCGCGACTTTGCGCTGGCGATTGTCGCTGGCGCCGCCGCGGCGCCTGCCGCCAGCGAGAGCCGGGAGGCCACGCCCGCGCTCGCCGCCATGAAGCCGCGGCGCGTGAAATGAGCTCGCGACATGGCGTGTCCTCCACACCCGACCTCGGGTGCGGACTATTAGTATATTTATTTGATAGAATGCCTAGCTTTATGTCTCATGCGTAGCGCCGCCAGCGCGACCAGTGCGCACGAACCCGATCAACCTTTTGACATGAAAGCTTTTTCGTATGGACCGCGGGCGTCAGCCGCCGCGCTCGATCCTCGCCCTGAGCTTTCTCAGCGCGACCGCCTTCAGCTGCGTCTCGATGGCGGAGGGCGGGCCGACGACCACGACCTCGACGCCGGTCGCGACATCGATCGCCGCGCAGCGGGTCGCGTTGCCGCGGGTCATGAATTCGAACAGCACCTCGCCCGCGGCGGCCGACGAGCCTTTCGCCGGCCGGACCGGACGCGGCGGCGTCACCGCTGCGACGTGGCGCCGGTGGCCGCGGACTCGCCGCCGCCCGCCATCGCGAGCTCGCCGGTGCCGTCCTGACCGTAGATGTCCTCGCGGAACTGCACCGCGCCATCCGCCGCGCCCCATCCCGAGATGTAGCGCCAGTAGACCGGCACCGGCGGCGTCACCTGGATGTCGGTGCGGTTGCCGGTCTTGATCGCCGCGTCGAGCGAGCGGCGGTTCCAGTTCGGCTGGTTGTTGAGGAGCCAGGTGCAGAGCTCCTTGACGTTCTGGATGCGCATGCAGCCCGAGGAGTGGAACCGGGCGTTGTCGCCGAACAGGTTCTTCGACGGCGTGTCGTGCATGTAGACGCCGTGCTGGTTCTGCATGTTGATGCGCACCGACCCCATCGAGTTGTCCTCGCCGGGATCCTGCTTGTACATGAAGTTGGTGGCCTCGTCGGTGCTCCAGTTGATGGCCGTCGGAGGCACCTCGGCGCCGCTCTTGTCGATGATGCGGATATTCTTCTTGGTGAGGTACTGCGGGTCCTTCTGCATCTGCGGGATGAGGTCCTTCTTCACGATGGAAGCGGGGACCGTCCAGAAGGGGTTGAGGTTCACCTGCAGGATCTTGGCGTCGAGCACCGGCGAGGCGCGGTCGACCTTGCCGACCACGGCCGTGTAGCGCGCGGCGACCTGGCCGTTCTCGACGGCCTCGACCTCGGCGGCCGGGATGTTCGCCATCACGTAGCGGCCCGGCATGTCGCCCATCGCCATGGTGCGGATGCGCACGAGGTTGGTCTCGAGCTGGCGCAGCCGTGTCTGGGCCGGGATGTTCAGGGACTTCAGAGTGTCGTCGCCGACGACGCCAACCGGGATGAGGCCGTGGCGCGCCTGGAACCGTCGGACGCCGCCCTCGACATAGGAGTCGAAGGTTGGCGACAGGCCGACGTTCCTGTCGAGATCGCCCGAGACCATCAGGCGCTGGCGCAGAGCGACGACGCGCTCGCCGGTCGAGCCGAGCTTGAGGCGGTTGCCGTTCGGCACGGTGTTCCAGCCGCCGCGGCCGACGATGTCGTTATAGGCGCCGATCGCCTGCTCGGTCGCGCTGGCTGTCTCGCGGCTGAGGGTCGGGACGCGCGAGGACGAGGTCCGCGAGGTCGAAACAGCGCCGGAGGACGCGTCGAAGCGGTCCTTCCATTCGGCCGCGCCGAAGGACTGCGCCGCGGCCGATCCGGCGGCCACGCTCGCAGCGGCGGCGCTGAGTCCGAGCTTCAGCGCCTCGCGGCGTGTGGTGGAGCCGAACTGCGCCGGGAAATCCGAAGGCCGATCCGTCACCTGTGCCGAGCTCCCATGCCGTCCGAAGCGACGCCTGCGCGCCCCCGGCGTCCGCGCGAAGGTGAGGTCGCTATGGTTAACGAACCCCCACCAGGCCGACGCCGGAGCAATGTTCGCGCCGTGCGCCGCCCAGCGTCGGAGAAGCCATCGGTTTGAGGCGGAACGATGTCAGGAGCCGCGTCGCGGCCTCACGCCGCCTCGACCTTGCGGACCTTCGCGGCCGCCTTCTTGGCGGTCGTCTTTGCGGTCGCCTTGGGAGCCGTCTTGGAGGTTTTCGCCGACGAAACGGCCCTGGCGGGCTGCGCCGGACCTTCGACCGCAGCGTCCTCGGCCTCCTTGGCGAGCCTCAGCGCGCGCAGGCGCGCCGTCTTGGCGTCACGCTCGTTGCGCTCGCGCTCGATGATCTCGCGCGCAGCCCGCGTGGTCGCATCCGCCTTATCGGCCTTGGCCGGAGTCTTGAAGACCCCGTTCGCGCCGCTCTGGGCCTTGTCGCTCATGGCTTGACCTCCAAAAGAAAAAGGCCGGGCGATGCCCGGCCCCCTGCCCGTCTGAAACGCTGCGCCCGCATGTCCGCGGCCGCAGCGCTGCTCGGGCGTATACGTCACGCGGCCGAGAGGTTCTCGGCGGCGTTCTTCCCGGAGCGCTTGTCCTGGACCACTTCGAAGTTGACCTTCTGGCCCTCGACGAGGGTGTGGAGGCCCGAGCGCTCGACAGCGGAGATGTGGACGAACACATCCGTCCCGCCGCTCTCGGGAGCGATGAAGCCGTAGCCCTTCTGAACGTTGAAGAACTTCACGGTGCCGGTCTGCATGTCGATTTTCCTTCAAATCGGCATAGATAAATTCACGCCAAGCTAGGTCGGCGCACGATGATGCATCGATTTTGAGAGGAAAACTCAACGCGCGTCTGGCGGCGCGCAGCAATTTTTCAACGGCCAAGATCGACGCAGCAGATATAGGTCGGCGTCCGGAGTTTGGCAAGCTTGGCGGTTTTATCTTGGAATTACAGCCGCGCCGCGTCCTCGCTCAGCGATTTCCTACATCCACGACCAGGGCGAGCAGCGTGGTGACGGTTGCGACCGAGACGACGGTGCCGACGAGGATGATCGCAGACGCACGTTCCACATAGGTCTGGTACTGGCTCGCCATCACGAAGACGTTGAGCGCCGGCGGCAGCGACGCCATCAGCACGGCGGTCGCGATCCAGACCGGATCGAATCCGCCGACCGCCCAGAACAGCGTGAAAACGATCGCCGGATGTAGCAGGAGCTTCACGGCCAGGAGCGCCGGGAGCTCCGACGGGATTTGCTTCAGCGGCTGGAGCGCGACCGTCACCCCCAGCATGAACAGCGCGCAGGGCGCGGCCGAGCCGCTCAGGAGGTCGACGATTCTGAGGACCGGTGCAGGCGGCTGCCAGTGGAAATAGGCCGCGAGCCCTCCGGCGAGCGTCGCGATGTTGAACGGATGCAGCGCGATCCTGCGGAGCACCAGCCCGGCCGTCGCCCAGGCGCTCTCCTTGCGCGCGCCCGCGACCGACATGAGAAACGGGACGAGCGTGAACAGCAGCATACAGTCGAACACGAACACCAGCGCCGTAGGGGCCGCGGCCGCCGGGCCGAGCGCGGCGAGCGTCAGTCCGGGGCCCATGTAGCCAACGTTGGAGTAGCTGCCGGCGGCGCCCTGGATCGTCGCCTCGCCAAGACGGCCCTTCGAGGCGAACAGGCCGATCGCTAGCGCGATCGCGAAACAGGTGAACGTCGCCGTCGTGGTGATCGCGACGAAGCCGACATTGGCGAGCTGCTCGAAGGGCGTGCGCGATATGAGCGCGAAATAGAGCGCCGGCACCGCCACGAAGACGATGTAGATGTTGAGCCAGGCGAGCCCGTCCTGCGAGGCGTCGAACAGCCTGCCGCAGAGGAAGCCGAGCGCGATCAGCCCGAAGAACGGCATTGCGAGAGCTGCGACGTCCATCGGCGAGGCGGAATCCGTTTGGTTTGCGGTGGCCCCTTAGCGCGAAAACGGCCGGCCGCGCGAGACGCGCCTGCGAATGCGCGACATGCGTCCGCCGTCTGCCGCCGTTCAGACGAAAGACGCCTTGCGCCGCAGCATGAGCGCCGCGAATTGTGCGGCGCTTCCAAGCTCTACGCGAAAGGCCCCCTTCATGATCGTCCCGAGCGCCTACTATCGTCCGCTTGCGCTCGGCGCGCCCGCCCCCTTCCGCGAGCCGCCCGTGCGGGTCGAGCGCATGATCCATTTCGTGCCGCCGCATGTGGAAAAGATCCGCGCCCGCGCCGGCGATCTCGCACGCCAAGTCGACGTCGTGCTCGGCAACCTTGAGGACGCGGTCCCGGCCGACGCCAAGGAAGCGGCGCGTTCGGGCTTCATCGAGATGGCCAAGGCGACCGACTTCGGCGCCGCGGGGCTCTGGATCCGCATGAACGCGCTCGACAGCCCGTGGGCGCTCGACGACGTCATCGAGATCGTCGGCGCCGTCGGGAGCAAGCTCGACGTCATCATGCTGCCGAAGGTCGAGGGCTCGTGGGACATCCACTATCTCGACCGGCTGCTCGCCCAGCTCGAGGCGCGCCACAACATCGAGCGGCCGATCATGATCCACGCGATCCTGGAGACCGCGCAGGGCGTCATGAACGTCGAGGAGATCGCCGCCGCCTCGCCGCGCATGCACGGCATGAGCCTCGGCCCCGCCGACCTCGCCGCTTCCCGCCGCATGAAGACCACCCGCGTCGGCGGCGGCCATCCGGGCTACGGCGTGCTGACCGACAAGGGAGAGGACGGCGCGGCGCGGCCGTTCTACCAGCAAGATCTGTGGCACTACACGATCGCCAAGATGGTCGACGCCTGCGCGGCCAACAACATCAAGCCGTTCTATGGCCCCTTCGGCGACTTCTCCGACGGCGACGCCTGCGAGAGCCAGTTCCGCAACGCCTTCCTGATGGGCTGCGTCGGCGCCTGGACGCTGCATCCGAGCCAGGTCGAGATCGCCAAGCGCGTGTTCTCGCCGGACGTCGAGGAGGTGAAGTTCGCCAAGCGCATCGTCGACGCCATGCCGGACGGAACCGGCGCCGTCATGCTCGACGGCAAGATGCAGGACGACGCCACCTGGAAGCAGGCCAAGGTCATCGTCGACCTCGCCCGGCAGATCGCGGACCGCGAGCCGGAGCTCGCGGAGCGCTACGGCCTCTGACGCGGGGAACGGCGCGTTGACGGCGCGCGGCGGTCGGGGCATCTGACCGCCGCAGCCACGCCGCCGGAGAATCCCTGCCCGCATGCCCGCCGAAGAGCGCCTCGCGAAGTTCAGGATCGGAGACGTGGTGCGCCACCGCGTCTATCCGTTCAGGGGCGTGATCTACGACGTCGACCACACCTTCTCGAACACCGAGGAGTGGTGGGAGTCGATCCCGGAGGACGTGCGGCCGGAACGCGACCAGCCGTTCTACCACCTGTTCGCCGAGAATTCGGAAAGCGAATACGTCGCCTATGTTTCCGAGCAGAACCTCCTGCCGGACACGAGCGGCGATCCGATCCGCCATCCGCAGGTCCGCGAGATGTTCGAACGCCTTGCCGACGGGACCTACCGGTTCAGGGTCGATCTTGCTCACTGAGCCATCGCGTCGGAGTGATCCGAGTTGATCCCGGCTCGGCCGTTCGCGGGCGTAATGTCGTCCGGCGAACCGTCGAGAGGGCTGCGCCTGTGACCCCGCGCGAGACGCTGCTGCAATGGCTCCCGAACGCCGCGTCAGTCGCGGCGGCGGCGTTTCTGGCCTGCCGGACCGAGCTCTTGTCGGATGCGCTGAAGCAGGTCGTCGCCACCGCGGCGGCGACCGCTCTTCTGGTGTCGCTCATAGGCGCGCTAGGGCCGCTGCTGGCGTCCTGACCCCGTCTCAGCCGGTGGACGGCGCCGGCCTCAGCAGCGGCGGACCAGCCGCATCGCCCCCGGCGACGCCGTGTTCGTTGAGCACCGCCAGCATCGCGCGGGCGATCTCTCGTTCGCCCATGATGACCATATCCGCCCCGAGCCCGCGCAGATGCTCGACCTCGGCCTCCGAATGGGCTCGTCCGACGACGTGCAGGTCGGGATTGAGCCGCCGCGCCTGATCGATCGCCTGCCCGGCCTCGAAGGCGTTCGGGATGGCGACCACGAGCGTCGTCGCGCCGGCGACGTTGGCGAGCGTGAGCGTCTCCTCGCTGGCGGCGTTGCCGGGGACGACCTCGACGCCGGCGTCCCTCAGCGCGACGATCCGGGGCTCGGAGTCCTCGATCACGAGGAAGCTCTCGCCCGTCGTCCGCAGCCGTTCGGCGACAAGGCCTCCGACGCGGCCCGCCCCGACGAGCACGACGTGGCCGGACAGCGCCGTCGGCTCCGCTCCGGAGGGCTCCTCCGCAGGCTCGGGCGAGGGCGCCGCCGGCTCGGCCGCTGGCTTTGGCGCCGGCTTGCCCTCGATCCGCACCCTCAGGCGCTCGGCGAAGATGAAGACGAACGGGTTGAGGATGATCGAGATGATCGCCCCGGCGATGATCAGGTCCCTGCCCGCCTCGGGCAGCATGTTCAGCTTGAGGCCGAGCTCGGCCAGGATGAACGAGAACTCGCCGATCTGGGCGAGGCTGGCCGAAATGGTCAGCGCCGTGCCGACGGACCGCCGGAACGCCAGCACGATGAGGAACGCCGCGATCGACTTTCCGATCACGATGACGAACACCGTTCCGAACACCGACCAAGGCTCGCGCAGCACGATGGTCGGGTCGAACAGCATTCCGGCGGAGACGAAAAACAGCACCGCGAAGGCGTCGCGCAGCGGCAGGCTCTCGTTGGCCGCCGCCTGGCTGAGCGGGCTCTCCGACAGCACCATGCCGGCGAAGAACGCGCCGAGCGCGAGCGAGACGCCGAAGAGCTGCGCCGCGCCGCCTGCGATCCCGAGCGCGATGGCGAGCACGCCGAGGCGGAACAGCTCGCGCGATCCGGAATGGGCGATCCAGTGCAGCATCCACGGCACGAAACGGCGGCCGACGACGAGCATCAGGGCGACGAAGGCGCCGACCTTGGCGAGCGTCGCGAAGATCAGCCCGCCGAGCCCGAGTTCGACGCCGAAGGCCGCGCCGAGCGCTGCGGCGAGCGGGTCCGGTCCGCCATGGTCGCTCGCGCCGACGCTCGCGGCCGCCGGCAGCAGGACGAGCGCGAGCACCATCGCCAGGTCCTCGACGATGAGCCAGCCGACGGCGATTCGGCCGCGCGTGCTCTCGACCAGGCGCCGATCCTGAAGCGCCTTGAGCAGGACGACCGTCGAGGCGACGGAAAGCGCGAGCCCGAAGATCAGCCCGCCGCCCGCCGGCCAGCCCAGCAGCCAGGCGAGGCCGAAGCCGAGACCGGTGGCGGCCGCCATCTGCACGATCGCGCCCGGCAGCGCGACGGCGCGCACCGACCACAGGTCCTTGACCGAGAAATGCAGGCCGACGCCGAACATCAGCAGGATGACGCCGACCTCGGCGAGCTGCTGGCCGAGCTGCTGGTTCGCGACGTAGCCCGGCGTGTGCGGGCCGACGACGACGCCTGCGATCAGATAGCCGACCAGCGGCGGGAGCTTCAGCCTGTGCGCCACCGCGCCTAGAAGGAAAGCCAGTACGAAACCCGCGACCAGGATCGAGATCAGCGGCGTTTCATGATGCATCAGTGATCCTTGGAGGCGTCGGAGGGGCCGCCCTACTTATGGCCGACGGCGGCGCGGCGCCCCGGACACCTCTGCGTGAGCGACAAAAAAAGCGCCCGGCCGATGGCCGGGCGCTTTCAAAAGTTCTGTCACGCCGGCGAAAGCCGGCGAGGCGTCACTGCGGGCCCTTGACCTGCGCCTTGCCGCCCGGCGCGGGGGCCGTGGCGTCCGTCGGCGCCTGCGCGCCGCTCGGCTGCATCTTGTCGCGCAGCTCCTGAGCCTTGCGCTGCATGGCCTCGTTGTTCTTCTCCTGCTGGTCGGCGACCTGCTTGGCGTCGAGCGCCGCGCCGTCATAGGCCTTCTGGAAGCCGTCGAGGCCGACCGGGAAGTTGATCGTCTTGGCCTGCTGGTTCATGGCCTGAACGACGAGATTCTTGCCCTTCTGCATGTTCTTGAAGAAGGCGTCGGTGATCTCGACTTCGGCGTAGCAGGCGTTCGGGAAGCAGATCGAGTACTTGCCGGTCGCCGGCTGGTTGTTGTCGACCGCGACGCGGATGCCGGGCTGGATCAGCAGGCCGGGCGGCACCGCGGCGAGGAAGAACTTCTTCGGCTCGCCGGAGACCTGCCGAACCGCGATCGAGGCGACGTTCTGGCCCGTCTCGGTGCGGACGTCGCGGGAGGTGAGGCACACCTCCTTCTTGGCCTTGTCGTCGGTGTTGCAGATCTTGACCCACTCAGGCTGCGGCGCGGCCGGCGGGTTCATCGGCATCGGGCCGGGACCGCCCGCGCCCTGCGCCTGCGGCGCGGCCGGCTTCGGCGCGTCCTGGGCCATGGCCTGGCCCGCCGTGAGAGCGATGGCGGTCGTCATCGCCGCGAGACGCGCGAACTTCCCCAGATCCATGCGACTTGTCCTTCCTGTCGTTCGTGACGACCGGTTGGCCTCGACCGTGGCGCCATGTCAAGGCATGCGCGCGAACCGACCGGGCGGCTTCAAAACTCGGAGCGTCCGCTGTCTGTCGACGAATTGCGGCAACACGGTGACATTCAAGGCTTTGCACGGCTTTCGCCACAGGCGGCGTCGACGCTGTGATACCCTCGGGCCATGTCGCCACGAATCGTCCCGGGCCCCCTCAGCTGACCGGCATGGACACTCCGCGCCGCAATGAGACCTCGATCGCCCGGCGGACGCTGCTCAAGACCGTTCCCGCGGCCGCGACGCTGGCGCTGCTCGGCCCGGCGCGGGCGCAGGAGGCGAGACCCGCGGCGCCGGTTCCGGGATCGAACGGCTTGCCGGGACCGAACGGCTTGCACGGCGTCGCCATGCACGGCCGCCCCGCCCTGCCGCCGGAGTTCGAGCATCTTCCCTATGTGCGCCCCGACGCGCCGAAGGGCGGCCGCATCACCTATGGCTGGTCCGGCTCCTACGACACCCTCAATCCCTTCGTGTATCGCGGGCAGCCGGCGCAGGGGCTGAGGGGCTTCGTCTACGAGAGCCTGCTCGCGCGCTCCTTCGACGAGCCGTTCTCGCTCTACGGCCTCGTGGCGGAGACCCTGGAGCTGCCCGACGATCGCGGCTTCGTCACGTTCCATCTCGACGCAAGGGCGCGCTTTTCCGACGGGCGCGCGGTCGGGGCCGAGGACGTGCTGTTCACGTTCCAGCTCCTCAGGGACCACGGCCATCCCTCGTTCCGGGCCAACTACCGCCGGGTGCTCGCGGCGAACACCGTCGGCGAACGCTCGATCCGCTTCGACCTGCCGGAGGAGGACCGCGAGCTCGCGCTGATCCTCGGCCTCATGCCGATCCTGTCGGCGCAGGCGACCGACCCGAAGGCGTTCGAGAACACCAGCTTCAAGCCGATGCTCGGCAGCGGGCCCTACATCGTGAGCGCGGTCGACCCGCAGCGTTCGGTGACGTTCCGCCGCGACCCGAACTACTGGGGCCGCGACCTTCCTGTAAACCGCGGCGTCAACAACTTCGACGAGATCCGCTACGACTACTATCGCGACGACAACTCGATGTTCGAGGCCTTCAAGAAGGGGCTCGTCGACATCCGGATGGAAAGCGACCCGATCCGCTGGACCACCGGATACGCCTTCCCCGCCGCCGAGCGCGGCGAGGTCGTGTCCGAAGGCTTCACCTCTGGCCTGCCGTGGGGGATGAACGGCTTCGTCTTCAACACCCGCAAGCCGGTGTTCGGCGACGTCCGCACGCGCGAGGCGCTGTGCGAGCTGTTCGACTACGAGTGGATCGACCGGAACCTGTACGCCGGCGAGACCGTGCGCACGCAGAGCTACTTCGAGGGCTCGGAGCTCGCCTCCTTCGGATCGCCGGCCGACCAGCGGGAGCGGGAACTGCTCACGCCGTTTCCCGACGCGGTGCGCGAGGACGTTCTCGAGAACGGCTGGCGCGCGCCGGTGAGCGACGGATCGGGCCGCGACCGCGACCGGCTGCGGACGGCGCTCGACCTTCTGAAGTCCGCCGGCTGGATCCTGAAGGGCGGCGAGCTCGCCCGCGAGGACGCCGCGACGCCGCTGACGTTCGAAATCCTTGTGGATTCCCGCGATCACGAGCGTCTGGCGCTGGCTTTCGCACGCAATGTCGAGCGGGCTGGGGTGAAGGCCCGCGTGCGACTCGTCGATTACGTCGAGCTGTTCCGCCGGCGGCAGACCTACGACTTCGATATGATCATCTGGAACTGGTACTCCTCGCTCTCGCCAGGCCTCGAACAGCGCAAGTTCTGGGGCCAGCGCTCCGCCGACACGCCCGGCGAGCGCAACTACATGGGCGCCAGGCAGTCGGCGATCGACGCCATGATCGACGCGATGATCGCGGCGCGGGAGCGTCCGGACTTCGTCTCCGCGGTGCGGGCGCTCGACCGCGTGCTGCTGTCCGGCTTCTACGTCGTGCCTCTGTTCCACCAGAAGGAGCGGTGGATCGCCCGCTGGAAGCGCATCGAGCGGCCGGAGACGACGCCGCTCTTCGGACCCACGCTCGAGACCTGGTGGCGGGCTCCCGCCACGACAGGCTGAGGACCGGCGGCACGCGATGCGTCTCGAACCCGCAAACCCTTCAAATCTCAACAATCCGATCGCCGGCTTCGCCACGCTCGACGAGATTCTCGCGCACAACGCCGAGCGGAACGGCGACGCCGACGCGCTGGTCCGGCCTGGCCGCGACGCGCCGCAAAGCTGGCGGGAGGTGGATGAGTCGGTGTCGGCGCTCGCCTCCGTCTTCGGCGGATGGCGGCTCGGCGAGGACGCCGTCGTCGGGGTCCAGCTCGGGTCGAGCGCCGAGGCCGCGATCGCCTGCCTCGCGCTCTGGCGCGCCGGGCTGACGGCGGTCATGCTGCCGCTGGCCTGGCGGCGGCGCGAGATCGTCAACGCTCTCGCCCCGCTCGGCGCCAGCGCGGTCCTGACATGGACCACCGGCGCGGGCGCCGCGCTCGGAGAGGACGCCTGCGAGATCGCGGCCGGCCTCGACACGATCCGCTATGTCGGCTGCTTCGGCCCCGGCGCGCCCGACGGCGCGACGCCGCTCGACGATGTTCTCGGGCTCGCAGGGGAGAGGTTCGCCCGGGAGAACCGTCCGAAGGACGCGGCCGATCACGTCGCGCTCGTCACCTTCGACGCCGGCCGCACGCCCGTCGCCCGCTCGCACAACGAGCTGCTCGCGGCGACCCTGATGCCGCTCGCCGCCTCGCGGCTGTCGAGCCAGTCCGCCCTCGTCTCCACGCTCGATCTCGCGAGCCTCGCGGGCCTGTCGACCGGCCTCGGGCCATGGCTCGCCTCCTGCTGCGTGGCGGCCTTCCACCAGCCGACGGGCACGCAGGCGATGGCCTCGCTGATCCGGGATGCGGAGGCCTCCCATCTCGTCCTTCCCGGGCGCCTCGCCGCGCGGCTCGCCGGAGACGGCGCGTTCGACCCGAACGCGCTATCCGCCGTCACGCTCGTCTGGCGGGCGCCGGACGGCCGCGCCGCGCAGGTCGACCTCGGCGCGGCCGCCGTCACCGTCGACGTCACCGTGCTCGGAGAGCTCGGGGTCTACGCGGCCGCGCGCTCGTCCTCCGGCCGGTTCGCGCAGCTTCCGCTCGGCCCCGCCGGCCCGGACGGCTTCCCGCCGCTGGTCGAACTCGCGATCGGGCAGGACGGCCGCCTGGCCGTCCGCGGGCCGGTCTGCCCGTCGGCGTCATGGCCCGCTGCGGACGGCGCGCCGCAGATCGCGTTCGACGCCGACGGCTTCGCCGACACCGGCCTGTCCGGCTTCGGCGACCGCGCCGCCGGTCGCGTCTCCCTCGGCGGACGCAGGCGCGGCGTGCTCCAGGTCGGAGGACTGGCCCTGTCCTCGCCCGACGTCGACGAAGCCTATCGCCGCTCCGGCGCGGGCTCCGCGCCGCGCGTGCAGCCGGACGAGCTGTTCGGCGCGCGGCTGACGCTGGCGGAGCGGCCGGACGGCGGCGGCCCCAGTCGCGACGGCGTGGCGTCGTTGCTCGAGGCCGCCGGCTACGGTCCCGCGCTGGCGCCGGTGGCGAGCGACGAGGAGCCGGTGCGGCGAAGCGCCTGAACGACCGGGGTTCCTCTCGGGCGGTCAAGCCGCCATATCGGGGCCGAAACGGAGCCCGATATGTCCGCCGCCCTTACGATCGACGTGTTCGCCGACCCGGTCTGCCCCTGGTGCTGGATCGGCAAGCGCCGGCTTGAAGCCGCCCTCGCCTCCCGGCCGGAGGTCGAGGCGACCGTGCGCTACCAGCCCTTCCAGCTCGACCCGACCATTCCGCCGGAGGGCCTCGACCGGCACGAGTATCTGACCGCCAAGTTCGAGGACGAGGAGCGCATCCGCACGATGCACGACGAGCTCGCCGCGATCGGCCGCGACGAGGGCATCGCCTTCCTGTTCTCGGAGATCGCTCGCTCTCCCAACACGCTCGACGCCCACCGCGCGATCCGCTGGGCGGCCGAGGAAGGCCCGGCCGCGCAGGGCGCGCTGATCGAGCGCCTGTTCGAGGCCTACTTCACGGAAGGCGAGGACATCTCGGACCTCGACGTCATCGGCCGTGCGGCGGACGACGTCGGCCTCGACTGGGAGACGCTGCGCGACCGCCTCGACTCCGACGAGGACGTCGAGGAGATCAGGGAAGAGGTCGAGCGCGCCCGGGCGATCGGCGTGACGGGCGTTCCTTGTTTCATCCTCGCAGGCAAGCTCGTGGTCATGGGCGCCCATCCCGGCGAGGTGCTGGCCGAGGCCATCGACCGGGCGCTCGGCGACGAGGACGAAGCCGAAGAGGCCTGAACGCAGAAGCCCGCCCTGGTCTCCCGGGACGGGCTTCTTGATCTCAGCGATCGTCGGCGGCGGCGTCGGACCTCCGACGACCGTCGGGGATCAGAGACGGAAGCGGATCTGGTCGGTCCAGAAGCGCTCGAGCCGGACCAGCGCGACGTTCAGGGTCTTGAAGTCCTCGGCGTTGACGCCGCCGACCTGCTCGATCGTGCGGACGTGCTTGGCGTAGAGACCGTCGACGATGTCGTGCACCTCGCGGCCGCGCTCCGTGAGGCTGATCCGCACCGAACGGCGATCCATCCGCGAGCGCTGGTGGTGCAGGTAGCCCATCTCGACGAGCTTCTTGAGATTGTAGGAGACGTTCGAGCCCAGGTAGTAGCCGCGGGTGCGCAGCTCCCCGGCGGTCAGCTCGGCGTCGCCGATGTTGTAGAGCAGCAGCGCCTGGACCGAGTTGATGTCGGAGCGGCCGCGGCGGTCGAACTCGTCCTTGATCACGTCGAGCAGGCGGCGATGCAGCCGCTCCACGAGCGTCAGGGCTTCGAGGTAGAGCGGGCGGACGGCGCCCTTTTCGGCTTCGGCGGCGGCCGGCGCGGCGGGAACCGTCTTGCGAGCGAGGTTGGACATGTTTGACGCCTTCCTGTCTGTCGATCGTCTTCGAGACGTCGTTCGTGCCGCGTCTCTTTGATCTCGAAGATAGGCTGCGCCCCTGAAAATGCGCTTAAATGGCAGGATGAAATTTGTATTTATTTCTCGTACTGAACGAATTCTTGCTCCTTAGATAATCAAGACATTGCAGTATTCGTGGTAATTTGCTGTTCAGATTTGATTCAAATGCCGGAAACCACTCCATGGTTTCCATTTCGTGACTTTTCACGACCATGCCGGCGTCAGGGCGTTTCGTGACGCGCCTTGATCGACAGGGCGATATAGACCGACATTGCGACGAGCATGACGGCGATGGTCAGCCAGCCCGCGACGGTCGGGCCGCCCAGCCCCGAGGCGACGATCTGGGCGATCGCGGCGATCAGCCAGATGGCGACGCCCCAGGCGGCACCGACCCACAACCCCACCGCCGCGACGGGATCGGCGATCGCGAACAGCGCGTCGCCCAGAACCCAGCCCGCCGCAGCGCCGCGCAGCGCGTCGGGCTGGCCGCCGGCCGCGATGAGCGCGGCCCAGTGGCCGAGACCCTTGAACAACTCGACCGCCGCCATCGCCCTTAGGAACACGCCGAGCCGCCAGGTCCACGGACGCGTCGTCCGCTCCGCCGAGAAGCGGCTGTCCCGAACCGAGAGCGGCGGGGGTCCGTAGTCCTCTTCGTCCGGAGCAGGCACGGCGCCTCCTGAACGCGTGGTCGGCGCCGGCACTCTTGTCCGACTCCCGCGCCCGGCGCAAACCAGCCGGGGGCGACGGCCTTTGTGCGAGGGGCCGCAGGGGTGCTAAACCACGCGGCGATCTGGCCGGTCACGCTCGGCGCCGGAGGGCGAACGTCGACATGCACAAGACAATCGGAAAACTCGGCGCGGCCGAACAGGGCGCGCGCGCGGCGGACGGGACGCTCGACCTGCCGCATCGCCCGCGCCGCAACCGCCGCTCCGACTGGACCCGCCGCCTCGTGCGCGAGACCACGCTGACGGTCGACGACCTAATCTGGCCGATCTTCCTGATCGACGGCGAGAAGCGCCGCGAGCCGGTTCCGTCCATGCCGGGCGTCGAGCGCCTCTCGATCGACGAGGCCGCCCGCGCCGTCGCGGAGGCTGCGAGCCTCGGCATTCCCGCGGTCGCGCTGTTCCCGTTCACCGACCCAGACCTGCGCGATCCCGACGGCTCGGAGGCGTTGAACGAGCAGAACCTCGTCTGCCGCGCCCTGAGGCTGCTGAAGCGGGAGGTTCCCGACATCGGCCTCATCACCGACGTCGCGCTCGACCCCTACACCAGCCACGGCCATGACGGCCTGCTCGAGGGCGATCGCATCCTCAACGACGCCACCGTCGCGGCGCTGGTGCGGCAGGCGCAGACGCAGGCCGAGGCCGGCGCGGACGTCATCGCCCCCTCCGACATGATGGACGGCCGCGTCGGCGCGATCCGCTCGGGCTTAGACGATCTAGGCAAAGCGGACGTCCAGATCATGTCCTACGCGGCCAAGTACGCGTCCGCTTTCTACGGGCCGTTCCGGGATGCGATCGGGACGAAGAAGGCGCTGGTCGGGGACAAGAAGACCTACCAGATGGACCCGTTCAACGGCGACGAGGCCGAGCGCGAGGCGGAGCTCGACGTCGCGGAAGGGGCCGACATGCTGATGGTCAAGCCCGGCATGCCCTATCTCGACGTGCTGAGGCGGCTGAAGGATCGCTTCAGGATGCCGACCTACGCGTATCAGGTGTCGGGCGAATACGCGATGATCGCCGCCGCCGGCCAGAACGGTTGGCTCGACCGCGACGCCGCCATGATGGAGAGCCTCGCCTGCTTCAAGCGGGCCGGCGCTGACGGCGTCCTCACCTATTTCGCGCCGGAGGCCGCGCGGCGCCTGAAGCGCGGCTGAGCGGTGGCCAGGCGCGTGGACAGCCTGTCCACCGTGACCATGGCCACCGCGCTTAAACCTCCATCAGCCGCCCGAGCTTGTCCGGGTTGCGGACGACGTAGACCGCTGTGATCCGACCGTCCGCGATCTCGAAGGCGGTGGTCTGCGGCAGCCCGTCCGCCTCGATGGTCACAAAGCCCGGCAGACCATTGATGGTCACGAAGCTGGCCGACCGTGGCTCGACCGGCAGGTTCAGCCGGATCATCCGCCCGAAGAAGTTGGCGATCCGCCCGGCGCCGAACAGCGGCCTCATGGCGGCCGGGCGCACGCCGCCGCCGTCGGCGCGGAACACGGCGTCGGGGGCGAGGATCGCGACGAGACCCGCCATGTCGCCGGCGCGCGAGGCCTTCAGGAAGGCGCTCGCCAGCGCCTGCCCCTCCTCCGCGGTCGACTTGGCGCGCGGGCGCTCCTCGGCGACGTGGATGCGGCCGCGCGCGGCGAGCTGGCGGCAGGCCTCGACGCTCTTGCCCAGCGTCTCGGCGACCTCCGCGAAGGGCATGTCGAAGACGTCGTGCAGCAGGAAGGCGGCGCGCTCGAGCGGGGTGAGCCGTTCGAGCGCGAGCACCAGCGCGACCGAAAGGTCGGAGGCGAGCTCGACGGTCTCGTCGGGCGCCGGCGTCGCCTCGTCGACGATCGGCTCGGGCAGCCATGTGCCGAGATAGGCCTCGCGCTTCACCCGGGCCGAGCGCAGCACGTCGAGCGACAGGCGCGTCACTGTGCGGGCGAGGAAGGCGCCCTCGTCCCGCACCGCCGCGCGGTCCGCGCTGCGCCAGCGCAGCCAGGCCTCCTGCAGGACGTCCTCGGTCTCGGCGACCGAGCCAAGCATCTTGTAGGCGAGGCCGAACAGGCGCCGGCGATTGCGCTCGAAGGCGGTGTCGGCGGCTGCCGACGCCTCGCCCGTCGCGGTCACGCCGCCGCCCTGACGGCGACCCTTGGCATGACGCGGGCGCCGATGGCGAGCCGGTTCCAGGCGTTGATCGTGGTGATCGCCACCGAGAGCCGCATCGTCTCGGCCTCGGAGAACTCCGAGCGGACGGTCTCGTAGACGTCGTCCGGGGCATGCGTCTCGGCCACCAGCGTCAGCGCCTCCGTCCAGGCGAGCGCGGCCCGCTCGCGCGGCGAGTAGGCATCGGTCTCGCGCCAGGCGTCGAGCAGGATCAGCCGGTCGGCCGTATCGCCGTCGGCGAGCGCTTCGTGGAAGTGCATGTGGATGCAGTTGGCGCAGCCGTTGATCTGCGAGGCGCGCAGCTTGACGAGGTGCAGCAGGCTGGGCTCGAGGCCGCAATTGTTCACGTACTGGCTGACATCGAGCATCGCCTTAAAGGCGTCGGGGGCGGCGCGCATGACGTCGAGGCGCGAGGTCATCTTGGGTCTCCGTCGGTTGGCGCGGAAAACATCGCCGCGCGTCGACACCAGGACGGACGAGCGGGGCCGGGCGTGACATGCGGTGCGTAAATTTTTGTCGGCGACCCTCTCTCCGAAGAGATTTGCGCCGACTTCTCCGCCTCCCTCCCCTCTCCCAAGGGGAGGGTAAGGGTGGGGTCGGGTTCCGGATGATGCTCCACGCCCGGCGAGGCGCTCCATTCTTGAACGATCCCCACCCTGCCCTCCCCTT